>JBDRNJ010000072.1:0-231052 GCA_043811375.1 bacterium | reverse complement strand
ACTGCTCCACCACCTGGCACTTCAGTTCGACACTGAATCTTCGTCTCGGATTCATGGCAAGTTCCTTTCCCGGTAACAAGATACCGGTCCCTTGCCAAATCACCCTAACTTTATGTGTCCAACCTCAGGGGTGCAGTCCAGTCGGCCACCCGGGCCGGACTGATATTTGGGGGGTAAGTCACTTGACAATTCGGAATACCATCGTATATTATTTTTATAGATATTACTACAAGCAGAAGATCCAACACTGATTAATAAAACAGAAGTGTGTGTCTGGTTGTATGGCATTCTGTGATATAACAGTGGCTGTATCTCAGGTTGTTGACATACATGACGTACATTCATGATAGCTGATCTAAGATTAGTGAGCCGGAAAGGAGGACATATCCTATCGCTGCATAATTAACTCATTATGGACACAAACTGACAGACGACAGGCAACATCATTTTCTGGAGGTAGTACGATGAAAAGCGCGATTATTCTTTGTGCCCTATTGGTTCTCCCGCAATTATGCTTTGGACAAACGTGTGGTGATCTCAATGATGACGCCAATATCGACCTCGATGATTACTACTATTTGATCGACTACATGTTCCATGGCGGGCCGTTACCTGTGGGTGATGCCGACATGGATGAGTGCGGTTCGATCAACATCGGTGATGCCTGGTATTTGATCCAACACCTCTGGGTCGCCGGCGATCCCCCGTGTGGCGGTTCCATAACCTGCACAGCGCCCACCGGCGGTAACAGCATTGACCTCGGATGTCCGGTTATTGTCCAGAACGTTACCGGCGACTCGATTCCCATTTTTGTTCACATGACAAATACCGACACCATTCGCTCGGCGTCAATTGGTTTCACTCACAACTCCCCCGATATCGAGGTCACATCGGTTAGCTTTCTAGGTTCCATGACCAGTACTGAAGTCGGTCGTGGCTACACCGTCGATCCCGCCAACAACGAAGTCGTAATTTACTGGAATTCCGCCTACGACCAGATACGTCCGCAAACGGGCGGGATTCTGGCCACCATGTGGGTCCAGATCCCCAATGGAACACCCGATCATATAGTGGACTTCGATACGACTTTCGTGGCTCCGCACACTCAGTTCCTTCTCTGTCCGGTGCAGGGTGGTGTGCTGACACCGGCCTACACTGACGGAGGCCAGGCCGATCTCATTATTATGACCTCCAAGCCTCTGTGTGGAGATATGGATTGCAGCCAGAGTATTGACGTTGCCGACCTGACATACCTGGTACAGTATCTGTTCCAGGGAGGTCATCCGCCCTGCGATCCCGATGGTGATGGTGCTCCCGAGTGTCTGAAATAACTGCACGAACTCACAGCAAATTACGCTAGTGCCCGGTTCGGTGACCCGGGGCTTGCCCCGGGTTTCAGGGTTGATGGACGAAAGCATTGGGCGTAACATGTTCACGTGCATCGACTACATCATTACGATCATTTAGGCATGGCGCGATTCGCTACTTTCAGTTGCTTTCACAGGTACCAACTTCTCACCTCAGCCGATGACATCAGGATTGTGCCTGGCGCCATGGGCCACCCGGCCGTCACTTCATGGCTGAACTCCTTTGAATGTCCAGCCGCAAAATATTAGCTTAACAAACAACTGTCAGTAATAGGGAGCAGTATATTCATAACTCTCGCCACACCATCATCTCCTGATAGACTGCGTCTTTGGTCACGCTGTCGGCCATTACCTGCTCAAAGCTCATACCCTTTACGTTTATGAGGTACTCCATCATCAGGCCCCAGATGTAGTGTGGTCGGTGGGTCCTTGCCGTAGGGTTCCATTGGGAGTCATCCAGGTAGATATCTATCCTCTCCGGAATGGTATAACCGCTGTCGCGCGGCGCGACAAAATGATTAACCCCGTACTCACAATATCCTTCCACCTTCCAAGTGGGCAGGAATCGAGAGGCAATTTCACCGTATGCATCACCCAAATATTGATGCATCAGTTCGTGAGTGGCCACATGTACAACACTTCCTTCGCGTGTATGGTATTTTGGTTGCCCACCTGTTTTAACGGCCAGTTCTTTAATGAAATCTAAATTCACATAACCATTTCCCCAAAGACAATAACCCATTACTCGTTTATCCCGCAGAGTAAACCGGGCAAAAAAACTGAACTTGTCCTGGGTTGAACAGAGGCAGAGATTCATTTTTCTATCGGGATCATAAATAGGAACAGCATCAAGGCGCGTGAGTATCTCGGACATTATTAAATCTGTCTCCGACCCGATAGGAATCTCGGTGTGAACCGTTATGGCTCTGTATTGCTTATCCTCGGGCATAAATGGCCCCGGAGTGGTCAGCACGCCGAGACACAGAAGAATTATAACGATCACCACTGCGATCGTTATTCCGATCCACTTGATTGTCTTCTTGAGTATCTTAATCATAGTTACTATTAAACTGTCGACAGCGGTATATGGCCAATCAAAACTTATCGATGTAGTGCCCGGTGACCCGGGGCTTGGGGCCTGTTGATAAACCTAACAAACGTCATAGCGAGGAGCGAAGCGACGTGGCTATCTCGTTAACATTCAATATCCGAGATTGCCACGCTGTCGCTCGCAATGACGAGAATGGGACTTTTTCAACAAACCCCTTGACCTGGGTTTCAAGGATTGACGGGCGATAGCATCGAGCGTAACATGTTAACATGCATCGACTATGTCATTACGATCATTCAGACACAGTGCGATTTATATGTGACGCATCGGCAGGTAATATACCTGCAACTCTGATCGGATTCTATCGTACTAAACTGGTGAGGTAAACCAGAGTAAGGAAGGGTCTAATGGAAAATCAAACAAAGCCACTGGGACTCTCAGGCTCGGCCTGGGGTGTGATTGGCATAGTGGCAGCAGTGGTCGGGTTGCTGGTGATCTGCGCCTTTGTGGTTTTGGCGTTTGGGGTGGACATAGGCAGCGTACTATAGTTTGTCGTATTGCTGAGATAGCACTGATTCTTGGGCAACACTGAAACCGGGATCATTCCCGGTGGCGCCAAACAACGCTTGCATCGACGGCTGCGTGAAGTATTGATGAGCATGGACGGCAATCGTAACGAGGGCTCCAGTGGAGTGATCACTACCTTTCAACAACGAGCCATCAACGTCATCAAGAAGATACCCAGGGGCAAAGTAGCTACGTACGGGCAGATTGCTGTGATGGCCGGTGATTCCCGGGGCGCTCGTCAGGTGGTGCGGGTACTGCACAATTCCAGCACCAAAGAGAAGCTGCCCTGGCACCGGGTGATTAACCGTCAGGGACGGATATCACTGCGACCCGGGTCCGGTTATGAACAGCAACGGGCGATGCTTGAAGACGAGGGGATATCGTTCAACCGCAACGGCACGATTGACCTGAGACGGTATCAGTGGTCGGGGGGGTGAAGATATTCCAAACAGTTGCCAGGGCTTGTACCTCACCCTAAACGGTGAGCCACCCGGCCTATACGTATCGTTCTACGATGTAGTTGGTACCAGTGTCGTATCTGCTTTCCTTAGCTTACTACTCGGTATGAGTACAGTGACCGTTTCCTGTATCGTCTTCTGTTCAATATGATTCCTCAGTAATCTGCTAACCGAGAGACTCACTTGCTGGTTCTTGGCAGCTAATAGAACACCCCCCTTGGAGCTTACATCTTCGGCGAGAATCATCGAATTATTCAAATCACGGATATTGACTACCTTCGATTGCATCTCAACTTGCGCAACCTGGATCTCCCGTAGTGTCCGAAGAATGCAAGGGTGGTAGCCATTCCTATCGCACTTCATTTCGCCGAGAGCGTGTGTGGCAGATTTGCCCCGCGAGATCAAGTTGTCGAAGTCCATCGCTGTTCTCAGTATTTGTGCTCCGAGCAATCCTGGATCTGATGGTATTGTATCACTGTCAGATGCAGTCTCCTGAATACCTGTCAGTTGACCGGATACCATTTCTGATACTTTTTCAAGTCTGGGTATATTCGAAAGTAGCTGCTTTCCAAGCTGAGGGTGATCTCTAAACATTTGTAGTTCTTCTTCGGACAAGTCACCTCCAGCATACACTTTTGACAGAGTCTCTGACGGCACAGCAACACATCCGATTTGCGACAGCATTGCGGCCAATTCATACTGCCAAATATCTTCAACATTCAAACGTTTGCATATCTGACTGACATAATTCCGGATTCTGGAAGTCCTGCTGAAAGCAAGAGGATTTACCAATTCCAGAATACTCGTCAATACCTGGACGCTTCCCTTAAGTGTGTTTTCAAGTAGATCACGCTCAGCCATAACCAATCGATATTGCTTTATCCCATCCGCTAAAGCCCATTCCATTGTTGCCATCTGACATGGCTTCGTCAGGAATCGGAAGATATTTCCCTCGTTTACCGCATGCATTGCGGTCTCAAGATCGGCATTACCCGTTAGCATCATACGAACTGCATCCGGGCTTACTTCACTTGCCTTTACCAGAAATTGAATCCCGTTCATTTCCGGCATACGCATGTCAGAAACGATGACTGCAAACGGTCCGTTCTCTTGCAACGCCCGGAGTCCATTTAGACCACTATCGGCAGTTACAACGTTGAAAGTCCCTCGAAGCTGTCGTTCCAGTCCAGCCAGCAAGTTCTTTTCATCATCAACAATCAGGATTTTTTCCATATATCGTTCGATCATTGTGTTATTCCTTCTTCGACAATTTCTAACTTACAGCATTCCAGCAAATGCGGTAGCTGATCGATAAGCTCAAGGTCCTCAAGATACTCTTTATCCAGGGCAGATAAGGACACACCGCCATCACCAGGTCTGCAATTGTCAATCGCATTTGCTATATGTACAGCTGTTAATATATTCTTGGTGGGTTGCGTTGTATGCTGAGGATTATGATGAAACGCTACAGCTTCCAGAATTGGATCATGTAGTCCCCACAGAGAAAGCAAGTGTGCTCCGATCTCACCATGATTTGCGCCGAGTATTTCTTTTTCAGCCAGGTATGGCTCTATTGACTTTTCCTGTGCCATTCTGATTGCAGTACTCATCTCATCTTTGAAGCTGGCCAGCATTACCAATTTACCGACATCGTGCAGGATTCCAGCCAATAACGCATCTTCAGAGTCCCGTTGCTGCAATCCGATCTCAAGGGCGATTTTCTTGGCATGACCACCCACAGCCATGCTGTGATTAAAGACTGATTCAAGCGAAGCCTCAGGTATACCAGCGTGCTTTAGTTGATCATGAACACCAGCGGTCAGCACCAGACTCTGAACGGTGCTCAAACCGAGATAGTTTACAGCTTGTGCTACACTTTCGATATGCTGGGGCAGCCCGAAGAACGCTGAATTGACCATTTGTAAGAGCTTTGCACTTAAACTGATATCCCTGCTGATCAACTTGGCTATAGAACCAATCGAAGCAGTTTCGGACTGAAGTTCATGTATAACTTCATTATAGATTTTTGGGGGGGTCGGAAGTGTTTTTACTTCGGCAATCCTGGCATGCAATTTCGGGTTGGATAGTATCTGATGAAGCCCGAAAGAACTACTTATGTATTGCTTCAGCTTATCGGAATCACATGGCTTTGCAATATACTGATGAGCATATCCCACGGATTGCAGAATAAGCTCTCTATCCGAATGGCCCGACAAAATGAAACGAACAATCCCCGGATAACGTTTGGCAACTTCTGTTAGCAATTGTGCGCCATTCATTAACGGCATCATCATGTCAGAGACAATAAGATCGAATGATTGCTTCTCCATAATAGCAAGGGCTTCTTTCCCGCTTTCGCAGAACGTCATTTCCCATTCATCCTTCATTTTATGAAGCATGCGCCGCATACCTGCCAGAACATTCGGCTGGTCATCGACAAACAGAATTCGTTTTTTTTGATCCACGGTGTGCCCCTTTTTCTTTTTGTCTGCAAACTTGACAACAGTTTGTGTTGTAGGTAGGAAGCCATCGAATCTGGCTCGTCATCAACAAAGAGTAGTCTGTTCATCATATCTTCACAACCTCCGGGATAGTAATCGGCAGACGAATGATAAAGGTAGTACCTTTGCCTTCCTCAGTTTCGAAACCTAGATGTCCTTTATGTTTTTCCATTACAATCTTACGGGCAATGGACAAACCCTGCCCGGAACCCTTTCCAACATCTTTTGTCGAAAAGAAAGGATCGAAGATGCGGTCTCGAATCGATTGAGGAATCCCTTTGCCTGTATCACTGATTTTAATGATTGCATTATCCTTATCTCGCAGTGTAGAAACCGTGATAGTACCTTTGCCGGCCGATGCATCGCCAACTACATCTGCAATCGTGTGAGCGGCATTGATAAGCAGATTGAGGAATACTTGATTCAGATCATCCCGGTAACACTCAACATCTGGAAGTTCAGGATCAAGATCGGTTTCGACATCGGCTACATATTTCAGCTCATTATGACTGACTGTCAGGCAACTTGCCAGCATGTCGTTGATATCTGAGGTGGACTTTGTCCCTTGATCACTATGGGCGAAGTCTTTCATAGCACGAACAATTTTTGTAACCCGCTGCACACCATCCAGTGTTTGTTCAATCGCAGAAGGGACTTCTTCTTTGAGGTATTCCAAATCGGCGTTTTCTGCAGCTTTGACTCTCTTGGAATCCAGGCTCGCCAAATCGCCTCCGGCCTTGGCCTGTTGCCACAGGTCTTCGTATGTCTCAAGAAGGGACATCACGGTTTTGTAGGAATCGGATAGGAAATTGGTATTATCCCCAACAAACTGAATCGGTGTATTTATCTCATGCGCAATTCCGGATGCCAGAGAGCCAACCGCTTCAAGTTTTCTGGCCTGGTGTATTTCCATTTCGAGCATTTGACGCTCTTTTACTTCTTTCTTGCGCTCGGTGATGTTGCGAAATATCCCTAATCCGGTGATAGTGCCGTTGGTGTGTTTCCTCTTGATTAGCCACACCAGAGATAGGCTGAAGAATATCAGCGAGGGAATGATTTCATCAACCTGTAATGACTCCATCGATTCGGTAAACTCGACGATCTTTTCAGAAATATCAAAGGTACACGAAAGAAAATAGACGCAGATGGTGGCCGCTAAAAGGATAGCCAATTCCCGTATGTTGGTTTTTGGGCTCCGTGTCATGATATCTGCCCCAGGTGACTAATTGACATTTTCATTGTCTTACAGCTCTCGCCGTTTGAACTTCCCCTTAACCCAGGGTGTATCCAAGCGTTTTTTCATTTGCGAAGTACAGCCGTTATCTATTACAAATCGGTAGATTGTGCAAAACCTTTACAGGTGTGATTCAGGGTGAATGTCCGAAGACAAGAGGGCTGGGGTGGCCCACCTTTTAGGTGGATTTCTTCGCTTTCAGGCAGATTGCGACATAAAAAAAAGGGACGGGCCAAAGCCCGTCCCGTCTGTTCGATTCAAAGTATGTGAGCCACGAGTGGCTTAGACGACACCCTGGTCCATCATGGTGTCGGCAACCTTGATGAAGCCGGCGATGTTGGCGCCGTTGACATAATTACCGGGAGTACCATACTCTTTGGCGGCGCTGACGCTGGCTTCGTGGATGCTCTTCATGATGTTGTGCAGGCGTTCATCGACTTCCTCGCGGGTCCAGCTCAGACGCAGCGAGTTCTGCGACATCTCCAAACCGGAGACAGCCACGCCACCGGCGTTGGCGGCTTTGCCGGGACCATAGAGAATCTTATTGTTGATGAAGACATCGGCCGCCTCCGGTGTGGAAGGCATGTTGGCGCCTTCGGAGACGCAGTAGCAGCCGTTCTTGACGAGCGTTTTGGCGTCATCACCGTTGAGTTCATTCTGCGTGGCACACGGAAGCGCCACGTCGGCCTTAACGTTCCAGAGTCCGGTACCCTCGAAATACTTGGCACCCTGAAATTTGTCAGCGTACTCATTTATGCGGCCGCGGCGGACGTTCTTGAGATCCATCACAAAATCCCACTTCTCGCCCGAAACGCCGTCTTCATCAACGATGTAACCGCCGGAATCGGACAGGGTCACGACCTTGCCGCCCAGTTCGTTGACCTTCTCAGTGGCGTACTGCGCCACGTTACCGGAGCCGGAAACCGAGACGCGCTTACCGGCAAACGATTCGCCGCGAGTCTTGAGCATCTCTTCGGCGAAATAGACGGTGCCGTAGCCGGTCGCTTCGGGACGAATGAGGCTGCCGCCCCAGGCCAGACCCTTACCGGTCAGCACGCCCTCGAAAGCATTGCGCAGACGCTTGTATTGGCCAAACATGAAACCGATCTCACGACCGCCGACACCAATGTCACCGGCCGGAACATCGGTGTTGGGGCCGATGTGCCGAAACAGTTCGCTCATGAAGCTCTGACAGAAGGACATGACTTCGTTGTCGGATTTGCCCTTGGGGTTGAAATCAGAACCGCCTTTACCGCCGCCCATCGGCAGCGTCGTCAGACTATTCTTGAATACTTGTTCGAAACCGAGGAACTTCAGGATGCCCAGGTTGACACTGGGATGGAATCTCAACCCACCCTTGTAGGGACCAATGGCGCTGTTGAACTCGATACGGAAGCCGCGGTTGACCTGAACCTGGCCCTTGCCGTCGACCCACGGTACCCGAAATATAATGACCCGCTCCGGTTCCACGATGCGTTCGACAATCTTAGCTTCTTTGTATTCCGGATGCTTGTCCAGAACCGGCTCCAGTGACGCAATCACCTCCTCCACAGCCTGGTGAAACTCCGGCTGGGCGGGATGTTTGGCTTTCAGATCGGCCATGAAAGTCTCAACAAACTTCGACATGGACTTCTCCTTAGCTGCTTAAGCAATTACCGTTAGTAACTACAATTAACAAATACTTACACTAAGTGAAACATTTCAGATGCCTATATATACGGGTGGCGGCAAATGTCAATACCCCCGGCCGTTTCAATTGATTTTTTTTACTGATTCAGCGGGTTTGGGAAAATGGACGGGTGGGGCGGTCTGAGCCCGGTGCCGCCGGTATTCAGACAGGTCGAAGAAAGAGTGGGGGGATTGACCGGTTGAGCGGACGGGCAGGTTAACAGCTACAACCCTTGCTGCTGCAATCCTGGTTGCCGACTTTGATGGTGAATCCGCTGCCCTGCATCTCGTTGGAGATGTAGTCAATATGAATCTGCCCGTACTGTTTGAGCATCTGCCTGAGTTCGGGTTCGATATAGGCGGTTACGCCGTTTGATTCCAGCTTCTCGAGTTTTTCCTTTGGCTCATCCAGAGCCATGCCCATAGAGGGCCCGCCTCAGCCAAAACCCTGGAAATATAAGACTAACTGTTTGCCGTTGGACTGGTCCGAGCCCAGTACCTGCTGAATCTCTTTACTGGCGGTGTCGGTTATCTGCAGCATAGTTGTCAAACCTCAATATTGTTTAATATCAACCGCAATCAATGTACACAGAATTGTGAAAAAGTCACGGCTTTTCTGACGCTCAATTCCGGTCACTGTCATAACTGAAACAAACACTAATTAGCGGTATAAGGTTCCCGGGGAGGAGCGCACAGCATCTAAACGATTGACTGATAAGTCTATTTGGTGTATATTAACAGCACAGAAAGGACACAGATGGTGTTCATCAAGAGCAAAGTCGCACGAATTACAGTTTCCCTCCTGCCGCTGTTGACAATCGGTGTCATGGCCGCAGCTACCCCGCCTCCCGCTGAACCCGGTAGAGTACCGCCACCGGATCGGCTGGTGACACCGAATGGCGATCCCCTGATCGAGTACCTCGGCAGTTGCCTGTGGACCGGAATCAATGACGTGGTTACAGACGGTGACTACGCTTACTGCGCCTTTATCAGCGGCATGATGATTGTCGACATCTCGGATCTCAGCCAGCCGCTCATGGTAGCGTCCGTCTTTGCTGCGGGACAGGGCCAGTCTGTTTTCAAGCAGGACAGTATCGTTTACCTGGCGGATGGTTCCGGAGGACTGTTAATGATAGGCGTATCAGACCCGACGCAGCCGGCCATAGTGGGTGTGTATGAATCACTCGGCTCGGCTGGAGACATATTTGTCGAGGACAGCCTGGCCTTCGTGATCGAATCTTCGGTAGGAATGCACATCATCAACATCACTAATCCCTCCGCTCCGGTCTGGCTCGGTACTTATACCAGTCCGGCTCCGGTCACGGCCATTACCGTACGCGATCAGTTGGCTTATATGAGCGGTGACGCCTGGATCGTCGGCGGGGACTATGCTCTACAGATTGTCAGTGTCGCCAACCCGGCCGCCCCGGTGCTGATCGGCAACTACGGTTCGCCGTTTGATTACGCGCTGGATATTTGTCTTCAGGACACGCTGGCTTTTCTGGCCGACTTTTACCAGGGTCTCAATATCATCAATATAAGCGTCCCATCAGACCCGTCACAGGTAGGCCAGTCCGAAGGCTACATGCCCTGCCAGAGTGTAGCTGTCCACGGTGATATGGCTTATGTCGGCTGTTATATGTCCGGTGGTCTGAGGATCTTCAATGTAGCTGATCCGGCAACACCGACTCCGGTCAGTTTGTACGACACCCTGGCTGCCGTAACCGGTATCGGTATTACGGACAGCATTGTTTTTTTCTGTCGCAGATGGGAAGATCCTGATGACTATCAAGGCGGTGGTTTGCGAATCATCAATGTTGCCAACCCGTCGGCACCAACAGAGATCGGTCGCTGCGAGACTCCTCCCGATGAGCCGAACAGAATCTTTGCCGACAATGGCATTGCCTATGTAGCCCATGGTCGTGGCGGTTTGCAGATAGTCAACTTTGCCGATCCCACCCGACCTTCACGGATCGGCAGCTTCAGTACTTCGGGACCGGCGTCGGATGTGTTTGTACGGGGCAATCTCGCTTACGTCACCGACGGGGACCTTCAGATCATCAATGTCAGTAATCCGTCCAGCCCCGCCTCAGTAGGCAGCTACACTGCTGTCGACTACGTTCAGGGGATCTGTATCCGGGACAGTCTAGCCTATCTGGCCTGTGGGTACGATGGTCTCCATATTGTCAACATCCGTGATTCATCCTTGCCGGCCGGACTTGGCACCTGCAACACCCCTGATATCGCCAAAGGCGTCACCGTACAGGACAGTCTGGCATATGTGTCGGATTACCGTAGTGCTTTGCAGATCATTAACGTCAGCGACCCGTCCCTTCCGGTTTTATTGGGGGATGACACTTCCGGTATGAGCCATGATATCTTCGTGCGCGACAGCCTTGCCTTTATCGGACACGGCGTCATCTCCAACGGTGGCCTGCTGATATACAACGTCAGCAACCCGGCTCTGCCGGTGCTTGCCGGCAGTTACGACACCTATGGTTCGACTTACGGTGTCCACGTCCAGGACAGCATCGCCTACCTGGCTGATCGTAAGTACGACCTGCAGGTGGTTAACGTAAGCGTCCCCAACCATCCGTCGTTGTTGGCGGAGTTCTCTACTCCGGGGCCATCATCCGAGATCTTCGTATGGCATAACCGGGTCCTTTTGGCTGACGAGTACTCGTTGATCATTCTGGGCAGCAGTTTCCATCAGGAGTGTTGTACTCAGCGGGGTGACGTCGATGGCGAGGGTAGTATAGACGTGGGTGACCTCACTTATCTGGTAAACTTTTTGTTTCAGGGCGGTTCCCCACCGCCGTGTGTGCATAACGGAGATGTTGACGGCAGCGAAGCTACTGACGTGGGTGACCTGACGTATCTGGTAGCCTATCTTTTTCAGGGAGGCCCGGCACCACCACAGTGTCCGTAGTCGGTCACCTGGGAGATTACCAGTTAACGCGGGTGCACCTGACATGTCCGGTCATGATGTCGGAACCACAGGGGTTCCGACCTAAAGAGGCTAAAGGGGTTGTAAAAAACCCTCTTGAGGAATCCGGGGTTCAAACCCCTGCACCGCTATTTTTCTTTATCTGCCCTATTGACACCACTTACAATTTGCTATCTCTTAGAAGACGGTTCTTGTGGCATGTTTGGGACACCATTTCAAAAAGAAAGGTCCAAGTTCGGCTATGCTTGATGATGATGACTTTGCTATGCGTCTGGCAGCTTGTCCAGATCCCGTAAGGGTTGTGGAGCAGCTCTTCTCTGAAGCCCGAGCCAAGTCTGAAGAGAGATTCTTCTGTGCAATCATCGACCTTGAGAGAATAACCCATGAAGGCAGAAGTTCCTTGCACTGCGAGATTACACGATCATGGGTTGTACAGCAGTTTGCTGAATACTTCAGTAGAGTCGCTGTCTCGATGCAGAACTTTCCAGATCTAGAGGACGCAAACTTTGTTCGTCGGCTACATATGTTGGCGTATAGTTAATTCTGGGAATGCCTCGGGATTCAGCGACTGCTTCAACAGTTGGTCGGTATAGCTGTCGGCGACAAGTACGTTCCGAGGCTGTTCCTCGACAGTCGGCCAGAAACTTACAAGCTCTTCAGGAAGCTACGTAAACAGGCCCAGTCCTTGAATCTGCAATTGTCGAACTTTGTCACTACTGTCTATTCGAACCAGATACGAAATGCTTTTACTCACTCGGAGTTTTTGATCATCGGCGAGTTTGTGACGTTCCAGAACCACGATGGCAGTAAGGATTACAGCATACCATCGCTGAAGTTGAACACTTGGAACAATCTGTTCTCCATCACGTCGGATTTCATAGCAGAGTTTTTCAAAGCCCGGAGAGAGGCCGAGAGTGAGTTAAAAAGAAAGGCTCCCTACCGTGTTGATTTGCCGGAGTTCCTATGGCCGTTCGTGTTTTCAAAGGATGAGAGAGGCTATTGGTCAGCGAAACCGTCATCTTAATGTAAATCTCACATAGCTGAGTCGCAGAGTATGGGTACTAGCTACACAAGAGGTAAGATGACGCTGTTATCACCGGCCGATTCCGTCAGCTGCTCCGTGGCTGCTGACAAAAGCTGGCTATTTTGTCGGGGGTAGCGTCAGCTAATCCGGAGCATTTTCTGAAGAGCCAGCAGGGCTTCGCCACGAGTCGGTTCCGTCACCCGGATTGGCTTCAGGTCCTGCCAGTTCTCCAGGGTGTAGGCCAGGTCATTGATGGTAGTGCGGTACATGTTGGCGCACACTGGACAGGTTTGCCCCGACAACTCGAAAATCTTCTTGTCGGGGTATTTTTGCGCCATGCGGCTGATCAGGTTTATCTCGGTTCCGATGGCGATAGTTGAACCGGTCGGTGCTTCGGCACAGAATTTCACGATGAAGCTGGTGGAACCGTGGGCGTCAGCCTGCGCCACTACTTCGGGAATACATTCCGGATGCACGATCACTTTCACCCCCGGGTACTGCTCGCGAACCTGATGGACGTGCTCGGCAGTGAAATTGGTATGGACATGGCAATGACCCTTCCACAGGATCAGCTTTGCCCCGGCTACCTGCTCTTCGGTCAGACCGCCGCTTTCACGTGAGAAATCCCAGATTACGATCTCCTCGGGTTTTAGTCCAAACTTGACACCGGTGTTGTAGCCCAGGTTTTCATCGGGGAAGAAGAAGATCTTCTCCCGGCGGTCAAAACCATACTTGAAAGCCTGCACCGCGTTGGATGAGGTGCAGATGACGCCGTCGTAGCGGCCGGTGAAGGCCTTCAGCGATGCGGCCGTGTTCATGTAAGAGATGGGCATGATCTTTTTCTCAGCCCCGAACTGCTTGAGGTATTCCCAGGCCTCCATGACATCAGCCATCTCCGCCATGTCGGCCATCGGACAACCGGCCAGCGGATTGGGCAGAAAAACCTGCTGACGCTCAGACGTGAGAATATCAGCCGACTCGGCCATGAAATGTACACCACAAAAAGCGATGACTTCAACTCCCCGGCGTTCGGCGGCGATTTTGGACAGGCCGTAGCTGTCACCAGTGTGGTCACCGCAGGCGACGATCTCGGCGCGTTGATAATGGTGAGTCAGGATACACAATTTGCGACCGAGTTTCTGCCGGGCGGCCCGGATGCGATCTTGCAACTCGTCCGGTCGGGCTTCGCGATATTCCTGGGGCAGAGAGAAATACATGTTATGTTTTCCAAACCGCGGCTGATCCGGCATTATTGCCGGGTATCAACCTGCTACCATGACTAACCGTCTATCGGCCCTCCCGGTTCACGGCCGGTTGGTTTCAGATTCCAGTTTTTCCAATTGCCGAAACAGCTCCTCGTTGTCGGGCATGTCGAAAGGCTCCAGTTTTTCGATCCACCGAATCCTGCCTTTCAAATCAATCACGAAGACTGTGCGTTCGGCATACCCGGTTCGGTTGAGAACACCATATTTTTCGGCTACCGCGCCGTGGGGATAATAGTCCGACATCAGGGGAAACGACAATCCGCCGAGTGATTTAGCCCAGGCGGCATGACAAGCCACGGAGTCGACCGAGATAGCCAGGAGTTGTGTGCGATACTGCTCGAAACGTTCCATATGTGTCTGGTACTGCGGTATCTGGGCGGCGCAAACCGGAGTGAAATCCCCGGGATAGAAGGCCAGGACAACGTTCTTGCGGCTCTGGTACCAGGCCAGATTCAATTCACCCTCATTGTGAGTCGGCAGGGTGAAGTCGGGAGCTTCGTCACCTACTCTGAGTACCGATTCGGTGGTGCGGCGGTTTTCGGTAATCGACACCAGTTCCTCTTTGTTGCTACTCATCGTAGTCTCCATAGTAATCGTCAAACTTGTTACGCCGTCTTACGAGAGCCTCATTTTCATCTATGTTGTTGTCATCATCGAAGTATTCCGTGAATTTGCTCCGGGATGCGCCGCAGACCGGGCAGACTGAAGGCACTTCGCCTTCATCATGAAGATAACCGCAAATGCCACAGGTCCACTGCATATCAGAGTTCTTCCACGCGGTCAAACCGCCGAGTCTTCAATGTAAGATAAGCGATTACTGCCTGTGTTGGCAAGCCCGATAGGTGCCGGCGATGATGAGATGTCCGCGGTTTCGAGCAGTCCGCAAACACATTCTGAAGCATCCGGTCAGGCATCGGTCTCCTTTGTTCGAATGAACCGGGCAGCCCGGTGCATTCGTTCAACCACTGCCGTTTGGCCGAGGACAGTTAGTATATCATACAATCCCGGTCCGGCCGGGACACCCGTTACGGCCAGTCGCGTGGGGTGGATGAGTTCGGCGCGTTTGATCCCATGCTCATCGGCAAGGGTGTTTAATGTTTCCTCGGTGTTTTGAAGTGTCAGTTCCGGCAGGGCTTCGAAACGGTCGGCCAGTTCATCCAGAAGGCCGGCCGTCTCCGGCAGAAACCGTTTGCAGACCGCCGCCGGGTCGTACTTGTAGTCAAAATCAAAGAAATAGCTGCCGAGATTGATAAAATCCGACACCCGACGAACCCGTTCCCGCAGTGTGCCGACCACTGCTCGCAGGTAATCCCAGCGTGTCTCCAGCCAGTACTTCGAGGACAGCCCCGCATCCACCAGCAGGGGAGCCACCATCTCGGCTAGTTCGTGATCGGGTTTCAGGACAATATGTTCCCGGTTGAAGGCCAGCAGTTTTTCTTCGTCGAAGATGGCGTTGGACGGATTGAAATTGTCCGGGTTGAAAATCTCGGTCAACTCCCTGACCGTATAGATTTCGCGATCACTCTTTGGCGACCAGCCCAGCAGGCAGAGGTAGTTGAACAAAGCCTCGGGCAGGATTCCTTCCTTGCTGTATTCGTTGACATCTTTATCACCCAGTCGCTTGGATACTTTTTTACGGTCGGGCCGCAGGATCATCGGCAGGTGCCCGAAAGCCGGCGGCGACCAGCCCAGGGCGCTATAGATATGGACCTGCTTGAAGGTGTTGGTGATGTGGTCGTTGCCCCTGATACCGTGCGTGATGCCCATATCGTGGTCATCGACCACGACCGCCAGGTTGTAGGTTGCGGAGCCGTCGGATCGAGCGACGATCAGGTCCTCGATTTCCCGGTTGCTGCGTTTCAAATGCCCTGACACCATATCCTCAAAGACAGTCTCACCCTCAGGGATCTTCAGTCGGATGGCATATTTCTGTCCGGAAGTAAGGCGCTGCTGAATCTCATCGTCCGACAACCGCAGGCAGCGGCGGTTATACAGCAGCGATCCCTTTTCCGCCCTTGCTTTTTGCCTTGCCTGCTCCAACTCATCCGGTGTGCAGAAGCATCGGTAACCATGCCCGCTTTCCAGGATGCGGCGGGCGTGCTCACGGTAGATGTCGGCTCGCTGCGACTGGTAGACAATCTCTTCATCCCATGTCAGCCCCAGCCACTTCATGGCCGACAGAATCGGCTCGATCAACTCCGAGCGGGATCGGGAAGCGTCCGTGTCTTCGATTCGCACCAGGAACTGTCCGTCGGCGTGCCGTGCGAACAGGAAATTGGCAATAGCCATCCTGGCCGTTCCGACGTGAAGAAAGCCGGTCGGAGAAGGAGCAATCCGCACTCTGACGGGTGAGTCAGTCATTGAGTATTTGCAGGTCCTTCGCGATGTGAGTCAGTGCCGGGATCGCTCTGTCCGGGCGGTGGGGGAGAGGGAGCCGACGGTGGCGGCATCGGCGGCGCTGGTGTGGTCGGTGGCGGTCCGGATGGCTGAGTCGGTGGAACTACCGGTGCACCGATAACAACTCCGGTGGGGGGTGGTGCTGGTGTCGGATGGGGCTCGGCCGTCACCGCCTTGAGATCAAATTCCAGGCCGCCCACCAGGCGCGCGATCAGATTGTAGATGGCGATCAGGACAACACCGATCAGGGTGTGAAAAACAGCCCCGAGGATGGCGAACAGAATCGGCATGATCACAACCATGCCGCCTATCGACAATTCTTCGATGTCAACACCCAGACCTTCGATTGGGAAATTGCTCAGTTGACCGGCTATGGTCATGATGACACTGAGCATCAACGCATAGAGCAGACCAAAGAGAAAACCGATGATAAGATTAAAGAAGAAGGAGATCTTAATGAACGGCCAGAAGCCGATCGCTTTTATTTCATATCGCATCAGGCAGCCCTTATTTGCGGGTTCTCTGATCCGTGTCACAGTTCACCCGCGTTGAATAATTTATTATTGCGGAAGATAATGCGTTGGTCTAAAAACACAAGTCATAGAACCCCATCAGTCAGTCTTGACGATAAACCTGGCATCGACCGCCTTGCAGTTGGACCTGTCGGGTGAGGCGATAAACGGATTGATGTCGATTTCGGAGAAACAGTCAAAATCCTCCACGAATTGCGACAGGCGCAGCAGCGTTTCTTCAACCGTTTCCAGGTCAACCGGTGGTGCTCCCCGGAAACCGGTCAGAAGCGGATAGGAACGCAGCGACCTGACAATCTCTCTGGCGCCTTGATCGGTCAGTGGATTGATTCGGAATGAGACATCCTTCATGATCTCGACATAGATCCCGCCCAGACCGAACATGATCAGGGGTCCGAATGACGGATCGTCGATCATCCCCATGACAGTCTCGATACCTCCTGAAACCAGTTGCTGCATGGCCACCGAAAAGACCTCGCGCTCTTCCACTTCACCAACACGCTCCCGAAGCGCCTTAAAGGCCGACTGGACTTCCTTGTCGGTGCGCAGGTCGACCATCACTCCGCCCACCTCGGTTTTGTGCACAATGGGCGGACTGCTGATCTTCATTACCACCGGGTAGCCGATCTGGCGGGCCACTTCCACCGCTTTCCCGGCGCTTTTGGCATAGCGATAACCGGCAACCGGAATCCCGTAAGCCGCCAGCATGTCGATAGCGGCCTCGCCGACTATGGCCTGTTGACCGTTGGCGGTGGCCTCATCGACAATGCGCCGGACTTTGTTGGTGTTGACTTTGAACGTTCTTGATTTGCCGCGCGGTCGAGCAAGGCGTTCTTTGTACTTGTAGATTGTAGCCAGTGTCCTGGCAATCGCCTCAGGATATATATACACCGGTATGTCGTGTTCCTTGAGATATTCGATTCCCTGTGAATCGCCCCCGGCTCCCATAAAACAGGCCAACACCGTTTTCTTGCATCCGACCAGTGATTCGTGGATGTTCCTGGCCACGTCAAGCTGGTCGATTGTCGCCGGCGGTACGAAGATCGGGACAATCGCATCGTAGCGGCTGTCGGTTTTGATGATATCCAGCGTCCCTTTGAATTCGGACGGACCGGCTCCGGCCACCATATCCATGGGATTGGAGAACGATGCCTCGGCAGTGATGAACTTTTTGAGTTTTCGGACGGTGGTTGATGACAGCGCCGGCATCTCCAGACCGTTGTTTACCAGAGCATCGGTGGCCAGGATGCCCGGTCCGCCGGCGTTGGTTACCACTACCACTCGCTTGCCCTTGGGGATCGGCTGGGTCGACAGCGCTTTGGCGACGTCAAACAACTCCTCGACGGTGTCGACGCGCATCACACCCGTTTGGTCAAACAAAGCATCCACGCCGACATCGAGCCCCGCCAGAGCGCCGGTGTGAGAGGAAGCCGCTTTGGCGCCGAGTTTGGTGCGCCCCGATTTAACCGCCACGATAGGCTTGATGCGGGAAACCTCGCGCGCAATCTGCGTGAAGTTTCGTGGATTACCGAAATTCTCCAGGTACATGAGAATGACGTCGGTGCGGGGATCATCCCTGAGATAGGCCAGGATATCGTTGGAGGAGATATCGGCTTTGTTGCCGATAGAGGCGACGATCGAAAACCCAATCCCCAGTTCTTTGGCGTGGTTAATTATCGCTTCGCCCATTGCTCCGGACTGGGTGATAAATCCAATACGACCACACTTGGGGTAAATTTTGCCGAAGGTGGCGTTGAGATTGACGTCGGGATCAGTGTTGACGACGCCGAAACAGTTGGGGCCGATCATGCGTATCCCGTGTTCCCTCACGATCGCCAGTACTTCCTGTTCCCGCTTTACGCCTTTCTTGTCGGTCTCGGAGAATCCGGCCGAAATTACTATCAGTCCCTTGACTCCCTTTTCACCACACTGTTTGACGACATCCCGGACAAATTCCTTGGGGATGATCACAATAGCCAGATCGACGGCATCCGGAACATCGAGAATCGTGGAGTAAGCCTTGATAGAGTGAATCACGGGCGCCTTGGGATTGACAGGGAAGACCTTGCCGTTAAACTCAGCCAGGATGATATTGTGCAGCATCTGCCGGCCGATTGTGCCTCGGTGCGTGGAGGCGCCAATGACTGCCACCGATTTGGGTCTGAAAATGGTATCCAGCTGTTGTTTCATAATAAGTCATTCCGGGTTTTATTGATACGCCGTAATGCAAGCCGCGGGTGGTGCTTGCGTTGCGGAGGCACTATTGCAGAACCTGTAAGATACTCATCGGTCAACATAAACTCGAATGAATACTTCAGCAGAAAAAAGTCAAGCGAAACCATTCTCCGACAGCTCTGCAAAATCGCAGGTCGAGTTGCGAGGAAAAAAGCCACAGGGGTAAAATAAAGCCCCCAATCAAGGATGTGATCAGGTTTTTTGCTGCTCAGTAAAGCAGATAAAAACGCTGCTTGACCTACAACTTAGAGCAGACTACAATTCCGTCATTCCTGCGAAAGCAGGAATCCAGAAATCATTCATAATGAAGAAAGCATACGTCTACATTTTAGCCAGTAAGAGAAACGGAACGCTCTACATCGGCATTACTACAGATCTAATTAAGCGAGTCTACGAGCACAAGCACGATCTCGTAGATGGATTTACTAAAAAATACAAGGCACACTATCTTGTCTATTTTGAAGAACACGAAGACATCCGGCAAGCAATTACACGAGAGAAGCAAATCAAGAAGTGGAAAAGAAGATGGAAACTTGAACTAATCGAAAAAGATAATCCAAATTGGCGGAATCTCTATGACGAGATAATAGGCTAACCTGGATTCCCGCTTCCGCGGGAATGACAAGCTCCGTAGCTCGATCCCCCTGTGGTTTCGACACTCTTTTTTTCAATCGCCCTCGAACCGCTAACCACGTCAGCCAAGGTTGGAACTGACTTACGGGACTTGTCATAAAAGCCACTTGTGGCCACCGGGTGGTCTCGAATCAGGCGGTACCGGTGTGCTGCCTTGTTTTTTTCGATTTGCCGTCGCGTTCCTGCAGCACAGCTTGTGCGGCTGCCAGACGAGCGATGGGAACTCTGAACGGCGAGCAGGAGACATAGTCGAGTCCCACTTGATGGCAGAAAACAACGGAGTCCGGATCACCGCCATGTTCGCCGCAGATACCGACTTTTAGTTCAGGTTTGACACCCCGGCCCTTTTCGGTTCCCATCCTGACCAGTTGTCCCACTCCCGACTGGTCGAGTGTCACAAACGGATCGTTGGGCAGGATACCCTTTTCAATGTAGTGTGTCAGAAACTTGCCGGCATCATCGCGAGAAAAACCCATAGCCATCTGGGTCAGGTCATTAGTTCCGAAGCTGAAGAAATCGGCCTCAGCGGCGATCTCGTCGGCTGTCAATGCCGCCCGGGGAATCTCGATCATGGTGCCCACCAGGTACTGCAGGTTTTTGACCCGGTACCTGGTTATCACCTCGTTAGCCACGCGTACCACTACTTCTTTCTGGTGGCGGAACTCATTGACATGGCCGACCAGCGGGATCATGATCTCCGGGAACACCTTCTTCTTGTCCTTGGTCAGTTCGCAGGCGGCGCTTATGATAGCCCGGACCTGCATCTCGGTAATCTCAGGATACATGATACCCAGTCGGCAACCGCGATGTCCCAGCATCGGATTGAGTTCGGTCAACTCCTCGATACGCTGGATGATCTTGTTATTCTTGGCCAGGTCTTCCTCGTAGTCATCATCCTTGGGATTCAATTGTTCGATCTTCTGCTCGATTTCTTCCTTGCGCGGCAGAAATTCGTGCAGCGGCGGGTCCAGAGTGCGAATCGTGACCGGCAGCCCCTTCATGGTATCCAGGATTTTCTTGAAATCCTTTTTCTGAAACGAGATCAGTTTCTCCAGGGCGATCTGGCGCTCTTCCGGGGAGTCGGCTAATATCATCTCTTGAACGATGGGAATCCTCTCCTCGGCAAAGAACATGTGCTCGGTACGGCACAGCCCGATACCCTCGGCACCGTATTTGAGAGCCTGAGTGCAATCCTGGGGAGTATCGGCGTTGGTGCGCACTTTGAGTCGGCGCACCTCGTCAGCCCAACTCATAAACTCTGAAAACTCACCGGACAACTCCGGTTCTATGGTCGGGACTTTGCCTAAGATGACCTCCCCGTCCGAACCGTTAAGTGTTATGACCTCCCCTTCTTTGATAATCAGTTTGCCGATCTGGAATTGCTTCTTGGCATTGTTGACCCGAATAGCTTCGGCTCCGGCCACATAGCATTTGCCCATGCCGCGGGCCACCACAGCGGCGTGCGATGTCATGCCACCGCGTGCCGTCAGAATACCGACGGCGACATTCATTCCCTCGATATCATCCGGATTGGTTTCTTCTCTGACGAGTATCGAGGCATTTTTGACGCCGCGCTCCACAACGTCCTCGGAACTGAAATATACTTTACCGGTCGCAGCTCCCGGCGATGCCGGTAGTCCCTTGGCAATAACGTCATACTCGGCCTTGGGGTCCAGGCGCGGGTGAAGAAGATGATCAAGCTGGTGGGGCTCCAGGCGCTGCAGGGCCTCATCCCTGGAGATCAACTTTTCCTTGACCATGTCGACTGCGATTTTGATCGCTGCCTGCACGGTGCGCTTGCCGTTGCGCGTTTGCAGCATGTAGAGTTGTTTGTTCTCGACCGTAAACTCAAAGTCCTGGACATCCCGGTAGTGCTTCTCCAGGTGCGTGGTAATGGTCTTGAGCTGCTTGTAAACACCGGGCATTTCCTGAGCCAGCAGGCTGATTGGCTGAGGCGTGCGAATACCGGCCACGACATCCTCGCCCTGGGCGTTAACAAGGTATTCGCCGTAGAATTCCTTCTCACCGTTGGCCGGGTTACGAGTGAAGCCGACCCCGGTAGCCGAATGATTGCCCTTGTTGCCGAAAACCATCGTCTGAACCGTTACTGCCGTCCCGAGATCAGAAGGAATACCATGCATCCGACGATAAGAAATTGCCCGCGGATTGTTCCAACTGCGAAAAACAGCATCACGCGCCAGACGCAGTTGTATGTATGGATCTTCCGGGAAATCCTCGCCCGACTTGCGCTTGATGATCTTTTTATAACTTTTGATAATGGCCTTAAGATCGTTCTCCTGCAGAGAGCTGTCCTGTTTGATGCGTTGCTCTTCTTTCCTCTTGGTGATGACCTTCTCAAACTGGTCCTTATCGATCCCCAGGACGACGTTGCCAAACATCGCTATGAAGCGCCGGTAATTGTCCAGGGCAAAACGCATGTTGCCGGTCATGGCCGCCAGTCCCTCCACCGTTTCGGGATTAAGACCCAGATTCAGAATGGTATCCATCATGCCCGGCATGGAGAACACGGCGCCCGAACGCACCGACACCAACAGCGGATTTTTCGGATCCCCAAACTTCTTGCTGGTGGCTTTCTCTATCTTGGCTACGTATTTCTCCAGATCCTTGTCGATTGCGCTCGGCAACTGAAGTGAGTTCTCGTAGTAGAGACGACAAACTTCAGTGGTCAACGTAAAACCGGGTGGTACCGGTAAACCGGCCTGGCTCATTTCAGCCAGGTTGGCGCCTTTACCTCCCAGCAGATCCCTCATTGACGCGTCTCCGTCAGCTTTGCCGTCACCAAAGAAGTAGTAGTATCGTGGTGAAGCAGCGGTTTTCCGGGAAGTTGTTTTCTGGGCCGTCTTGGACGGCGACTTTTTGGCTGACTTCCGGGAAGTGGTCTTCTTGGAATCGGCAGCTTTTCTGGCGGACATACTTACTCCCTCGCTATTGCATCAGATTATCAAAAACCTGAACCGAAATTAGCCCGGAAGCCGACAACGGGCAACATAAAAGGCGATTGACTGGGACAAAATATTTCCCCAATCATTTCCACTCGGGGCGACCCCGGTGTTTACATAGTGAAGAAACGCTCTCCCTTGATGATCTTCTCCAGAATACGGATCGTTTTCTCGACCGGTGAATGCATAATGTCAGTGGTGTTGAACGTCGATCGAACGACTTCCCGGGGAGCGGATTGGCCTGTTTGCCCTTGGCCGCTGCGGAGTTTCTTCTTGTGTGTCAGGTTGTACCGTCGCTGGTACTCCTTGGCCTTCTCCTTGTGCATCTGGTAGTAACGTCGTTGATACTCACGGCGAGCCTCAGCCGTGGACAGTTTGCCCTTCTTTTTGCCCTTTTCCTTTTCCCTGGATGCCGGGCGCGACTTGGCAGCCGTCTTGGCGGAGGCGGTCTTCTTTGGTCGGGCCATCTTTCCTACCTCTCTTCCCCTGAATTGGTGGCGACTACGGGAACCTGTTTCCCATCAATTTTACCACCAACTAACTCTACAGAAGATACCATAGGAAAACTTTACTGTATGTCAAGTACTTTTTTCAATCTTTTCAAAATATATTCGTCTAACAAACAAGACACTAACAGGTTATCAATCTCAGTTTTTGTCTGTTGTCTAATCATTGCTGTATACGCAGGTTAGACGTCAAAGATTCATCTCGCGTAACTTAATGATACTCATCTTTCAAGACAGATTATCCACCAGGCGCGACATACACCGAGGACGCCGCCGGTTGTGTGTGAACAGTCTGTAGTTCCGGTCGCGGCATGCTCGCCGGACAGACAGCGGCGCCCTGAGACTTGTTTAATTCTCTCTGCTACCTGCAGGAGCGCCCTGCTTGTAAGGCTACCCACTCTTCAGTCAGTTAAGAAAGAAATCTATTGTCCTGCCTTTTCAGCCGGTGATGACGTCTCGGCGGGAAGTGCGGCCAAGACGTCATTCAGGCGAAAAAGCACTCTTTATACACGTCGTCGTGTGAAACGGACCAGTTCCGTCCCGACATAAACTGCAATCCCCAGCATCATCAACCAGAATACCAGTATAAACAGGCTGCTATGGTTGGGGTTGGAGGCATCGAAGGCCGCCTCACCCCAGAGACCCAACTCTTGAATTCGGTTAATGAACAGGGAAATTCGTCCCATGACTGTATACCCAAAGGAAGCCCCGAACCCGATCATCAGAATCCAGATTCCGAATTTCGCTACAGCGCCAAAGGCGCCGGTGTGGGCCTTGGAGAAAAAGAAATAGAACAGGCCGGCGATGGTACCTGCGAAAATGATCACCTGCGAGTAACCGGAGGTAATATCCAGGAAACCATGTCCCCAGAAGTTTCCCCAGTCAACGATGCCGGCCATAGTGGCATAGAGCTGCTTATTGACTCTGTTGGCCATCTCTAACGGGATAGCAAGACCGGCTGCGATGCCAATATAAAGGGCGATCGGCCAGCGGGAAATCCAGGCGTAGTTGCGAGAGAACCGGGTCCACATCATGACTCCCAGGATAGCCGGGATCCAGTACCACGGCTTGGACGAGTTTATCCATAGGAAATACCAGTCACCGTCAGATAACCTCTGAAACAGGAGGGGAACCAAGGCGTTGTGCCATAGAATTATGACAAAGTAGCCGGCGGAAACACCTACCACAAGATGTTCGGCGATCTTGTAAAAGGGGTTGTCCTTGTATAGGAACGAGAACGTTGCCAGCGTCAAAAAGGCCCCAAAGGTAGTCCATAGAAAAGTACTAAAATCCATATCAGGTTACCTCCCTTGCCGCTTTTTTTCACGCCGACTCACAAAGTAGCCAATATTGCCTAACAGGATAAAGAAGATTATCACCAGGTGCGCGTATACCTGGATACGCATCCCATCCTTGGCAAGTCCCGGATTGTCAGCCAGCTCTTCATATTGAGCGGCGCCATAGAGACCGGCCATGAGACCGAAGATCTGCTTGGAATTCAAATAGGGATAATAATCAGCCCCCATAACGCCGGTCAGACCCAGCGCCAGCGGGAAATAAAATCTCCCCTGGCCATAGGAGATCCAGGCATCAGTGATGTTGCCGGCCGATAAATCAACCACACAGGCTACCTGGTCATAATTCTGCACCCCCTGCATCATGGGCAGGGAATCGAGCGGGGCGCCGTAGTAATCGGTGGGAAAAGGTAGACGAAAGTTCTGTCCCATACCCAGTATGACCAGCGCAAAGTAAGGTTTGTAACCCAGGAAAGCATAGTCAATGCCATTCCTGATTTCCCTGCCCTCGTACAATACCCCATTGTATTCGTGATCAAGCTTGAGCGAATCGGAAATGTTCAGGATGGCCTGTTCCGCCATTCCCGGTCCGTTTTGCGACAGGGCCGTGATTATCACCTTGAGATTCTTCCGGAAACAATGCTCCATCAGGGCGTAGCACATGGGATGAAGCTCGGCCAGCGCATTCGGGTCGTAGTCAATGGCGATAAACACGATTTCGTCCGGCGGGAGAGTGTCGATGAATTCATGAATTGTCCTCACCTCATTCTCAACTCTGATAGGGATCTGGAAGTCGACGATATATGTAATCACACAGACTACCGCAAGAAGCAGAAACACCCACCGTCGATCAAACGACATCATTCTATCAAATATATTCATGCCAGTTCCTCCTCAACCTTTACCCATGTAACCGCGTTCGATGCCGAGAATGATCTTCAGTGCGGTGCCTACCATCCCTAAACCGATGCCGATGACAATCGCCCTTTTGGC
The DNA here is from genome assembly GCA_043811375.1 of bacterium. Classification (GTDB taxonomy): domain Bacteria; phylum Zixibacteria; class MSB-5A5; order GN15; family FEB-12; genus JBDRNJ01. Next base: position 205,421 of record JBDRNJ010000072.1, on the reverse strand, counting down.
CGCCAGGTTGGGCACGTTCAAAAGCCAGGAAGCGGTATCGGCTATTACAGTTCCGACGGGTCCCAGGTACGGATTGAATCTCAACATGACAATAAGCGCCGCCACTAAAAGGAGGGATGCCATAATATTACGGGCTCGGAACGCCCGGTAGGCGGCCGACGCAATGAAAAAAGCCAGCAGGGCAAACATCGTGGACTGAATAGGTATCAGGATGTAATCAAAGAAATTCCGGAACATGGGATTGGACAACCCTTCGGCGGTCATGAAGTAGAACCCCAGTGAACCATCCCGGTACCCGGTAAACCCAAACAAGATCATCAGGAACAGGCCCGACAGAGTTATAATGGGATACCACCAGTTGTCCTTACGGGCTTTTATTTTAACAACAGAGACACGGATCAACGACCATATCCCCAGCGCCAGGGCGAAAATCCCGATGATATAGATCCAGTCGAGGAGAAACTCGTAGATCCATTCGGAACTCTCATGGGGTACAAAATACTGAAAGATCATGAAAATACCGAAGATGAAAACGAGTGCCAGTGGAATTTGCCTTCTCATCTATTCTCTCCTCCTAACTAGTCACACTAAACAGATTGACGAATGCCATCCAGTCCAGACTGGCGGCAAGCAGCCCCAACACAGCCAGGATTATCACGGCTGCCTTGGCGTAGTCCTGAGCTTTCAGCGACCCCAGGAGGATTGGCTCTCGTCCCAGGTATGCCGAAGCTGCATACAGTTCCTCTCCAATGAGAGTGTAGTCGCAGGCGACAATGAAAAAGGGAAGCTGAGCTACCTGGTCGGTCCCGGCAATCTGAATCGAACCGGCCAGAGCTCCGGTCTCGGCCAGGATCAACGATTCGGCATGGAACACGCCCATGTACATATTGGTGGCGGGAAGCTCACGAAGCATAGTGCCGTTAACCGCCGCTACATAGGCGAACTGGGACTGGGTGACAAAGTAGACAATATCTTCGTCGTAGTCATCGGGACGACCGGCATCGAGATAGGCTGCTTTCACTGTCTCCTGCGCCACGGTCATGACAATGGGATCGTAGCACGGAACAATAAGCTTGGTCTGATATTCAGCAACCTTTTTGGCCACGCGCCCCAAAATCGTGAAGGAGGCTATAGTTCCGATGTCCGCGGCGGTGCCCAGACCAAGCACGTACAATATCGGCTTGCCCATTTCGGTGGCCCGGCCGATGGCGTCATCAACGGCATCAATTCCGGCCAGGGGACGGACGTAGAGATCAGCGCCCTTCCTGGCTCGCGCTACGAAGAAAATGGTCAAGAAACCGAATACCAGGACGGCTACAAAGACGGGCCAGCGACCGGTATTGAAGAACTGGCCGTAACATTGCACGGGACCGACCGGCTCTGAGGAAGTGCGCACAGACGGATCGATAGTGACGGCTTCAACGCGATAGTAGTAGTCGGTGTGATCGGCCATGTAATCGGGTGATTCCCTCTCTTTCACACCCACGTCCACGTAATCTGTCTGACCGGTGACTGCCGTCCCGATGCTGTCCCATTCTCCCTGTTCAGGGTATGACTTATGAGCCTGTGGGATGAGATCGATTACCCGACCTTGCTCCTCATGCAGTTGATCGAGACGTTCCCGATAGATCGGGAGCCAGTGCTCAGAGGCGGCAATCGTGTCTAAATAGAATTGCACCGAGTCGGCAAAACCGACACCGGTTTCACCTTTTCGATGTAGCTTCAAGCGCTTCTCGGCGCGTGGCAGAAAAGCTTGCAACTCGGCGATATTGCCTGCCATTTGAGTCAAGCCGTCCCGCACTGCCTTCACCGTGTCCATGAAAAACGGCGTCCAGCGAAAAACCTCGTAGGTCAGCACGCTGTTCTGCCCGGCGCCGTCATCGGCCGATAACTCCCACGACAGTTTGATCGAATGCCCGTGGTCGTTGTCGCTGTCCGCCGCGGTCAGCATCGACACCGGCGCCGGCGGGAAGATCGAATCCGCTTGTGTCGAATCCGCCGGAACGGAGTCAAGGGGGACGGGTGACTCCTGAGCGGGTACGACAGTGAACAAACCCAGCACCAGTAACGGTGCTATCCAGTACTTAAGTATCATATAGTTCTCCCTCTCTAAGCAGGGAATTATTTAACTTATCACTCCCAACCAGTCTCTAAACAAAAACGTCAGGCGCCCCACCAGCAATGAAATACGACCCATAACGGTATATCCGAAAGAAGCGCCGAATGTAATCATAAGGATCCAGATACCTAATCTTGAAGCGGCTCCAAAGGCGCCCTTGTGCTCTTTGGAGAAGAAAAAGTAAATAATGCCGCAAATGACACCTACGAATATGATCCAGTTGGATACTATAGCCACCAGTTGTCCCGAGGCCGACAGGTTGAGGTTGGAAAGGAAATTACCAAGACCCTGCCACTGGTGCGGTTCCTGGCCGAGCAGGGGAACAAATGTTGAGGACACCTGCACAATGAAATCAGAGCGCAAATAGCGGATGAAATTCAATCCGGCGGTAGTGCCAACAATGAAGGCCAGCGGCCAGCGGGACAGCCAGCCGCCCTTTGGCAACAACCGCATCAGCAGCAGCAAGCCCAGAATAACCGGAACCCAGAAAACGAAATTGAAACTGCTGGGCTGATAAGGCTGCTGGAAGAATCCCGCTAACCCATCCGACAGGCGCGGAAAGAGATTGCCGACAATCGTGGACCAGAAACCCTGGACCATCCAGTAGGCAGCCGAAACCCCCACAAAGAGGTGCTCGGCAAACTTATAAAACGGGTTGTCTTTATACAGGAACGAAAATATCGCCAGGGTCAGAAAGGCTGATACCGTCACTAGGAATGCTCGTGAGATGTTATTGTCGACCTCGCCCTCAAGCGACATGGCCCGCAGCACCCAGATAATGATAAACAGGGCGCTGACAATACCAACGGCGATGTATGTCGAGCGGCGCATCAGCTAGAATCCTTTCTGCGGGTGCGGAAGAAGGTGATGTTGCCGATCACGATAAACGCCATGATGACGATATGGGCCAGCGTTTGCGGACCCATCATACGCAGTCCCGGTTGGTCCATGTCGGCAAACCTGGGATGCCGATGGCTCAACTCCGATTCATACTCAGCGGCGCCCTTGACACCGCCCAGGATGCCGATAACCTGCCGCGGATAGTAGGGATACAACTGGGGCGCCACCACCGCCGCAACACCAACGCCGATAGGCACGTCGGCCGGATCACCTACAAACAGCACCCATTCCTTGGGGCCGGGGCGACCGCCGCCTAATGCGATAATTAGATCAAGGTCGGCACAGGAGCCTATCCTGTTAAATATCGGGACGCTATCGAGGGGAACGCCGTTGACGTCGGTGGGAAACATCTTCTTGAAGTCGGATACGATAACATTAAGAACACCCTCGTTGCCCGCTTTGAATCCCAGGTTGATATAGTCAACACCGTTGACCAGTTCCGGGAAATCGGGCAGGATAATGTTCTCCAGTGTACTCATCAACAGCGACTGACCGGTGGCCCACAGGCACATGAAGATAACTTTGTGTCCCTTATTCAGGCAATGGCGAGACAGGGCGTTGGCCATCGGCTGCACTTCCGGCGCCATAGCCGGGTCATAATCAAATGATATCAGCACGTAGGAATCAGGCGGCAGGTCTTCGATGCGATCAAACAACCCTTTCACAACCGGCGTGGCATGTTCCTCGAAAGTGATGGGGAACAATATCGGTGCCGCCACCGATACTAAAATGAAGACAAAGATGATCCGGCGGTCGACTTCCTTACCCTTGACGGACCGCACCAAAAGCCACAACAGGCCGCCAAAGATGATAATCAGCGAGACTATGGTGCCGATATTAACCACGATCTTCCCCCAGATAAGAGCGCTCGATGCCCAGGATCAACCGCAGCGACATCGAGATCACACCTAACCCGATACCGATAATGATAGCCCGCTGTCCGGCTAAGTTGGGGGAATTCATAATCCAGATGGCCAGGTTGGGAATCTGAGCCAGCGAGAAGGAGTCCGGTACCCAGGCGGTCAACATAGCGCCAAAGGGTGTTCGGCCGAGCAAAATGATGAACGCCGCGATCAGCAGCATGGTGGCTTCCCGGTTCTTGGCGCGGAAAGCGCGGTAGGACGCCGAAGCGACGAAAAACGCCAGCAGCGAATACATGGTCGATTGCAGCGGCACCAGCACCGTGTCGAATATGCCATAAAACAGTGAACCCGGCGTGTCGACGGCGGTGGATATGTCACCCGGGTTGCCCAGCTTGAGCAAACCGACGGTGAGCATGGTCAGGAAGCCGGCGACGGTGACAATAGAGAAGCCCCAGTCTTTCTTGCGTTGCTGTAACTTATTGATGTGGACGCGCAACAGATTGCCGCCGCCTAAGAAAAAGGCAAATACGGCTATAATATCGAAGAACAGAGTGAATGTCCGTTCCATATCCTGGAAGGGGGGGATAAACACCGAGATGATCAGCACCGTGCCGACAATAAACGTTATCCAAAGTGGTATCAATCGTCTCATCAGTCTACTCAGTTACTCGAGAATATCTCGCTCAGCCAGTCGTAAACAGCCTGCATGGATTCTGAATCCCAGGCTTCGGCGATAGTGATTGTCAGGACGCCCAAAAAGATAGCCGCCACGGCAATTGCTTTACCCACATCCTGACCTTTGAGGGAACCCAGCATACGCGGTTCGCCGGACAGGTAGGCCGAAGCCGCAAACAGTTCTTCGCCGATCAGGGTAAAGTCGCAGGCGGCAATAAAGAACGGCAACTGGGCCGGTCGAGCAGTACCGGCAATCTGGATGGCGCCAATCGAGTTGCCGGTCTCGGCCAGGATCAACGATTCGGCAAAAAACGCCCCCAGCAGGAACACCGTCGCCGGTTTCTCACGTACCATGAGACCATCCACGGCCGCTACATAACCGAATTGCTCGTCGGTGACATAGTTGACCATATCGTCACTGTAGGCATCGGGATGCCCGGCTGCCTGGTAAGATGTCTTGATAGTTTCGCGAGCGGCTGTCATTACCAGTGACCGTGCCACCGGCATGAAGATTTTGGTATCGTAATCGGCTATAGTGCGGGACACCCGCCCCAGAATGGTCAGTGCCGCCAGGGTCTGGACATCATCCATGTCGCTAATGCCGGGGATAAAAAGTACCGGTCGGCCCATCTCGGTGGCGCGCCCGACGGCATCGTCAATCGCCTCCAGACCGGCTATTCGGCGTACAAACAACTTCTTGCCTCTCTTGGCGCTTTCTACAAAGTATATCACCGCGGCCGAGATGAACAAAGCGATCAGAAACAGGTATCCGCGTGAGAGATTCAGCCACTCCGGCTTCGGTGCTATCTGTGCCGTCGACACCGACATGGCCAGAGAACTTTCAGAGAGCGCCACCACATAGTAGCTGTACTCGGTGCCGGACTCAAGGTCCCTGTCATTATATGAGTTGCTTCCGGGTGCGAGTTCTGCGATAATTTCCGGTTCACCACCCTCAATTATCCGGAAGACGGAGTAACCGGTTACCTTGCCGTCGACCAGTCGGTCATCGATAGACGGCACCCAGGACAGGTCGATTTGTTCGCCCGCATCGTACTTGTGGTCGGAAGCGATCAATGATGTGACAGGAGCCACTGCAACAGTTACAGAATCAGCCTCGATTTTTGTGCTGTCGCCGTCAGTGGGCTCTGTCTGTGCGGATGCAACTGCCGCCAACAGGATCAGGGTGATAACAGCCGATATGAAAAGAGTACTTTTACAACGCGCTACTGTCGGCAGGAGCGGCAACACTATGGGATCATTCCCAGCCAGGTTCCGAACAGGAAGTCCAGTCTCCCCAGCATCAGCGACATACGGCTCATGACGGTGTAGCCGAACGACGCTCCGAAAGTGACCATCAAAAACCAGATACCCACTCGTGCCGCGCCGCCAAAAACCCCGGTATGTGCTTTGGAGAAGAAGAAATAAACCAGCCCGCAGAAGGTACCGATGGCTATCATCGAACTGGCGATTATATCAGTCCAGCTGCCGGTAAGAACCGGCACAATTGTAGCTGCTACCTGGTTCATGGCGTTGGATACGAAATAGGTCATCATGTAGAGGCCGGCAACACCACCCACGATAAACGCCAGCGGCCAGCGTGACAGCCAGCCGATCTTGCCGATCAGCCGTGTCAGCATCAATGTTCCCAGAACAAAGCCGACCCACGGCACGTACCACTCCGGGTTGTTAGGGTCGGTCACCTGGACATAGAACTTCTTATACAGGTTATCCCAGTAGTAAGTAATAAACCAGTAACCGGCCGATATCCCGACAAAGATGCTTTCGCACACCTTGTAAAAGGCGTTGTCCCGGTACAGAAAAGAGATAATACCGATAGTCAGCGCGGCTGCCAGCCAGACTCCAAATGTATCCCAGAAGCCCATTTACTTTTTCTTTCTCTTCTCGCGCAGGAAAGCTGCGTTACCGATGATGATGAAGATAATCACCACCATGTGCGCGAAAGATTGCGACAGCAGGAAGGTGGTCGCTTTGTCTTGCTTCCCAGTCAACTTTTCAAATTCCGCTCCGCCGGCCATACCGCCCATCAGTCCAACCAACTGGCCGGCTTTCAGCCAGGGATAGGCCATCGGTGCCTGGACAGCGGTGTTGGCCGCGGCCAGCGGCAACTGGTAACGATCAACCGCGATCTGCACCCATTCCTGCGTACCCGGTTTACCGGCCGAAAAGTTCATACCGAAGTCAATATCCGCGAATCCGCGAACGTTCCTGAGTACCGGGATGGAATCGTACGGTGTGTTATACAGGTCGGTGGGAAACATGGCGGCAAAGCTTTCGCCCATGCGCAGGATAACAAACTCGTTACCAGCCTGGAATCCGAGATTAACGTAATCCTCACCGTATTTGATCGTCTCCCGGAATTCCGGGTTGTATTCAAACGCGGCCTGTACCGCTTGATTGGCCTGATCCGGTCCCTGGGGCCACAGTCCCATCATGATAATTTTCAGGCGGCGTTCGAAAGCATACTTCATAAAGGCGTCGGCCATTGGCTGCAACTCCGGAGCGGAGGGCGGGTCAAAGTCAAAGGCGGTCAGAACCTTTGAGCCGGGCGGCAGTTCCTCCAGGGCATCAAAGACAGACCGGACCTCGGGACTGATCTGCAGAGGCAGTTGAAACTGCATGAAAAACGGCAGCAGCAACGCCACCCCCACAAAGATAAACACCGTCCGCCGACCGACAAAGTGTCCGGCAAAAGTCCGCAGGAAAATGTAAAACAGTGCCACCGCCAATAATATGATGACGATCACAGACACGGTGGGGGAGAACTCCACTGGTTTGGGAGCAAAGAAATAGCAGAGGATCAGGAATGCGGCTATGGCGGCGCTGACAATATACTGAGTAGCCTTCATCAATCACCCCCCAGGTAAGATCGTTCCAGCCCCAGAATGATGCGCAGGGACGTGGAAACCAACCCGAGGGCGATGCCGATCATAATGGCTCGCTGTCCAGCCGTGTTGAGTACGTTCATGATCCAGTTGGCCCATTGCGACATCTGGTAGTCTGCCGGCAGCCACCCGGTAATCATATCGCCAAAGGGAACCCGCCCCAGCATAACAAAGCAAGCCGCCAGCAACAGCAGCGTCGCCTCGAAATTGCGGGCGCGAAATGCCCGATATGATGCCGACGCTACAAAAAATGCCAGCAGGGCAAACATCGTTGCCGACAATGAAGAGTAGACGTTTATGTACAGCCAGTTGAACCCGGTGCCGGGATCACGGTAGGAGAAAGTCGGTTCGGCAGCCAGTCCCCGATATCCCTCGTAAAGACCGACTCCCACAATGATCAGAAACGACACAATGATCAGCAGGCCATGTATCCAGTCCTTTTTCTTATTGATAATCCTCAGCGCCGAGATCTTGATAAGGTTCAAGGCTCCCAACCAGATAGCAAATGCGAACACGATTGCCAGCCAGTCGGAAAACCAGTGTTCCAGCTTATTAAACGGCCAGTGCGGGATAAAGAAAGCAGTGGCAAAAGCTATCCCGGCAATGAATGTTATGGCCAGCGGTATCTCGCGTCTCATCAGTCAATCCTCGTCCGGCTAACGCCCGACAAACAGTTCGTGCACCGGCACGCCGAAACTCTCCAGTATGCAGCCGACCAGTATGGCCAGCAGGAAAACAGCTTTGCCCACGTCCTGACCTTTGAGCGAACCAAGCAGTTTGGGTTCGCGTGACAGGTAAGCCGAGGCGGCGAACAACTCTTCCCCGATCAGGGTGAAATCACAGGCGGCAATGAAAAAAGGCAACTGCGACGGCATGGCCGTCCCCGAAATCTGAATAGCGCCGATGCTGTTACCGGTTTCGGCCATAATCAGCGACTCGGCAAAAAAGGCCCCGATCAAAAAGATCGTGGCCGGTTTCTCGCGCACAAACAAACCGTCAATGGCGGCTGCATAGCCGAATTGGTCGTCGGTCAGGTAGCGAACCTGATCATCCATGAAGGAATCCGGTCGCCCCACTTTGCTGTAGGCTTCCCTGACAACCTCTTTGGCAGTCACCATGACCATTGATTTGGAAACGGGTACGTCGATCCGGGTGTCGTTCTCGGCGGCGATTGCTGCCACACTGCCCAGTATGGTCAGGCTGGCAAGAGTTTGCACGTCATCCATGTCCATAATGCCGGGAACATAGTAGATGGAGCGCCCCATTTCGGTTGCTCGCCCCACGGCATTATTGACTTCTTCAATACCGGCGATCTTGCGGACGTAGAAGTCCTTGCCCCCCTTGGCGGCCGTTATAAAGTAGATTATTGACCCGCACAGAATAATTATGCCGATAAAGATATTCAAGCGTTCGGTGTTGAACCACTGGGCGCTGGCGACTACCGGTCCGGCAGTGACCGATTCACTGATTGCCTCCCAGAGGGTCAGTGTATCCTGCTTTTCGTAATTGATGGCTGCCACGCGGTAATAATAATCAACGCCGTTCTCAGCAGTGCGATCTGTGAAACTGGTATTTCCCTGGTCAACTCGCCCGATCTCCTCAAACGGCAGGGCGTCGGTCTTGCTACGTAATAGAATGTACTCGAGCACCTTACCGTCCTCAAAGTCATCTACTGAGAGTTGCCATTCAATAATGATAGCTTCCCCGGCGTCATTGGGGACATCGCGAACGGTAACGTCGGTTGGTGGGAGGGGATAGTATTCCTGAGGGATGCTGTCAGGTGCAAGGGCCAGATCAAGGCTGTCGACTGCGGCCGGTTCTTCCTGCGCGCCAATTGCGGGCACGGCCACCAAAAGAATCAGAGACAATAAGATAATGTGGCGGGAGAAGCGGAAACGAGCAGACGAGCAGGAGATGTTTGCCAAGTTCTTAGTCCTCAACCGTACCCAGGAACCAAAAAAGACACGGTGTGTGTCCGATGCGTCCCGAGACTATTTCCCTCTAACCTTATAGTCACTCACCCGGAGTGCTGTCGGTCCGGTTCGTTTTCAACTGATTCGTTATCATTATTCCGGATCAACAGATCGCAAGGTAGGGGCCATGTTATTGCTGGTCAAGGAAAAAAACGACGGATTTTGTGATGGTCTAACCGGGCAGTACAACAAGCTCACGGGCAGGCCGCCGGAGCCGGGCCGCTCTGGAATAGATAGGCCACCAAATATGATATATCGTCGGCATCCACTTCGTCATCATCGTTAACATCAGCCTCCTCCCAGCAAGCGAGGTACAAGCCATTGTAATGAACATACTGGGTCAGATACGCAATATCCCCTACATTTACCCCAGCATCATGATTACAATCACCGGGGACAGAGCAGCAGGGTAGGGACAGCACTGTAACCTCACCGGCTGACCAATCACTAACCCGTGAGCTGGTGCGACCCTCCACAAAAGCACGTACAAACCAGGTATATGTAGAATCAAAGACCAAATTATCGAGAACAATGTATGTGTCCGCCACGATAGCGGAGTAGAAAATACTGTCTGACGCATCCAGAATATTCAGACGGTAATCGTTGCTGTCCGCGTCCTCAGAGGCGTCACCCGGCGTTTGCCAGACAAATCTGACTGAGCTGTCGGATGGATCGTAAGCCGTGTAGCCAAAGGGACCACACAGGGTCGGTTTGCCCAGGGGTGTCCAATCCACCCAGTCGGCAGATATTCTGAACATACTAGTGTCTTGGTGAAGCTTGAAGCATCCGGGGGCTTCGCCTACACTATCCGGCCCCGGCTCGCCCCAACTTGTGCCCCAGGAGTTCTTGGCAAGCCAGCAGGGGTACGGACCTTTCGGTGGAGTAAAAGCGGTGCAGGTATCATTCCACCCATAAATCACATAGAAGTGTCCGTAGCCGACTGTGTCTTTCCCAAACGGTTGGGAGTTAAATACGCCCGTGTCCGGATCAAAACTAGCCAAGGAACAACTGTCAAAGTAGCCCATAACCCTGATTGGTCCGTGCACAACAATAGCCTCCTTCAAAGAACCTACATTTACTGTCGAGGTTCCGGTAGAATCGATGAAACTGGCCCAGGCATAAGGATAATCACACGTATCATCACAGAAATCGAAGTTACAATTGTACATATTAATACAATCACTGTCTATTTGCCACGGGAGGCAATCCTCCGTAGGTATGCCGGGTATTATGGCCGAATCGAAGTTAATGATTGATAAACAGAATGTATCAGTATTCCAGCATGATACGATATACTGTTCGGATAGGTTCACATTTGAATCTGCCTTGCCAAGTTGCAATAGGATCTGGCTTTCAATTATAGCGCAACCAGACATTGTCTGACAGGAATGACAGCTGTATTGGTTGTGTCTCACTGGTGTAACATAGCCAGAATCTGCCCAACTGAAGTAGGCGCTATCCGCAGGATTGTCACCACGGGATTGCACCATAAACATTACAACAAGTATCATTGGTAATATCCAGAAGTAGAAAGTACGATTCTTCATTGTGGTCTCTCCTCTTATGTTAGTGATCTTTCGTCAGTTAATTTAAACTTACATTTTGCAAGAAAGAAAATAATACCGAGGCTGAGTCGCGAAACAAACTAAAAACTTTCAGTATTGAGTTAATTGAGCTGCTACCACAAAAAAGGGGGACTCTTTTCGTTTTCATTTAAGGCTCCATATTTAACTGGACAAGAGCGTAAGCAGAACTTATATTGCTATGGTAGAATAGGTCTGGAGCAAACAGTTTTGGGATCTATTAGCAACCAATCAAATTAGGGGTGATATTATTATGCTAACGATTGTTTTCCTTATAATCACAGCAATGATTTTCCTCCTCTCTGTCACCACCAAAGATACGGTTGTGCAGGCAGCAGCAGACCAGTATACCAGTCAACGAAGTGATAGCGATGGTGATGGTATCGAAGACTCGCTTGACAACTGCCCGAACTATTGGAACCCGGAACAGTATGATGCCGATGGTGACGGTATTGGTAACCCCTGTGACGAATGCACCGATCAGGATGGTGACGGCTTTGGTGATCCGGGTTTTCCATCGAATACCTGCCCGGAGGACAACTGCCCGGGGTTTGCCAATTCTGACCAGACCGACACCGATGGTGATGGCATTGGAGATTCATGCGAGCAAGTGAAGTGCGGTGATGCGGATGGCAATGACATTGTTGGTCCAGGCGACTTGTTTTTCATCAGTAATTTCCTGTGGCGTGGCGGACTGTCACCTGCATGTATGTATGCCGCAAACACGGACGGCTGCGAAGGGGTCAATGTCTATGATCCTGTTTATACGTGGAGCCGTTTCGTGGGAAGTCCTTTACTTAACTGCGACGGTCCTCCTGATTGCCCACCGCTCACCGGGGGAGTGATCAGCCTGGATCATGTTGATGGACTTCTCGGCCCCGATACTGTTCTCACTGATAAGGAAATAGTTTTTCACATTCGCATGTTCAACAACCTTCCCGATCGAATCCGCGGGCTGACAAATGGGTTTCGGGTATATTCCCCCACTGGCGCTACCTGGTCCGGTATGACTGTTGCTACCGTTATTGCCATTGATAGTTTCTTTGATGTCGAACACATCTACAGATCCATCGGTGTAACCGGTTCCGACTCGGACACGGCCTTGTTGGGTTATATGAGCTGGATAAACTACGGATTGCCGGTAGGATTCGATTCTGTAACTCATACTATAACCATTGGGCCGATAGACAGGATGTATTCCGGGGGTGAGATTTGTCTTGATTCATCCTGGTATCCGCCCGGTGGTGACTGGATATGGGCCACAGTCGTACACGGTTCGTCATACTTTAAGAAATTCGCACCTTCTTGGGATGGTCCCCACTGTTTTCCCATTCTGTATTGTTGTGACATACGGGGCGATGTTGACCGTAGCGGCGCCATTGACGTTGGCGATTTGACAAACCAGGTCGCTTATCTCTTCCAGGGCGGCCCATCACCGCCGTGCCCGGAAGAAGCCGACGTGGATGGCAGCAGCAGTATTGATGTCGGTGACCTGACATATCTTGTAGCGTACCTGTTCCAGGGTGGCCCGTCACCAGCACCGTGTTAATTCCCCTTTAGCCGCCGAGCACTCTATCGGCGCGCTGGATGACAGCGAGGCTCCTGCTCCCGGGAGCCTCGCTCTTTTTTGGCAGTCTTGTAGGGCAGGTCTCATTTAAAGAGACCTGCCATCTTTTTCTGTCAATGGAAGCCACTTATGGCCGGAAAGTCACACCACCACCTGCGGCGGCGCCAAGACCTGCCGCTACGCGATTAAGGCGGCTTGCCGCTTATTTGTCCGGCATGTTTCAGCACCGATTGCAACACGAAATGCCCCTCAAAATTGCTGTTTACTTTGCCGGGAGGTTATATTATACTGGTAAACTTTGGTGGGTAACCGTGCCCGGCGACGGAAAACGCGATAACCACTGACATGACATGAGGGGTATGCCGAAAGTAAGGCGACCCGAAGGAGCACCTAAGAATAGGTTGATTTGATGGCCAAGTTTGAAAATCCCGATGATATCAAGGTAATTCTGGCGACTGACTGTGGTTCCACCACCACCAAAGCGATTCTGATCGAATACCACGACGGCGAATACCGGCTGGTGGTCCGTGGTGAAGCCCCGACAACGGTGGAAGCCCCATTCGAAGACGTCACTATGGGCGTGCTTAATGCCGTGGCCGAGGTCGAAGAGCTCTCCGGTCGCAAGCTGCTGGACGACGAGGGCAAGATCATTACTCCCTGTAAGGACAAGGTCGGTTCCGATATCTACATCTCAACATCGTCAGCCGGCGGTGGTTTGCAGATGATGGTAGCCGGGGTGGTACGCTCGATGACCGCTGAGTCGGCCGAGCGGGCGGCGCTGGGCGCCGGCGCCATCGTTATGGATGTTATTGCTTCCAACGATAAGCGCCTGCCGCACCAGCAGATAGAACGCATTCGCCATCTCCGCCCGGACATGATTCTGTTATCGGGCGGTATCGACGGCGGCACCACCACGCACGTGGTCGAGATAGCCGAACTGGTCGCCGCTGCCGACCCGCGACCGCGGCTGGGTTCCAGCTACCAGTTACCGGTCATCTTCGCCGGTAACAAAAATGCTGCCGGCAGTGTTGAGGAGACTCTAAAAGGTAAGGTAGATCTGAAAACGGTCGACAATCTGCGGCCGGTTCTGGAACGAGAAAACCTGGGTCCGGCGCGGGATGAGATCCACGAACTGTTTATGGAACATGTTATGGCTCAGGCGCCCGGATACAAGAAGCTGATGTCGTGGACCGATGCCCCGATCATGCCGACTCCGGGAGCGGTTGGCCTGATCATTCAAACGATTGCCGAGCAGTATGGTATCGAGGCGATGGGCGTGGATATCGGCGGAGCCACCACTGACGTCTTCTCGGTTTTTCGCCCCGATGGAAAAACACCGGTCTTCAACCGGACCGTATCGGCCAACTTAGGCATGTCCTACTCGATATCCAATGTGTTTTTGGAAGCGACCCTGCCGATGGTGATGCGCTGGGTGCCGTTTGAAATGGACGAGCGTGATCTGAGAAACCGGGTCAAGAACAAGATGGTCCGCCCGACGACAATCCCTCAGTCAATGGAAGAGTTGATCTTTGAGCAGGCCATCGCCAAGGAAGCCCTGCGGCTGGCCCTTGTCCAGCACAAGAGTTTTGCCACGGTTCTCAAGGGCATTCAGCAGCAGCGAACCATCGCGGATGCTTTCGAGCAGTCGTCTTCCGGCGCTACTATTGTAAATATGATGTCGCTGGACATGCTGATCGGCTCGGGCGGAGTACTGTCGCACGCGCCCCGTCGCCAGCAGTCGGCTCTGATGATGATCGATGCTTTCCTGCCGGAAGGTGTCACCCGTCTGGCGGTTGACTCCATCTTTATGATGCCGCAACTGGGTGTGTTGACCGAGGTGCACAAACGGGCGGCCACGGAAGTGTTTGTCAAAGATTGTCTGATTCATCTGGGTACCTGTGTGGCACCGGCGGGAACAATCAAGAAACCGGGATCGGTGATGAAGTACACCATTGAGTTGCCGTCGGGGACGGTGACCGGAACGCTCAACCGCTTGGAAATGAAGCGGTTTGAGCTGGGCTTCAAGGACAACGGCCTGCCGGAAACAGCCCGGGCGGTGTTTGAACCGGAGCGGGCTTTCGATGTTGGTGCCGGCCGCGGTTCTCGTGTCGAGAAGGAGTTGCACGGCGGAGTGATCGGTGTGATTCTTGATGGTCGGGGGCGTCCGTTTGACCTGTCGACGTTGAGTGATGCCGAACGGGTAACCAATCTGAAGCAATGGATGACAGAACTGAATGTTTATCCCTCCGACAGGCTATAATGGTGAACAATGATAACTGCTAAAACATTAATTAGAGTCGTATTGCTGGTGGCGATTCTGGCGACGACTGTGCCGGCCCAGGACCAGACCTATGTCAGTCTCAAGGGGGAGTTCCATATCACCTACCCGCAGGAATGGGCCCAGGTTGATTACTGGCTGGTTGATGCTTTTCTGCGCAGCAGCGACACCGCACGGATAGCCCTTGATTATGATGCTGTTTTTGCCGTCAAGGATGCTCCCCAGTTTTTTTCCCGGGAGTATTTGATACTCAGTGTTGATACTGTCGGCGAACTACGTGAGTGGCAGATTGACTCAGTGCTGATTGACCTGGTGGGCACTTTTGGTAATCGGGTCAGGCACCAGGACCTGGCGGAGTTTTTGTCCGATCCGGAGCTGGAAGTACCCTGCTATGATACTCTCATGCAGACGGTAGCCATTATCAGTGACATCGTCGATGAACAGCAGGTGATGAAAAAGAACCTGCTGATGATGAAATTCTACGAGAGAGGTATCGCCACATTTTACTGCTATGCACCGGATTCGATATTTCAAGAAAGTCAGCTTCGATTTCTGCAAATAGTGGCGTCATTTTCGACCGAAAACATCGAGAACGCCTTTCCCCGGGAACAGGTGCGCATAGCCGACCTGGAAGATAATGAGGACGAGGGGAAGAAGTCGAATACGATATTTCTCTTCGCCGGTGTGGCGGTGGTGTTGATATTGCTGGCGCTTTGCGCCGCCGCCGGAAGGCGTGACGAATAGTTACAAGTTACAGGAAGGAGCCATATGGCCCACGCATACACTCCCGGACTAAAAGTCACTGAGCGGCTGCAGATTAACAAGAGCCGTATCCTGCCTCTCAAGGGTGACGTAGTGGTTAAGGTCGGCGATGAGGTGAATCCCGATGACGTTGTGGCCCGAACCGAGTTGCCGGGCAACATTATCCCGATCAACGTGGCCAACAAGCTGAGTATACCCCCGGAAGATATCCACGAGTTCATGGTCAAGAAGGCCGGGGATACCATCGAAGAGGGAGAGGTTATCGCCGTCAAGAAGTTCCCGCTCATCAAGAGATGGTCTACTACCTGTAAGGCATCAGTCACCGGCAAAGTTGAGTCGGTTTCTAATGTTACCGGTCAAGTGCTGTTGCGCGGTTTACCGATTCCGGTTGAGGTGAAAGCCTACCTGCGGGGCATGGTCACCGAGGTCCTGCCGGGAGAGGGTGTGGTTGTCTCAACCTTAGGCAGTTTTGTACAGGGTATTTTTGGCATCGGCGGTGAAACCTCGGGGATAGTGGAAGTGGTGACATCTGACAACAGTGAAGTACTGGATGACAAACTGATCCGACCGGACCTTGCCGGTAAGGTTATTGTCGGCGGTTCGTTGGTGACGGCGTCGGCTACGAAGAAAGCGATTGAAATGGGCGTGCGCGGGATTGTCGTCGGCGGTCTTGACGACCGGGATCTGCGGGATTTCCTGGGGTATGACATCGGCGTGGCCATCACCGGTTCGGAGGGCATCGGGATAACTCTGGTTGTCACCGAGGGTTTTGGACAGATTTCTATGGCGGGTAAGACGTTTGATCTGCTCAAAGCACACCAGGGGCAGATGGCCTGTATCAACGGGGCGACACAGATCAGAGCCGGCGTGATTCGCCCGGAGGTGGTTATTCCTCTGGTCGTTGACCAGGAGGCGCTGACAGATGTGAAAGAGGTAACGATCTCAGGACTGGCCGTAGGGTCCCCGGTGCGGGTTATCCGGCATCCCTACTTTGGACGTTTGGGCCAGGTAGTGGATTTACCGTCGCCGTTACAGAAGCTGGAATCCGAATCGAAAGCTCGTGTTCTGGAAGTTGAATTCGAAGACGGCAACCGAGCAGTAGTCCCGCGTGCCAACGTGGAAATGATCGAAAGCTGAGATAATTACACGGTTACAACCGGCTATGAAAGACCTCCCGTGAATGTCACGGGAGGTCTTTTTTTGTTTGCAGTGAGTCGTACTATATGCTGTCGGGAGGCTCTTCGGTGGTCTCCGTAGCTATCGAATCCACTACGGTAGAATCGATGGCAGCCGAATCCAGACGAGTGCTGTCCATACTTTCAGCCTGTTTAACTTCGGTGGGGACCTTGTCTGCGGGCTGACTGTCCTGTTTCTGGCCGCAACCGGCTGCCAGGATCAGTACGATCAGCATCGAGCCAACCAGTATTCTTTTCATGTCACTCCTTTCATCAACATTTTCAACTCAGGTGAACAGCCCGATGATGCGCCGGGTCTGCTGTTGAGTCAACCATAAATTGAGGTAAACGCCTGTTTTATCGCTTTTTGTTGACGGGCACCGATCGGCCGCCTATTTTCGAGCCGCAATTCGGTTTGATCCGGTCATCCGTCGGTTCGGCTGAGTGCAAACTAACGACCGCATCAGGCGTACAACAGGTATGGATAATGTTATGATACTGAGTATTTTCACCGGATCGATCTGGCAGATCATCGGACAGACATCGGCTTTCGGGCTGTTCATTCTGCTGGCACTGACTTTCATGTCGATTGTTTGCTGGGTAATCATTTTTCACAAGTGGCGGCAGTTCCGGAATGTCGAAAGCGATAACCGGATATTTCAGCAGACCTTCAGGCGCTCGCGCCAACTGGCGGAGTCGCTGGGTCAGGCCAAGTCTCACCGAGACTCACCTCTGGCCGGGATTTATACAGCCGGTTATAACGAACTTCGTGAACTGCACGAACTGAAGAACGAAGGGGGAGCGCTGCAGGAAAGTCACCGTCCGATCGATGATGACGATTTTGAGATTATCGAAATGACTATGGAAAAGGCGCTGGTGGAACAAATGGGTCGGCTGGAGCAAAAAATTATTTTTCTGGCCGCCACCGCCAGTGCCGCTCCGTTTATGGGGTTGCTGGGCACCGTCGTGGGCATCATGGACTCGTTCTGGGCGATCGGGGAGCGCGGTTCGGCTTCGCTGGCCGTGGTGGCTCCGGGAATTGCTGAAGCGCTGCTGGCCACCATCGTCGGTCTGGGCGCGGCTATCCCGGCTGTGGTCGCCTTTAACTGGGCTAACAATAAGATGAAGTTCCTCAACGATTACGGCAGCAATTTCATCCTGGAGTTTCTGGTGCGAGCTAAAAAGGAAAGCCGATGAAAAAGCGCCGTGTGCGACGGCAGTACCGGGCAATGGCGGATATCAATATCGCCAACCTGGTAGACGTGGTCCTGGTGCTGCTGATTATCTTCATGATATCCGCTCCCTTGTTGCAGTCGGGTATCGAGGTCAACCTGCCCAAGACCAAGGCGGCCGCGATTGAAGAGGAAGCTGAAGGAGTGGTAGTGACCATCGATGCCAGGGGCGGCATTTATATCAACGACGTCTGGGCTCGACAAGATGGTTTCGAGGAAGCTCTCAAACGTGAGATGCGGAGCAAGAACACCTCCAGCGTTTACCTGCGAGGCGACTCGGCGGTAGTGTATGGTGTTGCCATCGATGTTATCGGACGGTTAAAAGATATGGGTATTGAGTCGATCGGTCTGGTGACCGAGCAGCATGAGCAAGGCCACCGGCGGCAAACGGGACGGTGATACATGAAGCGCGACATAGTCCTGTCTCTGTGTCTGCACGCGGCCATCATAATGGCTACGGTAGTATCGGCGCCCTTCGATCTGAAGAGACAGAAGGATTTCGGTGAAGTGATTCGGGTATCGTTGACATCGCTTCCGGAGATAACGCCGTCGGAACCGACTCCTATTACAGTTCCCAAGCCGATGTTGGAAGTGTTGCCGGATATCCCCATCGACGCCCCCACCACCGCCGCCAAGGCCGTTATCGAATCAGAACCGAAGAAAAAGGAAGAGCCAAAAAAGCCCAAGCCCAAAACGACCGGCCAGGTGCCGTCCGATGCCGGAGCCGGTGAGAAGGAGATCGAATCATCAGCCACCGGCGGTGGTTCACCCTTTCAGGGAGCGACTATCGACAATGCTTCCTTTGACTATCCCTACTGGTTCACGCAGGCTTTTAATAAGATCGCCGGCAACTGGCGCAATCCGGTCGGTTCCGACGCTACGCTGGTCTGCGTGGTATACTTCCAGGTGATTCGTTCCGGGCGTCTGATCGAGCTGCGGGTGGAGACGTCATCGGGTTTTGGCGCCTTTGACGATGCCTGCTTGCAGGCGGTACAGAGTTCGTCGCCGTTTCCGCCATTGCCGCGTGAGTTTCGGGACGAAATCATCGGTATAACTCTTCCCTTCAAATACGCTTCAGGATACTGAAATGCTTCTTAGAATGACTGCATTGTTACTGGCAATCTCCCTGTTCCCGGTTGGTGTTGTGACCGCCCAGCAGGAAAACGTCCGCAACGTCTTCTTTGACACACTGCGTACCGGCGATGTGCAAGCGACGCTGATTGGCGTCGACGAGATGCGTTATATAGGTAGCCGTTACATCGGGCCGGACGATTCCACCCTGATGGCCTACACCACCCGCATCGTGCAGTTCGATGTTGATTTCTACGCCGACTTCGAGTTGGTGCCGATTGACACCTTTTATATGAGAGTCTACGAGATTGCAGATCTGGACCTGCTGGGCTGGCAGCGATTGGGGGCAACCTATCTTGTCAGACTTGAGGCGGAGTTCCCCGGCTCCAACATGCGCGTCCGCTGGCGACTGTTTGATACCGTCCGCAAGCAGCAGTTTGCCCGGGGAACACTGGAGCAGCACCGCACCTCCTGGCGCGAGCTGGGACACGATGTCGCCAATGAAATCGTGCACACCCTGACCGGCGAGCAGGGCATCTTCCGGACCAAGATTGTCTACGCTAAAAAAGTGGGCGAGGGTAAAGAATTGTTTGTCGCCGATTTCGACGGCGCCAGCGAACGCCAGTTGACCGATGTCGGTTCCATCAGCATTTCGCCGTTTTTTACGCCCGACGGGGAGGAAGTCTATTTCACCAGCTATATGGATGGTGACCCGCAACTGTACAAGGTCAATGTTTACAGCGACAAGATTTCCCGGGTGACCAGTTTTCCCGGCATTGTGGCGGCGCCGGCGATTTCACCCGACGGCAACAAGATTGCCTGCGTACTGACCCGCGACGGCAACTCCGAAATCTATGTGCTTAACCTTGAGGGGAAAATCATCAAGCGTCTGACCTACCACTGGTCTATCGATACCTCGCCGACCTGGTCGCCCGACGGGCAGGAGATCGCCTTTGCCTCCGATCGCTCCGGTCGTCCGCAGATATACATCATGGATGCCGACGGACTGAACGTTCGACGTCTTACTTACGAAGGTAGCTACAATGATTCCCCCGTCTGGTCCCACCGCAGCCATCGTATCACTTTTGTCAGCCGCACCAAGTCGGGGCGCTTCGATATTGCGTCGATAGCTACTTCCGGTCACGATTACCGGATTTTGACCGAAGTCGGCGCCAACGAGAACCCGCATTTTTCAGCCGACGGCAAACATATCATTTTTTCTTCGACCCGGCTCGGTCCGCGTGATCTGTACACGATGGACATCACCGGCCGTAACCAGCGCCGCGTGACCAAAAGCGGTAACTGCTCCAACCCGGTCTGGGGTGCGTTTAAGTAACCGGCAGTGCCGGATCAATGGCCGTAGTGCGGAAGCCCTTGTGTTTCTGCAGTTGTAGTTGATTTTACCTCACTGACGCCGGTAAAGAGAGTGGTCAAGAGCACCATCTGTTCCCTGGCGGTGGAAACTACACCGCGTGCGGTTGATTGATAATATGAAGGTGGGGTAGGTTGACTTGGCAGGTCTCTTCGAGACCTGCCCTACATGTAGCTGCTCCAACGCCGGTCTGTGTGGCCGCGATCTGCGATCGCGGTTCACAGTCGCATTCCCCTACACCTTCCCCAGCATCCCTCTCAGATGCGGCAGGCGTCCGGTGATGGGGAGTTGTGACAGATCAAGAATCACTTGTGACCGACCGGCTAACGAAAACTCCAGCGGACGGTCGGTCCCTTTGCGAAACGCCTGCACCTCGTCGCGGGTGATCGGACGCCCTTCCTTGAAGAAAAGGTTGACCATGCCGTCACGCAGCTTGACCTTCTCGATCTCCAGCGCCGCCGCCGATATCTTGACCGCTGCCGCGTCAAAAAGGTTCACCGCCGACTGCGGCTGTTTGCCGAAGCGGTCGGAGACTTCGTCTCGTATATTCTCCACTTCGTCGAGCGTGCCGGCATTGGCGAGACGACGGTAGATATCGACCTTCTGCCGGCGGTCAGATATGTACCGGTCGCTGAGGTGAATCTCGATGTCAATTTCCAGCTTGGTGTCGGGAGGGCGTTTGAGTTGTTCTCCCTTGAGTTCGGCGACAGCTTCTTCGAGAAGTTTGTTGTACATGTCGAACCCGATCTCTTCGATGAAGCCTGACTGCCGCGCCCCCAGGACAGTTCCGGCGCCGCGAATCTCCAGGTCGCGCATGGCCAGCGCAAACCCGGAACCGAGATCGGAGTGGGCTTCCAGCGCCCGCAGCCGTTTGATGGCGTCCGCTTTCATCGTTTTGACCGGCGGCGTTATCAGGTAGGCATAAGCGCGAACAGCGCTGCGGCCGACCCGCCCGCGCAACTGGTACAACTGCGCCAGTCCGAAGCGGTCGGCCCGATGAATGATGATCGTGTTGACCGAGGGAATGTCCAGTCCCGACTCGATAATCGCCGTGCACAACAGGACGTTGTACTGTTTGGCCAGAAAGGCCAGCATGATCCCTTCCAATGAGCGTTCGTGCATCTGCCCGTGGGCGACGGCGATCTCCGCCTGGGGGACGATCTTTTTCAAGTAGCGGTACATCGACTGAATCGTCTGCACCCGGTTGTGCACGAAAAAGACCTGCCCGCCACGATCGATCTCACGCAGGATGGCGGTAGCAATGATAGCCGGGTCAAACTCCACAATGTCGGTAATGATCGGCAGGCGATCCTTGGGGGAGGTATGGATCAGGCTCATGTCGCGCACGCCCATCAGTGACATCTGCAGCGTGCGCGGGATTGGCGTGGCCGACATGGCGATGGTGTCGACGGTTATTTTCAGCTGCCGCAGCTTTTCCTTATGCCGGACCCCAAAGCGGTGCTCCTCGTCAACCACCAGCAGCCCCAGGTCCTTGAAGTAGACATCTTTCGACAGTAATCGGTGCGTGCCGATGACCAGGTCAACCGTACCTTCAGCCAGTTGGTTGATGATTTCCAGTTGTTGCTTGCGTTTGCGGAAGCGGGAGAGCATTTCGATTTTCACCGGGAACTCGTGCAGCCTTTCGGAAAAAGTATGAAAGTGCTGTTGCGCCAGCACCGTCGTCGGCACCAGCACCGCCACCTGTTTTCCCTGCTCAACCGCCTTGAACGCCGCCCGCACCGCAACTTCGGTTTTGCCGTAGCCGACGTCTCCGCAAACCAGCCGATCCATCGGTTTGTTCTGAGACATATCGAACTTGACATCATTGATCGCCTTGAGTTGATCGGGAGTTTCCTGATAGGTGAATGACGTTTCCAGTTGTCTGAGCCAGACGGTATCCTCGCCGTAAGAGAAGCCCGGCTGGTCCTTCCGCGAAGCATACAGTTTCAGCAGGTCCGCCGCCATGTCGGCGATGGCTTTTTTGGTCTTTTTCTTGAGCTTGTCCCAGCCGGGTCCGCCCAGGTGCGTCAGGACCGGTGCGGTGTCTTTGCCGGAGTACTTGGAGACCCGGTTGAATTCTTCGATAGGCACGTACAGGCGGTCGTTGTCGGCGTATTGCAGCAGCAGGCAGTCGCGGCTGCGATTGTCGACGGTAATCGTTTTCAGTCCAACGTAAAGAGCGATACCGTACGAGGTGTGAACCACAAAATCACCTGGCAGCAGGTCGGAGTAATTCGATATCGCCACCCCTTCCTTGAACTGCTTGCGGCGCACGCGGCGGTGGTGACGGCCGAATGTCTCATGGTCGGTCAGGATGGTAAAACCGCCCGACCGGCAGACAAAGCCACTCCTCAGATCGGCCTTCTCGATCAACGGCGGACTTTCCAGACCGACCCGTTCGGCAATCAGTTCACCCAGGCGTGCAGCCTGTCCTTCGCTGTCGACGGCAATGAAATAGTCAACTCCGGCAGCGTCGTATTGAGCCGTCTCTTTCAACAGCAGATCCAGCCGGGAGCCAAACGCCGGGTGGGACCGGCACTGGAAATCAATTATATGTGCGCGCCCACCGCGGAACGGCACCCGGTCGATCTTTCGGTGACCGTCAATAGCCGCAAATAAAGCCTCCGGTGAGTGGTAGTAGCTTTCAGGAACAGGCAGGGAGGTGATACGTCCCTTCAGGCGTTCGTAGAGAGAGTGCGCTTCGTCGAGGATCGCCGCCGCCTCCGCTTTCAGGATTCCCTCGCCCTGAAGATAGGCAATGCCGTTTTCGGGAAAATAATCCAGCAGGCAGCCCTGTTTCATGCCAAACATAACCGACAACCACTCCAGCCCGGGCAGTTCCGGGTCGTTGAGGTAGCGTGATCGGATAAAGTCGGCATCATCTTCGGGAATATGGCACAGGTACTCTTCCAGCGTCTCCTGGGTGATGGGCACTTCCCGTTTGGGCAGCAGGGAAACGGTGTTCACCTTTTGAATAGTGCGCTGGGTAGCGACATCAAATTCGCGGATGGTATCCACCACATCGCCGAAGAACTCGACTCGCACCGGTGCTGCGGCGCCGGGTGTAAAGAAATCTACCAGACCACCGCGCAGCGCGAAATCGCCCACTTCTTCCACCACCGGTACTCGACGAAAACCGAGCGTCAAAAGGCGCTGAACAAGGTCGTCCAGATCGGTCTCGTGACCTATCCTGAGGTTGATACGGCCCGACTGCAGGTAATCGCGGGCCAGGGTCGGTTCCAGCAGAGCCCGCACGGGACAGACAACCGCTCGCAACTCACCATCGGCCAGACCGGCCAGCGTTGAAATGCGCCGCCCCATGATTTCACCCACGGGCGCGCGGAAATCATAAGGCAGAATCTGCCGGGCGGGGAAGTGACCCACCTGTCCCGCCGGCATCAGAAAACTCAGATCATCGTAGAGGTCACTGGCCTGTTCGGAGTTCTCCACGATAATCAAGATCGGGCTGTCCGTCTGACCGGTAATGGCATTGAGCAGGAACGCTTCGGATGAACCGGACAGTCCGGTTACTGTCAGGTGGGCGGTAGTTTCGTCGGTGAGAGCGTGACACAGATCGACCACCGGCTGGTAGCGGTTCCAGCGATTCAGAATTGTACCAAGCTTCGATCCGGTAGTGTGTGACGAAGTTGTTTCTGTCTGTGACGCTTCGTACATACGGCTCCTGTTTTTCGAACACGAAAGCCCCGGCAACATTCTGACCGGGGTGTGATCGGGTCCAATCGACACGCTATTTATACAAAAAATCGACCAAAAGCCAGCTTTTTCAAGCCTCGGTAATGCTGATTGACAAGAAATACAACTTGACAATAACCTATGCACAATCTGATAATTATACTTGATGAAAGTGCAGTGGGATAATCTTGGGCGTAAAGCGCTTCTGTTGTTGTTGCCGCTTATCGTAGGGTGTCATTCCTCCGGTAGTGATCAGTCAACCGCGCAACAGTTGAGCTTTGATGTTGTGGACTCTCTTCTGGGACCGATTTGTGAAGTAGCTACCGCCCGGAAAAGTTTTCACCCCCCGGTCGATTTTGTGCCCATTCCTGACTCTCTTTTCGAAATCCTCCATACGAGGTTTACGCAAGAGGTTAGCCCGGAGGGAATGATAGAGTTCATCCGGTTCTTTTTCGATGAACAACACAGCTCCGGTTTGATAGTCTCGACAGTGGACGGGCTGAATCTGACAGCGGATACGTCGATTTTTATAGACAAATATCGTCAGGCTGTGCTGGCGGAATACGGCAACGACAATGTCAGGGTCGGGGATTATTGGGTTGACAGCATTTACGTGAAGAACTTTATCATTACCGACAGCGTGCACGTGCGATTTCAACTGCTCTGCCTTTCATCGGAAGGGGACGCGCTTGAATTGCAGTATGTTGTGCCGCGTGCCGTGTATGCCACAATGATCAAATCGTTGGAATCATCAATAGGAACCCTCAAACCACTTCATCAAGGAGGATAAGGAATGAGAAAGGTTGTAGCAGTGTTCATGCTGGCTGTGATGGTGTTCATAGTTGGCTGTGCCGCCCATACCCACGTTGTCGGTGGTGGTGCCCAGGGGAATGAAACTTCGCAAGAGCGTCAATGGTACATTCTCTTTGGTATCGTTCCGCTGAACAATGTGGAGACTGACGTCATGGCTGCCGGTGAAAATGATTACACAATCAAGACTGAGCAGTCCGCCCTGGATTTCATCATGAACATATTTACCGGGCTAATAACGGTTTCCTCACGCACGGTGACAGTCAGCAAGTAGTATAGAGACAGGGTGTGTGCTGTTTAATGATTTAACCGGACCTCTGATATCCGGAACAGGACAGCCCACTATACAATTACAGTGATGTCGGCACCAGACCGGTGCCGACATCTTATCTTTGTGATTTAGCGTCAAACAGTCCGACGCCAGCGTTTCTACCGCAATCAACTGATTAGCAGCAGGTTGTGCGCTGCCGCTCCAGAGCCGACAGGGGGATTCGATTCTCGCTACTTCCGGGTACGGAATGGCCCCTACGGGCACGCCGGCGGTGCCGGTCCGCCCTGGAACAGATAGTTTACCAGGTATGTCAGGTCACCGACATCGATGAAACTACTGCCGTCGACATCACCTTCATTCGGACATGGCGGCCCGACGCCGTTGCGGAACAGATACTCGACCAGCCAGGTCAGGTCAGCGACATTGATATCTTCGATACCATCCACGTCGCCGCGAGCAAAACAACAACAAGCGTCACCGATACCGTCACCATTTGCATCCGACTGATCGGGATTGTAGGTGTCAGGGCAATTATCGGGAGCGCATGTGTCACTGGGGACGCCCTGGTCCCCGTAACCGTCGCCGTCGACATCAGTGCAGACGTCGCAACTGTCGCCGCAGCCGTCATTATCAGTGTCGACCTGGTCGGGATTAAAGTTCTGTGGGCAGTTATCGTCCCAGTTCGGCCGTCCATCGCCGTCAGGATCATTGAGCGTCACCATGACACTGAAAACACAGGTGTCGGTGTTGCCGGCCGGGTCGGCAGCGGTTATCGTCACTAATGTAGTACCATTGGGAAACAACGTACCGGAAGGCGGCACCGCCAGCAGCGATGCCACCGAGCAATTGTCGTCAGCCGACAGGACAAAACCGGCAACGGCGCCGTACTCACCGCTGTCATTGGGGATATCGACATCAAGGGGACAGGTGATGACCGGTCCGGCGGTATCTTCCACCAATACATCGAACCAGCCGGTATCAGCGTTCCCGGAAACGTCCACGGCGACCACCTGCACCGGGGTGGTGCCGATTGCAAACAAATAACCCGCCGGTGGTGTTACCGTCACTTCCACACCGGGACAATTGTCCGCCGCCGACGCCTCGAAGTCTACCACTGCGTGGCACTGTCCGGGGTCATTGCCGATGGTTACGCCGGACGGGCAGTTGACTATCGGCGGTTCGGCGTCGCGAACGGTGATCTCGGCAGTGCAGATGTCGCTGTTGGTTGAACCGTCCACAGCGACACAGGTAACGGCAGTGGTCCCGATATCAAAGAAAGCCCCGGAAGCGTGTGTGCAGTTGATGGAAGCAGGACAGTTGTCAATCACGGCAGTATTAAAAGTCACCACTGCTCCGCACAGACCGGAGTCGTTGTCGACTGTGGTGTCGGGCGGACATTCGGCAATCGGCCGGGTGGTGTCAAGGACGGTTACGTAGAATCCGCAGGTGTCGGTATTTCCTAAGGCATCGACCGCCGTGCAGCCTACCCGGGTCATACCGGCCCAGAAGAAGGTACCCGAGGCCGGTACACAATTAATAGTAACACCGGGACAGTTGTCGCTGGCGTCTGCTTCGAAGGCGACCGTCGCTCCGCACAGGCCGGGATCGTTGCCGACTGTGATATCAGCCGGACAATAGGCAACCGGCGGCCGGGTATCGGTGGTCATAACTTCAATTCCGCCACCATAGAAATCAATTGCCCGTTCTATACCGCCACCGCCTGAAAGACAAGCGTCGGGGACGCCGGTGGGAGTCGGCAGAGTAGTGTCTAATGTGATCAAGTATTCATAATTGCCGTCGAAATGGAAGATATCATCAGAAACATATAGCGTATCGCCGGTCCGTGATGAGACGGCATTGTCCCCGCAGTCGGTCCACATCCATCTTATGGCCTCAAACTCGCTGCCCGATGGCGGTGCGCTGGTTACCAGGAAAGTTGCCTCGGCCAGTATGCCCGAGGAATCAGCATAACAGGTCGGGTGATGGGAACCGTTGGCGATATCGGCTATGGCTACAATCCGAGCACAATAGGTGCCGCAGGTGATGTAGTCAAGATACTCCCACTGGCAGCCGGTCAGGAGTGGTCCCATCGTCACGGTCTGCAGCAGGAGTGTTGAGTCATATACAAACATCAGGTCAAAACCGCCCAGCTCGAGAGCCGGCGGCGGGTTCTCCAGAGTGATGGCAACCGAAATCTGGTTCCCCGGATAAGCACACATGGCCCGTTCGATATGAATGCCTACCTCTGACCGGACCGGGCCGATACAGAGGGCGCTGACCAGGATAACAGCCAATTGTCTCAAACAACCTCCAGATATGACACTGGTATGACCATGTACAGTATATCGGTAGATAGCGATCTGTCAACCAGTACTGTCGGCGAACTTAGCCGCGAGAGAGTTACTTGAATTAAGAAATGACAGCCTGTCTGATATTACCCGGTCAGGTTACCTACGGACAAGGCAGAGGCGGGCCACCGCCCTGGAAAAGGTAAGCCACCAGGAACGTCAGGTCGCCAACATCCATGGTGCCGCTGCCGTCGACATCGCCCTCCTCCGGACACGGCGGTGGTAGGCCGCCCTGGAATAGATACGCTACCAGGTAGGTCAGGTCGCCGGCATCGACGCTGCCGCTGTGGTCGACATCACCCGGTTCCACGCAGCAGCAGGCGTCGCCGACGCCGTCACCGTCAGTGTCTTCCTGTTCAGGGTTGGGATCAACCGGGCAATTGTCGTAAGCATCTGCGATACCGTCGCTGTCACTGTCGGCGTGGATCTGGCAGCCAACGCCATAGGCTCCGATCACCTGACCGCATTGGTTCAAAGGGTTATCCGGCGCACAGGGTGACAGGGAGTCAAGTGTGAAATCTCCGGCGGTGGTGTCACAGAACAGCGGGTTAAGCGAGAGATTGCCGAACGGATCCCCGTGCCCAAAATCCAGGCCCGCCCAGTCACTGCCGGCATTGCCGAAGGAGTTATTGCATTCAACATAGTAGTCGAAAGGGGCCGCCAGATAGATGCCGGCTCCCCGATTGTAGGCCGCCAGATTGTTGTGAAGCGATGAAGTTGTATCGTCAGAGGCGCCGGCCGGACTACCTTTGGCCCAGTCCCAGTCGGTCACCAGTCCGTTCTGATTGCCTACAAACGTGCAGTTTGAGACCTGGATTTTCTCCCACATCATCATCTGGATTATCCGCAGACCATCGCCACCGTTGCCCCGGAACAGGCAATCGGAGACTTTAGTGGTGTCGTAAGCGACCGAGTAAATGAACGCTCCCGCTCCGTTGTTGAAAGCGATCTCCGAACTCGCAATGCGCACAACTCCCCAGTCAACCCAGATGCCGCCGTACCCGGAGTTGTGAGTGACGACACAGTCCTCGATAATCAGACTCAATGCTGCCGGTTCGGCGTAAATGCCACAGCCGGTGTTGCCAGTAATGACGCAGTTGCGGATAGTCGGCGCCGAAGCTATGAGCAGAACAGCCGCCTCCCGGGAATAACGATCACCGTCATCGTAGGTGTTGGTGAGAGTGAGACCGTCGATAACACAGGTTGAATCTTCTCCATAGTGGACCCGGAAGGCCCGACGCT
The DNA here is from genome assembly GCA_043811375.1 of bacterium. GTDB lineage: Bacteria > Zixibacteria > MSB-5A5 > GN15 > FEB-12 > JBDRNJ01. The sequence continues at coordinate 176,584 of JBDRNJ010000072.1, read as the reverse complement.
GCACGGCGGAATCACCCTGACAGTCGATAACCGCCACGTCCGGACCGTTTTCCGATTTCAGGATGACGTTCTTCCCCCAGAAATCAAGGTCACGGTTGCCGGGGCCGGTGTAGGTTCCGTCCGCTACCAGTACCGTGTCACCAGGCAGAGCAGCGTCGATACCGTCCTGTATGTTGGGCAATTGGCCGGGGACCGCAATGGTCTGGTACGCTGCAATCTGAACGGCGAAACGGCCGGTGACCCAGGCTCCCCAGGTAGTGCCGTTGTCCAGACGCAGGCGGTAGTAGTAGAGTTGGCGGTCCTGAAGGGCAGTACCACCATACAGGGCGGAACCGGTCCCGGACGACACTTGCCCGGACGACCACATCTCGGTGACATCCCAGTTGAGATCGGTGCCGACCTCAAGCTCATAACCCTGCTGGGTTGTAGCGGCTGTGTCGCTGAAAGTCCAGGTGAAGGTTGGGGTCAGGGTGCCGGAATCAACCGCAATGCCTACGGCTGCCGGCGGTTCAAAATGCCAGGGAAAAGCACCCATGTCAGCCGGTGTACCGTCCGGATCAGTGTAAGGCGGTGTTGGGACACCGGCGTTGATGCAGGTCGACAGGTAGCTTAACCGGTAGTCGCGCACGGCGGGGTCTACAAAGCGCGGGTCGACAGATATGCTGTTGGGTCCAATGGGACCGCCAGACGACGGTTCAAAGACGTTGTTGTAGTCTATCCATGCTACATCAGAACCGATTATGGCCCTCTGACCGGCGGCGACGATGATATTGTTTATAACAACAGCAGTGTCATTGTTGACTATGATACCGTAGCGGCGGGAGTCAACAATGGTGTTGTTGAATATGGCTGCGGCACCGGCGACCGAGATACCGGCCGGTCCGTCATTGTCGTAAAAGAGATTGTAGCAGACGTTCGGAGCAGCATCGGGATAGATGGTAATTACTGATACGCCGCTCCAGGCATCCTCGCGGTTGTTGAAGAAAATATTATCACGGACCGTGGGCGAACTCCCGGTGATTTCAATGGCCGGTGAAGCACCGCTGTTGCGGAGCGTGAAACCGGACAGTTCGCAGTCGAGACTCTCATTGCTGTTGAAGGTGACGATCGGCTGAGCATCTGTCAGCGGCTCCAGGAATGTGCTTTCGGCACCGGCCGAACTGGTTACCGCGATATCCACACCGCCGAAAAGGATGTTCTCAACGTATGATCCGGGTGCGACCAGGACTGTGTCGCCGCTGCCGGCGCCGTCGATACCGGCTTGTACGGTCGCGGAATCACCGGGGACATGGATTATCGAGGCAAAGGTTACGTGCGACAGTGCGAAAATCAGGCTGACGCCAATAGACAGTGCTTTCACCAGGGTCATGGAATTCTCTCTCCAGTTAAGGTTATGCTGTCAATTGCCTTATCACGGGCACGGCAAGGGCGGACCACCGCCCTGGAACAGGTAAGCCACCAGGAACGTCAGGTCGCCAACATCCATGGTGCCGCTGCCGTCGACATCACCCTCCTCCGGACATGGTGGTGGTGGGCCGCCCTGGAAAAGATACGCTACCAGGTAGGTCAGGTCGCCGGCATCGACGCCGCCGCTGTGGTCGACATCACCCGGCTCCTGACAACATTTGCAGGCAGTACCGAAAACGCCCATTAGCACACCGCAGGAGTTGTTGGCCGGAGCGCAGGGAGATTCCTCGGCTATAGTGAAGTCGCCGATGGCGGTGTCACAGAACAACGGGTGCAGTGACAAGTTTGCGAACGATATCGTGGTATCTAGAATACCGAACTCGTAATCACCACCGGGGTTGCCATAGGAATTATTACAGCGCGCAATGGCCGAGATCTCAAACGTCTGGTCAAGTGTCAGACCTTTGTCTTCGTTAAAGGCAAAAATGCAGTTCATGACCGCGGCGCTGTCGAAGGTCGGTTGGACCGAGCTGCCCTTGGGATAGTTGAACCAGAACGTCATTCCGTACTTGTTGCCGACAAAAGTACAGTTGGTGACATGATACTCTTCTGCAAAAGTGAGAATCAGCAGCCCGTGCTCACCGTTGTTTGTGACCAGGCAGTCGGACATCTCCAGCATTCCGTGCCAGGCGCTGAAGACGCCGTTGTACAGATTATTCGATACTTCGCAGCCGGTTATCCGGATAGGTGGGTAGGCCGCAAACGCATACACGCCATCAGAGTTATTATGTGAGAGGACACAGTTTTCGATTATCGCCGAGGAGTGATCGCCCATGAAGCCATAGCATTCGTTCTGAGTAATGATGCAGTTGCGGATAGTGGGCGATGCCGACCGGCAGACCACGGCGCCGGTGTCGTAGCCACCAAGAGCCCCGGTTATAGTGAAGCCGTCGATTACAGTCAGCGAGTCCTCGCCGGTGACGACCAGGAAGGCAGCGCCGGGTACCGCTTCACAGTCAACAGTCGTTGAACCGGCGCCACTTTCTGAAATCACAACCAGCACTTTGCCGCTCAGATCAATGGCGCGGTTACCGACGCCGGTGTAGGTGCCGGCCGCAACCAGCACGGTATCACCGTCTGATGCCGAATCAACCGCGGCCTGGATGGTGGGTGCATCGCCGCTGCCATCGGCCTTGACATACCAGACTATCTCGACGTCGCAGCTGTCACCGATACCGTCGCCGTCGGTATCTTCCTGGCCGGGGTTGTAAACGAGCGGACAGTTATCCCCGTCGTCACCGATGCCGTCGCCATCAGTATCCGGCACCAGCGCGCAACCGACGTCGTAGCGGCCGATCAGGGTAGCGCAGGGATTGAGCGGGCTGGTTGCGGCACAGGGCGAAATGGCGTCGATAGTGTAATCGCCGGAAGCAGTATCGCAAAAAAGCGGGTGCAGAGATATGTTGTTGGCGGTGTCGGTGGGCTCGTCCAGGTGGAGGTCGTAGTCAGCGGTGCCGTTGCCGTAGGCGTTATTACAGTGAACATTGATGCTGAAGGGGAAATGGTATGATGACAGTCCCGCATTGTCATTATAAGCAAAGAGACAGTTCTCAATGACGCATGTCACCCTCGATGTCCCGGCGGTTCCGTCACCACTTTTGGGAAAGTTCCATTCGTAAGACATCCCGTTGCCGTTGCCGACAAACGTGCAGTTGTAAACGTGAAAATCAGGGCCGGAGGTCCAGATAAACAGGCCGTCATCAGCGTTGCCTTCAAACAGGCAGTCGGATAATTCCAGCTTGTTCCACGAAGACCAGTTCATGCCGTATTGGCCGTTGAACGAAATCTCGCACCCGGATACAATTGTGATCCAGGCCTCGCTCCAGAATCCCGTGCCGCTGTTGTTGTTGATCTTGGAGTCATACAGCAGAAACGTGCGATTCAAAGCGAAATCGTGATAAATACCCTTACCATGGTTGCCGGTAACAACACAGTTCCTGACAGTCGCCGAGGCATCCTTCATCCAGATGGCGCCTGACTTCCACTCTATGACATAGCTGTTGGTAATAGTAAAACCTTCTATAGTGGCGGTAGTGTCTTCGCCATTCTCAAGAATTATCCCAAAGTGCTCGTCAAGCGAATCACCCTGACAGTCGATAATCGTAACTTCCGGGCCGTTTTGAGACTTCAGGACAATGTTCTTGCCCATGAAATCAAGGTCACGGTTCCCAACTCCGGTATAGGTGCCGTCGGCAACTAACACGGTGTCGCCCGTCGACGCACCGTTGATTCCCGCCTGAATAGTGGCCGAATCACCGGGAACATGAATCACACTCGCAGAAACCGTAATCCCCAGACCGGTCATACAGCCAGCCAGCACCACAATAAACATCAAACGATTCATTTGTAGTTAACCTTCAGACAGTGTAAATAGATCTGAACTTCCTTATCCATCAACAATATATCATTCTGCAAAGCCGTGTCAAGCGATAATTCTCGGTTGTTCGTTGTCTTACAGTATCTTAGGAGAGTTAAATCCACCCGGTCCGCAGTTTGTAGCTGGAGTGTGATGAAATATAATCTGTCAGAATGGCATAATTCTGCCATTCTTGCTTGACTGGGTTTAATTTCGTCTTAATATATTCGGGTAATGACCTTTGACCCGGAACAGATAGTTGCTTTCATCAGGTCGCAATCGCAGCGGCCCATGAAGATCAAGGAATTGGCGACGGCGCTTGAGATTCCGCAATCAGATTATCGTCGATTTCGGCAGGTGATCCGACAGTTGCTGGAGACAGGTGAACTGGTCAAACTCAAGCGGAACCGTATCGGTCTGGCCGCTCGCATGGATATTCTGGTCGGGGAAATCTCCGTCACGCGCGGCGGCACTGGATTCGTGGCGCGCGAGGCAGAGGAGGATGTCGAGGATGTCATGATTCCTCCTTCTGATATGGCCACCGCTATGGATGGTGATCGGGTTATGGTGCGCCTCACCGGGCAGCGGAGTGGTCGTCAGACGGCGGCAGTGATCAGGGTGGTGGAAAGGGCTGACAGGAACATAATAGGTGTTTTTCATCAGAGTCGTCAACTATGCTTTGTCCGGCCCGATAACCCGCGATTCCAGCGCGACTTGTACATCCCACGGGGCGAAACGGCCGGCGCAGCCGACGGCGAGAAAGTGGTGGCGGTGTTGAGTGCCTGGGACAACCCGTATGAGAATCCGGTCGCTTCGGTCAAAGAACGATTGGGTTTACCGGGCGATCCGGGTGTTGACATGTTGTCGGTTGTAAGGAGTTTCGGCTTGTCGGAGAAGTTCCCGGCACAGGTGGTGCGCGAGGCGGAAGCTGCCCATGCAACCATGACATCGTCGGAAATGGAGCGACGGCTGGACCTTACCCGGGAGTGCGTCTACACTATCGATCCGGTCGATGCCAAAGACCATGATGATGCCGTCTCGGTTGAGGAAGTGACCGGCGGGTTCCGTCTGGGAGTGCATATCGCTGATGTCTCGTACTTCGTTGCGGCCGGCTCGGAACTGGACAAAGAGGCGTTTGAGCGGGGTAACTCGGTTTATCTGCCGGGGATGGTGATTCCAATGCTGCCCGAGGTTCTTTCCAACGACGTCTGTTCGCTCAAACCGAACCGGAAACGCTTAGCCTTTTCCATATTCATCGATTTTGACCGTAGGGGAAAGATGTTGTCATGGCGTCTGGATGACACCGTGATCAAATCCCGAGCCAGGTTGTCTTACGAAGACGTACAGACTTTCTTTGACGACAGTACGGCCAACTCCCGGGTAGCCCGAGTTGCCGAAAGCCTGACCGTAGCGCGTCGGCTGGCGAAGCTTCTGAGCAAGCGTCGATTTGCACACGGCTCGCTGGACTTTGACCTGCCGGAGGCAAAAATCATTCTCAACCGACGGGGAGAAGTACTCGAACTGGGCAGTCGCGTACGACTGGAGTCGCATCGGCTGGTCGAAGAGTTCATGCTGGCGGCCAATCGAGCGGTGGCGCTGGAAGTCTTCCGCAAGGCTCAGCCTTTTCTCTATCGTGTCCATGACCGACCGGACATGGAGAAACTGGAAGCTTTTTCGGAGATGATGACCCGGCTGGGACATCGCTTTGTCGTTTCACCTGATATGAAACCGCTGGCCTTCGCACGTTTTCTGGACCAGGTCAAAGACCGGCCGGAATCAGATTTTATCAATGAGCTGATGCTGCGGTCGATGCAGAAAGCGGTCTACCAGCGTCGAAATATCGGTCATTTCGGATTGGCTTTTACACACTATACGCACTTTACCTCGCCGATTCGGCGCTATCCGGACCTGCTGGTTCATCGCCTGCTGAGACGGTTGCGGGACGGGAAGTACCCGCCGGCGTTCGCCCGGAGAGTAGTCTCCGTGATTGACCATACCGGTCGGCATTGTTCCGAGACCGAACGAACCTCCGAAGCAGCCGAACGTCAGGCCATCAAAGTCAAGCAGGCAACCTACATGGCTCGCCACCTGGGTGATGAGTTCGATGGTGTGATCTCCGGCGTCGCTTCATACGGTTTCTTCGTCAGGCTCGACAATATGGGTGCCGAAGGTCTCGTGCGTATGTCAACCATCGATGACGATTACTACCGATTCGACGAGAAGCAGCATCGGATGGTGGGTCGTGCCAGCCGGCGATGTTTCCGACTGGGTGACAAAATCAGGGTTGGTGTGCTCAAGGTTGACAAAATAAACAGCGGAATTGATCTTTTTGTGGTGCCTCCCAAAGGTCGGCGATCCGGCAAAGACGGGCGTAAACGGGCGGCAGGGACTCGTCGTAAAAAGACAGGTCGGAAGTGAAGAGGTTGTCCCATAAGTATGTTTCACAAGGTAGCGAATGTCGTCACCCTGAGCGGACAAGCTGTGTCATAATAATGTTTCGTCAGGTCTTGCCACCGATGAAGTCGGGGGTGTGACCTGACGAATATCTCCCAAGGACTTGTGCTGCAACTAAGTGGATTTCCGGTCGGGTTACACCTCGCCCGGAGGCGAGCCAAGACCCAACCGAACAAACGAAAGGCAGCGAATGTCGTCACCCTGAGCGGAGTCGAAGGGTGAGTGGTGTCGCCACATTTTGCTTTAGCGTAATGGAAGTAAGACTGAAGTTGGGAGACTCATAAATCAGCCGATAGCTGCCATGCTTCGACTCCGCTCAGCATGACCACTCCGGCGTTCGGAACGGCACTTATGGACCTTTTAAGTCAAGCTCTAAACGTTTTGGCAACCGGGAAGTAGCAGGTGAACAAACTGGAAAAGACTACCAATCGCCGGAGTTCAAAAAAAAGAGTCGCCGTGTTGCTGAACGCTCAGGAGGTGACCGATGACCTCATCGACTGGACGGCTGTCGGACAAGTCGTCACCGAGTTATCGCAACTTTACCATCTGGTCAGAGAGAATCGGATCGACCTGATCCTGGTCGATGAAAGTCGTTCAGATCTCAAGCGGGCCGTAGCGGCCAAGATTCGCCGTTACTATGGACTGACCGAAATCTGGATGGTGGCCGCCGGTGACATTCATTCGGAACCGCCCCACGATTTTATCGATGGTGTTATCAGTCGTGATGCCGACCAGCAGGGTATCGCAAAAGCCGTTGGCCGCATTCTCGATGGCAAAGACCTGCTGACACAGTTGAAGATGATCGGCCGGTCTCCACGAATGAAAGCCGTGGGCCAGACAATCAAACGCCTTGCCGCCACCGAGGTGTCGGTGCTGATAGTGGGTCCGTCCGGTTCCGGCAAAGAACTGGTGGCTCGCGCTCTGCATGAAAACTCGGCTCGCAGCGACCGTCCTTTTGTGTCTGTCAATTGTGGCGCCCTGGCCGAGGGAGTCCTGGAGTCGGAACTGTTCGGTCATGAAAAGGGTGCTTTTACCGGGTCGGTGGGGCGACGCCGGGGTCTCTTTCACAAAGCTGACGGCGGCACGATCTTCTTAGACGAAATAGGTGAAACCAGTCCGCCAATGCAAACCAAACTGCTGCGGGTTCTGGAGGACGGTACCTATTACCCGGTCGGTTCCTCAACGCCGTCAAGAACGGATGTACGTGTTATCGCGGCCACCAACCGTGATCTCAATGAGGCTATCGCCGATCGCTTGTTCCGTGAGGATCTCTATTTCAGGATCAGTGTCGTTAAGGTTGTTCTGCCGCCGCTATGGGAGAGAAAATGCGACATACAGCCGTTGTTGCAGCATTTCTGGTCGGGGCGTCAAGACCTGGACTACTCTGACTCAGCCCTGGAACTCCTGGTGAAATATGACTGGCCCGGCAATATCCGCCAGTTGAAGAACTTTGCCGACCGTATGGCGGCTCTCAAACCGGAGGGACTGGTCGAGGCCGAAGATATCGAGACTTTCCTTGACGAGCAGCGCGCCGGTGCCGTGCACTTGCCCGTTACCACCGGCCGCACGGTTGAGGAAGCCGGTCAGGAACTCATCTATCGGGCGATTCTCTCAATGGGCAACGAGATTCGCCTGCTGCGAGATATTATTACCTCTCACCTCCCGACCGAAATTCCGGCTGAGCAGGATACGGCAGAGTCAGCCCAGGTACCACCGGGGACAACCGTGGAGCAGATGGAAAGAGCACTCATCGTCAAGGCCCTGTCCGACACCGGCGGTAATCGCAAGGAAGCCGCCCGCAGACTGGGTATAGGTGAACGGACACTCTACCGTAAACTCAAGAAGTATCATCTGAGCTGACCGTGCGATCACTGGTGATGGTCATTCCGACCTTGCTGCTTATGGTGTCGGTGGCGGACGGACTGGAACCGGCGACAGAAGTCTTTTCATCCGAAGATGAGTTGTATCAAGCCTGGCAGTTGGGGGAAATCGATTATCAGCAGTACCTGACGCTACGCGAGATCATTGTCCACGGTCTCGATTCCGCCGCTGGCGATCTGTTTGATGAAATACCCAACCTGTCGGCTTTTCTCAGGTCTGAACTGGCTTTGAGGACGTCGCTGGAAAAAGAACAGAGGGCGGTATTTTCTTGCGACACACTCCCGACGACCCGACCCCACACGGTTCTCCGCTATCGCTACGTACAGGAAATTAGTGAATCCGGGCGTGGTGAATACCGCACTTCCGGCCGTTTCTACCTGGGCGGAAATCTCCACGCGGCATTGATGATCCACCGGGGATTTTCCGGGACCGAACGAATCGTCAGCCGAGGACTCACCTACCGCAACCGGCAGACGGTACTGCGGGAACTGACCCTGGGAAGCTTCTCGCGTCGTCTGGGCGCCGGAACAGTGCTGGGATATCGGGGTAAGTTGCTGGAGTCTTCTGATCGGCTGGAGATAGAGTCGGTCCTGTTTCCCGACTACGGCGGTTTTAACGGTTTCTATGCTAAAACCCGCTGGCGCGGCACATCCATGCAGACACTCGCCTCCGTCAACCGCGATAACGACCACAGCATCGTCTCGTACGGGGGTATGATATCTGCCGCGTCCGGATCATTCCGACCCGGTGTCATACTGGGTGCCACCCGGCTCAAGAACCGTACCACCGGAGTTGTTCTTGATGACGTCAAGTATGCCCTCTCGTCCGACTACCGCTACCGGAGCGGGTACCTGCGTCTGGAATCATGCGGGCAAACCGGGGCAAGGCCGGCCTGGGCCGGGCTGGTGGTCGAAGGTCGGCATCGTCTCCAGGCGGCCGAGGTCAGATATGCCGGCTGGGTCTACGCCGACACTTACCTTGATCTTGCCGCCGGAGGCAAGTCCGGTCGTGTCCTTCACACAACATCGCTGGACAGGGTCGACTTTACTTATTCGACCAGGCGTTCCGGACAGGCAGGTGCGATGATCAGAAGCATTGTGCGGGCTGCTGACGATCTGGAAGTGGTCAACTCCGTCCTGTATGCCGGCCTCAACAGCGATTCGCTGAATGTCCGGTATTTAGCGGCACTGGTGTGGCAAACTTCCCCCGGCAGAGAACTGCGCTTTGACTTTCTCAATCGGACCAGGAAACGGGGACAGGTGCAAACAGACCGGCGGCTGCGAATGGAGAGCCGAATCAACGCTGGCAATCTGACCGCCAGAAGCTATATTGCTTACAACACGGGCAGTGACAAAGCGGACCATCTTTCAGTTTTTGTTAATGTCCGCTACCGATCCCGCCGCCTGGGATCATTTGAAGCCTGGTCCAATCTGGCCCGATTCGATCTGAAGGAGGCATCAATAAACTACTGGTACTGGTATCTCTCCGGTGAGCAGCAACTGTTTCAGGGTGTGACGGCAGTGACCAAGTTGAGCCATAGTTATCAGCGTTCAAGCAGTGCCCCGAGGACTCTCATCCGGTTCCAACTAAAGGTGACGGTATGAGAGTGGCTCGCTTCATGCCGGCAATTGTCGGTTTGTCTGTCTGGGGGTTGGTCTTGTGGGGTGATGTCAGAGCGGGAGTCATCATTAACGAAGTTCTGGCCAATGAACCCCTGGGTTACGTCACTCTGGAGTGGATTGAACTCTACAATGACTCGACCGCCGCCGTTGCGCTTGATGGCTATCAGCTTACCGTCAACGGTTCCCCGGTTGCATTGTCCGACAGTCTCGATATTTCGGCTGGTGGCTACCTGATCATTTGCCGCCGTCTCTACACTGACGGTTCATCACGCGGTTTCGAAGACTACTGGGGCGACAGCTCCGGCGTCTGGGGGGACACGCCGCAGGAGAGCCTGCTACCGACTCCTTTCGAAACCGGTCTGATACTGACCAACACAAATGGAACTGTCAAACTGTTAGACGGCAGCGGAATGAGCATCTCGCAATTGTCATGGACCATTGAAAGCGCCGATGGAGTCTCGTGGGAACGGTTGTCACCGGCATCGGCGGAGGTTGAACAATCGATAGACTCCGATGGTTCCACGCCCGGTATGGTCAATTCGTGGACACCGGTGCCGTTTGATCTGGCGCTGGAGGACATATCCGTCAGGCCGCAAAACGGAGCTGCTGACATAACCTTCACCGTGACAAATCGCGGTCTGGAGACAACACCAAACTCACAACTCATTATCAGCACCGACACGGTCAGCGATTCGGCTACACTGTATCAGATTATTGATAGCATTGACACCGGTGAACTACTGCCGGGCGATACCTTCACGACTGCCCGACAGTATTACCTTGACGGTGTCTATGCCAGGCTGTCTGCTTCTTTATCGAACGATGATCGCGAGCGCAACAACCATTCAGATTTTGTCGCACCGGGTGTAGACTTTCCATCCATCATCCTGTCGGAAATCCTGGCCGACCATGAATTGCCGCTACGGACGGAGTGGGTTGAGATTAAGAATAGTTCTACGGACATCGTTAACCTGGCCGGATACCTGCTCGGTGATTCCCGGGTGTTGCGGGTTGTTGCGGATATGGCGGTCTTGATAGAACCGGGTGAATACTTCATCCTGGTGCAGGATAGTGTGGCTTTTCATGATTTCTACTCCCAATTCGACGGACGCTGCCTGCAGCCGTTGCAGTGGCCGCCTTTTAACGATAATGACGACCTGGTGAGATTGGTCGACAGCTTTGGATTTACGGCCGACAGTTTTGCTTATGCCGACACCTACGGCAGCAACTACACCTGGAGCCGCAGCAACGCCGGTGAGCGGGAGAGCGAGTGGGGCAGATCAGAACAGGTCGGCGGCTCACCGGGTAGGCTCAACGCGGTCCTGCTGCAACCGGAGGTCTCCGATCTGGCAGTTACGGTAGAGCCGGCGGTCTTTTCCCCGGACGGCGACGGAGTGCAGGATGAGGTTACGATTGTGGTCACCTCGGCTCCGACCGAAACGGACTTATCGATACGCATCTATGATCGGCAGGGGAGAGTCGTGCGCACCCTGGTCGAAGAGGAAAGACTGTTAAAAGACAGCTATACCTGGAATGGCCGCTCCGACGGAAACCGTCGCCTGCCGGTCGGTATCTACATCTTGTACGTCGAGGCCAGCGGCTGGGGGGCTGTCAAGAAACCGCTGGTGATAGCGCGGTGACGAAGCATCGTACAATTATCGCCGGTATCATCCTGCTGGCCATCACTGGTGGTGGGGACTTGTCCGCTTTCGAGTTTGAGACCGGTCACGGACCGGGCGTAGGCGGTGGTGTGGTGTTGTCAAAATCGTCGGCGACAGCGCTGGTAGCGGTGCCGGTCGGTGGCATTGAAACCGGTGAGACGAAAATTGAGTTGGGCGCACTGCGCCGGTTCAACCTGAAGGAACTCGACCAGGTGGTGTTCGCCGTTGCCCATCGCTGGGGACAGACCACGCTGACTCTGGGGTTGACCCAACTGGGGTTCAGTGACCTGTATGCCGAAAAGACAATTCGATTGGGTACTGCCTTTAGAATAGATTCCCTGACCGTTGGTGCCGCCCTGTCGGCCCGGTTGATATCATTTGGCGGTGGTTATGATCCCCTCAGCGCCGCTACCGTCGGTGTTTGTGCCGGGTATCGCACTTCCCGGATCAAGGTTGCTGTCTCGTCCGATAATCTCACTTCCCCTCGTCTGAGCCCTCAGGGTCCGGTGACCACCAAAAGATGCTCGTTCTATCTGGAAACGTTGGGACAGGGGTCTTTTTCTATACTGGGCCGCTTCACTGTGGAAGAAACCGAACGGCCCCAGTTTGGCCTGGGACAAAAATTGACTCTCACCCGTCAGGGTGCGGTTTTCTGGGGGGTGTCCACGGCGCCTCTGCAATATGGAGGCGGTTTCGAAGTGACTGTTGACCACGGAGGTCTGACCTTCGCGACCAGTTACCATCCCGCTCTCGGACTGTCACACAGCGCCGGTCTGTCCTACCGGTTTGGACCATCATCGGAGAGGACCGACAAGCCATGAATATCCGCCGAATAATCCTGTCACGAGATGAGATAGAACAAAATGAACGTCAGTTCCTGGCGCCGTATGCGGCGCTGTCGACTCAATCTCGGGGAAGAGTTTACCCGCAGCCGGATCATCCGTTGCGCACCGCCTTCCAGCGTGACCGCGATCGTATAGTCCACTCCACCGCTTTCAGACGCCTGGAGTACAAAACCCAGGTATTCATACCACACGAGAGAGATCACTATCGCACTCGTCTGACGCACACTATCGAGGTAGCTCAGATAAGCCGTACGCTTGCGCGGAACCTTCGCCTCAACGAGGACCTGGCCGAAGCGGTGGCCCTAGCTCACGACCTGGGACACACGCCGTTCGGTCATGCCGGGGAAGAAGTGCTTGATGAACTGCTTGAGGATCTGGGCGGGTTTAATCACAATCGCCAGTCTTTGCGGGTGGTCGACAAGCTGGAACAGAGGTACGCGCAGCATCCCGGTTTGAATCTGTCGTTTGAGGTTCGTGAAGGGATCGCCAAACACGAAACCTCGGTCAGGATTAGTGTCGAAGAATTCAATATCTTCCGGCAGCCGACCCTGGAGGCAGCCCTGGTCGATGTGGCCGATGAAATCGCCTACAATTCACACGATATCGATGACGGACTGACCTCGGGACTGCTGGCTCTCGATGATCTGAAGGAAGCCGTTTTCTGGCAGGGTTTCGGATTTCAAGACGATCAGGGTTTCCTTAGGCTCACCGATGAGCACCGCCACCACGAATTAGTGCGTAGATTGGTCGACAGAATGGCCACCGACGTAATCACTCATGCCCGCAATCGATTGGAACAGTTACAGATAAAGGATTTGCCGGCAGTACGAAACTGTGCCGAGAGAATCTGCCGCTACTCACCGACCGTACAACCGTTTGTTGACTCCATCAAGAGTCTGTTACGACACCGACTTTACGAGCATCTGCGACTTCAGGAGCCATCGAAACGAGCGCGAGTCATAATAGAGACCTTATTTGAAAGAATCCGGAAGGATATTTCTCTGATGCCGCCACGCTTCCGGAATATGCTCGCCGACGAAAAGCCACAAATCGTTATCGCCGACTATATTGCCGGTATGACTGATCGGTATGCCGAGAAAGTGTACGCTGAACTGAAGTAATCGGTTATCATTTCGGTCCGCTGTCGTCGGCTGGAAACCAGCCGCCGGAGCCCGCGTGAACTCTCAAAAAAGGTGTTTGCCGATGAACGAATATTGCCTATCTTGGGCCGTTTGCGCGATGTGGACCGGTTACACTCACGCTCAGGATGTGCTATGAAAAAAGTGAAAACCAAAGACGAACAGGCAACCGAAGTGAGAACTTCGTTGCCGGTAATTCCGTTGCGGGATGTGGTTGTCTTCCCCCATATGATGTACCCGCTGCTGATCGGCAGAGAGTTTACCGTCAAGGCCCTGCGCCAGGCCATGGGCAAGGATAAGCGCGTTCTGCTGATCGCCCAGCGTCGGGCGGCTATCGATCAGCCCGACCCGGAGGACCTCTATGACGTGGGCGTTATGGCCCGCGTACTGCAGGTCACCAAGATGCCCAACGGGACTCTGAAAGTGCTCGTTGAAGGACTGGTCCGCGCCCATGTCGAAGCCTTTCGCAAGACCAGCCGGTGCGGGGTTGCCGATGTCCGGCTTATCGCTCCTGATAGCGGTGAAGGTGATCGTGAAGCCGAAGCCCTGTTCCGTTCGGTAAATGAACGTTTTTCAGAGTATGTTCGTCTCAATCGCCGGATTCCCGATGAAGTGGCCATATCGCTGGGTTCAATTGACGAGCGCCACCATCAGATCGATACCATAGCGGCCCATCTGCTGTATAACACCGAAGCCAAACAGAAACTGCTGGAAGCTTTTTCGATGAAGAGCCAGTTGGTGTTACTGACGGAGATTCTCCGCGAGGAAATTGAAATTCTCAAGCTGGAACAGTCGATTGACAGCAACGTTCGGGAATCAATGTCGCGCAGTCAGCGCGAGTTCTATCTGCAGCAGCAACTCAAGGCCATCAAGGACGAGTTGGGCCAGTCTGAGGAATCATCCGCCGAGGTCGATGATCTGCGGGCTAAACTCTCCAGCCAGGATTACCCACCGGCAGTACGCACCCGGGCCGAAGAGGAAATCAAGAAACTGGCCAGGATGCATCCTTACTCGGCAGAGTCAGGGGTTGTCCGCAGCTATCTCGAGTGGCTGCTGGGTTTGCCCTGGTGCGAGACGACCCGGGACCGGGTCAATTTCAAGGAAGTAAACCAAATTTTAGACAGTGATCATTATGGCCTGGAGAAACCCAAACGCCGGATAATGGAGCACCTGGCGGTAATCAAACTTGCCGGCAAAGTGAAAGGTCCGATTCTTTGCCTGGTTGGTCCTCCCGGCGTCGGCAAGACTTCAGTCGGCCGGTCCATTGCCCGTGCTATGGATCGCCGGTTTGTCAGAATGTCTCTGGGCGGTGTCCATGATGAAGCGGAAATTCGCGGACATCGCCGCACCTATGTCGGGGCTCTGCCGGGCCGAATTCTCCAGATGATAAAGAGAGCGGGTTCTACCAACCCGGTGATGCTGCTGGACGAGGTGGACAAGATCGGCAAGGACTTTCGCGGTGATCCGGCGGCAGCTCTGTTGGAAGTGCTTGACCCGGAGCAGAACAACACCTTCACGGATAATTATCTCGAAGTTGAATACGATCTGTCAAACATACTGTTTATCACAACGGCCAACACGGTCGGACCGGTACCGGCTGCTCTGCGCGATCGCATGGAGATGATTCATCTGCCGGGTTACCTGGACTTTGAGAAAGTCGCTATCGCGCGTGATTACCTGATCCCCAAACTGATCAAGGATACCGGTTTGCAATCGATGCGGTTGACTTTCAGGGAGGATGCCCTGTACGAAATAATTCGCCACTACACCAGGGAATCGGGAGTGCGAGAACTGGAGCGACAGATCAGCAGTATGCTGCGCAAGACGGCTGTACAATTGGCCCAGGGTAAGCGTACGCGCAGCGTTACCTTCAATAAGGCCAAAGTGCACAAGTTGCTCGGTGCTCCCAAGTATATCGGCACCAATATCAAGCAGCAACCGACGGTCGGCTACGCGGTGGGCCTGGCCTGGACTGAAGTGGGCGGCGAGGCATTACCGGTGGAAGTGATCCCCATGAAGGGCAAAGCCAAGCTGACGCTGACCGGTTCGCTGGGAGACATTATGCGGGAATCAGCCACGGCGGCGCTCTCATATATCCGTAACCACGCTCGTAGTTTCGGTCTCGATGAAGGCTTCTACGATAAGCTTGATATTCATGTTCACATACCCGAAGGTGCGGTTCCCAAAGACGGGCCGTCGGCCGGGATTACGCTGGTTACCGCCATGCTCTCAACTCTGACCGGGATTCCGGTGCGAACCGATATCGCCATGACGGGAGAGATAACTCTGGTGGGTGATGTTCTGGCGGTGGGTGGCCTCAATGAAAAATTGCTGGCGGCCAAACGGCTGGGAATAACACAGATCATCCTTCCCGATAAAAACCGCAAGGATATCGATGATCTCCAGCCGGTTCTGCTGGAAGGACTGAAACTGCACTTTGTGCGTACCACGAGTGAAGTACTCAAACTGGCGATGACACAAGCTCCTTTCGTCAGAAACCGGGTTTCAACTGACCGGGCGCTTCGATCCAGGATCAGTTGATGATCAGTACCACCGCCACGCTATCGAGGAAATTATATCCGATGGGTCGAACACAATTTTCAAAGATAAGTTCCTGCCGCCTGGTCGGGTCGTTTTTTGACTGCCGCCAACTACCCCATGACCCCCGGGCGCAGATTGCCGTGGCCGGTCGCTCCAACGTGGGTAAATCGACGTTGCTCAACAGCATTATCGGCGGTCCCAAAGTTGCCCGGGTGTCGTCCACACCGGGGAAGACTCGATCGCTGAATTTCTTTCTGATCAACGACCGTTTCTACCTGGTCGATTTACCCGGTTATGGTTATGCTAAGGCTCCTCGTGAAGTCAAAAAGCATCTGAAACAACTGATCGAGGATTACCTGACGGACAATGAACGACTGGCGGGGCTGGTCCTGTTGCTGGATTGCCGACGGGACCTGACGGACGAAGATATGCAACTGGTTGCCTGGCTGGCCGAGCGGTCTCTGCCGACGCTGGCAGTTGTAACCAAAACCGACAAGCTCAATCGTGACAAAGTCGGTCGGAAGGTACGTGAGGTTCAATCCCGGCTGGGTGTGACCGCAATCGCTTTTTCGGCAACAACAGGTGTCGGCAAGAAAGAGTTGCTGGGATCGATTCTGACACTGATTTCTCAACACGACGAGCCAACAGGGGTGTGAAACAGATGGCAAAAAACAAGATAGTCGTAGGCTGCCAATGGGGCGATGAAGGCAAGGGCAAGATCGTCGATTTGCTGGCGGCCGAGGCCGATATCGTTGCCCGCTTCCAGGGCGGTGCCAACGCCGGTCATACGATAGTAATAGGTGACCGGCAGTACATCCTGCACCTGATTCCATCAGGTATCATTCATCCCGGCAAGGAATGTTACATAGGCAACGGGGTAGTGATGGATCCTTTCGCACTGAAAGAAGAACTGGATTTACTGACCGGCAAAGGGATCTACTGGCAGGGACGGTTGTTTGTGTCGCCGGCGACCAACCTGGTCTTGCCCTATCACAAGCTGATAGAAGATGTGCAGGAGAGAAGTCGGGGCGCCGCCAATCTCGGCACTACCAAGCGCGGTATCGGCCCCGCTTACGTTGACAAAGTGGCCCGACACGGCATTCGCGTTATCGATCTGCTGGCTCCGGAGAGGCTCAGAAAAAAGCTGGATTACCAGAGAATAATCAAAGCGACGTATCTTGAGGGATCCGACGACAAGCGGGCTGATCTGGATTGTACCTATGATGACTTGATGGGGCTGGTTGATATGCTGGCTCCCCTGGTAGTGGATGTCTCGCTGGCTCTGCGCCGGGCGGCAGCGGCCGGAAAAACAATCCTGTTCGAGGGAGCCCAGGGGTGCCTGCTCGATGTTGATATGGGCACTTACCCGTTCGGGACCTCGTCCAATACCACCGTCGGCGGGGCACTGACCGGACTGGGTGTCGGACCGCGGTTGATCGATGAAGTCATCGGTATCGTCAAGGCCTACACGACGCGCGTCGGAGCGGGTCCGTTTCCTACTGAGCTTATAGATAAAACCGGCGAGCAGCTCCGCAACATCGGCCGGGAATTCGGCGCCAGCACCGGGCGGCCGCGACGTTGCGGCTGGCTGGATCTGGTTATCCTGCGCCACTCGATCGGTGTCAACGGGGTCGATGCCATCGCCGTTACCAAACTCGACGTGCTGGACGATCTGGATGAGATCAAAGTCTGTATTGCCTACCAGTTGGACGGACAGACGATCGACCAGGTGCCGCTGGACCTGTCCCGGCTCGATGAGGTCAAACCGGTCTACCGGACATTCCCCGGGTGGCAAACCGAAACCACCGGCATTACTTCTTTTGACCAACTTCCGGCCAACGCCCGCAAGTACCTGAGTTTTATTGCCGACGATCTGAAAGTGAAAATCGCCCTGGTGTCCACCGGGGCCAAACGCACAGAAACCATAGTTGTTTAACCCCCACAAAGGAGAACCGACACCGATGAGAAAACTGACACTGATTCTGGGCATGATTGCTCTGGTAGCATTTATTGTTGCTGCCTGCAACGAGACCCAGGAGCAAGACACTAAAAAGGAAGAGCCCCAGGACATGACTGCTCAGAGCGAACCGCAACAAGAGACAACCACCTCCGGAGAATGGGTGACGACTGAAACCGGATTGAAGTATATCGACCATGTTGTTGGCGACGGCGAGGAAGCGGTCAGCGGCATAAAAGTGGAAATGCACTATACCGGCTGGCTGTGGGTCGACGGCAAGCGCGGCCAGAAATTCGACAGTTCCCGCGATCGCAACCAGACCTTTGTTTTTGATCTGGGGGCCGGACGAGTTATAAATGGCTGGGACGAAGGTATTGTCGGTATGAAAGAAGGCGGCAAACGGGAACTCATCATTCCCCCGGAACTCGGCTACGGCGCCCGTGGCGCCGGCAACGTCATTCCGCCCAATGCCACCCTGAACTTCGATGTGGAGTTTGTCAAGGTCGCCGATCAATAGAGACCGACCGAACACAGACATTCACGATTGACAGATGACGGTGCTGTCGGGTAACCTCGCCCGGCAGTATCTGTTTTATGAGAAGCTCTAACAGGGTGTTGAAAAAGTGTTCTATCATGCTCAATTGCCAACACACTCGTCATCCCCGCGAAAGCGGGGATCCAGTTACCTATTGATATATATAGTTTCCTGCTTACGCAGGAATGACAGAAAAAGCAAGGTAGTAACATTCATGTCTTTCATTCGGTGTTTTTCAACACCCTGCTAACAGTGTGCCGAATGAACCGCTATTTCTCATTGACCTACCTGCACGGTCATACAACCGTTTACGGAGGTCGTCATCCCCGCGAAGGCGGGGATCCAGTAACTTCTCAATGAATCTGGATTCCTGCTTTCGCAGGAATGACAGAGAAGGCAAGGTCACACCCTTTTTGTTTTTCATTCTGTGTTTTTCAACATCCTGCTATCGGTCATTGGCAAATGCCGTTCGATGAACTGAAAGAATGTACCTGCTGCCCGCGTGAATGCCGGGCTGACCGGACCAGCGATAAACTCGGCTGGTGCCGTACAGGTACCGACCTCTCGTTTGCCTCCATCTGCGCTCATCGCGGCGAGGAGCCGGTTATCTCCGGTCGCCACGGTATCTGCAATATCTTTTTCGCTCACTGCAATATGCAGTGCATCTTCTGCCAGAACTACGACATCAGCCGGACACAAGTGTCATCTATTTCCCATGAGATCAGTCTTCTACAACTTGTGGATCGAATCGAAGCCCATCTTGATGCCGGTTGCAGGTCAGTAGGTTTTGTCTCACCATCGCACGTCCTGCCGCAGGTGCGGGGTATCATTGATGCCGTCAGGGATCGTGGCCGCAACCCCGTCTTTCTGTACAACACCAACGGCTACGACAAAGTGGAGACGATACGATCTTTGGATGGCATCATCGATGTCTACCTGCCCGATATGAAGTACGCCGATACCGACCTGGGGTTGGAATATTCCGACACGCCTGACTATCCCCGGATTGCCGGGGCGGCGATCAAAGAGATGTTCCGCCAGAAAGGGGCCGACATTACACTGGACGCCGACGGCCTGATTACCTCGGGAATGATAATCCGGCATCTGGTATTACCGGGTCATGTGGAAAACAGCAAGGGGGTGCTGCGCTTTATTGCCGAACAACTGTCGCCGGACGTTTACATCTCGCTTATGTCACAATACTACCCGACCCCGGCGGTGGCCGACCATCCCGTCCTCGGTCGCCTCCTGACGCCTGACGAGTACGATGAAGTTCTGGATGAACTTGAACGGCTTGGTTTTCACCGGGGATTCGTGCAGGAACTTTCCAGCCCTCACCACTACCGCCCCGATTTCATGAAGGATCATCCGTTTGAGGGGTAGGGGGGATCAGAGTATCAACTCACTTGACAAGTTGGGGCAGAACAGTACATATACTGAGACAATTGGGGAAAGTTGCCAGGTGATTAGCTTGCCTTATAACAAGTGATGGAATCTATATCATTAAAGCGCGCGATCAGTTGGTTGCTGGTCCTTGTTCCCGCCCTGTTGATCTATACATATTTGGCGCGTGATCTCGATTTCACTCAGGACGATGCATATATATCGTATCGTTACGTGCAAAATTACCTGAACGGCGACGGCCTGGTATACAACATCGGCGAGAGAGTGGAGGGTTTCACTAATTTCGGCTGGGTTATCTACCTGATACTGTGGGGGGCGCTGGGCGTCAATTACATTCTCGTATCCAAGATAACCGGTTTTCTATTCGGGGCTGCGACAATTGTGCTGGTGTACTTTCTGGCGCGGCTGGTTTTTGCCGATCGCGACCGGTGGGTATCGTTTCTGCCGGTTTATCTGGTAGCGGCCAGTATGTCGCATGCCTATTGGTCACCCGCCGGGCTGGAGACGGCGGCATTTGGTTTCCTGGTTATCTTCTCACTGTACTGTTATCTCAGGCGCAACTGGTGGCTAATACTCGGTTTGTTGTTACTTGTCTGGATACGTCCCGAGGGTGCTCTGGTGGCCGGTTTGCTGGTGCTGGTGGAGACAGTCGTGGAAAAAAGATTTCCGCGGTTTTGCCTGAGCGCAGGTCTTATTGCTTTTGTCCTGTCGCTACCTTATGTCGTCTTCAAGATATGGTACTACGGTTCCCTGTTGCCCAATCCCTTCTATGCGAAAACGGGATTTAGTCTGGAGCAGGCAACCAGCGGTCTGGAGTACGCGGGTCGCTTTTTCCGGCATTACTGGCTTTACGGTTTGAGCTTGGTGGTCCCGGTGTTTTTTTTCCGACGATTACCGAAGATGGCCAGATCGATTTGGCTGTTCGCTGTACTGTACGTAGTCTACATTATTCTGGTCGGTGGTGATGTCCTGAAGGTGCATCGGTTCTTTCTGCCGCTCTTCGGTATCTTTGGGGTACTCTTCACTCTCTCGATATGGCTTTTTCTTGCCAGACGCGTTTTGCAGACAAAGGTCCTGATCTTGTTCTTGTCCGCTGTTGTTGCTCTTGCATTGACTTACAATATCCCACGAAATTTCGTTCTGCTATTCAATCACAACGAAAAAGTCCACACGCGAAAAATGAGCTTCCTGGCATCACAGATGAAGCTGGCCGATTCCACTAACTTCTCCGTAGCCATGTCTACCATAGGGATTTTCGGTTATGAACTGATGGGGCACGACGTGATCGACCTGCTCGGTCTGACCGACTCGACTATAGCCCGCCACCCGGAGCCGCCTATACCCGGTATGCAGACAACCTGGAAGGAACACAGTTTCAATTCCCGCTATGTACTAAAAAGAGCACCCGACTACATTACCTTTTCTACCGGTGCGAAGCCATCGGCACCAGCGGAACAGGCACTTTTACTCTATCCGCAGTTTTTGGAGGGCTACCGCGGAATCGGTTGGGTTTACAGGCGAAAGGATGCCCGGTCAAGACCCACTATGGAGATCGCATTCAAGAAGGTTAGAGATTTTGCCGGCGAACCGATAGCCACATATCCCATCGAATATGTACACCTCTTCGCCAAGGGACACGCCTACCAGGCAAGAATGCAATACCGGGAGGCAATGGATTGCTTCAACCGGGCCATGGCATTGTCGCCGCAACCATATTACCCATACTTGGTCTATGAGAAAGCACTATTACATATGGAGATGTCTCAGGATGAGATTGGATGGCGGTTGTTGAACGAATTAGTGCAGCAGGACTCGCTGGTCTATGAAGCGCATCAATACTTATACTTGCGCAGCCGGATGACGAGTGATGAAAACAAGGCAGAAGTGCATAAAAGATGGATTCAGAAACTGGTACCCTGGTACTGGCCCGAGGTTGAGGCCATAACGGAGAGAAAACTGGCGGCTCAGCGCAGTCGGTAGGGTGAGCAATCTTCAGTCCGCCCCTCTCTCCAATCAAACAAGCTGCAAGCATCACTTTTTCATTGCACGGAGAGCTCCCCATAACCCCCTGCCGCCCAACATTATAAATCCGCCCGCCGCCGGTTTTTTTGTTGCTTTGTGCGTAGTTGAATCGTAACTTAAAGGATTGAAAATAGAGATACATACCTGATGAAATAAAAGGAACTTGTTCCCCTTATGGCTCTTGAACGACAGAAAATCGACACCATCTTCCTTGAGGAGGAGATGAAATCCTCCTACCTCGATTACTCCATGTCGGTCATCACCAACCGGGCGCTGCCGGATATCCGCGACGGCATGAAACCGTCCAACCGTCGCATCCTGGTGGCCATGAACGACCTGCACCTGTCACCGGGACGGCCACATCGCAAGTGTGCCAAGATCGCCGGCGACACGTCCGGTAACTACCACCCCCACGGCGAGCAGGTGGTCTACCCGACGCTGGTGCGCATGGCGCAGGATTTCAGCATGCGTTATCCGCTGGTGGACGGGCAGGGCAATTTCGGTTCTGTCGACGGCGACGGCGCGGCGGCGATGCGTTACACGGAGGCGCGGCTGTCTCCCATAGCCGTCGAGGTACTGGCCGACCTGGAGAAGGAAACGGTCGACTTTATGCCCAACTATGACGTCACCCGCAAGGAACCGAAAGTGCTGCCCGGCAAGTTCCCCAATCTGCTGTGCAACGGGACCACGGGTATCGCGGTCGGGATGGCGACCAGTATCCCTCCGCATAACCTGACCGAGATTGCCCGGGCAATTGCGCGTGTTATCGATGATCCGGAGTGCACTAACGAGGATCTGAAAGAACTGGTGCCGGGACCTGATTTTCCCACCGGGGGAATAATCAACGGCCGTGCCGGGATACACCAGGCCTACACCACCGGCAAGGGACATATCCCCGTGCGGGCCAGGGTGGCTGTGGAACGGATGAAAAACGGCAAGGAAATGATTATCGTTTCCGAAATTCCTTACCAGGTCAACAAATCACACCTGCTGGAGAAGATCGCCGACCTGGTGCGCGACAAGCGGATTGAGGGCATCTCCGATCTGCGCGATGAATCCGACCGCGACGGCATGCGCATTGTTATCGAACTCAAACGCGACGTTCAGGCGGAGGTGGTGCTCAACCAGCTCTACAAACATACCACCATGCAGACAACGTTCTCAGTCATGCTGCTGGGGCTGGACCACGGTCAACCCCGGCTGCTGACCCTGAAACAACTGCTTGACGCGTTTGTCGACCATCGTCACGAAGTAGTGGTGCGCCGGACGACCTTCGAGTTGCGCAAAGCCGAGGAACGGGCGCATATCCTCGAGGGTTACCGGATTGCGCTGGATCATATCGATGAAGTGATCGCGCTGATCAAGAAGTCCAAAGATACGCCCACCGCTCATGACGGCCTTATGAACAAGTTTAAGCTGTCGGATAAACAGGCTACGGCCATTCTGGAAATGCGGTTGCAACGCCTGACCGGCCTGGAGCGAAAGAAAATCCAGGAAGAGTACCGTGAACTGATCAAGAAGATCAGCGAACTGAAGTCGATTCTTGACTCCAAACAACTGCGAATGCAGATCATCAAGGACGAGACCGAACAACTGGCGAAAAAATTCGGCGACGACCGCCGCACCGAGATACAGGAAGCGGCCGAGGACCTCACCGTTGAAGACCTGATCGCCGAAGAGGAGGTGGTGATAACGATCTCGCACCTCGGTTACGTCAAACGTCTTTCGGTTACGGCCTACCGTCGGCAGCAGCGCGGCGGCAAGGGAGTTATCGGCATTGAGACCAGGGAAGATGATTTTGCCGAGCATCTCTTCATCGCCTCTACCCACGACTACATCCTGTTCTTCTCCAGCAAGGGGCGGTGTTACTGGGTCAAAGTGCACGCTATACCCACCGGCGGCAAGCTGGCCAAGGGTAAGCCGGTTGTCAACATGTGCAGCATGGAGCGAGACGAGCAAGTTACCGCTTTCTGCAAAGTACGCAGTTTCTCGCCGGATATGTTTATCGTCATGGCAACCCGCGCTGGTATCATCAAGAAAACGTCGCTGGATGCATTCGCTAACCCGCGCGTGACCGGCGTCAACGCCATGAATATTCCCAAAGGCGATGAGTTGATCGAGGCCGCTCTGACCGACGGCTCGTATGAGATCGTCCTGGCCACCCGTAAGGGGATGGCGATCCGTTTCCAGGAGGAGAAAGTCCGCTCGATGGGCCGCACCGCCTACGGAGTCAAGGGGATCAACCTGGCCAAGGGTGACTATGTCATCGGCATGGTGGTTGTCAAGCGTGACAGCTCGCTTTTGGTAGTGACTGAAAACGGCTACGGCAAGCGCACCTCTATTGACGATTACCGCATGACCAACCGGGGTGGCAAGGGAGTCATCAATGTCAAGACCTCCGATCGCAACGGCGAGGTAGTGACGATCAAGGAAATCCTCGACGGTGACGAACTGATCCTGATCACCAAAAAAGGCATCGCCAACCGCCAGGCAGTTAAGGACATCAAAGTCATCGGCCGCAACACCCAGGGCGTGCGGCTGATCTCGCTGAAGGGCGGCGATGTCGTAATCGATGTAGCGCGGGTGGCGAACGAGGGGTGAGTTACGAGTATTCTACGGCCCTTTGGACACTCCAGCATCCGGCCGTCATATTGCGCTCTTAAGAAATGATAAAGCCGTCAGCATTTATGTTTGCGGTCGGTGCATGTTTCCTTATGTCTGCGTGTATGGGGGGCCGGTTCCTCAAAAAGCGAGTACCAGGAATTGTATATGTTGTCGACTGCGTTGATACGGAATCAAACGCCTTCAACTACTATTGCTATTCCCAATCACTAAACATGAATACCTTTGTTCCGGGAAATCTCATCGATCAAACGTTTGAGACTGCATGGCGGGACAGCCTGACAGACAGTTTTGGCGGACACGTCAAGTTCACCTGGTTTCTAATGACCATAGAAGGATACCGGCATACCCCTCAAGGTATCAACGCTATACCCGAGAGATTTCTGGAGCAATTCAAAGATAGGGTGCTGAGTCACGGTGACGAAGTGGCTTGGCACTACCATCACGCGGACTGGTGTTGGGACGAACGGCGCAAGGCGAAGGGATGGAAACTGATACGAACCTTTTCCGACTCGGTCTACTGCGAAAAAACAGATCGGCGGCTTGCCTTCGACCAGATGGCTTCGTTTGTGTATCTGAACCGTGTCTATCCGGCTTCGTTTCGTTCCGGATGGAACTGGGAAAACACTGATTTCAGCAACTGGCTGGACAGTCTCATCCCGTTTGATTATTCAAACAACTGGCCGGATATCGACCTCAGCGTTATTGCATACCGACCGAGTCTGAAGAACGTCTTTAGGCGTGGTTCACTCTCTCGACAAGTTGTGAGATGCGTCGACAGACCCGATACGACACATTTACGGGCTCTCTTTGAAAGAGCATCTGCAGGTGAAGATGTCATCTTTGCATACTACTGTCACAACTACGGTGGCACAAACAGAAAAAACAACACGCTCAAAACGCGAGCAGCGGCAGTGCAGCAAATATTAGCCGACCTGAGTAGTAGGTATGGTGTTGCATACAGGTACTGCACCGCTTCAGATGCCATAAGCCTGCTTGTGGGAATCTACTGTCCTGACTCCTTTGGCTTGGCTGTCGCCACTAATTGCGACGAGAACACCGTTACCGTCGCCTTCGATACACTCGTCTTTGGCACGCCGATCATATGTTGGGAACCCTACAACGGTTCGATTAGTGCCGACTTCATGACTCCGGATTCGGGGCAACACAGGTGGATATACAATCTTACACACACAAATGCCATGGCTTTTATCGTGGCAGGCATCAGCCGATGTGGACAGTCGTTCTTATCGGAGGAGATGACCCCGTGCAGATAGAACTTCCGAAGGCGCCATCAATACTCCAATATCAGCATGAGATCCGGCTTGTTTCCTGATCCCTCTCTCTCCATCCGCACCCCCCCACCCCAATCTCTGCACAATTCTGCAGACCGTCAGGTGATTGCACCCGTGTGCAATTACCGACATCTGCGTAAGTAACACCAACCCAACAAGATACACTCATCTGACAAAAAACGTTCGGAGGCACAAGGCTTGCGCCATGAGGGATTCTGAAAGGAAACTTTTATGTCGCTCAGAATCTTACGCCTGTGGTCAATTGCTGCCTGCCTGACGGTTGCCCTGTTCGGGCAGTCTCAGGCCGGGTCCTACCCCCGAGACGGTCAATTCAAACGACTGGATCTGGACAGTGATCCCTGGTACTATGTCGATCATCAGAATTGGTATATCAAAGCCCCCGACAAGTGGACCCACTACATGGGTACATATGCGCTGACGGAAATTACTCACCAGATTGTCAGGGACAAGACACTGGCCGGTGTTTTTGCTCTCGGTATGGGATTGCTGAAAGAGGTCGATGACGGCTATCGCGAAGGCTGGTCCCGTCGGGATCTACTGGTGGATGTCGGTGGCGTCGCCTCATCGATGCTCCTGCCGCCCAATATGAAGCTGCTGGCCTATTACGATAACAGCTCCGTCATGTTCAAGCTGAGCCTGATTGTTCCCTGAGACAGTCATTTCTGAATACCCTCCACAAGTTTCCACCGCTACCCCGGCCCCGGTCCGGTTGACCTTGTTCATTACCCGCGATATATTCCCTCATGCCATATACAGGTGAACTGGCCGGACTGGCCACCGCTCTTTTGTGGGCTTTCACGTCGATATTTTTCGCCCAGGCCGGACGGCTGGTCGGCTCTTTTACCGTTAACAATATCCGCCTGCTGGTGGCGGTGGTAGTGTATGCGGTAGTGGTACTGTTGACCACCGGGTCTCTGTGGCCCCGGGATTTGAACCAACAGCAACTGTTCTGGCTGGGACTGTCCGGTGTGGTCGGGCTGGTGATCGGGGACGGTTGCGGTTTCAAAGCGCTGGTAATGATCGGTCCCCGGCTGGCAACTTTGATTTACGCCGGCGCTCCCGTTATGGCCACGATTATGGCCTGGCCGTTTCTGGGAGAACACCTCAGCCTGATGAACCTGCTGGGTATCGCCGTGACACTGGGCGGTATTACCTGGGTGGTGCTGGAGCGCAGGTACGATAGTGACAACCGCTTCGGACTTGATCAGGACCACCCCGATCGGGGTACCCTGTTCAAAGGGGTGCTGCTGGGCATAGTGGCGGCACTGGGACAGGCTGCGGGATTGGTACTGGCCAAACAGGGCATGGTTGGTGCCGGTGGTGACTTGGCGCCGCTTGAGGCGGCTTATGTGCGTATGGTCGTGTCGCTGGTGGTCATTTGGATTCTGGCTGCCGGTCGAGGCCAAATGATACAAACGATCCGCGCCATGAAAAACGGCCGGGCGCTGTCGTTTTGTGTCGCCGGAGCGATTGTGGGACCGTTTCTGGGTGTCTGGATGTCTCTGGTCTCGGTCAAATACATACCGGCCGGTCTGGCGGCGACGCTCAATTCGACTACACCCGTCCTGGTGTTGCCACTGGTAGCCCGGTGGTATAAGGAGAAGGTGACCTTCAGAGCTGCCGTGGGTGCCGTTGTCACGGTAGCCGGCGTGGCGATGATTTTCCTCTTGTGATGAAGTACCTTAATTACAATCGCTTCGAGCGTTTTCTGGCTCGCCATTTCGGTTCCCCGGCTCAGATTCGGGTTCGAATGGCGGGTGCTGATCGCCGGTACGACTCCGGTTACATTGATATTGCCCGTTTCTACGGTCCTGGCGCTCTTGATCCGCAGGAGATCAGGATCAAGTACCTCCCCGACCGATTTGAATTCTGCGACAGTTCTATTGCCGAATATGCATATCTGATGACCGACCTACTGCGAAAAGAGGGTCGCCTTTATGATGGTCCCGAGGCTATGAAAGTTGTAGACATCAGCCTGGATTCGAGACCGTACAACATGACGGTCCAGCCCTGTTCTTATTCCGTCCAGGCGGGTAGTTGCTTTGCTCTCGACTATCCTCATCCGTTATTTGCCGGGCAGGGGGAATACCTGAGGAATTACTACAAGATCAAATATCCGGAACCGGGACTGAAACAAAACCCGCTGGCGGTATGTCTCGGAATCTGTGGCTGGCTGTTGCTGAAGCAGGGCAATCGGCAGTATCTACTTTTGGTGTTGCGATCAGACACGGTCGCCTCGCTGGAAGGATCCGTCGGACCCTCTGCCGCCGGTGCGGTCGACTACGCGCCGGGATATGGTCATCTGGCCGAGTTGGCCGTCCGGGCGATGAAACAAGAGGTCACCGAGGAACTGAATCTGGACGAGTCGGAATTCGCTGTTACCCCACTGGCTTACGCGCGTGAAGTCTTCCGTGGCGAAAGACCTCAGATATTCTGCCTGATACGCTCACAATTAACGCCTGATGAAATCACGGATCGGCTTGAGGCTGTCGACGAACAGAAGCGTGAGTTCAATTCGTTTGCGCTGGTCAGGCTCGGAGACGATGGCAGGCTAAAGACTGATGATTTCAACCGGCTCAACCACGAAGCCAGGATGAACTACCTGCTGCTGGAGGAATACTTCAGTATTGATGCTCAGTGAGCGGTTTGCAACTGTATGTTGAACCACATCCCGGACCAGATCAAGGTCAGGATGCCACGCACGTCGAGAGCCCAGTGGGGTCCGATCAAATACAGAGTTTTACGTTGATAGTCTTGTATATGCCATCTTATTGAAATCTGCCAATTCAAGCATTCGTCGTCACCGCAAGGATACTGACCTACTGTATCCAGACTGAACGGACGGATGAAAATGGGTTTGTTTCGTAATTTCGTTATTTTTCGTCGATAGGCGGTGTCTCCGAGGTGTTAGCGTGGGAAAGGCAACGGTGATCTTGCAGGCGTTGTAGTTGGGTGATAGCCCGATGAAGCTGACGCTCGATGGCATTTTGGTAGCGGACGATCTTGAGGGTATCGCGGGATGAAGGAAGGGCGAGAGTAGCGGGGTCGGTGGCGTAGGGATACCGGCGGAAATCGCGGATGTTGTCACAGATTTCGCCGGCTTCGGCGCGGAGGGCGCGGCGCAGGCGCCAGTACGACACAGCAATTTTCTCCACCAGCATATCTTCCAGGATGCCAACCGGTTTGAGTTCGTCGATCAGCTGCGCCAGGAGGGCATCGAAGTGGCTCCGTTTTTCGGAGCGGCTGCGGATGGGCAGGATGACGGACTTCGCCAACAGGCCATGCTTGAGCGCGTTGAATTTCACGCGCGATTTGCCTGCGGGAGTCCGGGGGCCGGTGGAGCGCGGTGCGTTGCGCCGGTTGGCCTCGAGCTGCTTCGGGCTAGTGCCTGACATAATTGTGCCTTTCTATAACATAAGGGGAAGGGCAGTTATCTGGTAAAAAGTTGTAGGGAAAGTGCGTGGTTGGTGAACCGCGATCAGAGATCGCGGCCACACAGGCTTATTCTTTGATTCCAAACATCTTTCGCGCTTGTTTGTTCACTTCCTTCTCAAAGCCGGGGATTTCGTCTGTTTTATCCTCTTTTTTGAGTTTGTGTAGCATCTTGGAAAGGCGCGCGAGCTCGCTGTGTATCTTGTTCCCCCGGTCGAACATAGGAATCCCTACATAGTTCATCACTGAAGGTGTGCCAAAGCCCCGGCCAGCGGAAGAAAATGACTTAATAAAATCGCGAACTGGTTTTGAATTGATAATAGCGCAGAGATAATGGGCTTCGGATTCGTTATCGGTAGCAATCAGGGCTGTTGTTTCAAAAGGGATGATAGTTTTATACCCGAACGATGTTTTCGTTTGTGAAATAACTGTTGCGATTAAATCATTAGTCATTCGTTTCCATACGACCTTATAATTACTCATTGTATAATTTGCAACTCCGAAAACTGCGTAAAAAGAAGTTTTTCGTGCCAAATCTTGTAATATCTTTGATGCTCTTGACTGTAAAATTCCTTTGAATTTTGTTAGATATCCATAAGTTCTTGGCCACTCTCTTTTCATAACTGCTTCTGGATATGGTTCCCGTTTAGATGGGTCTTGGGTAAGCAAAACATGTATTTTAGGAGTTGCTTGCCACCTTTGAATATCCGAGCCACGCAGGCCGGGATAAACTAAATCTTGCTCAATTGTTTCTTCTAATTTAGGAATTTTTGTCTTCCCTTTTTCGGTAAGGTTTTCAACAAGCAAGTCACCGTTAGATAACACTTGTTTAATTTTCAACCAGAATACTCCGTAAGGAGAAATATAAGCACCAGAATGGGCAGTATAATAATTCTTACCTTGTATCTTCGTTAAATCCTCTGATTCTAAGGGATAAGTTTGCCAAGCACCCAACTTAGAGCCCATCGGTTGTGCCGACAGCTTCTCTTTTTGGAGTAACTGTAACGCCTCTTTTAGCACGAAGTCCGTTGGTATCCTCCCGACCTTCTTTTTGCGTGTCCACACTGTATATGGGACAGGATACTTAGTAGATCGCCCCTTCTCTAAAACTATAGCGGCAGTTTTGTTGGCGGCTCCCTCGAAGGGCTGTACGGTTACGAGGTCGTGGGCCTTCAAGACCTTGAGCGGCTTGCCGTTTGGCCCAAGACAGAACTTCCGGAAACCCTCACCCGCGCCCTTGGACTTGAAGACCTCTTGGGTTATAAGAAAGCCGAGTCTGCCCTTGTCATTGAGGTAGTGGTCGGCGGAGGCATAGGTAAAAAGCATGGAAAAATCTTTCTTCCCACCGCCAAGTCTACTCTGAAATCCCTTGAGTGAAAAAAGGCCGTATTCCTGCCAGAGGGAAAGCGTCGCAGCGCGGTACTCTTGGGAAAGGTAATCCCACCTTATCCAGGGAGGATTTCCAGCTACGTAATCAAACTTTCCAGCCGTCTGAGGGGCGAAAGAGTTCTTAAGAAAGCGCGCCCAGATACCGTTTTTCCCTTCCTTTTCGAGCTTCAGTATGTCGGCGTAGAAGCATTGAACAGCCTCCTCGTGTGGCGGAAAGGCAAGACCTTCCTTTTTGAACCTCTCCATGGCCTCGGAGACTTCGTAGCGCTCTCTTGACATTTTCTCAACGAGGGGTGCGGCCCTGGTCATATGGAAGCCCTTGTTCTCGACCCAGACCTTCGGTACCAGAAAGGTCTGAACGGAAGTGGGTATTTCAACTGATTCCGATGCTGTAATGTGGATCTGTCTTCTTTCAGGCCACAAGACCGAATCGGCCAGATACACAGGCACCTCGAAGGAGGGCAGTTCCGAGATCATGTCGCCCAGTGCAAAAAGGTAGTTGGTACGCGCCGCAATAACAGCCAATGGGTTAAGATCGAAACCCCATATGTTTTCGACAATGCTCTTGACAGTCTCAAGGGGCGAATAACGATATTCTTTACCGTGCTCTATGGCACGCTTTATGGCCAGCACGAGGAACGTGCCGGAGCCACAGGCCGGGTCGAGGAGCCGCTTTTTGAGATTGCCCTTGTACCCAGTCTCGTCCAGGACAAGCTCCGCTAGCCAGTCAGGGGTATAGTATTCGCCCAGGTTATGCCGCACCTGTTGTGGCACCAGATACTGATACAGCTTTTTCAATAGGTCTCGGGTTGACTCAGGATCGATCATTGTTGTGGCAGGCTCGAACTCCGAGAGTCCCCTGGCGATCTCCCTCACGGCATCCTCAAGTCGAGGAGAGAAGGCATCAAGATACCACCTGAAAAAATCGCCCTCCAGAAAATTCGTTATGCCCCGTTTGGCGTATACCCCCCCGTCCTCGATATCGGCAAGCCGGGCCTTAAGTCCGTTCTTTGAGCAATGCGTGAGATCGTGGGAAAACGACGCCGAAAAGGAGCTCTCCTTGAAGGTGATGAGTTCGGCTGCAATAAACTTCATAAGAAGAGCGAAATAGGTGTGGACCGAAAAAAGAAGCTCCTGAAGGTTGGTCTTCCTGCCCACGTTATATTGCTTTGAAAGCGCATTGGCGTCCTCGGCCGAGTGGGCACCGAACCTTTCCCCGTAGACAATGCCAAAAAGCCGCTTCCACTCGTTAAAGAAGACCTTCACCCTGTCGCCGCCCCAGTGCTCCAGCGCGTCCGCAAAAGCGGAGACAGCCATAGGAGCAACCTTGCTTTTGGGCCCGAAGACCTCCGCGAGGTTCACGGCGGTCAGGAGTTTGCGGGAGAGTGCGCGCAAATAGGTAAGCAGTGTGCGTGCGCTTTGCTGGTCAAAAGGATGGGGGCCTTCTAGAATAAAATCTCTTTTATTAAGGGTGATTTTAGCTTTATTTTTCTCTCCCCTGTAGCGAACAAAAAATATTTGTTTGCCGTCAAAAGCGACTCCTACAAATTTTGGGTCAAAAAGGAATAGGGTTTCTTTCTCGGCCTTTGCTTCGCCCTGGATTTGGTCAAATAGCTGGTCATATGCGTGTTCTATCCATTTTTGAGATTTAAAGGCACCTGGGTTTTCGTATTCAATAAGAACCCGTCCATGCATCACGTCAGAGAACACCCTTGTGAACTTGGCATACTTTTCATATCTTGGCTCAAGTTTGATCCCTATACTTCTGCATAAAGGCTCCAGCGCTTTTTCAAACCCGATGCGCAAGTCCTCTTCAGTATTGGAAGTACGCATAAGATCATTAGCAGCGTTTACCAGCTTATCAGCCGCCTCCAGAACGGAATCGCGTGACCCGAATAACAACCGTTGTTGTTCGTGCTTTTTTACCTTCATGTTAGGAACTCCAGATTACCCCCTTTTTCGGCCAGTGTGGTAGCGATCAGAGTTCGCGGTTTACCACAGCGCTTCGCACCTCGCAATGACGATTTCGCTACGTTATACACAAATAAATGTTGTGCGAGAGAAGCGGGAATGTCAAGCCTTAAGTGTATGTCGAAACCGCAGGGGTTGACCTACGAGACTTGTAATTGGCAGGTTTCTAAGAGGAGACCTGCCCTACAAGAACTTGCACCCCTATCCCTCCATGAAAAAAAGCCCGCCTGAGATCAGGCGGGCTGTAGCTTGTCTGACGATAGTAGCTTAATACCGGTGGCAGGGTGCCTATTCGGTACTCGGCATTTCCGATAGCATGTCGCGAATATCAGCTATGTATCCAGTTCGTCCACATCAGTGCTGGGACGAGTAGACCTGTCCTTGATGTTAGTGATTTCTTCCGGGGACCTCTGTTTCAATTTCGACTTGTATTTCTTCAGTTGTCCCTTAACCTTGTCGACCGCCACGGCTATGGAGTTGTACATATCATCCGTTTCGCCGGTGCCGGCGATCATATTGTTGTACACGTTGACTTTCAATTCCGCCGTGCGGAGGTGTCTTTCGGTATCGAGAACGAGTTCGGCGGAGACGATATTGCCGAAGTAGCGAGTCAGTCGGTCCATTTCTTTCTCCGCTTTCTCCTTCATTTCTGGGGTGAGATCAAAATGGCGGGCCGTGATCACCTTTTGCATCGTCACAAACCTCCTTTCCATGTAACTTTCCGGTCGTCGTTTGACGGGAGAGCAGCAGTCGACTACTCTCATTAACCTTGACATCGCCGGCGCCGGGCGTCGACGCAGCCATCTTTTCCCTATTAAGTCTTACGATTATTCTCTCCGCATCGACTAAAAAAAATAACCGGCAGCCACCCGGTCTGAACAGGTTCACTGCCGAAAATGATTTGCCGG
Organism: bacterium; assembly: GCA_043811375.1. Taxonomy (GTDB): domain Bacteria; phylum Zixibacteria; class MSB-5A5; order GN15; family FEB-12; genus JBDRNJ01. The sequence continues at coordinate 143,062 of JBDRNJ010000072.1, read as the reverse complement.
CGTTGAATGGAAGGGTGCCGCCGTGAGGGGTATCGGGCGCTCACCGCGGCCCGGGATTGAAGATTTTCGGCTCGTTCCATGTGCCCTCTTCCTCCGATGCGACAGGTTGTCTGTTCCCTGTCGGGTTGTACCGTATCTTCTACTTGACCCGTTTGCGAAGTCTGGCGGCTGGAAGCTTTAGCTCCTCACGGTACTTGGTGACGGTTCGTCTCGCCAGGCGGATACCCTCTTCGTTCAGTAAGCGATAGATTTCCTGGTCAGAAAGCGGTTGGCTGGGTTGTTCCGCCTTGATAATCTCCTCTATGCGTTGTTTGACCGACCTTTTCGACATATCCTCACCATCAGCTTTGGTGATACCGGCGTTGAAAAAGTATTTGATCTCGTAAACGCCAAAGGGAGTCTGAACGTATTTGCTGTTGGACACGCGACTGATAGTGGCCACATTCATATCGACCTTTTGGGCAATTTCCTCCATTATCAACGGTTTGAGAAACGAGGGGCCTTTGTCGAAGAAATCGTGCTGTTTTTCGATAATGGCTTCCATCACCCGGATCATCGTCGAACGTCGCTGATTGATGGCATTGAGCAGCCATCGAGCCTGTTCCAGTTTCTGCTTGATATATTGCCGGGTGTCCTTGGATGACTCACTGCCGCGTTTCATCAGGGCTTTGTATCCTGAGTTGATGCGTAATCGGGGGACATGCCGGTCGTTATGGAAGACAACATACTCATCGCCAAACCGCTCCACCGTCAGATCCGGGACAATTGGCATCGCGGCTTCCGCAAAACGACCGTAGGCCGGTGTCGGCGAGAGCTCCTTTATTTCGGCCATCGCCTCTTCTGTCTTTTCCAGAGGGGTGTGCATCAGTTTGGATATCTGCAGGATCGACTTCCGATCCAACTTGTTGATATGTTCCTCAACGATCCGATAGGGTAGGGTGTCTTCCAGTCCTTTTTCTCGCAACTGAATAAGAAGGGACTCCCGCAAGTCTCGCGAACCGACACCGGTCGGGTCGAAACGCTGGACCATTGCCAGTACCAACTCGATCTTGGCGGCGTCAAGGGATAGCTCATGGGCCATCTCCGGCACCCCGATAGTAAGGTAACCGTCGGGCGAGATATTGCCGATGATATACTCTCCGATCAGGTATTCCTCATTGGACAGTTTCAAAAACGACAACTGCTCCAGCAGGTAGGTCAGCAGGCTACGTGACGATGATGCCGATCCCTCCAGAGTATCCTCGCGAACTTCCCGAGGTTCACGTACCTTGTAACCTTCTTCATCATCAGAGAGGTACTCGTCCCAGTCAACACCCTCGTCTGGGTTCTCTTCGGTCTCTTCAGCCTCAGCGTCGAGTTCCTGCTCAGGTTCCAGTTCTTCTATTTCTTCCAGAAGTGGGTTGGTGGACAGCTCCTGACGAATAGTCTGCTCCAGTTTGAGCACCGGCATCTGGAGCATCTTCAGCGATTGTATCAACTGAGGTGCCAGGGTTTGCTGGAGTCTTAATTGTAGCCCAAGTTTCATAGTCTTACCTGCCGATTTGTACTCCGAAAGGTTCCAGCCGGTCAATACCGGCTCCGATCATGTTATCGGAAACAAACCTGCTCGATTGACGTTCCCGGCTTATATCGTTCATATATTAGACAAAGCCGACGGACTGTTCAGTCCAGTCGAAACTTTTCTCCCAAATAGATTTTTCTCGCTTCCGGATCGCCGGCCAGGAATTCCGAGGTCCCCGATTTGAGGATCTTTCCATCGCACATAATATAAGCCCGGCTACAGATCGAAAGTGTCTCCCGAACATTGTGATCCGTAATCAGGATTCCAAGTCCATGTTGAACCAGGCGGTTGATGATTTTCTGTATGTCTTCCACGGCGATGGGATCGATACCGGCAAACGGCTCGTCCAGCAACATAAACTTGGGATCGTTGACGAGGGCTCGCGTGATCTCAACCCGTCGGCGTTCGCCGCCTGATAACGTGTAGGCTTTGCTCTTGCGCAGGTGGGCGATATCCAACTGCTGCAGGAGTTCATCCAACCGCTCTTTGCGCCGCTTGCGGCTCATCCGGCGAAACTGGAGAATCGACAAAATGTTATCCTCAACCGTCATTTTTCGAAAGACCGAAGCCTCCTGAGCCAGATAACCGATTCCCAGTTTGGCTCGCCGATACATGGGCTTGCCACCGATATTCCTGCCGCCGAGATACACTTTACCCCCATCAGGTCTGACAAATCCGATAATCATGTAAAATGTCGTTGTCTTGCCGGCTCCGTTTGGCCCCAACAGACCTACCACTTCTCCCGGTTTCACAACGATCGAAACCTCATCGACAACGGCACGTCTGCGGTAGTACTTGCTGAGCATATCTGCTTCAAGGACTACCATATTGAAATATAGTCGATGTTTGATTAAAAACCAATCAAATTCCGCCGATTGTCCGATCACGGTAATATCTTTAGAATGATTCCACTGAAGTTCATGGGATTTGAATGAAAAAAGCTATGGATTTATGGTATAACAGGTTATAGATTGGCCCCAATTGAAAATCCCGTTTGTTCGGAAGGTAGGATAACCTGATGAGAAAATGCTTTGCGGTTGGTGTGTTTGTGCTGATAGCCTTGGGATGCAGCAAGTCTCCTGAGGAGAGCATCCTGGATTTATTTAAGACAGGACAAAGGCATGTCGATCACTACGAATTCGATGCCGCCATTGACGTGTTTAAGCAGGTGGCTGCCATCGATTCCACCTCCCCGTTGAGCGGCTACGGTATCGGGCTGGTATTCGAGCGTCAGTTGCAGTGGTATGATGCCCTTCATTCCTACCTGGTGGTCAACCGAAGGACACCCTCGTTTGCCCCGGCTCATCTGGGTGTGTTCAGGATTATGAAACACCTGGAGGAATCCGAAGACGCTTTTCAGGCTGCGTCTGAGTACAGTGCCCTGCTTCCCGATGAGTCGCAGGCCAGACTGGTGCTGGCGCAAGCCTTGATAAACGTCGGTCAGTATGTCCGGGCCAGACAGGAGGCTGACCGGGCCGCCGAGCTGGGAGCCGAAGCCGACATTGTTTCGGTGTTGAAGGCGGAGTCTTATTGCCGCCAGGGCTTTTTTGATTCAGCGGCTGTTGCCTATCAGACTGCGACCGAACAATCTTCCGGATCAACGGCCGACATATCTCGGAGAGTCGCTTACCTGGAAGCGGCGGGATTGATCGACTCGTCCATAACGGTTGGCCGCTTGACGTTAACCGAGGCTGACTTTGATCTGGCGCTCGATCATTTCTTTCGTTGTTTGAGACACCACTATTACTTCGAAGCCAGGCAGGTCATTAGCAATTTCCGGGAGTATACCGGCACTGAAATGGTGGTAGCCGGTCTGGAGATGTTCCTGGCACTGGCCATACAGGATCAGGTAACCGCTCGAAAAGCCTGCGACCAATATGGCAAGCTGGTCCATCAGAGCATCAGTGCTCTGGCCTTCGATCTTCAGGTGCGGGGCAGAAGCGAGGACATGATGACCTGTACCGGCAACGTGTCGGCCATCGGCAAAATTATGGGCCGGGACCGGTATGATCCGAAGTTTCAGGAGTTCATGTGGTACACCAACGCTGTCACTTATGCTGGATTCTTTCCGGGGGTGGACGGTCTCAAAGCACTGGAGAAAGTACCGGAGGTGATGGCCAATCGCCTGTCGGCCAGATTGACTTCTGCTAACAACCTGTATCGATCCGGACAGCACGACGAATTTGAGGAATTGATGTCTCTATTGTATAAGTATCACAGCACCCAGCCGGATTGGCTGGCCGGATTGGCTGATATTTACGCTGACCGTTTTGTCAGGAAATACGATCTGGCTACCCGCTATTATCAATTGGCACTGGGCAAAGAACCGTGGAACCGACCGGCCTTTGAAGGTTTGGTGGAGATGTACCGCCGCATCGGACAGCCACAAACCGCGCTCGAGCAGTTTGACGGCTATGCCGATCTGGAGCGCAACTTCCCCGAACTGTCCCTTTTGAAAGCTGTCTGCCTGGTTGAGTCCGGCGCCATTGAGGAAGGTGTGACGCTCTTTGTGCAACGGTTCCCTGCGGTCAGGGGGAATCTGGTAGCGTTCGAAGAAATATCAACGCTGGTTGACAAACTTGATCGGCAAAGCGAAAAGAACCGGCTTATCGAACTGCTGCTACAGTTGGACCAGGATAATACTGACGCTCTGGTGCTGCTGGCCGGGATTAAGTGCGACCAGTCGGCCTATGAAACCGCCCTGGACCTGGCGGAAAAGGCATTGTCCATTGAACCGAGACGTGTGTCCGCCTCCGTGCAGAAGGCACGGGCGCTCTATGAACTCGATCGACGCCAGGAAGCATTTGATATCTTTGAGAAAAATCTGATTGAAGCCCGCTCCAATGCCGACAACGGTCACTACTTCTCCCGCATCCTGGCCACGGAGCAGGAGGATCTCAATCGGGCTGCCAATATAGCCCGACACGCCGTGTTCAACTCACAACACGACCAGAGAACCTGGATGAACCTGTGCTATGTTTATTTCCAGTCGGGCCGTTACGATCTGGCTCGGGGGGAGGCGCTGAAAGCCAGCCGTTCACGCAAGGATGAACCGGAACCGTTCTATTGGATCGGCATGGCCATGCACATGGAAGGCAACGAGGCAGCCGCGGAAAACCTTCAAAAAGCTATCGATATGGGCCTGAGAGGAGAACAGTTGGAGACGGCCAGGAATCTCCTGCAGCAGAAGTGAAAGACTTCTCCGGAATATTCTGTCAGATGGAGCCGGTCGATGACCTCGGAGAACAAGACTAAACTGCCTTGACTACAACAACAACAACTGTCCTGGTCACCGGCGGCGCCGGTTACATCGGGTCGGTGCTGATCGGACAGTTGCTGGCCGGTGGTTATTCCGTTCGCACCATAGACAATCTTATATATGGGGGAGAGTCGCTCCTGCCGTATATTACTCACCCCCGCTTCGAGTTTTGCCGGGGCGACATCCGGCAGGCCAGGGACGTGACGACAGCCCTGAAAGGGGTGGCGGCGGTGGTGCACCTGGCGGCAGTGGTAGGTGATAAAGCCTGTCGGCAGAATGAATCTCTGGCGGTAGCCGTCAACCGGGACGCTTCCCGAATGTTATATGAGCAGGCTCGTGAAACCGGTGTCGAGCGATTTGTATTCGCATCCACCTGCAGCAATTATGGCGTCAGCCGAAATAGTGATACTCCTGTGGATGAGACCGCTCCCCTGCACCCGGTGTCGCTCTACGCAGAATTAAAAGTCGGTTTTGAACAGTATCTTAAGCAACACCACGGACGCCGACCGGCTGTTACCTGCCTTCGTTTTGCAACCGCTTACGGATTGTCGAGTCGTCCCCGGTTCGACCTGACTGTAAACGAATTCACCCGCGACCTGCTGGCCGGTTTGAAACTCGAGATATACTGCCGACGATCGTGGCGGCCATATTGTCACGCGGTCGATCTGGCTCGGGCTTGTGTGGCTGTGCTCCAGTCGGGGCCAGAGCTGGTGGCCGGACAGACTTTCAACGTGGGTGATTCATCTGAAAACTATCGCAAGGAATCCGTGGTCGAGTTGATCTTAAAGGAGTTGTCGCTGCCGGATGACCGGGTATCGTTTGTTGACCGCACTGACGACCCGCGTGATTACCGAGTAGACTGCCGGCGCATAGGGACCGAATTGGGTTTCTCCGTCACCCGGAAGGTACCCGATGGCATCCGTGAGATCGCTTCGGCCATTGCCTCCGGACTTATTGACAATCCCCGCGATCCGCGATATCGTAATATCTGATTATGACAAAGGCACCGGACAGCAATGCTCTTCCTCTGCAGGCAGTGGTTCTGGCCGGTGGGCGAGGTCAACGATTGCAGCCCTACACGGCTGAGATTCCCAAGCCGCTGGTTACGGTTGGCGACCGACCGATAGTCGAAATCCTTTTAACGCAAATGAAAAAGTGCGGTATCGAGAGGGTCTATATGGCCGTCAATCACTTGGCTCACTTGCTCATGGCCGCCATCGGCGACGGCAGCCGCTGGGGGTTGGAAGTGATCTACTCGCACGAGGAGCAACCGTTGTCTACGGTCGGGCCGCTCAAACTGGTCGAGGGTCTGCCGACCGACTTCATTGTGGTCAACGGTGACGTACTGACCGATATCGATTTTCGCGCCCTGTTTGATTATCATCTAAACAGCCGCGCCCGGCTGACGGTAGCTACTCAGGAACGGACTACCAGGATCGATTACGGGGTCCTGCAGATTGACGCTGAAGGTATTGTCTGCGGTTTTCAGGAAAAACCGACCTTTACGTCAGTCGTATCCACGGGCGTTTATGTCTTCTCGCGTGAGGTGCTGAAACTGGTGCCCGAGGGAGAGAGCTTCGGCTTTGATGACCTGGTGTTGATGTTGCTGAAACGACGGGAGCCTGTCAACACCTATCCCCACGACGGTTACTGGCTGGATGTCGGCCGCCCCGACGACTACCGGCAGGCCAATCGAGACATTGAGAAGATTAGCCGACTGATCGGTTGACGACCGCTGTTCACAAACCGCCGAGAAAGTCAAAGTAGGCCGGAACCCCTGCCTGTCCTGAGTTTGTCGAAGGGAGGTTCCGATTTTCTTATGCGTGGTGCCTCATTGAAAGATGTTACTGAAGATTTTGATGTGGTCAGGGGAAACTCAGTATTGACTTGACGCTTCCTGCTCAGCTATATTAAGAAAGGTAAACGCAACATATCGTTTCACAGGTGACTGATCATGGGAATGCCGGCAGCCAGATTGGGTGACTCCACCGCTCACGGTGGTGTTATCGTGGCTGGAGCACCGACGGTGCTGATCGGAGGTGTGCCTGCTGCCCGCCTGGGGGATATGCACACCTGTCCTATCCCCGGCGGTCCGCCCCCGCCGCATGTCGGCGGGCCGATAATAATGGGAGCTCCCACCGTCCTGATTTGCGGTCAACCGGCGGCGAGAGTCACTGATCAGTGCACCTGTGTCGGTCCCCCGGATGTAATTATAATGGGCTGCAACACCGTTCTGATAGGCAGCGGTGGTGGTGGTGGCGGTGGCATGGCCAGTGCCGGAGGCAAACAGGTGACTGGAAAGGAAGGCGCCGACGCCGGCGTATCCAAAGAGTTGGCTGATGGCTCCGGATCCGAGGATGAAGCCGAGACCGAAAACCACTACCTTGATGTCAAGTTCAAGGACAAAGGCGGCAAACCGATTACCGGCGTGGCATACAAGATTAAAGCGCCGGACGACCAGACCGACGAAGGTAGCCTTTACGGCAAAGTCAAGAAAACCGGTGTCGAACCGGGCAATCACGATATCGAACTGAAGGGAATCATCAAAGCCGAGTGGTCGCAGAAGCAGGCCCGGGTTGGGGATACCGTGAAGATGTTGGTTGAGACGGCCGGTTTCGAACCCGGAACAAAAGCCACCCTTGAAATCTGCCGGCAGGACATCAACGAGCCGCCCGTGAAGATCAGGACCATTCGCAATGTTGAAGTTGGCGACAAGATAGAACAGGGGTGGCAGTACGAATACGAAGATCAGCCGGACGATACCACTTCAACACAAACTTCCAAAAAGCTGTCAGCTCCGCAGTACTTTTTCACCGTAAGGGTCGGTGGCTATGAGGCGAAGTCGGGCATGCTGGAGTACCGGGATTGGATCGAGATCAAGCTGAAGGATGAGGAAGGCAATCCTGTAGCTAACGAGGCATACATTCTTCGTCTTTCGAATGGAACGGTGCGCACGGGTAACCTGGACGGAAACGGCTACAAGAAAGAAGATAAAGTACCTCCGGGCGAGTTTCGGGTTGAGTTCCCGAATCTGAATGACGTCGGCACTGAGAACTGAGGAACTTACGGGGTCCACAATTGACTTACGGGAAAACGGATAAGTCCAAGGGCGTGGTTTTACAAAGTAAGACCAAAAAGAAGCCAGCTAATTTCGTCAATAATCCCAAGATTACGATTGAAGCCCTAAAGAAAGAATACGTTGTAGTATTGGATGCGAAGGGTAACTTGTCGGCTGCTCACCCGATTCTGGAGTTTCGGATAATCAGTGGTCCGTCCAACTACTACTTCGACGTCCAGGTGGCACGATCCAATTCCGCGGCGCTGTCCGACGGCCCGGGCTTGGTCGGTGCCTGGAAAGAGACCGACCCGATCCAGACGCGTCTCTCGAAGCAATCTTTCAGCAGTTGGTCTAATGGTGATAAGGCTATTAAGCTTGATGCATCCGGCAAGGCTACTTACAAGATGCCGTTGGAATGGTGGCGCGACCTGGCCCGCCTCCAGCGAGCGGAGTTCCAGACGTGCACGCTGTATTATCGAGTGCTGGCATTCCCTAGTGCCGATGCAGAATCGATATCCTGTTCAACAGAAGATGATGATTATAGCAAGGCGCCGACGGTGAAGCTCAAGAATAACCTGATGGAATTCAGCGTAACGGACAAAGGGTATGTTAAGCAAGGAAGAGCTAAGAAAGTAGTGATGAAGTTCACCGTACGGGAAGCGAACAGCACCGGCATGTACACCATAGTGCAATGGAACAAAGGTTCCATTCGTCTGTGGCCTAGGCAACAGAAGTACGAGTATGTTACCGACTACGGACGCCGTCACATGGCCAATATTCCGGACTGGGCCATTGATCGGATAGAAACCGACCCTCGTTATCACGATGGCAAATACCAAGTCTCCGGTGGCGGAAAGAATGCAAAAACCGAAGATGAAGCAGGTGGACCAATCCAATACGGGGATACGCATTGCTTCTTAAGTCTTGATTTCAGGACGCACATACATCTGAACTTTGACGTGCCGAATTCCGTGAAAATTAAGACCAAGGTGGGAGAGACCGAACCGTACGATGTCTTAATCGGTGTCTTGGATCCTGAGGCGGTAATTCTTGACTGTAAAGAATGGCAGGCGCGTATCCTGCAAGCCCGTCAGAATCGTAGAAAGGTCAATGTGACGCATCCCGATGAGTTTGCGGGACCGCCAGCGGCGGAGGAATGATGGAGCGGCGTGAAAATCGTGGTCGGCTTGGTGGGGGCTATTTCAATGTTGGCTGACCATGCCGCCGCTGGAAAACACACGAGTGGAGGATCTGAGATGAGCAATGGGGCGCTCGCCCGCTTGGCCGAGATCGCAGGTGACCCAGATGAGGAGCTATCCGCCCGTCTAAGGGCGCTTTCGGATCTGAGAGAGATTCGCAATCCAACTGCGATTGAGAGCCTCAAGAAGCTGTGGGATCGGGCCCGGCCTGGACCGGACAAGGTCACCTGGAACTGGGATCCCGGCGCCGCGGAGCGTGTGATAGACGTTCACATCATCTGGACACTGTACGTTTTGGGTGATGAAACGGAGCTCGATCTGATTGCCTCTCTAATCTCCCAGGCGGGAGACATCCTCCAGGGACCGGACGACGAACTCAGCAACGCAGTTGCAGTAATCCTGGCGATTGGGCGATCGGAGCCGATCCGCCAGCTCATTGATTTGGTGTCTGATACCGAAGTCCAGGTTGTAGACAATGTCGTAGAAGCTCTGAATCAGCTTCAGCTACCTAGGCCACCAGTCGGGGGAGATGTGTCCTCCGTTGCACGCCTCGCTGATGAACACTCATTTGAGATCAGGACCTTGAAGGAGGAGATCGAAACTCTACAGAGATTGTCACAGGGAAGCATACAGTTATCTCCTGGGGTAAGGGAGTACATTGTCGCCAATGACTATGACCGTGAAGCCGTTCAACGAGAGAATGTCTCTCTTTCGGAAGTAATACAAGATGATTTGGAGATGCTGGAGTTTGACTATTATATGGAGAATGATCAAGTCATGATTTGTACTCATACTGAGGCCGGACAACGGTGGCAGGACTGGTGGCGCCAATACGGTGACCAACTGGTGTATCAGGAAGACCAATCCCGTTTCGTCCTCAAGGGTGAGGGTTGAAGATGGTTGATGCCAACACCAACAACAACTTCCGCATCGACCTGCCCGACGGGTGGGAGGATCGCACTATTTACCAGTTCCTGGGGCCGGATGACAGCGGCGTGCAGCATGTGCTCAATCTTACGATTGATCCCGATCCCCAAACTGACGATGTGGAAGATTATGCCCGGGACCGTATCGATCAAATCGTCGAGTCGATGCCGGCCGCGGAAATCCTCAAGGAAGAACCCAAAACGCTGGCCAGTGGAGTGGCGGCTTACGTAGTCGTCTACAAGTGGGTGTCGCCGAATGGAAATGTGTCGTTCCAGAAACTGGTCTACATGATCTGCGATGGTGCCGCCTATAGTTTCAGCGCCAATTTTTCCAAAAAGACAATCAAGACCATCGGCGTCGAGGTAGACCGCATTATCGAAAGCTTCCAACCGGGGTTGCCGGAGTGAGGGTTGTGCTGCTGTGGACCTGAAATTCACCAAATCTACTGACACCGAACACGAGATTGAACTGGAGTCGGCGCTGCTGTCGGCTACCTGGCGCCAGGGTAAGGCCATCGCCGGGCGAATGGCCAAATTCGAGGTCAGGACGGCGTTTGTCGGTGAGGGCGCCACGATAAAGATCAAGGGCCAGAGCGAAAACGGCAAGAAGCTGGGCAAGATCAAGGATGTCATCAAGAGAAACAAATATGTCGGGGAGTTTGACATCCCCGAAGATACCGAACTGGATGACATGATCTATTTTGAAGTTGAACTCCCGAATAACGACCTGGAGGGTGAGTCCAACCGGATACCGGTATTTCCCCCGGTGCAGGTATTCAACCTGAAGTGGAGCGCCAACGAGGCCCGGCGAGGTGATATCCTGACCCTCTCGGCCGACACCAACGGACTACGCGACAACGCAGAAGTCACCGTCGTTATTTACGAGTACGACCGTGACAGCGCCCACGATAAGATAGTCGAATTGCCGGCGACAGTGATGGACAAACGCATTGAGCTGCAGTGGGAATTTGAGTACCACGAGGACACCGACGAAATCCCCACCCAGGAGGAGCTTGACAAGTACGGCAAGTCGTACAATCCCCCGGAGTACTTCTTCACGGTCAAGGTCGAAGACACCGAGTTTGGCAAGCAGGAGCAGGAGTCGGGCCTGCTGGAGTTTAAGGACTGGGTGGAGATTACGCTGGTGGACGGAGAAGGAAACGCCATCACAAACGAGGAGTACATATTGCACCTGGCCAACGGGCAGCAGCGGCGGGGCACGCTGGATGGCAGCGGGAGGGCCAGGGAAGACGATATTGCACCCGGAACAGTCAGGATCGAATTTCCCAATTCGGAGGAAGATCATGAGTTTTGACTCACGCCCCGGGATGGTGAGGGGAAACGCGATTTCTCATCTGTCCCGATCGCTCTCAGCGCGCTCCGGGGAAAGGAGCCCTCGTGGTCGTTGGTAGCGGTTCAAGTAGAGTAGTCGCTCGTCGGCCCCCGATGACGGCGAGCATTAACGCACCGGAGGGAAATGTCGCCTGTCCCGGGCATCCGCACGAGCTTACGGCGAATGTCACACCCGATGGCGGGACCTGTGTGTGGAGCATCGTGACCGGCGGCAGCATTCTGACTAAGGAGAACGGGGATGCTCTTGACGCAGGATCAGTCACTAAGGTGCGCCTTCTTGGGGTCAAGCCCGGCACGGTCAAGGTCAGGCTGCGGTACTCGAAAGACGGCCGGCGAAGAACTGCCAACATCAGCATCACGATTCACAAGATCAAATTCACGGTGACGAATTTCGACATTGAAAAAGGAGTATCTGCGGCAAATGAGTTTCAAGAAGGTTTAATTATGGGCCCCCGGTCCCGGTTGCATGACAATGCTCTGACCCCAGAGGGGCCCACATTTAAAATGAGCGCTGAGGTCCAGATCAGTGTTGCTGATAGCTGTCGACGCAGGGATGACTGTGCCAAAAACCATCGCGTGGGATGGCTGCAGACAATGCGCGAAAACGAACGCAAGGCCCTCTACTCAAAAAAGTTAATTACAGTCACCGTCGCCTTGCCTATTCGTGACGCCCAGCCGAACGATGATGGTAACTACAGTCACCCACCGTTTTACCATGGGCCATCGGTAAAGGCTTTCGACAACAACGAGGATACACAGACTGCAGCTTTCGAAGACAGTCCCTGGTGGCCCAATCCCGGAGTGGGTCCGGCTCCCTGGACAAACGAGGCGTACGGCGAACTATTCCAAATCACCTTCAAGAACAGGTTTACGGCCTGGCTGGTGGTGCAGAATATCGCCTGGGCTGATTTGGCCGATGAGTACGGCTCTGAAGACTTCAATGAAGAGCGGATGAGAGAGTCATTTACGTTTCTCAAGCACGTCAACTGGAGTTGCGGTTTCAGCACTTCCGTTGACAACTCCAAGAGTGTGGGTTCACGGGCCGCCACCAAGTCGAAGGAACCTTGGCACCGCCGTTGGTGGACAGGGAGGGGGAGGAAACCGTTGAAACTTGACCAGGACATATTCAACAAAAAGCAACAGACGCAGGTGGATCCCGTAGGGGAAGGAGAGGAAGAAGAGGAAGAAGAGAATCCTGATATGGAACCATAGTCTGGCTGTCGGTTGACCCCGGGGTCGGCCTGCGCGCCGGGTGGTCTCGCCTGGGTTTTCGTCAGCCGGTCCCCTGTACCGGGTGATGAGCAGATTCACAAACCCCTTGACTTCGGCAGTTTGATATGTTAATAAAAAGGCTTAAACCACATCTTGGCCAAGTTGCAGTGGGTCAGGGACTACCTGAGGCCTGCCTTAAGGAAGAGAGAGGCGACACGGGTTTATGGATATAGCCAGTTACTCGTCGGATTCACGGGCGGTTATCAAAAACGCCCGGGAAGTGGCCGCAACCTTCCGTCACCCGGAAATCCAGGTGGAACACCTCCTGATTGCCGTCCTGCGCCAGGAGGCCTCCGAAGTAGAATCAATCTTTAATCAACTCGGCAAAAGTCCCGGCCTGATTGAATCGATCACCGAGGAACACCTCAAGGAACAAGCCGGGCGCCAAATGGCACGTGAAAACCTCAGTATCGGTCCGGCCGTTCAGGAAGTGCTGCAACAGGCCCTCGAAGAAAAGAACAAGCTCTACGATGCCCTGGTCGAACCGGAGCATATCTTTATTGCGATCCTTGATCCCAAAAGCAAGCTGTCGCCTTATCTGCGCGACAAGATCGACATCACCCGTGAAGACTGCTATAAAGCGATCGCCGAAAGCAAATCGGTGGCTGAGATTGCCACGACGGCGCCCTCGGCAGCAGAAGGCCAACCCGCCGGCGAATCCAAAAAAGAAGTAGCCGGCACTCTGCGCTACTGCGTGGATATGACCAACCGGGCCAGTGCCGGCGAATTCGACCCCATGATAGGTCGTGAGTCGGAGTTGCAGCAACTGATCCAGATACTTCTGCGCCGACGCAAGAACAGCCCCGTTCTGGTCGGCGGCGCCGGAGTCGGAAAATCGGCAATCGTTGAGGGTTTCGCCCAGGCGGTGATTGAGAACCGGGTGCCCCAGGCGCTGACGGGTGTCAAGGTTATGGAAGTCGACATGGGCTCACTGGTGGCCGGAGCCAAGTACAAGGGAGAGTTTGAGGAACGCTTCAAAACCCTGGTGGGCGAGGTCGTCAAGTCGGGCGGCCGGCTAGTCCTGTTCATCGATGAAATTCACACCATCACCGGAGCCGGCAGCGGTTCGGGCGGTATGGATGCCGCCAATCTCATCAAACCGGCCCTGGCCCGTGGGCAGATTCGTCTGATCGGAGCCACTACCGAGGAGGAATACACCAAGCACCTGGAAAAAGACAAGGCTCTCGACCGGCGTTTCGAGAAAGTGAAGGTCGAGGAGCCCAGTGAGGACGAGGCCACGCGAATCCTTAACGGTGTTATCGCTAAGTATGCCGAACATCACAAAATTGCCTACACGACGGAAGCGATTCATGGCGCTGTGAAATACTCCCGCCGTTATCTCAGTGAACGCAACCTCCCCGATGTGGCGCTGGACCTGGTTGATGAAGCCGGGTCGGAGTTCAGCGTCAAGGAAGAGTTCGCCCGCGAAGCAGTGCCGCGTATCACGGAGCAGATAGCCAGGGTCCGACAGCTCTTTGAGACCTGTCGGGATAAAGATCCGCAGACGGACACTGAAGATTTACAGAAACTGCAAGCGGCCTGCGACGACTTTTCTCGCGAGGTGGACCGGTTGCACGGATTCTGGGGTCATCGCCTGGAAGCTCTGGCGGGAGCGGAAAAATGACGGCACCAAAAGTGAACCCTGCGGATCTGATAAAGCAATTCGACAGCAAGGTCGAGACATTCAATTCCCTGAAGACGGTCGTTGAATCGCTGGAACGTAAGATAGACGATGCCGACATCGGAGCGGTGGTGGCTCGCCGCACCGGTATCCCGCTGTCAAAGATGCTCACGGCGGAAAAGGATCGCCTGGTCAATATGGAAGCGTTCCTGAGCAAGAAAATCGTCGGCCAGAAGGAGGCTATCAGGGGGATTGCCAATGCCGTACGCAAGGCCCGGGCGGGACTGAAGCTGCCAAATCGACCGATCGGATCGTTTCTCTTCCTGGGACCGACCGGAACCGGCAAAACATACCTGCCCAAGCTACTGGCGGAGTTTCTCTTCGACGACAAGAATGCCATGGTCCGGCTGGATATGTCGGAGTTCATGGAAAAGCACTCGGTGGCCAAGATGATTGGCGCTCCACCCGGGTATGTCGGCTATGAGGAAGGCGGCGTTCTGACTGAAGCCGTCAAACGCAAACCGTTCTCGATTGTCCTTTTTGACGAAGTAGAGAAAGCCCATCCGGATGTCTTTAATGTGTTGCTGCAGCTTTTGGATGATGGTCGCCTTACCGACGGGCAGAACCGCACCGTTGATTTCTCCAATACTATCGTAGTGCTGACATCCAACTACGCCGCTGACAAGATTCTGGATGCTGACCGGGAGGGCCGCGACCTCGATATGGAAGAGGTCCGCGGCTTCCTTTTCACGAAGTTCCGGCCGGAGTTTCTCAACCGCCTGAACGATATCATTATCTATCATACTTTCACCCAGGAACAGGTCGAGGTTATCGCCGGTCTGGAATTCGACCAGGTCTGCCAATTGTTGAAAGACCAGAACGTCCACGTCACACTCAGTCCCGAGGCTCAACATAAACTGGCGGTCGACGGATACACTTTTGAACTCGGCGCCCGCCCCATTCAACGCATTATCGAAAGGGACATTATCAACAGGTTATCGGTGGACATTATCACCGGGAAGGTGTCACCGGGTGATGACATCATGATTGAAGTCGAGGATGATACCTACGTGTTTAACAGCAAAAAAATGTCAGATTCGAAGTAATATAGCTCACAGGAGGCGCCAATGGCAAAATTCATGCTGGGAGCAACTGAACGGATCCAAAGAGACGATTCCGTTCCGGTTGAACTCCTGCCGTCCAATAAGCTGCTCTACGCTGCTCGCTTGAACAGCGACGAAGAAGTGGATGTATCGCCAGTCAGGTGCAACAATCTCAAAGAGGTTTTTGAGAAATTCCACCCGTCTTTCTCGACCGAACTGGAGACCGAAGAGGGCGAACCGATCAATGCCGACTTTGAGATTAAGGCGATGAAAGATTTCACTTCCAAGGAGCTCGTCGAAAAGAACGACCACCTTCAGAAAACATACTACCGCAAGGAAATGATGACGGACCTGGACAAGCAACTGAAGAAGAATAATGCTCTTAAGAAGACACTGAAAGACAAAGAAAAAAAAGAAGCGCTGCTGAAAGCAGCCCAATACTATATCGACCTGCTGAGTGAGTAGGTACCGAAGGAGGTGATTGACTAATGGGTGAAGAGGAAAAAAATCAACCGCAACCGCAGCCGGAACAGGCCGCCGAAGCAAAACCCGAGGCCCCCGCCGCTGAAAAAGTCTCTGAAGAAGAGTTTGCCTCGATACTCAGTGATTCTTTCGGTGACTTCAGCAAGTTAGCCGGCCTCTTGCCGTCGTTTAAGACGGCCGATGGTGACCTGGTGCGGGGGGTCGAATGGCTTGACCCCAAGAAGGACTTCCAACGTAAGGAATTCCTGACCAAAAAGAACTTCGCTACCCAGCGCAAGCTGCTGGCCGAGCGGCTCAAGGTGTGGATTGAGAACCTGTCCCAAAGTGACAATATCGACGACATCCGCAAGAATCTCAATGAACAGGCGACTAAACTGGAAGCCAATCTCGACAAGAACATGAAAAAGGTCCACCGGGCCAGCCGCGAAATAGAAACCACCTACCGGGCTATCGACAAGTTCTTCGCCAACGCCCAACTGGAACCGGACGAAAAAGTTAACGCCTGGTTTGCCAATGTCTCGGGTGATGAGTTGACTGACCCCGACGACAAGGAGAAGTTTGAGCAGTTGACCAAGGCCATCGCCGATCTCTACCGCGAGTGGAGTATTAAGGAATGCTTCTCGATGGCGGTGATTCCCGGCTATTTGGGTAGTGTGGAGAATATAGACATGGTGGCCCGACAACTGGGCCTGGCTAATAAGGTCCACGTGATGACGGACCTGCCCAACTTCGAGAAGTTCGAAGAACTGATGGACATGCTGGAAGACCCGAACTATGCCAACCTGCCGGGGATTGACAACTACAAACAGTATGCCTCTGTCTTTGCAAACTACCTGCTGGCCCGGGGCGCCAACCAATACGAAGATGACGACATGTGGATCCCACCCTCAGCGGCAGTGGCCGGAAAGATGTATCAGGGCGATACGACGGTCGGCATGCAACAGCCGATGGCCGGTTACAAGCACGGTAAGATTGCCGATGCCAAGTACCTGCGTTTCAAGGCCAACCAGCCAGATGCCAGCAAGATCAATGAAAAGGGCATTAACCCGATGGTCAATTTCGAAGGAACGGCAGTGGCCATGGGCGCTTCGACACTGTTCAGCAAGGAGACGTTCAACGTATACTCGATCCGGCGCACCTACGACTACGTCTACAAAACTCTGCGCAACTATCTCAACAAGCAGACCTTCTCGGTTATTGATCAGAAATTCGTTGATACCATGCGCCGCGATATCGACAAGTTCATGAATGCGATAAGCGGCGGCGACAATATTCTGCAGGACTACCAGGTCTTGATTGTCGCCGACGAGGAAATGCGCAAACGGCAGGAAATCGACATCAAGGTAGCTCTGAACCCGAAGTATCCGGCTCGTTCGTTTAACATCGAGTTCACCGCCTGGAACGAGGACAACCAGACGAACGTAAAGGACAAGTAATCGTTGGAGTTGAGCGGCATTCGACGGCAACTCTAACTGTAAATTAAACTACCTGTAAGGAGTTAGATTATGGCACGCAGACCAGTTCTCGAAATCGATGGCGTAACCTACAAGAATGTGTATGAAGTTTCTTACGACCTGTACACGGCCAAGGATGAGACGGGACGTCCCTCGGATCGTGCCCACGCCGGGACCATCAAAATAAAAGTTGAGTCCGACAAAGAGGGTAATGTAGATATCGCCCGCTGGGCGATGGACACCAGCAAACCCAACTGGAAGGGTGGCAAGGTGACGTTCAAGAACCCCGATGACGCTACCATGAAGGAGTTGGTCTGGGAGGAAGGATTCATCACCAAATACGAAGAGGTTATTCCGCACGTTAAAGACCGCCCTGATGAACAGATATATCAGTATTTCGAAGTCTCTTGCCACAAGTTGACAGTGGGTGACTCCGAGATTGATAATCGCTGGGAGGAATAACCCGGTTAATCGGTCGGGCGGGACGCCATCCCGCCCGACTGCAATTTCCTCTCTCAGTCCGGAATAGTATCCCATGGCAACACTACAGACTTCGGCGGAATGCCGGATTCGCATTGACGGCAAAGAGATCAAGCACGATATCTCGTCGGTCCAGCTGGATCAGTTCGTGGATGATCATCATGTTCTAAAGGTTCGTCTGCGACAACTGGGCAAGGTGGCTGCGGACCGGGACTTTGGTGATCCGACCACATTTACGGCTTTCCTGGGCAAGTCCGTGGCGGTGACTATCACGCCTCTGGGGGGAGTGGTGGATTCCGGCCGGCTGCTGGAGTTCGTGGGAATGGTCACTCAGGTAAACCTGGACAACAGCATCGACGGCTTGAACACGGTGCTGGTGACCGCGCACAGCCCGACTATCGCGGCCGATGGCGCGGGCCAGAATGCACTGTACCACGAACAAAGCGCCAGTGACATTGTCAACAGTATCATCGGTAATTACCCGGTTACGGTAGGCAAAATCGAATCAACCAACGGTACGCTGGCGTACAGTGTGCAGTATCGTGAAACGGACTACCGCTACATCATGCGGCTGGCCTCAACGGCCGGGATGTTCGCATTCTATGACGGCCAGGAGTTTCACCTGGCCAAAGCCGGCAGTGCCGACAGCGAAGAACTTGTCTGGCGGGAGACACTGGGATCATTTGCCATGGGACTGGGCACCGGTCCTGAAAAAATATGTTCCCAGGCCTTCAACTATCCCAAGAAAGAGGTCTTTGACAGTGAGACCTCCGGCGCCCTAAGAACATCGCTGTCGGATATGTCGAAAGTTGCTCACGACGCCTCGCAGGAAATGTATGCGTCAGCGAACTTCTCGCCGCGACACCAGGCAGCCAGCCAGTCCGAGCTCGATGACGCGCTGACCCTGGTCAGGGAGAGCGCCGTCGGCCGAATAGTGACCTGCCGGGGATTGTCGATTGTTCCGGCGATCAAAGCGGGTCGTTGCGTCAAAATCAAGGGCATGGATCAGATGGACGGCAACTTCTGGGTTAAATCGGTTAGCCATCTCTTTGACGAAAGCGGCAAGTATCATAATACGTTTGTATGCACACCGCTGGACCTGGCCTTTCCCGAACGCAAATTCATGGCGAGACCATTTACGGACCTGCAGACGGCGTTGGTGACGGACACCGATGATCCCGACCAGCTCGGCCGCGTTAAGGTGAAACTGCACTGGAATGTCAAGGGTGGATCGGCCGCCGAGCCGGATGTCTGGCTGCGGGTGCTTACTCATCACGCCGGCGAAAAAAAAGGCTTGTTTTGTCTGCCGGAGGTTGATGATGAGGTGCTGATCGCTTACGAACAGGGGCGACCGTCGCAACCACTGGTGCTGGGCAGTTTGTACAACGGCAGGGATGTACCCCCGCTGGACCATCCGGTTAGCTGGAGCGGCGCCGACAATAACCTCAAACTCTTCCGTACCAAAAGCGGCAACGAGATCTATTTCGACGACACCTCCGGTTCCGAGTCAATTGTTGTCGTGCAGAAGGACAACAAGAACGCCATTACTCTGACACTCGACGGCCCCAAAATCAGTATTGAGAGTGACGGAGACATAAGCCTCAAAGGTGCCAATATAAGCCTCGAGAGCACCAGCGGTGATGTAACCGTCAAGTCACAGGCTGGAGTGTCCATTGAGAGCACCCGGGATACCCAACTGAAAGCCGGAGGTAGTCTGAAAGCCGAGGGAAGTATGAACTGTGATGTCAAGGCCGGTCTCAACGCCACTCTGGAAGGCGGCGCCATAGTGACCGTAAAAGGCACCCTGGTCAAGATCAACTGAGCCCGAACCATGGAGTACCTGGCACTACCGCTGATCCTGCGTGATGGCTACCTGCCCCGAACTGACCTGCACCAGTCGTTGCAATACTCCATCGGTCTGCTTTTGTCCACGCGGGTCGGCATGATACCCTTCAATCGCGAATTCGGCTGTAGTCTCTGGGAGAAGGAATACTCCGATATCATTGTGGCCAACAAAGCTGACATCAGATCCAGCTTACGCAACGCCATCGACAAGTTTGAGAAACGGCTGTCGGATGTATCGGTGTCTTTCGTGAGCCTGGGTGATAACCGATCCCACGCGCTGGGTCTGGTGGTAAAGGTCAGCGGGAACTACCGGGACGGCAATGAAGAGAAAAAATTTCAGGCCAGTTACACCCTGGCCTGACTGACCACCAGCCAGAGAGCAAAAGAACCGATATGAGTCGAACACGATCGCCGGAACAGATATTCAGTGACATGCACCGCCAGTTGCGGTCTTTCGACAGCCAGGTACCTCAGTCGCCGGAACGACTGGACCCGCTGGTTAGAATTTTCTTGCAGCTATACTCGTACCAATTGGCCGGTATCGATGACAAGCTTCACGGAACCTGGCAATATGCAGCCGGCGCATTGATCAGATCGCTGGCCCCCGAGTGCAGCCGATGGCCGATCCCGGCTCACACGGTGGTGCGCTGCCGGCCGATAGATCCGGTGGTCGAAGTTGACACGCACACCCGTTTCTTCTACAAGGAAAAACGTGAAGGAGGGCGAACACTCTATTTCTCTCCCCTGAAGAACGAAAGGGTGTTCGCCGCCAGTGTGAAACATGTTTTCCTGAAGCAGGGTGACCGGGTAATCGACCTGTCACCCCGGCAGCCGGGGGCTGCCCCGGTAACGCCACCGGCGAACGTCCGGGACACGTCGGCTGATCCCAGTCAGCTATATGTCGCGGTTGACTACAGTGGTAAGCCGTCTGATTTGGCCGGAGCCGTGTTGTTCCTGAAAGCTTCACTGCCGATCCAACGCCGGTTGCGGTGGGCGCGCTGGTACCCCGGTTCACGCCAGGGTTCATTCTATGAGGATTGTGGTTTCTGTCCGGGATTAACCAGCAGTATTGACGATGTTGTGGGCGTCGACGGAGATGACCGTGACTGGGGTGGTCTGAGAACCGGTGCCGAGTTATTCGGACCGCTGGAAGACGGCTTCGTCACGCTTCCTGAGTCATTCGCGGTAACCTGGGAGATGGGCACACCCGATCCCCGGTTGCTGCGGCAGCTTGACGGCAGCGGTATAAGCAGCGATACTCTCCGGGAGAATCACTACTGGGTGCGACTTGACCTCCCGGCCGGTGGTGATCGATCCGATTTCAAATCGCCCCTGGACTTCTGCTTTGACGCTCTGATCGCCGTCAATAAAAACGAATTGAAACTGTTTAAGCATACCGGTTCCAACCGGCTGGTGGAAGTGGAACTGCCCGAACCTATAGCCGACATCTTGGATATCACCGGTGTGGTTGATACTGATGGTCGGGAGTATGTGGCCGTACATCAGATACACCCTGATCACCGGGGCGGCCATTATTCGCTGGAGGACCGGCAGGGGAAACTGGTGCTGTGGTTTGATTTCGCCACCGGTATCGACCAACCGCCCGATTCTATCTCCGTTACTTACACGGTTACGGAAGGAGTGAGCGCCAACGGCATTGAGATCGGCGAAATCAACGAACTATACGACAGTCACCCCGGGATAGAAGCGGTCGAAAACATTATCCCCACGACCGGGGCGGTCCCGGCCAGGACAGAGGCGCAAATCGTAACCGAGGTTACCTCCCGGCTGCGTAACCGAGATCGAGCTTTGGGCTTTCCGGAACTGGCCGACTGGACGCTCACCTTTGACCCCCGGATAAAAAAAGCCGAATGCTCCAATGGTGTCGAGCGGGGACCCCGTGGCGTCCGACGCTGTATAGTTGTTCGAGTCAATGTCGAGCATGACCGGTTTCATTGTGAAGATGAAATCAACTTGTTGCGGAAGCGTCTGACAAGTTTTCTCAAGTCGCGTTCGCCGATCAATACCCAGTTCCAGGTGGAGATTCTCCGGCCATGAACGTGGTGGAACCTAAAGTCATGCCGGATTTCTGCTCCCGGCGGCAGCCTTTCCATTTTGCCACCGCTCTCAGCGTACTGAAGCAAATGGGTGTAGAAATCCGGAATGTGGATATTCTGGCGGTCGGGGAATATGAAAATTACCGTGGTGAAGTCCGGCGGCAGAAACCCGGTCCGGGCACGGAACTCGGCGACGACACTAAAATTATGCTGGAAGTCGGCTGTATCAGCGCCGTGGACTATCTGCCCTACCAGATGTTCTACGGCTTGCAGGGTGTGATACCCCGAACCGGTGCCTGGGAAGAGAAAGCCCGCCATCTGATGGCGCCGTTCGATGCCGCCGTCATTCGTCATGACGGACTGGCCCGATATGACCGACTGCGGTATGCATTCGGTGTGGTTGATATCGATCACCTGCTGAGGTATCTGGAGTTGTTTGGATTTAAGCCTTTCACTCCCACTGATGATGTCGACGAGATATTGTTCTGGGTCTCGGTTATGCCCCGTTTTCACAGATGGGCCGGCAATTCCAAAATGATCGAGAAAGTTCTCCGCCGCATATTCGGGTATGATTTCCGGATGGTGGAAAACGTGTCCACCGAGCATGTTATCCCGGACCAAATTCAATCTCGCCTGGGAAAGTCAAGCGCTTTGGGCCGCGATTTTCTGATCGGCCGGTCATTCAAGGAATGCGATTCTGCCTACGAACTTCATATCCGCGGGGTCAGCACCGCCGACGTGCGCCGCCTTCTTCCCGGACAGCTTCAAAGACGCAAACTGGAATGGATGCTGAGCACGTGTATGCCCAACAATATGGCCTGCCGGGTAAAAATTACGGTCGACGGGCGTGGCTTTGTCCTTGGCCGCAACCGGGAAAACCGTTTTCTGGGGTACTCTTCCTTTGTGTAATCGTTGTCGAAAGGGTGTTGGCTGTACTGTATTTTGCCGCACCGATAGTGGGAATTCCCAATCAATCACAGGTCTCCGGTGCAAATGATGTCTATTGAGGTTGACATAGCTGTCAAGGGTGCATAAATTCCGCTAATACTTAGAGGCAAGATAATGAGTGACTTGCACTTATATTCGGTGAACTGGCAGGATGGGATGTTGGTGACTCAGCAACATCTCAAAGACCAGGAAAAGTACTTTCAGGAGTTGGCCCGCTGGCACGCACTGACTGCAGACGATCGCTATGGTCTGGTACGCAAGACTTTCTCGGGGAGACCAGCCTTGAGTCTCAATCTTTCGGCCAGTTCCAATCGTCTGGGGGTGGAGGTTGTGCGTTGTCAGGCGTTGACGCCTGATGGTGGCGTTATTGAAATAAACGAATCCAATCACGGCAGCGTAACGGCTGAGATGGATGTTGAACAGGGTGTCGTGCCCGTCTTCATTGGGATCGATCCGACCGCCCGAAAGGAAGTCGGCGACCCGGACCCGGCCGACGACCTGCCCCGCATTCCGTATCTGGTCAACAGTTACCGGCTGGCCCTGGGTCGGCCGCCCCAGGTTCCCGAAGGGAGTTCTCTGCAAATCGCTCAGGTGATTGTCGATGGCAGCGAGGTAACTGCCGATCAGAATTACTTTCCGCCCTGTCTGACTCTCGCTGCCGATGAGCGGTTATCAAAGAAGACTCTCGATTTTCACAACCGGCTGGAAAAACTGCTGTCCTTGTCGTCACAGGCGTATAAGGCTGTGGCGGCCGGAGGTGTCCTGGCCGGTGAGCAGACGGATTTGCAGACTGCTTTTAAGGAAACCATATTTCAATTTGCCTATCATCTCTCCTCAACCCTGGACGAGCTTGTCGTCGGCAGGAACGCTCAACACCCGCTTCATCTGGTAGTGTTTTTCAAGAAGTTGTTTCGCGCGTTCACGACGCTGCTGAATCTCCGGCCCGGTCTGAAGGATTTCCTGAACGAACGTTTCTTTGTCAAACAGGCCAACACTGAAGTGGGCCGATTCATGTCTATGGTGGATGGTTTTCTGATGGCCGAATACAACCACCGTGACCTGGGCGGACATCTGTCGGTTATTGACGAGATTCTCGGTCAGGTTCGTGGGATCATGGGCTTTTTGGCGCAGGTGAAAAAAGAAGACCTCGGCCAGCAGGCGGTCGCCACCGATACTCTCACCTACCAGGGAAGAACGTACCGCATCGTGGAATACGGGGGAACCCGGCTGGAGCAGGTCGGTGAGTTGGCTTACCTGCTGATTGACATTCCCGAACCCTGTCCCATATCCGACACCGTGATACTGATAGCCAAAGACCTCTTCAGCAGCGGGGAGTGGTCCAGTATGCTGGTGCGTCTGGGGCTCAATGATGCCCGCGGACTGGGCGAGACGGATCCCATCGAGGTTGACGTGGTCACGTTTGAAAACAAAATTGCCCTGCGTCCCCAGGACATGCTGCGCTCACCGGCGGTGCGTCAGGTTACACTGATCTTCAGGGGAGCGCCTGACGCCGGCAAGTTTACCGGTCTGGGTAAATCTGATCTGATTGTTTACGCTATGTAGGATGTGTACCGGGATGGATGAAAGTTTAGCTGTCAGATCGCACGTTGATAACCTCTTCAAGTATCTGGATACCTATGAGCGCAGCTACGCGCAGTTCCAGACGGAAGCTTTTCTGCAGAACTACCGGGGTATCCGCGCCGTTTTCCAGGCACTCCGGAAGCAGCGCGACAAGGCAGTGGCTTTAGACGAGATCTTCCTGGAGAAAATCAAACAATCGTCGTTAACCGCCTCCGACCTGCGACAACTGACAATTCAGTTGCTGATTACGTTTTTTGAGTCGGAAGCCGACATCGACGGTCTCTCCAACCATGCTTACAGCATGTGCCGCGGGGTTCGCGCCGTCAAACAGGATGTGCCTTTTTTTGAAAATCATCTGGTCCCGTTGCTGTTTCGACAGGGCGGCCTCAACGACAACGTTAGCCTGAATTCGTTTTTCTTAAGCGAGATTGCGCTCTATCTGAATCGCTACGGCAGAAGCCTGCAGACCGACCTGAGCCCGGAACAGTTCGGCGGTCTTACCGATCCGATGAAAATTCTTCAGCTGGCCCGGCGTCGCCTGCAGCTTGGCTCGGATCTCCTGGCTGATCGAACCACGCTTGAGTTTCATCTCAAGCGGATTGCAGCGTTTAATAAGTTGCGTCAGAAAAGCAGGCTCAATGAGTACTATCTGAAACAGTGGGGCTACCTGACGGATCCGCGTTTCTGGTTGCGGGTGAAGGGTTTTTTCGGGGAACTCTGGGGAAAGATTCGGGGTGTCTTCTCCAGTTGGCGTTATTTCGGTCTGGTTTTGTCACAGCGTAACCCGGCTTATCTGTTTTACGGGCTGCTGATTGTGCTGTTTGTGCTGCTGGCCATCTATGTACCGATCATGTGGAGCGAGCATGGCCGGGATCGCTTGGAGCAACTTGACCAGCGGAATCATATAGACTGGAAGCCCAGATGATCCCGCTGAGTATGCTGATTTGGGAGTTGTAATACAGACGTGAAATTCGGCAAGATATTCAAGTTCTTCAAGAAAGGCGCCAAAGCGGCCTCCAAGCGCCAGGCTAAGGGTGCTCCCGCCGAAGGCGGCTTTGAATGGCCGGCCGGTGTGCGAATAGGCGTCTATGGTCACGCCAACTGCGGCAAGACCGTCTATTACACCGTCCTCAACGAGGATAGCAAGATATCGCGGGATCTGCAAATTTCAGTCACCGACGGCGCTACGGCCGGTGTTTTACTGGCCAATTTCCGGCATATTTGGGGAGTGGGGACGGCCAGCAATGAGGGTACGGTGGTCGATCTCCGCGAAGACAAGAAATTTCCCGTGCCGACCAAAGGCGAGAGAGTTCTGCAGTTCACCGCAGTCGTAGACCGCAAGAAAAAGATAAAGGTAGTTGCCTACGACTACGACGGCAAGGCCGTGGCCATCTCCCCGAAACATGACTTCTCCGAGAAGGTGACCGACTTTATGTCCGGCTGTGACGGCATCGTGTTTTTCTACGATCCCAAGATGCTCGGCTCCGAAGAACATACGCAGGCACATGTCGCTTCCTTTATTGACTTTGTGGAACAACTGGCTCCGCTGCACCGACGCCTGCCCATTCCGCTGGCGCTGGTCGTAACCAAGGCCGATTGCCTGCCCGGTTATTCGCCCGAACGATCTGACAAGCAGACGGTTCTGGTGACCGCCGAGGATGAACACTTTTTCGCCGAAGACTATGAGTTCTTCCTGGAGAGAGTGCTCAATTCCAATCGCATTGCCTCCGATTCCGAGTGGGCCGCTTCCGTCAGAAACGTTTTAATCAAGCTCAAGGAATTCCTCCGGGTGGTGGTCGGTCGTACGCTGAACTTCCAGATATTTTTTGTCTCCGCCACCGGACAGGAACCCGAAAAAATCGGCACCGAGGTCGGGCGTTCCCTGTACAAGCCGCCGGGCAAAATTAGTCCGGTCGGAGTCCGTCAGCCGTTTTACTGGATGCTGAAAACGATCACCCGGAATAAGCGTATATCGATTCTGCGGAAAGTAGCCAAATATGCCGCCGTATTGAGTCTGATCTGGGTGGCGGCCTACTCCTTGCCGAACCTGTATCATTTCCAGTACCTGCTGTCTACAACGGAACGAGTTGAAGAGAACATTCTCGGTGCGCACAAGTTCATGAAAGACAACCTCCTTGGCACGGAGCGCAATCGAATCAAGAACACCTATGACCGCTATAGCCGTAAGTGGTTAGTGCGTTCTTTTTACAATCAATTCCACGTCTCATCTAACCGGATTGCAGAACTATATAAAGGTCTCGGTACAGAAGCGGCTGGTAAACGGCTTAACCTTGTCATAGCTGATGTCAGAGACATCGTCGGTGTCAAGGATAGCTGGCCGCAACGGTACCCCGGCGGAGATAGTCTGGTGATGGATTCAGCACACTTAGGAATTGAAGATGAGTTGGCCTACTTTCAGAAACTTGATAACACGTCGCCACTGTATTCTCGCAGTGGACGAGTGCTGATTTATTGGGAGTTGTTTAAGCAGTCGATCCTGGCCTCGACTGCTGCCGTTTCGGACTCGCTTTGGGGCCAGATTCTGCGGCAGATTGAACATGATCGCGGAAACTATGGCCAGGATCTCAGTCCGGAAGAGAAGCAGTTGCTCGATGCCCTAATGGCCGAGGGTGCTACACAGGAGCAGGTGGCAGTCAAGGAAGAGACCGTCCAGACGGCCAGTTCCGATTTTGCAGGTGCTCTTTCCGGCTACGAACAGAAAATGGACGATCCCAAGTACCTGCTGGTTACTTTGCCAACGAAATTGAAGAAATTGAGACCCAACCTTGAGGGCGGTGCCTTAGACAGCGCTAACGCCTATCTCAGCCAGGTCGAATATTTCAAGAACAGCCGTGCGTACACATTTAAGGTCGTCAACTGTCCTCCTGACCATCACATTCACGTTTGTGTAACCCG
Organism: bacterium; assembly: GCA_043811375.1. Lineage (GTDB taxonomy): Bacteria > Zixibacteria > MSB-5A5 > GN15 > FEB-12 > JBDRNJ01. Next base: position 115,946 of record JBDRNJ010000072.1, on the reverse strand, counting down.
TCCCGGCCAGGAACCTGACTGGCCCAAGGCGATGTACATCGCCGGTCGTGAGTTCAGGATTACATGGAAGAACGGTGATCATATTCTGATTGCCCTGGACAAGAAGCATACCGACCCTAGTTCGGAGACCTGGGGAGTAAGCCCGATGGAATCGGAGGAGTTGAAGGAACCTTACTCGATCTTTGACCTGGATGCTACCCTGAAATTCAACACGGGTGAGGTAACAATCAGTTGCCAGGAGAGTCTTGAGGAAAAATTGCCCAAGTTCAAATAACATAGAGGTGCGAGTTGAAAAGAAAAACAATACTCAACAAAGGTCTGACGAGATTGACGGTTGCGGCGCTGGCGCTGTTGTTGTCACTGGGATTGGTGTCTGACGCCTCGGCCGCAGTGCAAGTGACGGCCGGCAGTAAAGTGCAGGTTAAGTTTGTTGCCGATGTTTCGTCCAAGTTTGTCAAACCTGGTGATGAAGTTGAGATTACGCTCGAAAGCGACATCGATATCGGTGGCGTAGTGATAGTCGAAAAAGGTGCCAACGGATCAGCCCGGATCACATCGGTGCAGGCCGCAGGTAAGGGCGGCAAGCCCGGTTTCCTGAAGGTGGAGCTGATAGACCTTCAGCCCAAAGGTGAGTTCAAACCCGAGGGTGACAAGCCAATTATGTTATCCGCGGTGACAGAAGATGGATCGGGGATCATAGCGGCGGATGGGAAAGGACGCAAGCTGTTGTCCTACCTGCTGATCTTCGGCCTGTTCATCAAAGGCTCCGAAGCTGAAATACCGACCACCACGACTTTTGAAGCCATAATCACCGAGGATGTCTGGTTTGACCGTGAATAGACACTACTGATTTCTATCTGACTAACCAAGCCGGTCATCCCGACCGGCTTTTCTTTTGTGCTAAACGAATGCTCCTGCTGAAATAATCAGCAGGAGCATGATTCGTTGGTAAGGCTGGAAACGGCTCTTCACGGGCCAGGTTCACGACCGATAGTGGAACAGTAGTTGATTTCCGGTTGCAGGTACACAACCACCTGGCGGATACATAGTGGCACCAACTGGGTGATGTCCTGCAGGGGGTTATTTTCAAGAAACACTATGTCGCTGCTGTCGAGGCCACTATTCAGCGCCAGCGGCCGAACATCGACGATATTATTACTCTGGAGACCCAATTGTTGCAGTTTCGTCAGACCGGATAATGCCGTGATGTCTTGGATCGAGTCGTTGTTGCCCAGAAACAGCATTTCCAGATTAACCAGGGTGGAAAGCTCGCTAATATCACGGATATCGTTGTCAGTTAGAGTCAGATGAACCAGATTGGTCAGGTAGTGCAAGCCGGTCAGGTCAGAGATGGCGGGTTCAGCGGATATAACACCCGCATACAGTGCGCTGATCGTCAGCACGTCCGACAGGAATAAAGCTCCTTCTGGCTTCGGTGGTTCCAAGGCCTGCCGGACCACGTAATCCAGTTGTGCATCAGGGAAAACGATAACCGGATTCTCGGTATTCGGTATTATCTGAATCAGACTTTCGTCGGCCACGACACTGGCCACCGGGATCGAGTCGTCATTCGTCTTATACATCAGCGTCGGTTCGATGGTTAACACTGCCGTATCACTGCCCATCTCCGGATAGAAAGTGCTGTAATAAATAGAGGCCAGGGTGGCGTAGCCGCTGTCATCAACTATCGGAAGGCGATGTACTTCTAACGGCGTAATAGAATAAGACCCGGTATCGCCACTGGTCTGGTCTAACAGAAAGTCATTGGGATCAACATCCGGCCCCAGCACTGCACTGTCGAGATGCACCAGGTAACTCGAGGAGTAGACCTTGAAGGAGATGTTGAAAAGACTGTCCAGTCTGTAGACCCTGACATCCAGTGAACCAGACGAGTCTGACGGCACCTGCACGAATCGGGGAGAGAGTTTTATCAGCGGCACCACCGGATACAGGTTGACGATCAGTTCCACCTGGTCGCCGGGGGACACATCTTTGACGATGACGCCCCGATATATTTCACGCCCGTTGGCATCCCTGGCGAAGATTTCAAATTTCCGATCACGCCCCACCGGGACATCCACCTCTCCCACCAGGTAACGGCCCTCGAGTGTCAACTCGGCAAAGATGGAATCCATTCCCGGGCCGGTGACCACCAGTTCAAACTGAGTCACCAACTTCATCAACTCCGGCGAAGTTATCTCCATGCGCAACGACATTGCAGGAGCGTTCACATCGTTGTTGCCCGTCTGTGAGCAGCCAAGGAGAATGAGTATGGCCAGCGCTATAGCCGCCCGGTGCCCCACATGCCTGTGACGAATTGCATCAAACATAGTTCTCACCTTCCTACATGCTCACTGTCAGGTTGGCGTTTATCTGGAAACCACTCAGGTCTATATTCCCGCCATCGGCATCGCCGGTAAAGTATTTGCCTCCTACGGCAATGGTGGTCTGGGAACCGAAGGTTCGGCCGACAGTGCCGCCCAGTCCGACAATACTGGCGGTGCCGGGTTGGTTATTCTCGGCAGCGCTGATCATTCGAATCTCCGCGGTGGGAGTAAACCGCCAGTGTTCGGCGAAACCTCGCGTCAGGTTGGCATCGATCATAAACTCGTTGCCAAAAAGACGTTGCGTACTATTCGGGTAGAAAAAGGAGTTGCGGCCGCGAGCCAGATAGCTCAGACCTCCCCCCGCATCAAAAGCTTCGCTTTTGTGAACGACACGCAGGCGTCCGGTAAGTTGTGTGCTCTGTTTGAAGGCGTTGCTTCCGGCAAACTTGTCGGCACCATAAGCAGCAAAGATCATCTCACTGGTGACGGTCGTACGGTCGTTCTGCCAGTCGGCCGTAGCATTGACACTCAATACGTCTCCCGGGTCGTACTTATCAGAACCGGCGTATGGTTCATACTCGCCGTTGACCTGGTACATAACGCCCACCCCGCAGCGCAGATCGCCCAGCATCTGAGCGCCTCCCAGAAGAGCGCTGAAACCGAATCCCTCGCCAAACCGGCGCATTGGGAATGAGAGGTAGTTCTGCGAAAGCACTTGTACCACCAGCAACTCTTCGTCGATGGTGAGCTTCTTTTTGCCGGTCGGCATGTTCACGCCGAGACTCAGCAGCAACTGGTCATTCATAAAGGAGTGGTTAACCTGCATCCGGGCGTCACCCATTCCCGACAAACTGAAATCCGTCTGAGAAGCCTTCAAAGTATTGGACGAACTGACAATATAGAAAATGGCTTCCACATTCTCTTTGAGAGGGACAAATCCGGTAACCGGTATTGTCATCTGGTTGATTTCCGTGGTTGTATCGGCCTGTTTCAAACTCCAGTGGCTGTACACGATCTGCACGTCGCCGTACGTCGGTTGCCCGAAACGAATCTGGCTCTGCACCGGCGACACCAGCAGAAGCACCGCCAGGACGGTCAGCACGGACCCGGTCCATTTGACAGCTGTATTATCGTGCATCGAGATCACCTGTGATTTTGAAGCTGACAGTCTGGCCGGTTACCGGCAGGGCGTTGGCCGGTGGCCGGTCGGTGGGACCGGGGATTATTCCCGAATTATGTGCAACAGTGCCAAGGGCGCCATCCAGGCCGCGTGAGGAGACAACACCCTGGTTGCTTTCCTGTCTGACAGTCGTTTCAAATTGGCTGTATGATTGCTCGTAGCTGCCTTCATTCTGCAATTGTGTAACCGTGTTGGTTTGCTCTCTGGCGGGCTGGAAATTCCCATCATGTTCAACAGCATTCTTGAATTCCCGCTCAGCGGCGCCGTACCACTGTGGTCCCCGGCTGAGATATTCCAGACCTCGCGAGTAAGCCATAAATGCCAGGAACGATTCGGTGGGAATTTCTTCGATAGCATCGCGTTCCTCGGCCGACAACTTGATACTCAGTTCCTCAAGTATGCTGAACACCAGTTGTTTCTGTGCGTGGAAGAACTTCGTCAGTTCTCCTTCCACACCTTCAGGTCGTAAGGTGGTACTGTCGATAGTGCTGACTACGGCCGCATCCAGCTTCAGACCGTCCTCTCCGATACTAAGCACCGAGCCGGTAATCAATTTGCGACTGCCCATCAGGCGGCCAAGCCTGGGAGCCGTGGCCGGATCAACAACACCGGACACCCCCAGTTCCAGTTCCCTGAGAAGCAAATCCAGCTTGGTTCTCTCTACTACCGTCAAGGCGCGCACTTTAGCCAGATCGATGGAGGTGAGTTCGGCCAGACCGCGAGCCAGGGGAGCCAGTTCCGCCGACAGCGACGAACCATCGAAATTGGTAACGGCGACAGTGTTGGCCGGAATCGTATCGGTGTCAATGGCCGATTCATTGTCGACAGCCAGCGCAGCATCCCTTTCCAGTTTTTTCATCACCAGCCGGTCCAGGTGCGACCGGATCAGCGAAGCCGTTTTACCGCCGGGTTTCAGGCTCAGCGACAGGGTGTAGGCACCCAGGGCCTTGCCGTACTCCTCCTGCTGTTCGTAGATCAGACCGAAGTACAAATGGGTACGGGCATCGGGTGCTATCTGGTTGGCCTGTTTTAGCGCGTCTTCGGCTTTTGCCAGATCCCCTTTTTCGTAGAAAGCCACTCCCAATTCCCGCCAGGCCCGGGCGCTGGTGGGATTGACACTAATCTCCTGGTAAAAGGCAGCAATAGCCGGATCAAAATCGCCTTTTTCGAGGTGTCTACGTCCCTGCATATACAGGCTTTGAGAACACCCGACCAGCAGCAACGCCAGCAGCAGCCATGTCAGGTTTTTAATCAACATCTCTACCTCTCAGAATGCGGGTCATAACTTCCCGTCAGCTCTTAACTGGCGAGAGGTTCATAAATTTCCATCTTGCGCTTGGCTTCGACGAAACTGTTGTCCAGGTCGTAAGCCTTCTTGAAGAACTCGTAAGCTTTCTTGTAATCGTAACGGTCCTGGTACTCCAATCCCTTGGAATAGAAGGTGGTAGCGTCGAGCGATTCGGTGCCTCCCTGTTTGATCAGGGCGCTGACATCGTCGTCAAACTGGATATCAAGTTTCTTGGCCAGCTCCTCAACCAGTTCCTTCTCCAGCTTGAAGTACAACGGTTTGCCCTCGCGATCAACGGAGGTGACAATCTCCGATGTTTCGACACTGACAACTTTGACCACCATACGGGTGTGATTATCGTCCACCTGGGTGATACTGCCGAAAACCATGTATTTGGCGCCGAGTATCTTACCGGCCCGGACCGCCGTCGCCCGGTCTACCGCTCCCGATTGCTGCAACTCGTGCTCCTTGAGCACGTAGTTGATTTTGTCTCTTTCAACAATGCGTAAAGTGCTGATTTTCTTGAAATCATGCTCGAATAAATCAGCCAGGCCTTTGCCGATCGGCCCTAATTCCTGTTGGTACTTGCCGATTGAAAAATTGTCAAACTCCATGATGGCCAGAGTCTTGATGTCTGATTTGGCATCCTGGGGACAGGCCAGGCTTTCTTTGGCTTTGAGCAACTCATACCATTTGTCCCTTAACTCAGCCGGCCAGATGTCATGGGGCAGTTGAATGACACAGGGACCAACGCCGGAAATCTTGTCCAGGTAATTAAAAGAAAGCCGGTGGAATTTCTCACCTTTGGCGTAGGTCAGGATACTGAGAACCTCGTAAATGGCGATACTGTCCTGCGGCAGCAGGTCATCCCGCTTGAACAGTTCTTCCGCCATGGCAATCCCCTTTTCGAAAGCCATCTCCGGTGGGTAGTAAAGCTGCAACGCCTCCGACAGCTTTTCGGCGATGGTTACCTCTTCCTGGGCCACGGTTACGCCCGGCAGCCCGATTCCCATTATGACGGCAACGAGGATACCGCCAAACAGGATGTTACTGTGTCGCCTTCTCATAACTATGCTCCTTGTGACTGAGGTGTCCTACTATTCCCTTGTAAATATAGGTCAGGCATCCGGCTGACCAAAGTACTATCTGTCTAAAAAGTCATAACTCACCAGATGAAGGCTGTCTCCCTTTACCAGCAGGGTCGTATCGGCCCGCCAGCCCTGGTTGTCCAATCGAACGCTGATAGTGTGGTTCCCCGGCAACAGCCAGAAGGTGTTGATCGTCTTTAGTGACTGCTTCTTGCCGTCGATGTAGACATCCGCACCGGCCGGTCGGGAACCGATCCGGACTTCTCCCGCTGCCGGCGCCGGATCTTGTTCTGTCACCTGAGGTTTGTCGGCGGCGGGGAAGGTGAAGTTATAGGTCAGTCGCAAAACTGTGTCGGCGGCCAGCGATACCGTTTCCTGCCGGGTCCGTCGGGTGGCGCGGTTGTTTTCGACACGAACGGAATGATCTCCGACCTCACATGCCACGTCTACACTGGTGGTGCTGTCCGCCACCAGACTGTCATCAACGTAAACGTCGCCCCAGGGATCGACGTTGATCTCCAGTGTCCCCATCGGCGGGGGAATAAAACTCGAAAAGTCATAGCGCAGTGTCAGTATTGTGTCTTTCTCGAGCATTACCGTGTCACCCAGAACAGCTACTGTTGCCTCGGCATTGCGAACGTGCACAATGTGCCGTCCCGCCGCGCAGATTACCGATGCCGACGAAATGGACTGCCCGATAAGGCTGTCATCGACATAGACATCTCCTTCAGGTATGACACTGAATGCCAGTGTGCCCTCAGCAGACGGTCCCCGGGCCAGAAAATAGTAAGCAGCCGCAGCCGCCACCAGAATCAGCGCCGCGCCAATCAACCAGGGCATTTTACTCTTGCCGGGTAGCTTATTGCTCTGCCTGATGTCGATCGTGATACCAGAGGGATCGGGGCGATCACCTGCTCTGGTCCCGTGGCGCACGTCATCAACTGCGGTTTGCATCTCCCGGGCGCTCTGAAACCGCTGCTGCGGTTCCTTGGCCAGGGATTTGAGAATAAGCTGCTCCACCGATCTTGGAATGTTCGGGTTCAGCGAACTGGGCGGTGGAGGTGCCGAAAAAAGTTTGGCATCACGAATAGCAAATTCATTGTCGCCGCTGAATGGCACCTGTCCGGTCAACATTACATACAGGCTGGTTCCGGTAGCATAGACGTCAACCAGCGCGTAATCGGTGTCCTCGGCAGGCGTGAACTGCTCCGGGGCCATGTAGGCCGGTGTGCCGCAGGCTGTACCGGCCATCGTCAGGTTGGGGTCGGTCTTCGCTTTGGCAATGCCGAAATCAATGATCTTAACCTGTCCCTGGCGGTCGAGCATGATATTGCCCGGTTTGATATCGCGGTGGTAAATGCCCTTCTGGTGGGCGAAATCCAGGATGTTCAGCACGTCGCTGATGATCTGCAGCGATTCGTCGATCGGACACAGGCCTTCGCTTTTGATCCTGTCCTCAAGGGTGACACCGTCGATGTACTCCATGGCAATGACAGTGTTCTCTTTGTGACTGAAGAAGTGCTTGATACGACATATATTAGGGTGACCGTCAAGCAACGCCAGCTTGTCAGCCTCCTGCTTGAACCGTTCGGCCAGGCGGGGGTTGCTCAGTATCTTCAGGATGACTTTCAAATTCGGCACATCACGGTGAACGGCCAGATAGACTTTGGCCATTCCACCTGCCCCGATTTTCTTCAGAATACGGTAGCTGCCGATCTGTTGATCTTCCATGTCAACCTTATATATATAATTGCTCGGACCGGTTCAACCTCTTTTGCGGTGTCGGTATTCACTCCTGATCGGGGACACCACTGCCGGGCAGCTCCCGACCGGACGGTCGCTTACACCGAGCGCCGGCTGTCTTTACGAGAGAAAAGACTAACCAGCCATACCGCTGTCACGGCCAAAAGAAAAGCCGGCACCAGTTCATACATTGCCGTCTTAAGTGGCGGGATGTTCCTCCAGATAACAGTGACTATGCTGCCGGTCAACATGCCGGCAATAGCACCGGCCTTAGTGGTTTTCTTCCATAATAATCCCAGAATCACCACCGGCCCGAATGACGCCCCCAGCCCCGACCAGGCATATAACACAAACTCGAAAATCACCCGGTTCTCCGACAACGCGAACAATACCGACAACACCGCCAGGACAACCAGCATCAGTCGATCCAGCAGTTGCGTTCGTTCAAAGCTCCCGGTATCCCGGTGCTTGCTCAAAAAAGGCAGTACGTCCCGGGAGATGGTCGATGAAACGACGATCAGTTGAGAATCAGCGGTAGAGCAGATAGCCGAAACTATCGCAGCCACCACAAACCCGCCCAGTATCGGGGGCAGGAACTCTCCCACCGCACGGGGCAGGGCTTGCTCCGGGTCGTCCATGACCCCAAAGGCAACCTTGGCAAACAGGCCGAAGAAAACGGCGCCGACATACACCAGCACCATCCATGAGATCGCGATGGTGCCGCCTCGTTTGACGGATCGGCTGTCTTTGACGGCCATGAACCTCGACAATACGTGAGGTTGACCCGGGTAGCCTAGGCCGATGCCCAGCAGTCCTATTACAAAACCGAGCATTCCGAATCCGATCTTGCCGCCCGCCCAGGTCAGAGTGTTGGGATCGATAACGCTCACCTGGGTGACAAACGCATCCCAACCGCCAATTTTCGACAGAGTAATCAAAGGCATACCGATCAGCGCCACTAACATGAAACCGGCCTGGATGATGTCCGTCCAGCAGATGGCGCGAAACCCACCCGTAATCGTGTAGGTCATAATCACCGCGGCGCCGATCATGACACCCAGCCAGTAGGGCAGGTGAAACACGGCGTCGAACGCCTTACCGGCGGCATTCATTTGGGCGGCCACATAAGCCAGCATGGCGACCGTGATGATGGCTACCGGAATGACTCGCAGCAATACCGAATCACCGCCGAAACGGCTCAATATATACTGTGGAAGTGTGACGACGCCGGACTCTTTGGTACTGCGGCGCAAACGCTCCGCTATGACAAACCAGTTGAACAGGTACCCGGCGGCAATGCCCGGCACGATCCAGAAAGCCGACAGGCCGAACAGGTAGGCTTCACCCACCAGGCCCAACATTACCCAGCCCGATTCGGCGCTGGCCGAGGCCGACAGGGCCGACGCCCAGGGACCCAGTTCACGATTGGCCAGCACAAAATCATCTTCGGTGCGCTTGCGTCGCCGGGTCGAATAAATACCGATGATAATAATACCGGCGGTATAGGCGACAAACGAGGCTGCTAGTACAAAATTGGAGTCCACGCTTTCCTCCCTGGAAACTGCGACGATGAACAGATCAACACTGTCCTCGCCGGGAACAGCGATCCTGATATAATAAGGTCAATAAGGTAGCTGACAGGTCGGCCCAATCAACAAGATTATTCGCCCATTGTCGGAATAGCAGTTGCCTGACATCCGAGCCTGTAACCGGCAAAAGGGCTTGTTGATAAAGTTCCATTCTCGTCATTGCGAGCGACAGCGTGGCAATCTCGGATATTGAATGTCAACGAGATAGCCACGTCAATAAAGGGGACTTGTCCCCTCGCTATGACGTTTGTTATGTTTATCAACAGACCTGAAAGCGAGAATTCCAATTGAAAATGTCGCCGGTATCTTGTATTATTGAATGGAAAGATTGCAGAGTACAGCGGACGGCAAGGAGGAAAGAAAGACATGACCCCCACCAAATACATCTGGATGAACGGCAAGCTGATACCCTGGGACGATGCCAGGATTCATATCTGCTCCCATGTGATCCACTATGGCTCATCCGTTTTCGAGGGGATACGGGTGTACAAGACGCCGAACGGCCCGGCTGTTTTTCGACTGAAGGACCACACCGAGCGCCTGTTCAACTCGGCCAAGATCTACCGCATGGAAATCCCCTACACCAAACAGCAGATTAACGAGGCTATGCTCAATACCATCGGCGCCAACGATCTTGATGCCTGCTATATCAGACCGATTGTTTACCGTGGCTTCGGGACCCTGGGCGTTGATCCCTCCAATTGTCCGGTCGATGTGGCTATCGCAACCTGGCCGTGGGGGCAATACTTAGGTGAAGAAGCGATGGAGAAGGGCGTCTCGGTATGTTTTTCGTCGTGGAACCGTATCGCTCCCAACACCATGCCGGCCATGGCCAAGGCCGGAGCCAACTACATGAACAGCCAATTGATCAAGATGGAAGCAGTCAGTCACGGTTATGTTGAGGGAATCGCTCTCGATGTTGCCGGGAATGTCTCGGAGGGTTCAGCGGAGAACATCTTCCTGGTCCGCCGGGGGACCCTGATTACACCCACTTTTTCCGCATCGATTCTGCCCGGTATTACCCGCAGTTCGGTCATTCGTCTGGCCCAGGATATGGGAATGAAGGTGATTGAACAGAACGTGCCCCGCGAGGCGCTCTACCTGGCCGATGAAGTCTTCTTTACCGGTACCGCTGCTGAAATCACGCCCATTTCCAGGATCGATGATATAGCCATTGGCGAGGGTAAAGCCGGTCCGCTGACACGGCAACTCCAATCCGCTTTCTTTGACGTGGTCGAGGGTCGCAGTGAAGACAAGCACCACTGGCTGACGCCGGTTCCAAAATACAAGAAAGTAGCTGTCTGAATGAAAATTGCCATTGGTGCCGACCATAAAGGATTTGAATTCAAGCAGAAGGTCGAGCAGATATTAACCGGCCTGGGGCACGAGGTAGTTGATTTCGGGACCGATTCTACCGAGTCGGTCGATTACCCCGACTTCGGCCTGCGGGTGGCGAATGCAGTAGCCTCAGGCGAGGTTGACCGTGGTATTACTATCTGCTGGACCGGCAACGGCATGAATATCACTGCCAACAAGGTTCGCGGGGTTCGTGCCGGACTGGCCCTGAACGCGGATATGGCTCATCTCACTCGCTTGCACAACGACGCCAATGTTCTTTCTCTGGCATCGAAGTATACTCCCGAGGATCAACTGGAGGAGATAGTCCGTCAGTTCCTGCAGACTGAGTTTGAGGGTGGGCGGCATATCACGAGGTTGGACAAAATACGCCGTGCTGAGTCCGGTAGGTCAAGCCCATTTGGGGCTTGACATTCATTTTGACACGCCCCGTGTCGGCGTGACCTGCCGACTACATGGGATACGATGCAAACCTCACATCATCTCCGGTGAACGTAGATCCTGTCCGCCTTGTAGTCGATAGTCAGCTTGTACTTGTGCAGAAAACTGGCCCCCACGATACCTTCAAATCTCGTCCAGCGCAGAGACTTTTTGAAATGTGACAGGTCGGTAACCACCACCGGAACCTGTGACGCGTTGAGAATACTGCCGATGCTCATAAAGGGTACTATCTGCCTTTTATTATGTTCCGCATTCAGCCCCAGGCGATTCGCCAGCGACCTGGAAACAGCGGTGTAAGAGGCACAGTAGTCCAAAATCATAGGAGCCGTAACGCCACTGTCAAAGGTGACCTCGACCACGATCAGGTGACGATGGGTCGAGAAATCAATCGAACCGATAAGATCGGCACCGCCACTTTTCTTGAAATCCGGCAAACCCATCTCAAGTTTCAGGGATCGGCCGGGATAGTCCACGGTTACATAAAATCGCCGCAGAAATTCATGCCCGATCAATCCGTCCGGAAACCCGTGACTCTGGTCCCGGATCAATTTGTGCAGGTCGATAGCGGTAGCCTGCAGGTTAAAGAGGGCATCTCCACCCACCCGTAAGGAACGGATTTCAACAACCCCGGCCGGGCTGGTGCCCTCGATACCGGTTACCGGGCGTTGCGGAATTGAGCGCACAAATGACAGGCCGTTGCGGTGGGCGAAAGTGCTGTCAATATACAGTCGGTCGGCGCCGGTATCGATCCCTAAAGAGCCGTTGACGCGACCGTCGATAATCACCGGTACTTCCACCAGGCCGCGGGTCGGATCAAACGGCACGCTGTCGGCAACGGCCATCCCCGTGACCAGGATTGTCATCACCCCTGCTGTCAATAACGTCCCTGATATCTTGCGGGCCTTTCTCCGAATGGCTCTATCAACAAGAGCTGGCCATGGTTTTCTATATAGTAAGTGTATCAATGAGGAACCTCTGCTCGTCGCCGGTTGAACGCCAGGACTAATCCCAAGAGCAGCAGTGTCGTGCCGATCCATACCAGACTGATGCCGGGTTTTTTGGAGATGTCAAGCACCAGTCGTTCACCGGTACCGCCGGGAGTCAATCCGGGGATACGAATCACAATCTCGCTGCGGTCGGCCAGAATTCTCTCCAGAGTAACCTCGTACTCGTCGTTCTCGCCAAAGTAAGCGGGTGTGGACGTCATCCCCCCACCAGCAGCCTCTGTTGCTGTCAGAGCGGGTGCAATCGTGTCAATGCGATCCGGTCCTTCTATTCGCAGGAGGGCGACCACCTGCAGGTCGTGGCTCTGGATCTGATGCTGTTCCATTACAAAGTTCACGAAGGTCAACCCGTAGTCACCGACCTGCCGGGATTCCCCTCTGGACAGCAGCAAGCCGTCCGGGTCATCGCCATCCAGAACCTGTTGAGGTGCGTAGTAGAGATCGTAAAGCCATGACCGGTCAATATGCGGCCTTTTCATCAGACCCTCCAGCCGTGATGAATAGAACAACTCCGGTTTTATATGACGAGTTACTCCGCCGTCATCAACTGCTATCGTCAACTTATTCTTCGGATGCGTAATATCATTATCCATGCCTAAGTACTTCAGTTTCAGGCCGTACGCCGTTTGCTCACTATCGGGAGAAAGAGTCACCTGTTCACTGGTGCTGTAAGCCGACGACAACAGCACACCGGCTATCATCACGCCGAACCCAAGGTGAGCCAGTTGCGAACCGGCCTTTCGCCAACCGTTAGGCAGCCGGCGGGCCAGTGAACTGATACTGGACACGATGCACGTTGTTGCGGTAAACAGGAACAGCAGGTGCAGCGGGTGTCGCATTCCCAGCCCTACGGCTAACAAGGCAGTCGCTCCTGCGATCACCAGAGGAAGTATCAGACGTGCCGGCAGTTTTGGCTGGGACAGATACGCAACCAAAGTTGTTACTGTGATCACCAGCAATATCACAAAGACCGGCCCGCCGACGGGAACAGTCAGAACCAGGCCGACACCGGCTGCTGCGGAGAGAACAACAGCGGCGATCAAGCGCAGTTTCCACCTGGGCGGTGTGAACGCCGTGGCCGTGCTGTTGAGTGAAAAGGTCAGCAGCAGCGCTATCAAAGCCGCCAGCGGCAGAGCAAAAGTGTTGTAGGTGTCGATATCGGCAGCGCGCGGGGTAGCGGCCAGCAGGGTCGTAATCAGGGGCAGGGAGGTCCACGTCAGGACCATCAGGCCAAAAAGAAACAGAACCGCCATCCCCACAAACAGGAAAAACTCACGACCGTAGACATTGTAGTTGATCGCAGTATGCCCCAGAGACCTGATCCTGTAAAAAAACAGCACCAGCGCCCCGGCCAGGAACAAAACCATAAAGCCGATCAGGAAAATGTTGGTTCCCAGATCGACAAAAGAGTGAACGGAAAAATCAGCCAGAACTCCACTGCGCGTAAGGAATGTTCCATAGACGACCGACAGAAACACCAGCACCGTCAACAGGATATTTGTCTTTTTTAGCGCCCCGACTCGTTTCTGTAGGATCAGTCCGTGCAGCACAGCCATTGAGATCACCCACGGAATAAGCGAGGAGTTCTCCACCGGGTCCCAGCCCCAGTAGCCGCCCCAGCCGAGTGTCTGGTAGGCCCAGTAGCCGCCGAGGATATTGCCCGCAGCCAGCAGCAGTGCCGTCACTACCTGCCACGGAAAGACTCGCGCCACCCATTCGCTGTAATCGTTTTTCCACAGAGCCGCCAGAGCGACGGCAAACGGGATAGCCGCGGCCGCATACCCGGCAAAAATCACCGGCGGGTGGATAACCATCCAGGGGTCCTGCAAAAGCGGGTTCAGCCCGGCGCCGTCCTCAACCGGGAAAGTCAGCAGGGCAAAAGGAGAAACCCTGGTCAACAGGACCAGCAGGAAAAGATTGATGCCGCAGTAGACTGCCATGGCGTGGTCTCGGTAGCGTCCGCCGTGGCGCACGATCACAAAACCAAAGCAGGCGCTGAAAATCAGCCACAACAGATATGATCCTTCCTGGCCGGCCCACAACCCCGACAATAGATAGAAGAAGGGCAGCGACCGGTCGGAGTACTCGAAAACGTACTTTACACGAAAATCGTGGGCAAAAAACAGGTAGAACAGGTAAGCGGCGGCCATCATAGTAGCGACAGCAAAGACACGGTAGCTGGTGACACCCAGGCTCGACCACGAACCACTGCCACGGGCTGCCAGGAACCAGGCCAGACCGGCGATGATGTTGGCTGCCAGAGCGTACCAGATCAGAAGTTGACCGGGAATATCAGGCGTCACAATGACGTTCCGGATTCGACATCCGGCTGGTGCCGGTTAATGTCCTGGTATTCCTGCCCGCTGCCCTGGTATTTCGACGGGCACTTGACCAGCATCTGCTCGGCCACAAAGAGATCGCCTGAGCTTTTGCCTTTTAGCACCACCGTGGTTGCCTGTTCGAAATTACCCGGCACCACGCCGGTATAGACCACGTCCAGTCGTGGCGCTCTTGCCGGGTCAGCAGCCTCGGCATCGTAAATGCTGAACTTCAACCGTGAGTTCTCCACGTCGTAGATGACCCGGTCGAAGTCGATCCTGCCCATAACCTGTACTATCTGCTGTGAGTGGCGGGCTTCTTCTATCGAAACGTATTGAATGGTTGTTTTCAGGAAGGCGCTGGTGCCCCAGATCAAAAACAGCACCATGATAATCCCGCCGATGATATACCGGATTTTCATCTTTGTCTTTTTTCCAGCTTCCGGACCCTTTTACTCAGGCTGACCAGGACTGTAAACAGACCCACCCAGATCACCAGGGTTACGATGAGAGCGATATAATTTCCGTCCAATTTACAACTCCTGTTCTGTCAGCGATCGCTCCAGAATTCTTATCCGTCGAGCGACATTGAAAAGCCACAAATATATTGCCGTAAAACTTATCAGTGCTGTTGCCAGGATCAATCCCACCCTCGTGCTCATCATAAACTGTAAGTTGCTGTCAGCGATGGAATCGCCGGGGTGCAGCGACGGCATGACGCGCGGCACCACAAACACCAGCATGGGCACGGTAACAAAGGCCAGGATAGCATAAGCCGCTGCCAGTGTCGCCCGTTTTTCCTCCACATCCACCGCCCGCCGCAGCGCAAAATAAGCTCCGTAGATTAACAACAATACGAAGATGGATGTTTCGCGGGGGTCCCAGTTCCAGAATGAACCCCAGGTGACTCGTGCGAAAATCGAGCCGCTGATAGTCGCCAGAACACAGAATATGAGACCCAGGCGAGCGGCCTCGACCGCTTTATCGTCCTCAACGAGATCGCGCCTGGCCAGGAAGCGAATCGAGTATATCATGGACATAGTGAAGGCAATCACGCTGACCCAGGCGACCGGAATATGGAAGTAGAAAATGCGGCTGGCCGGGCCGATTTGCTGCTGGGGCGGTTCAGTAACAAACGCGGCCACTATCACCGCCGTCATCAGCATCAGGATTATGATCTTCCACCACATAGGTCTCATCACTCGTTATTGCCGTTGCTTATCATACAATTATACAGATACCGGTAATAATGGCAACGACAATTCACATCTGCACTCACCCGCTGATTTCGGTTACTCCTGCCAGACGAATCGAAACAGCAGCACCGAGCCGGTGATCATCACCACCGCATAAGCAAACAGAAACTGCAATTCCACCGCAATATCACCCCAGGCCGCTGCCGCCAGGACCTTATGCGTGGCTGACACCAGAATCAGCAGCAGCGGAATCAGTATCGGGAATGAAAGCACCGCGAACAGTGCTCCCCTTACGGAGGCGCGGGCGACAATAGCGGCTATCAGGGTGGTGGCCCCGCACAGGCCGAGAACACCCAACACCAGGATCACTACGAAAGCCGGCAGATTGCCGGTCGGGGCGTCAGTGAAAATAAAGAACAGAGGAGTAATGACGGCTGCCATTACCGATAACAGTCCCAGGTTAACCAGCAGTTTGCCGATGTATACCGGGTCGGCATCGGCCAGCAGCCGCAACGTCAGCGCCGTTCCGGTTTCCTCTTCCCTGATGAACGTCTGAGCCAAACCCGACATGGCTGAAAACAGCATGATGATCCAGTACAGCGCCGCCATCAATCTCGGCGACAATCCGCTTTGCCCCACCGAGAAGGAAACGACCGCCAGCGTGGCTACCGCGAACATCAGGATCGCATTGACGGCATAGCGGGTGCGCATTTCCACGCGCACGTCTTTGACCACTACCGCCAGCGTCTTAGCTGCCAAGCCGAAGCTGTTGTTGGGCAAGACGGCTTTCCTCCGGATCATTGGTGGCAATCACTATCATGCTTCGGGAGCGATACTCCTCTATAATACTCCTGATCAACTGTCGGCCCTCTTCGTCGAGGTTGGTGCTCGGTTCGTCAAGAAACATAAAGGCCGGTTCTTTCAGTAGCGCCACCGCGTACTTCAAGCGTTGTTTCATCCCGGAAGAGTATTCCCCGACCGGATCACAACCGCGACCCTGCAAACCGACTCTGGCCAGAAGGGTATCGAGCTGTTTCCCGGTGACGGCATGACCCGTCAGAGTGGCAATGAATTTCAGGTTTTCCTCGGCCGACAACTGATCGTACAGGTTTAGGTATGGCGCCACCAGTGATGTCATAGCTCTCCGCCGGGAATCGTCAAGCCGTTTTCCATCCTGAGAGAACACCACCTGGCCGCGACTGGGCCGGTAAAGGGACAGGAGAGTCATCAGCAGCGTTGTTTTCCCCGAGCCGTTGGGGCCTGTTACGGCCAGCGACTGACCGGTGGTCAGTTCAAACTGCAACCGGGAGAATACCTGGCGTGGCCCAAAACTCCGGGCCAGATCTGTTGCGCTGAGTTGGAACACAAGCAGGAATTAGGGCTACATCCGGCGACAGTCAAGTAAAACGTTAGTCGGCAGGTAAGAGGCTGTTACATTCATTTTGTCACGCCGCGTGTCGGCGTGACCTACAGGTGACACCTCTCGCTGTTCCGGGTTGCCGCGAGGATTATTTTGACCGGTCTTTTACCCGGTACATACGACGCACCGGCAAGGTGTAGCGCGTATTCACGCTGTCACTGATGGCGAAAGTAAGTGACTGCTCGAACTCGGTTTCGATCACATTCTCGTGGACAATGACCATTCCGTCGGCTGTCTCACCAGCCTTAACCTGCTCGGGTAGTTTGACGTCGAAGTGCCGGCGGGACCAGTCAATCATCGTCAACTCGTAATCCTGTTCGCTCTTATTCTCGATAAGAAAACGGGCGCGGCGGCGTGGTTTGGTGGTGAACTGCGATACGTCCAGAATGTACGGGTTGAGGCTTATCGGCATAACTGTATCCGGTTCCGGTACCAGCACCGCCGATATTTTCACGTAAACTTTGTTCTCATCGGCGTTGGTCTCAAGATAGGGTCGCTTGGAGACCTTGTTACGATAAGATTTGGTCGAGAAGAATATCTCCAGCGCCGTACTGTCTCCCGGTGCGATCATCGAATCGCCAATCGGCGCTTTCGTACAGCCGCAGCCGGATTCAATCCGAGTGATCTGCAGGGTATCATCGCCCACCGACTTGATCCAGAAAATGTGCGCAACCTGCGCCTTCTGGCAGACTCTTCCGAAATCAAACAACGGCTCGGGTATCTCGACAGCCGGTCCCGCAAGCACCGACAGAACCGGCAGCAGCAGCATTACTCCGACCAGAACTACTATGGTATTGTACTTCATTATTCTCGGTCCTTCCGACAGGTAGTGGGTTCGGTTTCCAGATAATTTGTGTGTTGTCACTGAATTGTCTCCGAGTAAGTCAGTTCGTCAGGATATGAGCCCAAACAGTCTCCCCCAGCGAACCTTCTGGAAGAAATGCAAGGCATTATAAACAAACAGCCGAGGGACCGACAGGGGATCCGTCACTGATACTTCCGGTGAGGGATAGACCGAATCATTCCACGACCAGTGCACCAGCATAGCCTCACCCAGAACCAGGTCCTTATGTACGGCGCCCCAGTAACGGGAGTCATAAGAGTTGTCCCGATTATCACCCATCATAAAATAGCAATTGCGAGGTATGATAAACGGCCCGAAGTTGTCACGGCTGTCGGTGCCGCCAGGCCGTCGAGACTGGATTATCGGTTCACCTTTGGAGGTGGCGTCTATGAATTTGGCCTCTTCCGGGTCTTTAAAGTGCTTGCCGTTGACAAACAGAACCTTGTTCTTTATTTCCACCGTGTCGCCGGGTGTGGCTACGCAACGTTTGATATACTTGGTCACGCCGTCGACCGGGTAGATGAAAATAACAATGTCTCCCGGTTTCGGATCTCGTATAGCCGGCAGCCGCCAGTTGACCAGCGGGATACGGGCGCCGTAGATCACTTTATTAGCCAGAAGGAAATCACCCACCAGGAGCGTATCCTCCATGGACTGCGACGGTATCTTGTAGGCTTCCACAACAGAGGTCTTGATAACCAGGGCCATCACGACAGCCGCTATGATCTGTTTGAAATTGTCCCAGAGTGAACCGGCAAATGATACGTTACCCATATATCTCTCAATTCAGTGCCGCTGTTCTTCAGCAGGCTTTCAGAATGTTTATACCCATATCCGGCCTATAAGGTGCCCTCATTTTTTCTTAACCGAGTGTCAGAAAGCAGAGGATCACCGTCATTTTATCACTCTTAATATATCATTATACGTTACAAAAACAATCAGTCCCAGCAACAGGACAACGCCGACCTGCTGAGCCGCCAGTCGTATCTTAAGCGACAACGGCATCCCGCGAATCTTTTCGATAGCCAGGAAAACCAGGTGACCGCCGTCCAGCACCGGAATCGGCAAGACATTGAGAACCGCCAGGTTCACCGACAGCAGAGCCATGAAGAAAAACAGGCTGGCAGCGCCCTTGCGAGCCTGTTTGCCGGACTCCTGGGCAATGAACAGCGGGCCTCCGACCATTTTGGGAGAAACCTCGCCGGTTATATACATCTTGACGAACTTAACCGTCCCCCAGACAATATTGTGAGCCCATACAATACCACCCCGAGCCGACCGCCATAGACCGATTTTTTCTCGGCCGATTTCCTTCTGGGCCAGTATAACACCGATCAGACCTACCGTATCTTCGGTTCCGTCCGGTCCGATCTGGGCGGCCTTCATGGTTGTCAGAGTGGTGTTGGTGGTGTCATCTCCCCTGATCAAGGTCAGATCAACCGGCTGTTCGATCTGAGCGTGAATCAGGTAACTGAGTGAATCAGAACGTCGCACTGAGATTCCATCGACGGCGATTATCTCGTCGCCTTCCAATAACCCCGCCCCTTCCGCCGGGCCATCGGGTTGCACCTGGAGAATGGCCACTCGCTCAGGGTCAGTGATGGGCTGGCCATTGAAGTAAAGGATACCTATCAGAATAACGATTGACAGCACGTAGTTCATGAACGGTCCGGCAAAAATCACCGCCGCGCGTTGAGCAACGCTTTTGGAGAAAAACTCATCGGCGGCACCGGTAGATTCCTCGCCGGTGTCTCCTCCGGCCATCTTGACGTACCCCCCCAGAGGGATAGCGCCGATACAGTAAGTGGTGTCACCGATCTTGCGTGAAAAAATGCTCGGAGGAAAACCAAGTGAAAACTTCTCAACTCTGACACCCACTTTCTTGGCTACCAGGAAATGACCCAGCTCATGGATGAATATCAAAATGCCCAGAACGAATATGAAAGATGCCGCTGTCAACAACATGCTGATTGACCTGTCCTTTCTCCGGCATACCGGCGGGCTTCACGGTCGGCCTGCAAGATGTCCTCCAGCGAAGGATCGGTCACGACATCCATTTTGGCAACCGTATCTTCTATTATATCGGAAATGTCCGAGAATTTGACAGACTCCCGCAAGAATGCCCCTACCGCAACCTCGTTGGCGGCACTGTATACGGCCGGGGCGGTGCCCCCTTGTCCGGCAATGGAAAACGCCAGACGCAGTGCCGGGAAACGCACAAAGTCGGGTTTTTCAAACGACAGCGACAGGAGATCATCGAAACTGAGACGCCCGAAATCCGACTGTACCCGCTGCGGCCAGAACAGGGCATACGTTATAGGCAACCGCATATCAGGACGGGAAAGCTGCGCTATTATGGAACTGTCGATAAACTCCACCATTGAGTGTACTATCGACTGAGGATGGATAACCACTTTGATCTTCTCCACCGGTATCGAGAAAAGCGTTGCCGCCTCAATAACCTCCAGCCCCTTGTTGACCATGGTAGCCGAATCGATAGTAATCTTGGGACCCATTTTCCACGTTGGGTGAGCCAGTGCCTGCTCGGGGGTGATCTCAGAAAACCGCTCAATGGGATAATCCCGAAAAGGCCCGCCGGAGGCAGTCAGAATGATGTTGGCTACTTCTTCCGGTTTCCCGGCGGTCAGGGTCTGCCAGATGGCCGAATGTTCAGAGTCTATAGGCAGTATCTTACCACCGCTCTTTTTTATCAAAGGCCCAAAAAGCGGACCTCCGGCCACCAGTGATTCCTTGTTGGCCAGAGCGAGATATTTGCCCGCCCGGATCGTCTCCAGTGATGCTCGCAATCCGGCCGCCCCAACCACAGCGTTGACGACGATATCGGCTTGCTTCCGACCGGCTAAAGCGATCATATCCGCTTCACCGGATAGAACCTCAACCGGTTCCCGGCTCAACTTGTCGGACATTATTTTCGCTGCGGCAGGATCAATCAGGCAAACATATTCCGGCCGGAACCGGCGGTATTGATCCAGGAGCAGATCGACGTTGGCGTGAGCGGCCAGCGCAATAACATCAAAGTGCCCCGGATGTTGCCGAATAACATCGAGCGTCGACCTTCCAATGGAACCGGTCGAGCCGAGCAGAACTATTTTCCGTGGTGTCATGTTTCCTATTCTACGACTTCGAACCAGTACTGTTGCAGTCAATAACGAAACCCGGGGCAAGCCCCGGGCCACCGGATCGGCATTACCCCAACGGGCAGGTCGGCGCCTGGTCAGATGGTTCTCCGTAAGCCCCTACTGGACCTCATTGCCTTCGGCATCAGAGGCATAAGCCCGGATTAATTGGACATTCTCCTTTGGTCGCGATATCTCCGTGGGGTTGCCGGGGTTGGGACCGCATTCCACCGAACCGATCTTGTGCAGGACATCGTATCCTTTGATCAGATGACCAAAGACCGTGTACTTGCGGTCGAGCGACGATGTCAGGCGATTGCGATCCAGACAAATGAAGAACTGGGTCGAGGCCGAGTTGGGATCCATAGCCCTCGCCATTGACAACGTGCCCTCTATATGCGGCATCTCTGAAAACTCCGCGTTGAGCGTATAGTCGGCCTTTCCGGCACCGGTACCGGTAGGGTCTCCCGCCTGGATCATAAAGCGATTAACGACGCGGTAGAACAGGGAGTTGTCGTAGAAACCGTCCCGGGTACGGGCCATGAACGAGTCGGCATGGGCCGGGGCGACATCATGATACAGTTCCAGCGTCAGGTTTCCGAAGCTGGTGACCAGGGTTGCGAACTGGTTATCCTCGTTTCGAATCGGAGCCGTGACAGTGGCCAGGCTGTCATAGTTGGGCTGGGTCGCTACGGTTTGCTGGGGAGTCGTCGTTTTTGCAGGGGTATCGGTTTTAGTCTGCTTTTCCTCCTCAGAACATCCGACCTGCCCGAGCAGGAATAAAAACGCTGTTAATAGCGCTAAGACTGTGGTTCTCATCGGCTTATTTCCTTTCGCAATTCATGTTTTGCTGACAAATATATCCTGATACGGCTATGGTGTCAAGAATGAACCACATATCGCGCGTTTAACTCGACCCTTTCCGGCAAAACAACGCGAGGCTCCCGGGAGCAGGAGCCTCGCTGTTACTCCAGCGCGCCGATAGGGTGCTCGGCGGCTAAAGGGGATTTAACACGGTGGTGGTGGTGGGCCACCCTGGAACAGATACGCTACCAGATACGTCAGGTCACCGACATCAATGCCACCGCTGGCGTCGACATCACCCTCTTCCGGGCACGGTGGTGCTGGACCACCCTGGAATAGATAGGCAACAAGGTACGTGAGGTCGCCGACATCAAGGCCACCGCTGTCGTCAACGTCACCGCGATTCTGGCAGCAGAAAATCGGGAAATCCCAGATGCCGCCACTACTACTGTAGCTGGCCGAACTACCCTCTCCAACCGCCATCTGACCGGCACCCGCGGCAAGTGAGTAACTGGCGGAACTCGCACTTGTAACCCCGGCCGTGAAGATCTGCCCCTCGATCACCTGGTTACTGTCAGGCGCGGTGACAGCCGACGACTGCGGAGGTCGTTGAGTCACGACAGGAGCTGTCTGCGCCGCCGGTTTCTCCTTCTGATCCACCGTGGCTCTTGTCGCCGCGGGTGACTGTGGTTTTCCGGTATCGGCGCCGAATCCGGCGGCAAATAGCAGGGCCACGAGAAGGGTCGGCAGGGCCAATCTAATAATAAAACGTGTTTTCATTTTCATGCCTCCGTTTCGTTTACCTGCTGACTGCCAGTTTGTCGCTGCCGCCTCCGGTCACGTTCTTCTGAACCAGGAGAGTTTCGACCAGCGATTGCAACTGCTTCATCTGCGCTTTGAGATCATCAACCTTTGCGACTTTCTCTCGCAACTCCTCTATGGTCTGCTGCTGCTCTTTGCTCCGTTCGTACAACTCCTGTATAGCAGCCAGCGCGATTCCAGACGGATCAATCGTGGAGATCGTTTTATCGTCACCCCCGACACCGAAGACGGTGTAAAAATCCTGCGAGACGGGACCAATGTGCTGAGTTTGGTCGTCCTCCGTCTGGTAGTTCCACCGCATGATCGGAAGCAGGGTGATTTTCTCCAGAATCTCGCGGCCGTCAACGGGTGTGAAATTCTCCTTCAGGTGTTTGTCCGACGCATTCTGCCATACGCCGCCCTTGCTGAGAAAAGCCCCTGTTGAGGTGTACAGAAAGGGATTGCCGCCGGGATAACCGGCCAACGTGATGCCATCAGTGAGGTAAAACAGACTATCTGCGCGCAAGACCATCTCCCCGGGAAAAGCCGAACTGATAGGCGGGCTGGTTCTCGAGACGGTGGATGAGATTACGACAGCGCCATCGTGGTTGGCTTCGGCTCTAGAGCCCGCGGCGAAAGAACGATCACCTTTTGCCTCATTCATCCATCCTCCCGGGATAGTGGCATAAATGCCTTCTGCCCGGTTGTTACTGCCGCCGCCGACCGCAGCGCCAGTATCGGTGGCCTGGTTATCATTCCCGCCAGCAATCACTGAGCCAAACCCGGTGGCACTGTTAACACTTCCTCCGCCTATGGAAGCATAATCTCCGCTGGCGGTGTCATGAAGGCCACCGGCAACGGTTGCGTATCCTCCCCAAGCTCTGTTGTTCTGGCCGCCGCCGACAGAAGAGTGGCTACCATTGGCACTGTTGGACCATCCCCCTGCTACCGTAGCATACACGTAATTCTTGCCACCGGTGCCAGTTTGGGAAGCCCCGCCCAGGTTAACGTGGGTGCTGTCATGCAGTCCGTGAAGAGTGTTACCGGCGCGGGCGATGCCCCACTCGCCGGCCGTGAACAGAACACCCCCGGTCAGGGTCCAGTCGTTGTCAGCCGCACCGACATTGTCGTCACCGAGCTCCCAGGAATCTCCATCCCACTTCATGATCTTGCCGGAAGAGGTTGCACCATTCGAAGCGATATCTTCAAACAGGATCGTGCCGTTGGCAATTATGGCGCTGGTGATGGCGCCGTCCTTGATGTTCTCCTGCTTGATCGATTTGTCTGCTATCTTGAGTGAATCAATGGCCTTGTCCTTGATGTTCTCATGCTTGATGGATTTCAGTGCAATCTTGTTGGAGTCAATCGCTCTGTCAGCCACATTGCCCGCCATGAAGGCATAGGGCACTGATCCAATCGGCGTCCGGGGTGTCATCTCGCCATCGGTGCCGACTTCGATCCCCAGCCAGCGGTCGTCAGAGCTGAAAACGTCCGTTGTTAACTCGTTAATAGACCCGAGCTTAACGTTGAATTTGCCGTCTTTGGTGGCAACGGGATTCTGCACCTCTGACCAGATGGGGGAGTGATCTACTTCATACTCATAGACTCTGAAAGTGAGCATGTAATCGCCATCAGGGACCGGAACGCCCGCCTGCATCAGAACCCCGTTGTAGTGGATGAACTTTGGTGTGGCCAGAGCGGTCAGCGCCAGCAGTGCGACGATGAGTGTTGCTGTGAGCGTTACCATACGTGTCATGGTGTTACTCCTTCTGTTGGTTTGATATTATGGGCTTCATTGATTGTTGCCGATGAGATTGCCACGTCGCTGCGCTTGTCGCATTGACGCACGACGGCGGTTGGATGTGTTGCCTGGATTCCCGCGTGCGCGGGAATGACAGAGAGGGACGCGGGAATGACGGAAGTGGACGCGGGAATGACAGAGAGGGACGAGGGAAAGACCATGTACCCCACCCATCGGGCCTGTTGATAAACCTAACAAACGTCATAGCGAGGAGCGAAGCGACGTGGCTATCTCGTTGACATTCAATATCCGAGATTGCCACGCTGTCGCTCGCAATGACGAGAATGGGACTTTTTCAACAAGCCCCATCGGGTGGGTTTTAACCCCGGTCTAATGTGTATCCTATGTAACCGGTCATACAAAGTTACCCGATGTCCTTCTAATGTTGTCATCAACCCTGTTGCCTGCGTCCCACTACCCCGGATAGCCGCTTTCACGTAAACCACCGCAGTACAGTGGAAAGCAATAGTTGCGGATGTCCTGCCAGTGTTGTCTGACCCTGTTGCTTGCTGTCACGGCTGCCACTTCCAGGCAGCCCTATAGGCAAAATATACTATCTAATCGAGCATTTGGCAAGGGATTTCGGGTAATCGACAGCGCTCAAATGCTTCCCTTTTTTAGCTTGCACACCGGCTCCGGATTGCCTTCACTTTCAGACTATGGACCAAATAAATAACGGACTCGAGTTAGTCTCCAACTTCGTGTGGGGATGGCCGATGGCGATGATCCTGCTGTCGGCTGGACTAATCCTGACACTGCGCACGGTCCTCATACAGGTGCGCGGCTTTGCGCACGGTGTGGGCATTGCCAGCGGCCGCTATGACGACCCGGACCACAAGGGACAGTTGACACACTTCCAGGCGTTGTCGGCGGCGTTGTCGGCGACAATCGGTATCGGTAATATAGCAGGGGTAGCGATCGCTATCTACTGGGGTGGACCCGGCGCCATTTTCTGGATGTGGGTGACCGCCTTTTTCGGTATGGCTATCAAGTACACCGAATGCATGCTGGCTATCAAGCATCGCAAGGTGGAACCGGACGGCAACATTCGCGGTGGACCGATGTACTTCATCGAACTGGGAATGCACAAATACTTCCGGCCGCTGGCGTACATGTTTGCGTTTTGTACGGCCATCGCCGCCTTTGGCGCCGGCAATATGGTACAGTCGAACACGATGGCCCACTCATTACTGGATGCGTTCAAAGTCGCGCCCGAAAACGAAGCCTGGGTGCGCTGGTTGATCGGATTTGTCGTCGCCGGCCTGGTGGGTAGCGTGATAATCGGGGGGATAAAGCGAATCGGGCGAGTGGCGTCGTACCTGGTGCCATTTATGTCGGTCGTATATGTGGTCAGCGCCTTCATCATTATACTGATTAACTATGAACAGATCGCCGAAGCTTTCGGGATGATTTTCTATCATGCCTTCAATCCGACAGCGGTGGTAGGTGGTGCGGCCGGCGGTGCTACCGTCTGGATGACATTCACCTGGGGTCTGAGGCGCGGCCTGTTCTCCAACGAGGCGGGGCAGGGGTCGGCGGCGATGGCGCACTCGGCCGCACGAGTGGAAGAACCGGTCCGTGAGGGTTTGGTCGCTATGCTGGGCCCGTTCATCGACACGCTGGTTATCTGTACCATGACGGCGCTGGTTATTATCACCACCGGTGTCTGGGACTGCGGTCTCAACGGCGCGCCACTGACCATGCACGCTTTCGACGCGGCGCTCCCGGGTTTCGGCCTGTGGATGGTGGTGGTCGGTGTCATGTTGTTTGCTTTCTCGACCGTCGTGGCCTGGTCGTATTATGGCGAGAAGGGTATTGAGTATCTCGGCGGCACGCGAGCCAAGTTCCCGTACAAGTGCGTATACATTGTCTTTACATTATTGGGGGCACGTTTCGACCTCAAGACGGTCTGGTCCTACGCCGACACCGCCAACGGATTGATGGCCGTCCCTAACCTGATTGCACTGGTAGTGCTGTCGGGCGGAGTCGTGGCGATGACGAAGAAGTACATGAAGGAGAAAGCCGAGGGCAAACACATGCCTTTCGGCGAAGGCAAAACCCGCATGTGGTCATAACGGGGGAGAGGGGTCGCAGGTCGGGTTCCGGTGGCATAGCCACACTTATGAGAAACTCGACACCGTCTCTTATGAGAACCCCGGCACCTTTTAACTATACGAAATCACGACTTACCAACTTCGCGTAGCGGCGGGCTTTATGTCCGCCGACGGGCAACGCCATTGACAAATCAGTGGCATCGCCACTTCTATTGGTGGGAGACAAGCCCCCACTCTACGCGGCCCAGAGTCGTTACCTTATGGAACAACATCTTCAGACCCCACAAGCTATCCGTCCGGACAATCTGAAGAATACCCGGTCACAAACCGTCGAACCCGATTCATTCCCGCTTCAGCCCATACTCTTTGATCTTCGTCCGCAGCGTGTTTCTGTGGATGCCGAGCTTCTCGGCGCACTGACCGACAGACCAGTTCAACTGATCGAGACAATACTTGATGTGCTGCTTCTCAACATCAGCCAGCGGCATGACAACCCCGGCAGCCATGACAGCGTTTGATTTCGAAGTCAACCCGGAGAGATCGCTCTTCGTGATCTGATCCGAGCGTGTCAGCACGACCGCTCGTTCGATAACGTTCTCCAACTCACGCACATTGCCGGGCCAGGTGTAACCGATCAGGAGTTCGGCCGCCATAGCGTCGATGCCCTTGATATCCTTGCCGACCTTGCGCGAGAACTTCTCGATAAACTTCTCGGCTAACAGCAGGATATCGCCGGTTCTTTCAGCCAGCGGCGGGATGTCGATCATAATGACGTTCAGCCGGTAAAACAGGTCTTCGCGGAACCTGCCCTCGGGTACCAGTTTCACCAGATCCCGGTTGGTGGCGGCCAGGATGCGAATGTCGAGATCAATCTCCTTGACTGATCCCAGCCTCTCGATCTTCCGTTCCTCCAGAACCCGCAGCAGTTTGACCTGCATGGTCGGCGGCATTTCGGCGATTTCGTCCAGCAGCAGGGTGCCGCCGTCAGCCAGCTCGAATCGTCCCTGTTTGGTCTTGTCCGCACCCGTAAAAGCACCCTTCTCGTAGCCGAACAGTTCCGATTCCAAAAGAGTCTCCGGAAAGGCCGCACAGTTTATGGCTACCAGCCGTTTCTCAGCCCGGGGCGACAGGGCATGGATAGCCCGCGCCACCAGCTCCTTGCCGGTTCCGGACGGTCCCGTGATCAACACCGTGGCATCTTTCGGCGCCACCAGGGAAATCATCTCTTTGACTTTCCGGATGGCGTCGGATTCGCCGATTATCTCGGTTGTGGGGAATATCTCAGCCAGTCGCTCGGTCATCACCTGGTGGTCCACCACCAGCCGGTTCTGGGCGGCGGCTTTTTCCAGTTTCAGCAGCAGTTCGTCCAGGTCCTCGACCGGTTTCGTGAGGTAGTCAAACGCCCCGGCCTTCATAGCTGCCACCGCCGTCTCCACCGAGCCGAATGCAGTCAGCACGATGACCTGTATGAAGGGGTTGATCTCGCGAAGTTTGGTCAGTAACTGCAGGCCATCCATACCGGGCATTTTCATGTCTACGACGGCGACCGGAGCAAAAACCCGGTGGTATTGTTCCATTGCTTCGTTGGCATCACCGGCCACGTGTGTCTCATACCCTTTTTTGGACAGAAACCCTGAGAGCAAATCCCGCTGGCCGGGCTCGTCGTCAACAATAAGCAGTCTGACCTGAGACATGCCTCAAGCTAAGGGGCGCTAATCGCGAGGGCAAACAGAAAAAAACCCGCCCCATTAAAGGGCGGGTTACACTTTGTCTCGGTGCTTTCGTCAATCTTTGCTGAAAACGAGGCGGATACCGGCGTGGATATCATATGTGGCCAGGTTTTCCCCGAACTCGTATTGGGTATCCAGATATGTTGCCTCAGCCTTTTCGGTCATGGCAGTATGGTAGTTAACCTCGATGAATAGGGCACTATAGTAGGCCGTGTAATATATCAAACCGGCGCCGACACCCATCGCGATTGCCGGTTCGTAGGAAATCTCGCGGTAGCGTCCGCCCGCCGGGTTGGTTACTTTCGTTGAGAACTTGGCATTATCCAAACCGAGGTGGCCCTTGAGATACGGTGTCCAGTTGGACTCTCCCTCAAATAACAGCTTGGCATAGATGCTGGGATTGTAAAGACGGTGATTATGCGACGATTCCGCGGTGTCATCGATACCGAATTCCGTGTATGTGATGTTCACACCCACAACAAAATTCGATCTGACGAACCAGCCGGCTTCAAGGCCCATATCGAATCCGGTCTCGGCAGCCCGTTCGTAGCCTTGGGTTACCCATTCCGACACACCACTGCCGGGAATACCAAATCCGCCGAAAAAGGTCATCTCCACAACATCACGCTCTTCATCCTGAGCCACGGCAGTAAAATTAACCGCCAGCAGAATCACAATGGCCAGTGCAATTGATCCCTTAGTCATTCCCATATCCTCAGACGTTAACATTTCCTCATTTTATAGCCGGTCCACAGGCAACCGGATACACATCTCCCAATACAACAGACAATAAACGTTTGCCCCCCGGGGTTTGTCAACTGATAATATTATGACCGGCCACCGGGTCGGACATCAGGGCAAGCCGATACGAGAGAATAAGATGCGGCCCAACTCGCGGTTTTTCTCTTGTTTGGTGGTCGTCATCAGGTATATTCCGGCTCAATCGATCATGTTAACGGAGGTACCTATGCCGGCCACGAAAAAGGCGACACGCAAGCGACACCGAGAACTCACCAGCAGCAACCTGGATTATAGCATCGATTACCAGCCTAAAGCAGTCAGGACGTCGGACGATGTTTCTCCCTGTTCGGGTATTATTGGACAGAAGCGGGCGATGGATGCCTTTCGCACGGGACTGAATGTCAGAAGTGCCGGATACAATATTTTCGTTACCGGTCCGGCCGGAACCGGCCGCATTTCAGCAGTGCGGCATCTTCTGAAGCAACTCGATCACGGAACACCAAACCTGGCCGACATTTGTTACGTCAACAACTTCAAGAACGAAGACAACCCCCGTATTCTGACCTTCAGGGCAGGTGACGGTCGTCGTTTCAAGAAAGACATGGGTTACCAGATCAGTTCCATCCGCAAAGCGGTCCCCAAGATATACCTGTCTGAAGATTACAAGGACCGCACCAACCGCATCACCCGCGAGTTTGATAACCGCCAGAAAGAGCTGATTCACGCCTTTGAGGAGAGATTGACCAAGGCCGGGTTTGTGATGGTGCAGATCCAGTCCGGGATGGGTGTCCGCAACGAAATCCAGCCCATAATCGATGAAGAACCGATCTCATTGGAGCGACTGGAACAACTGGCGCGCGACGGCAAGTTCTCCCTGGCCCGGCTGGACGAACTACGCCGTCAGTGGGACAGCCTGAGGCGGGATTTCGATGCCACCTCCGTGGAGTCAAAGAAACTGACCGGCAAGATGGAAGATGCTCTGGAGAAGCTCGATTACTCGATGATAGCACCGCTGATTTCCGAAAAGCTGAACGTATTGAAAAAACGCTACCCCGATAAAAAGGTGGAAAGCTATCTGGACGAAGCAGAGGAGGCGCTGTTGAGTGACCTGGACCGCTTCCGGGAGGCACAGCCACGACGCGGTGAAACGGAACCGCCACCCTACCGCAAGCGGGAACCGTTTGAAGAGTTTTCCATCAATCTTATTCTGGACAACGCCGAAACCGATCGAGTACCGATCATAATGGAGCAATCACCCTCATACAAGAATCTCTTCGGCTCACTGGAACGAGTCGTCGATCGCTTCGGGTACTGGCGCACCGACTTCACCCGTATCTTCGGCGGCTCACTGATGCAGGCCTCCGGCGGTTTCCTGATAGCGCGGGCTATGGACGTGCTTACCGAGCCGGGCGTCTGGTTACATCTCAAGCGAGCCCTGAGAAACCGCACTATCGAAATCACCGGTTTTGATCCCTTTTACATGATGGCTGGTTCCGGAATCAAACCGGAAGAGGTCCCCCTCGATGTCAAGGTGGTACTGGTCGGTGAGCCGCGAACGTATCATCTATTGTGGCAACTGGACGAAGACTTCAAGAAAGTATTTAAGGTCAAAGCGGAATTTGACAGCGTTATGTCGGCCAATAAAACCAATTTGCGCAGTTACTTCACCTTTATCCGACGCCTTGTCCAGGAAGAACACTTGCCGATATTCGATCTGTCCGGGATGCAGGCTGTGGCCGAGTACGGTATGCGGCATTCCGGACGACGACGGAAACTTACCACCAGATTCTCCTTGATTTCGGATATCATCCGGGAGGCGGCATTCTGTGCCCGCGATCGAGGAGCGAATCGCGTCCTGCGTCGTGATGTTCATACTGCCGTCAAGCTGCGACGAACTCGCGTTAACCTGGTTGAGGACAAGATCCAGGAAATGTTTGACAACAACAGCCTGATGGTTTCCACTGCCGGGTCGGCAGTAGGACAAATAAACGGACTGTCGGTGTACAACTATGGAGAGTATGCTTTTGGCCGACCAACACGTATCACCGCCAGTACCGCTCTGGGCCGTGCTGGAGTGATCAATATCGAACGCGAAGCCGACCTGTCCGGTCCCATTCATAACAAAGGTGTGCTGGTGCTCAGCGGTTACCTGCGACAGATGTTCGCCCAGGATAAACCGCTGGTGATGTCAGCGTCACTGACGTTTGAGCAATCCTACAGTGGTGTTGATGGAGACTCCGCCAGCTCAACGGAGATTTACGCTATTTTGTCGTCATTGAGTAACATTCCCATTAAACAGAGCCTGGCTGTGACCGGATCGATGAACCAAAAAGGAGAAATCCAGCCGATCGGTGGCGTCAATGAGAAGATTGAAGGATTCTTTGATGTTTGCAGCAGCCGCAAGCTTTCCGGTGACCAGGGCGTCATTATCCCGCACCAGAATGTGGCCGACCTGTTGCTGCGTCCGGACGTGATTGAAGCCGTTGATAAAGGGACCTTTCACATTTATCCCATCAAGACTATTGATGAAGGAATCGAGGTTCTTACCGGTGTACCGGCCGGACGTCGCACCAGCAGGGGTAATTTCACCAAAGGATCTGTGATGGCTGCTGTTGATGAACGCCTGAAGGAGATGGCGCTGACACTGCAGCGGTTCGGACGAGACAAGCGTGATAATGACGAATATCCCGACGCATCCTCCGATAGAACTGCGGCCGCTCGTGCCCGGACCGGACGCAGGTGAAGAGGGTGTGCTGTCGCGGATGCGTCCGTTCGGAAGGCGTGCACGATTTATTTTATGAGGGAAGTTTTTTTTCTTGACAAACTTTCAACAGGTGTGTTTTTTGATGTGTCCAAACTTAGGATGGAGGAACTTTGATGCGCAAAGCGAAAAAGAAAGCAGTCAAGAAGCCTGCTAAGAAAAAAGCAGCCAAAAAGCCGGTCAAGAGAAAGGTAGCGACAAAGAAAGTTCGTTGCGTCGCTAAGACCAAAGACGGCAAGAGGTGCAAGCGTTTCACTGACGGAAAGAGCATGAACTGCTCGCTCCATAAGAAGAAACGGAAATAGACTTAACGTATTTCTGTGAGCGCGGTCATCATGATGGCCGCGCTTTTTTTTCGGTCACGCGGCTGCGCCGCATGACCTGACCGAATGATTGAAAGTGACCCGCTACCCATTTTCTGTACACACAAGTAGAATGCCAACTGGCATAATGCCAGAATTCAAAACAGAGCACCACCCAACTGCTCGTTACGGTGAAGTTGGTAGCACCGGATATG
Organism: bacterium; assembly: GCA_043811375.1. Taxonomy (GTDB): domain Bacteria; phylum Zixibacteria; class MSB-5A5; order GN15; family FEB-12; genus JBDRNJ01. The sequence goes on along the minus strand of JBDRNJ010000072.1, from coordinate 83,806 downwards.
GAATTTGGTCCGGATAGTTACAACTATCGTGCAAAAACAAGCCGGCGGTATCAGCCGCCGGCTTTGGTGTCACTGTCGTGACCGAAATCAGCTCTCGTCCAGCAGGCGTTCCATTTCATCGACCAGTTCGCCGAACAGCGCCAGTGTCCGGTCGACCGGGTCGGGTGTCGTCATGTCAACCCCGGCGTCTTTAAGTATATCGACGGGATATTTCGATGTACCGGTAGACAGGAACTTGAAGTAGGTGTCAAGATAACCTTCTTTGCCTTCCAGAATCCGTTGTGACATTGCCTGCGCCGCCGCATAGCCGGTAGCATACTCGTAAACATAATACTGCCGGTAGAAATGGCTGATCCGCAGGCAGCCCAGGTCGCCGGTCTCATCCAGAACCAGTTCCGGTCCCCAGTATTTCTCATATATGTCGCGGTAAGTCTGCCGCATGTAATCGGCCGACAGCGCCTGACCGTTTTCGACCCGTTCGTGGATGGCCAGTTCAAACTCCGCGAACATCACCTGGGTGAAGAAAGTCCCGACAATCTGCTCAATGTAGTAGCTCAGCAGGGCCATTTTCTCCTGCTTGCTCCCGGCCTGCTCCAGCAAGTACTTCATCAGCAACGCCTCGTTACAGGTGGAGCCGACCTCGGCAATGAACAGTGAGTAATTGCTGTAGACATACGGTTCGTTGCGGTTGGTAAATTCCGTATGCAGTGCGTGACCCATCTCGTGAGCAATAGTGAACACATCCATCAGAGACCCGCTGTGGTTAAGCAGAATATAGGGGTGGGTACCGTAGGAGCCCCACTGGTAACCGCCGGAGCCTTTACCCTCGGTTTCGAAGACATCTATCCAGCCGCCGTTGAGCCCGTTCTCAAATTCGGCCAGGTATTTCTCGCCCAGTGGTTTCAGGCCGTTGAGGACTATTTTCTTGGCTTCCTCGTACGGGTAGTTCTCCCGGGATCGGGGCACAAGCGGGACGTACATATCGTATTTGTACAGGGTGTCACAGCCCAGGATCCGTTTGCGCAGGGCGGTCAACCGGTGCAGCGACGACAGATTGGTATTGACCGCCTCAATCAGGTTGTGGTATACCGTCACCGGGATATGGTAACGGTCCAGCGACATCTCCAGGCAACTGTTGTACCCTCTGGCCTTCATCAGGAAGTAATCCCGTTTGACTGAAGCTGAGAGAGTCGCTGCCAGTGTGTTGACGTAACCCAGGTAGGCGTTGTTGTAAGCCTCGCTGGCGTCGCGGCGCACACGTCGATCGCTTGACTCCAGGAGACGGTAGTAACGCTGCTTGGTCAATTCCACTTCGTTGCTGTCGCTGTCAAAGATCGAACCGTAGGAGATGTCGGCATCGTCGAGCATGGTAAAAATCCGCGAACAAGAGCCGATGACCGGATCAGCCAGCGCCAGCAGGGCCTCTTCCTTGTCCGATAAAATGTGCTTTTTCTTGCGCATCAGGTCTTCCAGATGGAACCGATATATCTCCAGAGCTGCCTCATCGCTCAGAAACGACTGCAATTGTTCGCTGTCCAGCGCCAGAATCTCCGGCTCGATAAACGACTGTGCGGCTGAAAGCTCAGCGTTCAGTCCTGAAATACGATCGCCCATCTCCTGATATTTGCTGATGCGGTTGTCCTCATCGAGCTTCATGTAGGCGTAGACATACAGATTGTCGCTGATCAGTTCCAGGCTGTCGGACAGACTAAGGCAGTTCAGCAGGTTTTGTGGTGAATCGCCCAGGTGCCCCTCGTATTTCTCGAAACCACCGATACCGGCTTTGAGTGAGGTGAAGGTCGTTTCCCAGGCGTCATCATCGGCGAAGATGTCTTGAAGTTTCCACTTGTACTTATCCTCGATATCCGACCGCTGCGGTATGGCGCCCGTGTCGGCAGCCGGTACCGGCAGCGCCGCCAGCGCCCAGAGGATCAGTGCCGAAAGGATCAATCCGTTTCTGAGGGGGTGTCTGTTCACTTGTGTTTCTCCTTTATCAGTTGACATTTAGCACTTGGACATCTGTTCACAACATTCTACATTAGCAGCCAATATAATGATTGGGTGAGGTGGAGGCACGCTAATTTGTTCGCAACAGGGGAAACATATAAATGACCTATACGCACAATACACGGGTATGGTTGCCCGACACCGACGCCGCCGGGATACTCTTTTTCGGCAACTACTTCCGTCTGGCGCACGATGCCTACGAAGCCTTTATGGAGTCGATCGGATTTGACTTTGGTCGGATAATCAGAGAAACCGACTTTCGACCGCTGATCGCCCATGCCGAGGCCGGCTACAAAAAACCGCTGCCGCTGGGGGAGAGGGTGACAGTTGAGCTGACGGTGGTGAAGATCGGACAAACATCATTTCACCTGTCGTATTCTTTGAAAAACGCCGCTGCCGAAGTGGCCGCGACCGTCAAAACAGTTCACGTGGCTACCAGCAAAAAAGATGGTCGTAAGGTGGACCTTCCTGATGATCTGAGGCGGAAGCTGACAGATTTTATGTGATTTCAGTCAGTTTTCCTGATTCCAGAAGCTGACGCAATTGATACCGGGCCGGTTTGATGCCGCTGTCCGGGATCGCATCCGGCCAGAAGTAGAATTCGACCGGAATCATAAAACGCGGGACCAACTCTTCAAGTTGTCGGATGAGATCGGTTTTGTGAACGATTCGACCATCCCCTGTCCTGATCACCGCCACCGGGCGATGGCCGAACTCGGAGTCTGCAATCGGTATCACCACTGCTTCTTCTACAAAAGATAAAAGGGACATCGTGCCTTCGAGGTGCTCGGGGTGGATGTTCTCCCCGCCGGAGATGAACATATTGTCCCGGCGGCCGTGGATCGTCAGGTAGCCGTCGTTGTCTATTTCACCCAGGTCACCGGTGTGGAACCAGCCGTCTTTATCGAGGGGTAAGTTGATTCCGTTCGGAGATACATAACCCAAAAACAAGGTATCTCCCTTAGTCAGGATTTCACCGTCGTCTGCAATCCTCAACCGACGGTGTTTGAGCGTGGTGCCGGATGTCAGCAGTTTGTCCGGCGGATCGCCGGGGCGGGTGGTGGTCACCTGTGACGCCATCTCAGTCAGGCCGTAGGTAGTGTAAAGCGGCAGGCCAGCCTGGTATGCCTGTTCCACCAGCGAGGTCGGCAAGGGGGCGCCGCCAACCAGTACGGCGGCAAGCCGCTTTATCACATCTATCGGAGTGGCCGTTTTCAGCAGGTGCTGCAACTGTGTCGGGACGAGTGACAGATGCGTCACCAGGTATCGTTCGATACTGTCTGACAGGTCGGTATCGCTGTTGGGCATCACCACCGCTCCGCCGCCAGACATGGTGCGAAACAGGATTGCCAGTCCGCCAACATGGTACAACGGCAGCGACAAAAGCCAGCGATCACCGGGTCGCACTGTGATATTCATATTGGAACCGATAGCGCTGAAGTAATGGTTGTCGTAAGAGTGCAGCACTGCTTTCGGCAGGGATGAGGTCCCCGAGGTGGCGATCACTGTGGCTGCTTGTTCAAGTGATATGGTTGCTGGTTGCACCGATGATGATGCTGCTGGATGACCGGTGTTGACTACCTCATCGACGACAATGAGATCAAACCTGTGATACGGTTTAAGGTCCTGTGAACCGGTATCTGTGATAATGGTTCTACAGTCCAGTCCGGCCAGATAATCGGCTGTCAGTCGTGCCGGCCAGCGCTGGCTGACCGGGCAGGCAACGGCGCCGAGGCGATACAGGGCCACCAGTAAAATCGGGTACTCTATGGAATTGGGCAGGACAATACCAACCCGGTGACCGGAAGTGACGCCTTTCTCTTTCAGCAGGGATGCAGTGTAAGTGACCTGGCGGTCGTATTCGCTATAGGTGATGATGCGCAGGTCGGTAATTATCGCTTCTCGATTGCCGTACTCACGGGCAGCCTCAGCCAACGGGCAAACGATCTCAGGCACAGCGGATTTCCTGGAGCAAATCATGACGAAGATCATCCGGGTGGAGCACTCTGCCTGGAAGAAGTAGTCGGCCTCCGGTGATGTCGAGAGGGTTTACCAGTAGATCGTGTTCGAACCGGTCGAGAGTATCCAGCCCGGCCGGGGTGTCATCGCTGTTAAGACAGGCAGCCAGTTCAGCCAGCGCCATCAAACCAACACCGGATTCAAATGACGAACTGACGACACTGACAATCCCCATCGAGACAGCGACGCGTGCGAATTGCATACACCGCCACAACCCCAGCAACGTCGGTTTGAGAACAATCGCCCGCACCCACGTCATGTCTTTGAGAGATTCAGGCGTCAACTCCCGCAAACTCTCATCCAACCCCACAAACAAGTTTGTTTTATTAATAATCGAATTCGTCAACTCATGACGATAGACAGGCTCTTCGATATATGCTATCCGGCAGTCTCTGACTTCACGGGCGAAAACAAGAACTTCCTCAACCGACCAGGCCCGGTTGGCATCCAGTCTGAACGCCACATCGTCGCCGATAGCCTTTCGGACATCGTGAGTCAGCTTGATGTCTTCCTCAAGCGACCGGTGCCCCACTTTCAGTTTCATCGCTCGGTAGCCTTCGTCTTTGAGCAGGGCGGCTTTTTTCAGGATGTCACTGCGTGAGCCGGCCAGCAGACCGCAGATGGATACACTGTCGAGCGCGTTATCTGAAAACAGTCGCCGCAACGGCAGCCCGCGCCCGGCCGCCACCAGGTTCAAAACAGCCGTCTCGATAGCGAACCGGGCCGAAGGTGCCGGATCATACTCATGTAGCCATCGTTCGAAACCGTCCGACAACCTCTCAATATCCGGCGGGATTTCAGTTCCTTTCAGCGATTGACACAGTGCGGATAGTTGTGCTTGTACGGTTGTGATCGTCTCACTGCTGAATCCCGGCAGCGGGGCCGCCTCGCCCAGGCCGGATTTGCCGTTCTCGTCGGTCAGGACGACTATCAGTCCGATTCGCTCGGACAGCCGCTCTTTACCGGCGGGGAGCGGACGAAGGCAATTCAGTCGGTACTTAAGCAGGCGGGAGTTGGTGATTTTCATAGCAGCCACGCCACTGAGAATATCAGAGTGAACAGAAGCAACAGCCTGCCGGTGGCAGCCAGTACCTTGTTGAGCGCATCACCGTCCTGGTTGCCGAAGACTGTCCTGATCGCCGGTATAGCTGCCGGAATGACCAGTGCGGTGGCCAGTACTTCAAGATGCAGTTGTGTTTTCAAACAAATGGCGATCGGTATGGCGACGGCCAGCAGCAGGCACGACAGGTACTCCGTGTGTGCGAAAGTCCGGCCCCATCGGACGGCAAGTGTTTTCTTGCCGGTGGCTCGGTCGGATTCGATATCGCGCAGGTTGTTGACGGTCAGTATGGCTACTGAAAACAATCCCGGTGACAAACCTACCAGCGCGACTGTCCAGTTGATATCAAGCGCCTGTACATAGTAGGTGCCCCCAACGGCGACCGGTCCGAAAAAGATCAGCACGAAGATGTCACCCAGACCGTGATAACCGAGCGGGAACGGTCCACCCGTATACATGATTCCGAACAGGATGGACGATAGGCCGATGACCACAAGCGGCCAGCCGCCGCGCCAGACCAGGTAGCATCCGGCCAGGATCGCCAGACTGAAGACGACCACGATGGCAGCCTTCATAGCTTTCGGCGTCACCAGCCCGGCCTGGGTGACCCGGGTGGGGCCGAGGCGGTCGTGTTGATCGACGCCTTTCCGGAAATCAAAATAGTCATTGGCCAGATTGGTCCCGATCTGGATCAACAACGCTCCTAACAGAGCTACCAATGCTGCCGGCCAGTGTGCGCCACCGCTTTCGAATGCCATTGCCGTCCCGATCAGCACCGGCGCTGCCGCCGCCGGAAGCGTTTTGGGCCGGGCGGCCATTATCCATATGGTGAGTGACGCAGGATTCATTGGATCGATTTAAAGCATTTGTCGGAACCACAGGGGTTCCGACCTACCGGTCTGTTTTTCATCACTTTCAAACGTCATCGTTTTGATACATACTTGCGATTGTGCCGTAAAGGTGACTTGTCACTTTGCCGCTTGTCACCTGGTTGCTTATGGTTGGCGCGGGAACTTCGAGAAATCGGGTTTCCGTTTTTCCACATAGGCGTCACGTCCCTCCCTGGCTTCGTCACTCATGTAATAGAGCATAGTGGCGTTGCCGGCCAGTTCCTGCAGACCGGCCTGTCCGTCGCAGTCGGCGTTGAGCGCCGCTTTCAGGCAACGGATCGCTAGCGGCGAGTTGGCCAGAATTTCCCGGCACCATTTGATTGTTTCTGTCTCCAGCTCTTTCAGGGGAACTACTGCATTGACCAGTCCCATCTGCTGTGCCTGGGCGGCCGTGTACGGGCGGCAGAGAAACCATATTTCCCGCGCTTTCTTCTGTCCCACGATTCGGGCCAGGTAACCGGCGCCGTAGCCGCCGTCAAATGACCCGACTTTGGGGCCGGTCTGGCCGAAAATGGCATTGTCGGCGGCGATTGTCAGATCACACAGCAGGTGCAGCACATGCCCGCCGCCGATAGCGTAGCCGGCCACCATGGCGATGATCGGTTTCGGGCAGGTGCGCATCTGGCGCTGAAAATCAAGAACGTTGAGACGGTCAATACCGTCATCGTCGGTGTACCCGGAGTCACCGCGGATTCGCTGGTCGCCTCCCGAGCAGAAGGCATCGTCACCCTCGCCGGTGAGTATAATAACTCCCACCTGCGGGTCTTCGCGGGCGTCAGCCAGTGCCTGAGACATTTCGTTTACCGTCAGCGGGCGGAAGGCGTTGCGGACCTCCGGACGGTTGATTGTTATCTTGGCGATACCATCCGCCTTGTGATATTTTATGTCGGTATACCGGCCGCCGGCGACCCACTCGATTTCAGCCATCTTTTACCTCACCTGTCTGTGGACAGAAACTCCATTACAATCCGAGCGTAGTCCCTGGGTTTCTCCCAATGGACATTGTGCCCGGTATTTTCAACGACCCTGACGGACAACTGGTCGGCTGTCGCGGCCATGTCGTTAGCTATCTGACGGAACTTAGCATCCAATTGGCCGACGATCAACAGGCAGGACGGCAATTCTGACAGCCGTGACCATAACGAAGGCTGCGAACCGGTCCCCATCATGCGCAGCGACGTGGCCAGTCCCTTCCGTGTGGCCGGGTTATCTTCGGTATATTCCAGTCGCCGGGACAGCCAACCGGAGAAACGATCCCGGTCGCGTTTCAGCGATGCAAACAAGGGTTGCTCGTACCACTGTATCAGAAATTGCTCCAGCGGGTTTTTCTCCAGTTGTCGAGCCAACTCCCTGTCGTGCTCCCGACGTTCCCGGCGTTCCTTTTCGGTAATCAGTCCGGGGGACGCCGATTCGAGGATTATCCTGCCGAACCGCTGTGGATACTCAACTGCCAGATACAAGCCCACCCGACCGCCCATCGAGTAGGCGACCAGGTCGCATTTATTTATGTCATGACTGTCCATAAAGCGGACAACCCCGGTGGCAACGTTCTCCATCCTGTAATTTTCGTCGTACCCGTCCACTTTTGTGCGGCCGTGACCGGGCAGATCAACGGCGACAGAACGGTAGTCAGCGGCAATATGGGTGGCAATGTCACTCCAATCGTCGGTGCAGCCGAGAAAGCCATGCAGGAAAAGTACGGGTGGCTTCGATCTGTCACCCCATTCTCGATGGTTGAAACTGTAAGTGGTTTTCATGTCCGTTTACGGTTTATTCAACGAGCCGGCAAGTTCAGACTGTATGTCCTGGTGGAAACGCCGGTTTTTCTCGCGGTTGCTGCTGACTTCAATTATGGTTACGCCGTCCTTCTGTTGGGCGGATTCGTACGCCTCCACGAACGATTCACAACTGTTCGGACAACCGTGGTCACAGCCGAACATCTGCGCCGCCGGTTTGAAATCGAGACCGTGCGGGGTACCGAAGAACGGCTCAAAATGTTCTTTCAGTTTGGCGGTCGGCAGAAACGAAAAGATACCACCGCCATCGTTATTCAGCACCACTATTGTGAATGAATGGCGCAGCGACTTGATCAGCGCCAGGGAGTTAAGATCATGAAGGAAAGCCAGGTCTCCGATAAGGAGGGTGGTTGGTCTATTGAGGCCGCGCGCGAACCCGATTGCTGAGGCGATTGTGCCGTCGATACCGCTGGCGCCACGGTTGCAGCCGACCGTCACCTCCGGGCCGGAAGGGTCGGCATACATGTCCAGATCACGAATAGGCATACTGCTTGCGACAAACAGACCTGATCCCGGCAATATGTATTTGGATACCAGTCGAGCTATACCCGGTTCGCTCAACTCGCTGACGGCATCGAGCCTCGTCTCCAGTACCTGTTCGACGCATCGTGAACCGGCGACCCACTTTTCCAGCCACTCCGAACCGGCACCGGGATTCAGGCGGCCGCCGAGTTTTCGGCAGAAGGCAGCGATGCTGCTTTCGATGCGCATGGTGATCCGGTGGTCGGGGTCGTGTCGCCGGGGATGGTTGGCGACATGTATGTATATCTCCGGTTGACATGCTTTGAGGAACTGTTGCAGGCGTTTTGATGTCGGCACACCACCGAAGTGCAGCACGGCCTGCGGCCGATTTACGGCTGTGAACGTGTCCGAGAGTAGCAATTGGTCATAGTAAGCCATCACGTTCTGGTTGTCGGCGGACAGTCTCAGGCCGGAAGCGATGTCGGGCAGTACCGGCCATTTGATCTGCTGAGCCAGGTCTGCCACTGCCTGCCGGTTTTCACGACGGTGGAGTTGTCCCACCACCAGTAATCCACGTTCAACACTGTTGATCGCCTTGGCGACCTGGAGTATGGATTCCTTGTCTGTGACTGTTTCAGTGGCCACATACTGTGTGAACGGCTCCGAGTCCTGAGTCCAGCGTGCGACAGGTGTCAGGTAGTTACTGAAGTCAGATTTTTCTCCGACCGGAACCAGCGGTTCACGGAACATGCAATTGATATGAACCGGCCCGGCGGGAGTGCGTCGCGCGTAATGGACAGCTTGATCAATAGTCGTCAAAACAAATTCCGGGACGATGTCGAGGTCGGGGCAGGGCAGGTCGCAGAACCAGCGGGCATAGCGTCCGTACAGGTGCACCTGATCGATAGTCTGGTTGGCTCCGGTGTGGCGCAGTTCCGGCGGTCGGTCGGCAGTGAGGAGTATCAGCGGCACCATGTCCATCTCTGCCTCGACGACTGCCGGCATGAAATTGGCGGCGGCTGTGCCCGACGTGCAGATCAGCGCAGTCGGTAGCCTGGTGGCGCGGGCATAGCCGAGACCGTGAAATGCGGCTCCTCTCTCGTCATAGTGGACGACACTGGCGGCATCGTTGTGAGCGGCCACCGCTGCCGTCAACGGTGAACTACGAGAGCCGGGTGACAGGACAAAAAACGAAACCCCGTTGCGGATTAGTTCCTCAACGATAAGTTTTGCCCACAGCTCATTCAGACTGACAAACCTGGTGAACATACCTCTGTCCAAATCCCGGTGAAACCGGCCAGTTTGCTTTGAAGTTCCTGCCATTCGCTTTCCGGAGTGGAGCCGGGGACAATTCCGGCTCCGGTGTACAGGTGAATCTTTTCGCCCGCCACCAGGCCGGAGCGTATAGCTACCGCGAACTCGGATTCCCGGTCGCTGATCCAGCCGACCGGTCCGGCATACCAACCCCGGTCAAACAGTTCAAATCGACTGATCTCCTTCAGGGCGGGTTCGATTGGCCAGCCTCCCACGGCGGGAGTCGGCGGCAGGGCGGAGAGGAGATCATCGTCGGTAATGCCGGCCGCCAGGCTACTTTCAAACCGTGTTACCAAATGTTGCACCGTTGACAGTTTAAGTACTTCCGGACCGTGTTCGCGTACATCTTCAGCAGCTAATTGCTGAAGCGTCTCCCTGACGTGGCCTGCGACAAACTGCTGTTCGGCGAGTTCTTTGGGCGATGTGAGTAGTTGTCGCTCAAGCGCCCGATCTTCGTTTAACGAATTGCCCCGAGGTCGGGTGCCGGCCATGGCTTCACTGCGGACCCGCTGCTCCTGACGCCGATAGAGTAATTCCGGAGAAGCGCCTATCAGGGCGGAATGCTGTTCTATCTGAAAGCAAAAACGAAAACAACCGGAGCCGGTCGATGCCAGCCGTCGCAGTAATCCCGTCGGGTCGGGCGGATCGGACAGAACCAGCGATGTCTGCCGGGCCAGCACCAGTTTTTGCATTTCGGTACTGCCGAATGACTCGCAAACAGACCTGACCCTGGCCAGCCACTCCTGTCGGGAAGGGCAATCGGATCGGTGCAGCACTTCCGGAAGGATTCCGTCAGGAATCACTACCGGCGGGACCATAACGCGCAGTTCTTCCAACAGCCCGTTGGCGGCGAAGTCGTTTTCTAATGGTGCCAGATTACATGCCAGCACTGTTTTGTCGGATCGACGCAGAAGTTCCACTTGCGGCAGAATAAAGCGATAGCTGCCAAAACCGACCCAGGGGCTGTCGGCCGGGCAGTCGTCTCCATCGAACCGACGGCCGCCGAAATAACGCAGTTTATTGTCGCTTTCAGTCAGCCGGGCGTTCAATCGTGTCAGCACACGCGACCAGTCGTCGTCGGCACCGCCTGTCACAATATCAGCGCTGCCGATACCGGCCATTTCAAACTCCCCGTCTCTGCTGTACCAATAGGTCTTGACCGGAGACTGTTGCGATTGGAGCCAGATCAGAGGGTCGATTACCGCCACCGCGACTTCCAGCCTGGTGAAATCAGGACCGGTTCCGGTCGGTGACGAAGATGAATAGGCTTCCCTGATGCGGGCAGCCATCAGGTCCCGCGCCTGATCGAGGTTAAGCACGGTATCGTCTGTGAGGATGGTGGTCATTCTCCGTCCTCACGCGGTTTGCAGCCGTGGTAGATAGTGGCGATACCGAAAGTCAGCGATACGGCCGCTACCTGCGTGAAACCGGCCTCTCGCATCAGAGTGCAAAACCGCTCCCCATACGGGAAAGTCTCGACTGTCCGATTCAGATACCGGTAGGCGTAGCTGTCGCCGGAGATCATGGCTCCCACCAGTGGCAGCAGCCCGCGCAGATGAAGCGGGTAGAGGCGGCGTACGAGCGGGTTGACAGGCATGGAAAACTCCAGGATCAGCACCTTGCCGCCCGGTTTCAGGACGCGATGCATCTCGGTCAGTGCCTGCGGAACATCGGTCATATTCCTGATGCCGAAAGCAATGGTGACGGCATCAAAGCTCCGGTCGGCAAAAGGCAACCGGAGGGCATCGGCCCGCACCAGCAGGACCCTGTCGTCCAGTTGATGCTCAGCTACCTTCCGGCGCCCCAGTTCCAGCATCGTGGGAGCCAGGTCGACTCCTATGGCGGCACTGATCCGGTCGCTGGAATCAAACAGCGAGAGCAGCAGGTCTCCCGTGCCGGTGGCTATGTCCAATACCGACTGTCCGGAATGTTCGGGCAGGAAGTCGGCTACACGTCGGCGCCAGGCGACGTCTCGCCTTAGCGACAGCAGTCGGTTCAGAAAGTCGTAGCGGGGGGCAATACGGTCAAACATGGCTCCGACCGACTCCCGCGATGGCGACTGGTGAAGGTCGTCCTCGGATGGTTTGTCCATATCCCGATTAGTCTTATGTTGGGCTGCCTTTGGCATCAGCAGACTACCTGTCGGGACGACGGCATGACGGCGCTCTTTTCCACTTTAAACAATATACGGTATCAGCCGGCGAGTTCAAGTGGTTAGACATTGGCCGCTCGGTTGCGGTGACAACGAAATTCGGAAAGGGTTGACCGGCATTTCAACCTGGGGATTGACTTTGCCATAACATATGAATATGGTCTATCGTAAGGTTATGCTTATGACAATGTTGAACAGGCAATCTAGTTCGGCGAGCAGTTCCTGGTTGCTGGTGCTTGTTATCGCACTGACGGTACTGTTTTTCTGCTCGGCCGGGGTAAACGCGGCCGTTATCACGGGAACAGCCTACGACGAGAAAACCAGCCAACCGGTGCCGTCGGTGACGGTGCGGGTTGAGGGAACCGGGCGCTCCATGCTGGCCAACAACGACGGTCAGTATCGACTGACACTGCCGTCCGGCGTCTATGAGTTGAAATTCACTCACGTTGCCTACTACTCACAGCGGCTGACGCTGACCGTTGGTGACTCGGCGCTGACCGCCGACGTCCGCCTGCAGCCGGCTCCCGTCATGCTGCCGGGGATAAAGGTCTATCAGCGGGCTTATGATCCGGCGCAGCGGATAATCGTCGAGGCAATCGCACGCAAGGACGAGATACTCTCCATGATACACGCCTACCAGTTCGAGGCCTACAGCAAACTTGTCTTGCGCGACACCGCCAAAGACGACTCCAGCAACATCATGCTCATTATCGAAAGCCAGTTGTCCTCAAGTTGGGAGTACCCGCACAAGTACAAGGAGATTGTAAGAGCGCGCCGGATTTCGTCCAATCTGAACGAGGATAACGTACTGATGGCCCTCGGCGAGCTGACCAATTTTAACCAGGATCGACTGGACATTGCCGACTATTCAGTCGTGTCGCCGACCGCGCACGATGCCCTGGATCACTATCAGTACTACCTGCTGGACACCGTCTACATCGACAACTGGCAGGTCTTTCGACTGGAAATTGAGCCAAAATCCTCCAGCGAACCTTTGTTCGTCGGCACTATCGACATTGTCGATTCCACCTTTGTTGTGGTTGGAGTCGATGTCGGGGTCAACGAGGGCTTTGACGTGCCATATCTGCGGGACGTGCGTTACCGGGAGAATTATGCCTGCTTTGAGAACGAATACTGGGTGCCGATAGAAATCCGCTATGACGGCCTGGTGGAGATAGGTCTGCCGGGCATTCCCATCATGTCCCTTGACTACGTTGCCGCCCTTCATGATTTCTCGTTCAACCTGACTCATCCCAATGGGACGTTTGATGAGTACTGGATTGAAGTAGCCGAGGACGCCGACGACGTTGACTCGATAGCCTGGAACGCCGGACAATTGATACCGCTGACTCCCGAAGAAAACAGAGGTTATTACCGACTCGACTCCGTCGCCCAGGCGCCCCGCTCGCTGCCACGCCGTCTGCTGCGCACGGCAGTAGGCGGACTGGGTATCGCCCTTTTCAGGTCCGACATTTTCCACTTCAACCGGGTCGAGGGTACTTACTTAGGTAACAGTTTCACGTTCGACCGCCTGGTTCCCCGGACGGAACTCCACGCCAGGACAGGATATGCCTTCTCTGCCAAGCGCTGGCAACATCGCTACGGGTTTGACTATGCTCTTTCGGAACAGATGAATCTGCGGTTGGGGGGCGGATACCATGACGAAATGCGCCGACGTTCCACCATTATATCCGATACCGGGGATAACGTCACCCTGACGGCCATCACCAATAAAACCGACCCCTTTGATTACCACCTGGAAAAAGGTTTTCAGCTCCGAATGTCCACGCGAGTATTCAAGCAAACCAGACTTCAAGCCGCCTACCACGATGTCAACCAGTACAGCCTGTCCAACGCCACCGAATACGGCATGTTTCGCCGAACCAAGAAGCACCGCCCGAACCCGGCGATTCGGGAAGGGAAAATGCGATCTGTTGCAGCGAGTTTCTCCTATGATTCGCGCAAGTTGTGGAAGTACAAGGGTCGCGAGAGAAAGTTCGGGGTTTCCCAGTATACGCTCATCTCGGTAGGTGCTGAATTGTCATCGGCTTACTTCTATGACAATGATTTTGATTTCGTCCGCTACTATGCCCGGCTGCACCACCGCCGCCGGACTTTCGGACTGGGTGTGACTTCGTTGTTTGTCTATGCCGGCGCCTCGGACAAGTCCCTGCCGCCGCAGAAGTATTTCACCGTTGATTTTGGGGCACGCCTGCTGGACCGGGCTATCTCGTTCAAGACACTGGGAGAAAAGAACTTCTACGGCAGCCGTGCCCTGGTGCTGTATGGTGTTCATGACTTCAGGCGCATCCTCTTTCGCAAGAGTGGCCTGCCACTGCTGGAGAAGTTTCCATTTACTGTCAGAATCTTTGGCGGAGCTTTCTGGACTGACTTTCATGGCCTGTGGCCGCAGCCGTCTGACAGCCATGTCCGCCGTGCCCGCACACCGTACACTGAACTGGGGTTCGGATTCGGCCGGATAACACCGCTCGATTTCAAGCTGTACTTCACCTGGCAATCATCGGCTTACGATACGGAGCATTTTTCTATCACGATGGGTGGCGGTTTCTGAGGGGTTGGTGGCAGCCTTCGGCTGTTTTATGCCATCACGAATCCTTTCGTGGTGGCTACATTTAGTGCGGTCAGGAAAGGATTCCTGACATAGCGTAAATAACGCCACTTGTGGCCAAAACTGATTGACATATCTGCCGATCATTCCCACATTGTTCGTCGTTGTCGAAGATGACCGTTTCATACTATGACTGAAGAAAAAGAAAAATACGAATCCTCATGGTCCGGTTCGATGCCCTTTCTCGATCATCTCGAGGAGTTGCGTCGGCGACTGCTGAAATCGCTGCTGGCGCTGCTTTTGACTACTGCCGTAGCCTTCTATTTCTCAGATGAGTTGATGGCTTTTGCCGTCAAACCGCTGGGCGAGATCAAGCTCCATGTAACACAGGTGACCGGTTCCTTCTATGCCTACCTGAAAGTCTCGCTGGTGGCGGGAGTTATGGCGGCGACACCGGTAATCTTTTATCATCTGTGGTCTTTTGTGGCGCCGGGGCTTTACCCGAAGGAAAAAGCCCGTGTCCTGCCGCTGGTGGCGGTGTCGACGGTCCTGTTTTTGCTGGGTGCTTCGTTCTGCTACCTGGTGGTGCTGCCGTACTCACTGAATTTCCTGATCGGTTTCTCCGGTGAACTGCTCAACCCCATAATCACCGTCAGCAGCTACCTGTCGTTCGCCGGGATGTTGCTGCTGGCTTTCGGTGTCGGTTTTGAAATGCCGGTAGTGGCCTATTTCCTCGGCAAGGTGGGTCTCGTTTCCTCGCGCATGTTAGGCAAGGGGCGGCGTTACGCGGTGGTGCTTATTCTGATCGCCGCCGCCATCCTGACGCCGACACCCGATATCGCCACCCAGCTAATGTTAGCCGGGCCGTTATACCTGCTGTATGAGATTTCAATCATTATTGTAAGGATTTCGGGCAAGAGGAAGTAATCACGACGGCTGTCTCATCAGGTCGGTCGGCGGAAACGGTTCTTCAGGGCCAGACCCAGCAGAGTGAAAAACAGCGGTTCCACCACCAGGCGAAAACGGTTGTTTTCACCCAGTTCAAAAGCGTTTCCCGCCACCGTAATGTAGACCACATTTAACCAGATAAACAAGAGCACGACAGCCGATGGAGTATCCAGCCGCCGTTGCCGGTAAGCCTGCCGGAGCAATAGAAACCCGTATATTATCACCACTAAATACGCCAGCGCTGTGAGCCAGCCGGTGTTTTGCCAGGACCGGATGTCGGTTACTTCGTCCTCGTACCGTAACTGACCGCAAAGAACAAGATTACAGGCCCGATCCAGGTAACTTATCTGCTCCCGGTTGTCGCTGACGAACGGATACGAACTGATGGGAATAAAGTAGGTGGCTAAAGACTTCAACAGGCTCATCAGGTACGTGCCCGGGTAGTTGGTCAGTACGTACATTGCGTCCCGGCGGTATTCTCGCGACAACCTGACATAGGTGAGGTTGTTCAGATTGGGCGCCCCCGATGATTTCTGCTTCTGATCCAGCACCGGAATGCCCGTCGGTTCGGCCAGGGGAAATTGGGAGTGACGCTGGTATGTTTCCAGGTCGCGAAACGGTTTAGCCAGAGACAGTGGCGACAACTCCCTGCGCTCAATCAGGCGCATGCGCTCGGCAACCGTCAGCTCCCAGGTTGTCATTCGGGCAAAGTTCATCCCGAACCAACTGCTACTGCTGAAGCTGCCGAACTCGTGAACGTTCTTGGCGTACAGAAGCAGGCAAAATAGGAACGGCACGCTCGCCGCCAGCAGCACACGCCGCCACTGTTTTCGCAGGCACCAGGTCAGCGCCAGAACCATAATGACATACCACACCAGGTGGAAGGCTGATCGCGTCAGTACCAGTGCCGCCAGCAGGACGAAAAAAAACACCAGGCTGCGAAACCGCTCCGTTCTGACATAGTGCAGCAGCGCCAGCGCCGACAGGCAGAGCATGGCTGCGACCGGGTAAGTATAGAACAGGAAGTTCTCATACAGGATAGCGGAGGGACCGGCGATTAACAGGATCGTCAGGATAGCGCTGAGTCTTTCCGACACCCCCAGGCGCGCCATCAGCAGGTACAGAGAAACCGCCAGAACCAGGCCGCAGGCCAAAAACGTGATGTGAAAAGCGAGCGTCTCGGAACCGGGGAACAGTTTCAGGACCGTTCCCAGAAACAGGTTAAACAGCGGCGGCTGGCTGTGGAGATAGTACAGGCTCTGCAGCAGGTTGGTGCGCAACAACTCCGGATCAACATACTGCCAGAAGTAGTCCAGCGGCCGCAGGTCGAAACGAATCCCGAGGGCGAAATAGACCACGCGGGAGAGGACAAAAGCCGCCAATACACACGTCAGCCCGGACACTCGATACCGTTTGGGCTCGACTTTGCGGTTTTCCTTCTGCGGCACTGTTGGTTATCCTCCGACTATTATATGTCCGGTGCTTCCAATCCGTCCGTTACCGACCGGGACGATCACACACTAACACTACTAAAATGAGAGCTTCGATCATTCGAATCAAACAAAATATCAACCGGGTTAATCAGACCATGAAGGCGTTGACAACCGGCTGGCTGCCATATAGATTACTTGCGACATTTGGAACCGGCGGGCGTAATTCAGTGGTAGAATGCAAGCTTCCCAAGCTTGACGTCGGGAGTTCGACCCTCCTCGCCCGCTATAAGACCAAGTCTTCTCGGGGAAAAACACTAATAGAATGACTGTGCTCTATACTCACCTGCTGACCGAGGACATGGTGCGGAGCTACGATAGATTCAGCCCAGCCAACAGCCTGAGCGTGTGATGAAGCGGTGCGCCCATATTAATAACTAGCCTACACTAAACGCAGGTGTTGCAATAAGGCCCCCACGTGGGGCTATAATCATTGTCGGGACAGTGGAAGCAAATACTTTTGCCTGTATATACATCAGCGCAGCCCGAGTTTTCACAGCGTACGGGTTCTATCGTATAACAATCCCAGCAGACGTCTTTTCCTTCAGCTTCGGCCGCGATACACCTACTGAGTTCGTCGTCTGGTTCTTCGGACGCACCCCGCAGTTCATTGTTCGGCTCTTCGGATGCGCGCTCCTGATCTGACAGTGCCTTTAATTCGTGCAAGTCCTCTACAGAAGCCCGCTGTTTTCTCTCAAAACGATCGATGGTTCTCAAGACGATGTATCCCACTCCCAATACAACCACTATCAAGCCGAGTTCGACAAGTGCGTCGGTTAGATCTTGATCTTCTTTGTACATCAGTGACTCCCTAGTACGAGATTTGCCATATAAACGTTCAAAAAACACTATTCACATCTCTCAGTATTTCAAAAATACCGAAATCTCCTCGAATGGTCAAGAATCTTCTCGTTTCCCATGTGCCAGGTAGATTCATCAAGCTCTCGGTGGGCTAGCAAATCGGCATCACTGCCTGTGCTGCAGAAGGCTCTCGGCCACAGCACGTTGGTCGTTCCGGAGCGGTATGTCCGCTTGGGCGACCGGGACATTCTGGACACCTACGTGCAGCACAGCCCTGCCTACAGCCTGAGAGCGTGAACCGCATACTACAAGCTGCTTACACAGTTAATCTTTACTCGTGCTCGTTGTGTCAGAGTTCTGTAACTCCTTGAGGTAATCGGCGAGACAGTTGTGAATAGCCCAAGATGGGATGCAATATGCGAGCCCTACTGGGACAGTGGCATCACCAGATTCTTGTGTCGCAAACTTATTAAACATGCCAACCACTGTTTTGTCGGATGTAAGATATACCGGAGAACCGCTCGCACCTTGATTCAAGGGCAGATCAACTTGGAATCGGTCGATAAACGGTGGCTCACCTTCCGGCGAAATAGCTCTTACGGAACTGATAATGCCTTTATAAGTGGTCGGCCAATAACGCCACTGGCCGAAATCCACTGTCCTTTGCAGGAAGTTATAGCCGGTACTTGCCACGCTTGCGCCTTCACGGATTGTCTTGACTTTCCCAAGGCTAAGAGCAAGAAGACCCAACTGTTGAAGGGAGTCGAGAGGTATATCTACTGTCACAAGTGCGATGTCTTTGGACTTGCGTGTAAAGACAACATGGGCGGGTCGGAACGAGTTGTCGGAATCAAACATTATCTCGACACGCGATGTATCGGAGATCACAACTGTATCCTCATGTTTGATAGGCTCGAAAAAAGTGTGATACGCGCTTGCCAAGTATGCTTTGTCATCTTTGTACTTTAGGATGAAAGCCGTACCCAATGCGAAAACGTTTTTGATATCAGTTTTCACTTTCACAAGGGCGACCGATCGACGAACTTCTGCAACAATGTCCGGGAAAGAATCAATATTCGCGGTATCCTGAGCCGTGCCGGTTGTCGCCGACATAACTACTGCCATGACTCCGCAAAGAACTCCATTCTTGGTCAGGTTCATAAATACCTCCTTATTACGGATTAATCAATGTCAGTTGGCTACCATTGTCAATCACATGTTTTGGGGTCAGCGGATTGCAATTGACAGCAAGCGTAGTCTGGGTCTATATTCTGGCATGTGGACTCCACGTTGGGTCAAGACGCACAGTGCAAATGTTACGATGGTTGTATATGTCGGAGTTTTTTTTGTAACCGACCATGAAGATTACGCATGTTGATCCCGATTCACCCCTCACGGGACAGGTGCGCCCCGGTTACCGGGTGCTGACCGTCAATGGCCGGCCGGTGCTGGATAGTATCGACTTTCGTTTTCGTACCGCCGATGAACAGGTCAAAATCCGGTTTGCCGACCGCAGTGGCCGGGAGATGGAATACCGGCTGGATGAAACCTCGGCCGGGTCGCTGGGATTGACTTTTCAGGACGACCGTGTCAGGCGTTGTCGCTGCAAGTGTATCTTCTGTTTTGTTCACCAGCAGCCGAAAGGGATGCGCCGCAGTCTTTATGTCAAGGACGAGGACTACCGGCTCTCATTTACTCACGGCAATTACATTACTCTCAGTAATCTCACTGAGTCGGACATGGCGCGTATTATCGAACAACGCCTGTCGCCTCTTTATGTTTCGGTGCACACTACCGACGATACGCTGCGCCGCCGGATGTTGGGTAACCGCCAATTGCCGCCGATACTGCCGTTGTTGCGGCGTCTGACCGAAAACGGCATTACTCTGCATACCCAGGTTGTTCTCTGCCCGGGTATAAATGACGGGCGCTATCTGAAGCAGACAGTCGATGATTTGTCGGCGCTCTATCCGGGAATCCAAACGCTGGCGATAGTGCCGGTGGGGCTGACCCGTTATCGTAACGGTTTGCCGGAACTGCGGATATTCAATCGATTTGAGGCGGCCGATGTGCTGGACTTCATTTTTGAACGTCAGAAAGAACTGTACCGGAAACTGGGTACTCGCTTTGTCTGGCCGTCTGATGAATTTCATCTGCTGGCAGGCCGGTCTTTTCCACCACGGAAAACTTATGAGGACCTGGCGCAGTTTGAAAACGGTGTGGGAATGAACCAGGAGTTTCTCGCCATGTTTGACCGTCGACGTCAGCATCTGAGGAAGATCCGTTCCGATCGTCGGGTGCTTTTTCTTACCGGCAGGTCGGCCGAATCACTGTTTAACAGGGGAATCATGTCCTGGATTCACCGGAACCTCGATCTGAATCTGTCCGTCCGTCCGGTTGACAACCGTTTTTGGGGTAAGACAGTGACGGTTTCCGGCCTGCTGACCGGACGCGATCTGCTGGCTAAGGCACGACCGGTTGCCGGTGAGTTCGATCTGGTGGTATTGCCGCCGAATTGTCTCAATGCCGATCAGCTCTTTCTGGATGACATGTCGCTGTCGGAGTTTCAGGCTGAACTGGGGCGGGAAGTACGGATCGGTCATTATGATCTGGCCCGGACAATCAGGGAGGTTTTCGCGTGAAACTGGCCACGGTGGCCATAGTGGGCCGCCCCAACGTCGGCAAATCATCGTTGTTCAACCGTATGCTGCAAAGGCAGTTGGCTGTGGTGCACGAACGGCCGGGGATCACTCGCGATCGCAACTATGCCGTCTGTGACTGGACCGGCACCAGTTTTCGCCTGGTCGACACCGGCGGCATGGCGCCCGATTCGGATGACCTGATGGAGCAACTTATCCACGACCAGACCGAGTTTGCCGTCAACGAATCCGAACTGGTCCTGTTTCTCGTCGATACCAAGGTGGGCCTGGATACCACCGATCGGCAGATCGCCCGGCGTCTGCAGCAATCGGGCAAAAAATGCCTGCTGGTGGCCAACAAGGTTGACAGCGACCAGGATGAAAGCGAGGTGTACCAGTTTCTCGCCCTGGGGATCGGCGACCCGATCGCGGTGTCGGCGAGAGTCGGCCTTGGAGTGGGGGATCTGCTGGACAAGTTGGTGAACTGTTTGCCGCGGCAAGAGGCTGCTGATGACGATAGCGGCAGCACTATCCGAGTGGCGCTGGTGGGTCGTCCCAATGTCGGCAAGTCCTCATTCATAAATGTGCTGGTCGGGCAGCCGCGCCTGCTGGTCACGCCGATAGCCGGTACCACACGGGATGCCGTGGATACGCCCTGGGAGATGGACGGTCAGGACTACGTCCTGGTCGATACGGCGGGCCTGCGCCGGAAATACAAGATTTGGGAAAACGTCGAGTTCTACACCTCCCTGCGCACTGTCCGGGCTATCGATGGCTGCGATGTGGCTATCGTTCTGGTTGACGCCGTTGATGGTCTGACGACCCAGGATCGCCGTATATTGGACCAGGTCTTCGGTGCCCGTCGTTCGGCTCTTATGGCGGTCAACAAGTGGGACCTGGTCGAGAAGGACCCCAATACCGCCGATCGTTACACCAAGGCGATCAATGCCATCCTGGCCCGGTATGCCCACCTGCCGGTGATTTACGTTTCAGCCCTGACGGGGCAGCGGGTGGCTAAAGCGATGTCTATAGCCTCGGCAGTCTATCATGAAGCCAGAAAACGTATCGTCACTTCGGAACTGAACGAATTTCTGCAGAAGGTTCTGCGACGCCGGCAGCCACCGGCCCGTCAGGGCAAATACATCAAGATCAACTATGTGGCGCAAACGGAAGTGGCGCCGCCGACGTTTGTTTTCTTTGCCAACCGTCCTACCTTGATCGACAAGTCCTACATTGCCTTTCTCTCCAACCAGATTCGGCGGGAGTACGGTTTTGAGGGTGTTCCTTTCCGTGTGAAATTCCGCAGAAAGTAGCCCTTTTCCCGCCGTTACCCGGTTTCTGCTCAAAAAATCAACGTTTCAGACCGATACATCTAATGTATGACTGTTTGTACAAATACCGATACGAGTGACCACCTCGAAGAGTTGGAATCTCGACTGGAAGCCAAGAAGGCTGAGTTGCGCGACCTGGCGACCATGGGGACCGTCATTACGTCTATACATGAGATCAATGCCGTCCTGTCGGTGGTGATGGATATGGCCATAAGGCTGGTTGACGGCGAAGTCGGTCTGATAATGCTGCATGAGAACGATCAGTTGAAGGTCAAAATCAGTTGGGGTGTCAACGGGGAGTTTGCCCGGTCGCTGATGTACCGGGATGACCTGGATCTTGCCGGCTACTGCTACCAGAACCACCAGACAGTTATTCTCAACGATTTGGAAATCAAGGACGACAGCGGTTTGTCCATCCAATCGATTATCAGCGTGCCCATTCAAACGTCCGACCGCTGCCACGGTGTACTGCTGATTATCAACAAAGCCGAGGGTGGCAGTTATGGCGAAGAGGACCAGGAATGCCTGGAGATGTTGCTGAATTTCGTGGCCGTCGCAATCGACAACTCGATCCTCATCAAGCACAAGCTCACGCAGCAGAAGATGGAACAGGAGATGGCGATTGCCCGCCAGATTCAGGAGACAATCCTTCCGCAGGATATTGATGCCATAGCGGGGACAGAGATCGGCGCCGTTTACTTTCCGGCCCGCGAAGTAGGTGGCGATTTCTATGACATTCTCAGGTTGGACGACCACCGTTTTGTGGTGGTTCTGGGTGATGTTTCCAACAAAGGTGTGCCGGCGGCCCTGGTGATGTCGGCCGCATCCGGAATCATCAGTTCCCTGTTGGCGACCAATCCCGAGATTGAGGTCGCCGACCTGGTCGCCAGGCTCAACGACCTGTTGGCCGATTCGATCATTAAGGAACGCGAGATGTTTGTCACGCTGTTCTTCGCCAAATTCGACCTTGAGAACACGACTCTGACGTTCTGTAACGCCGGGCACCTGCCGGGGCTTTTCTGGGATGAGGAGAAGCAGACCGTCTGTGAACTGGCCGTGGGGGGACCGATCGTTGGCCAGTTCGCTGGCTTTGTGTTCAAACAGGGACAGCGTCGGTTAGCCTCCGGCGACAGGCTGTTTCTGTTCACGGATGGTCTGACCGAAGCTGCCGACGCCGACAACAACCTTTTCGGTCGAGAGCGGGCAGAGCAGGTGTTTACCTCCGAAATCGGGCTATCCCCCAAGGAGTTCTGTCACAAGGTCAAAGAATGGGTCGACCGGTTTGCCGAGGGAGCCTCCGAAGACATGCAGGACGATTTCACTATCCTTCAGGTCAAGGTGAAGTGATCATGCCGCATTACGAACACACTTATCCTTCGGTTTCGGATTCTGAAGACCAGATGCTCGATGAAGTGATGGTAATCCTGGAGACCAACCGAATAACGGATGAGTTGCGCAACCACATCCTGCTGGCGGTGTCGGAGGCGTTTACCAACGCCCTGGTGCATGGCAACCGGCGTGACCCCCACAAAGAGATTAAACTGATTCTGCATATAAATGAGAACGATCTATCTGCCGATATTATTGACCAGGGTCAGGATGGACTTGAACGAATCGAGAACCGACAACCCGCATCCGTGCTATCAGAGGGGGGACGTGGTGTGGATATTATGCAGCATTACGCTGCCGACCTTAGATTCACGGAAACGCCGGATAGCGGACTGAAGGTCACGCTCAAGTTCGAACTAACCGAGACAAAAGAGAATATTAGTCACCATACATAGCTGAATGTGGAGGAAACCATGGAAATCAATGTCAGAGAAGAAGCCAACGTATCCATTCTAAACCTCAAAGGCCGGCTGGATCTGGCCACCGGTTCCGCACTCAAGGAACAGGTCAAACAGTTGTTCGAAAAGGAGAAAACAGCAATCCACCTGAACCTTGCTGATGTCGAGTTTATCAACAGCTCCGGGTTAGGTTCCCTGGTATCGATGATGAAGGAGATTCGTCTGCGCAAGGGTCGCCTGACGCTGTCGAACCTGGCCAGTTATGTGCAGGAGATATTTGAGATCACGCAGCTGTCGCACATCTTTGAGATATATGCTACCGAACAGGAAGCACTCAATTCCTACCAGGCTGTCGCCGCCGGCTGATCCCGGTGTGCCTGATCAATTGACAGACAAGGGGTTGATATATGAGTAATGTAATCGAGCGCATCGGACAACTGTTGACAAACCTGCAGTCGCCGGACTTTTACGAACGCGAGGAGGCGGTCAAGGAGCTGGGCCGGTACACCGAGGATGAGGCCGTAGCCGGGCTGGTACTGGCGCTGGAAGACACCGATCTGGGTATCAGGGAATTAGCGGCCGACGTTCTGGGGAAAATGCAGGGGGAAATTGTTTCCCAGTTACTGATCCGTTTTCTCGCCCACGGGGACATCGGAACACGCAACCTGGCCGCCGAGATACTGGTTCGTATTGGTGCCCCGGCGATTCAGTCCCTGGTTGAAGCCCTGGAAAGCGACGATCCCGATGTACGCAAGTTCGTAGTGGACGTGCTGGGGCTCATTAAAGATGAGTCAGCCGTCAAACCGCTGTGCAAAAGTCTCTCGGACGAAAATGACAACGTTGTCTGCTCGGCTGCTGAGGCACTGGGTGAAATCGGCTCTTCCAAAGCGATTTCTGAACTGGTAGCCGCTTACCAGCGCTGTGAGGACTCACGTCTGCAGGTTATTGAGGCTCTGGGGAAGATCGGCGATCCGTCCAGCCTGGATATGCTGTTCGGTTTCCTCAAGACCGATGATCCGGTGATCCTGTATGCCGCCATCGAAGCTATCGGCAATATCGGCCTTAAGAATTCGATCGAAAAACTGCTGGCATATCTCGATCATGAGGATAGAACTATTGCCGAGGCAGCTCTCACGGCGATTATAGATATCAGTATCAGACACGGCGGTAAGATTGACTGTGATCTGCCGCTGGACAAGTTTTCTGACTTTCTCTTCGACGGCATCAAAAGCCGCAATTCCAAAATCACCGACTTCACGCTCTCCCGTCTCACGAACTGGTACGGCCGGGATGTTATGAAATCTCTGCTGGAAGTGTTGGATTTTGTTGATGAGGAAACGCTTAAACATGTTTCCGAAATTATCGAACAAATCGGACCTAACGCCACCGAGCCGATTCTTAAGATGTTTCCCCGGGCATCGTCGCATACCAAGCTGGTGCTGCTGGAAATCCTGCGCGGATTTACTGACCATGAAATCGCCGTCAGGCTGACTGACTTTGTCGATGATCCCGATCCTGAAATCCGGCGGAAAATTGCCCATACCCTGGGCTTGTCCGGAATTGTCGAGACTTCTGAGGTTCTGAAAAGACTAGCCTCCGACGAGGTCGGTCATGTGCGCGCCGCAGCCTTCGGCGCCCTCGGCTGGCTGTGCACCGAAGAAGATACGGACATTCTTTTCAGGGGGCTGGAGGACAAGTACGTCGACGTGCGCGAAGCGGCTATGGGTGCCCTGGTAGTGGCCGGCGGACCCAGGGTGGTGGCTAAGTTCACCGCCGATCTCTACCATCAGGACGCCGAGAAACAACGTCTGGCGGTTACGGCCCTGGGCATGATCGGTGAAACCGAGGTCGTGGAACCATTGTTGAAGGCCGTCAATCATCCCGAACCGGAGGTACGCAAGTCGGCTATCAACTCGCTGGCCAGAATCGGCCAGGTCCCCGATGTCAAGCTGTTGTCACTGGCTCTTAACGATGAAAACACCGGGGTGCGCAAGGCGGCCGTGACGGCGCTGATTACATTGCGCGGAGAAGATGCAATTCCGGACATCAGGTTTCTTCTCGACGATGAGGATGTCTGGGTTTGCTATCATGCCATCACCGCCATCGGCAGCCTAGGTCAGAGCAAACACGCTGATTTACTGCTGCCGTTTCTAAAGAATGATCAGGATATCCTCAAGATAGCCGCCATCAAGGCGCTGTCTCAGATGGGATGCCGGCAGGTCCTGCCGGATATTAAGGGGCTGCAAGACGAGAAGAACAGCGATATTACCAAGGCCGTGGAGATGGCCGTCACCAGCCTTGAGGGAGAATGACATTGAATACACCCTCGATACTTGTTGTGGATGATGAGCTGTTGATCCGAGACTTGCTGTATGATTTCTTTCACGGACACGGCTGGGATATCGCTATCGCTGAAGACGGCGAAAAAGCTCTCCAGATACTGCAATCAAGAAAGATTGACCTTGTCCTGACCGACATCAGGATGCCACAGATGGACGGATTAACACTGACCAGCGAAATGCAACAGTCATATCCCGACATACCGGTGGTCCTGATGACCGGCTACCCGTCGGTCGACTCGGCTGTAACGGCTCTGCGCTGCCGGGTTACGGACTACATTACCAAACCCTTCAATATCAACAAACTTTACAAGGTCATTCAAACCAAGGTTCAGGAAAAGGAAACTGGGTTTGACGGAGACGATTGAGCAATCGGTTATGACAACACGGTGTCTCTTGACCATTAGGAAGTACTGGGGCTGTTTCTACGGGGGTGATACATGCTGACAAATCTAGTCGAAGAACCGGAAATGACACACGAAGAATTCGTGATGATTCGCGACTTCATTCACGAAAAATGCGGTATCTTCTTCGCTGAAAACAAGATGTACCTGGTGAAAAACAGGTTAATCAAGAGAATGGCCGAATTGGGAATCAAGAGCTGCCGGGACTATTTCTACCATGTCAAGTATGATTCCTCCATGAAGGAATTCCACCAACTGATGAATCTCATAACCACCAACGAGACCAGCTTCTACCGCAACGAACCGCAGCTTCTGTCGTTTTCAGATGAAGTGCTGCCCCTGTTAGTGATGAACAAACAGAATGGTCGGGGGATCAAGAGTCTGCGCATCTGGTCGGCCGGCTGTTCCACCGGTGAGGAACCATACACGCTGGCGATGATCGTCCTGGAAAAGCTGCCCTCCCTGACGGAATGGAACGTGGAAATAATCGCCAACGACATTTCCGAAAAGGTCTTGCAGAAAGCCCGCAAGGGCGAATACAACGGACTTACCCTGCGTAATGTCAACCCCACTCGGTTGAACCGGTTTTTCACTAAGTCAGGTGAACTCTATCATATCAACCCCCAGGTCAAGGCACTGGTCAGGTTTTCGCACCTGAATCTCAATGACCCACGCAAGGTAACGATGCACTCGAATTTCGACGTCATCTTCTGCCGCAACGTGATGATCTATTTCTCGGATGAAGTGAAGAAGCAGTTGGTCCGGGGGTTCTTCAATGCTCTGGCACCGGGAGGGTATCTCTATATCGGTCATTCGGAGACGCTGCATGGTATTTCGAAGGCTTTCAAACTGGTGTATTTCAAAAACGCTCTGGTCTACCACAAAGAGGTTGCGTCTACTGCCGACGACAAACCAGTAATCGGGTTCGCCGGAGCAGTTGCAGCGTCGGAAACATCGGCTTCACTGGGTGCGCGGCGGGCTATGGACCTACTGAGTAAGATCAGGCCGATGACAGTGAAGAAATAGGGCACTTAAAACATACAGGGTATCTGGTATGACACAGACAATCTTGGTTGTTGATGATTCACCGACAGTGGTCAAGTTTGTCTCCTTCTCGTTGAAAAACGGAGGATACAACGTAGTGACCGCCCGCGACGGGATGGATGCCGTTGAAAAGGTGTCAAACATGCCGGACGGTGTCAACCTGGTGATTACCGATCTGAACATGCCGAACCTCGACGGATACGGACTGATTCAGACCCTGCGCCAGAACGCGCAGCATCAGAGGACACCTATCATCATCCTTACGTCGGAAGCGGAAGAGGAGGATCGTCAGAGAGGTTTAGAGGTGGGCGCCACAGCCTACTTGGTTAAGCCTTTTAAGTCTTCCGTTCTTTTGAATGAAGTCTCAAAGTTCCTGAAATAAAATGAAATTCGCGGATATATGGAGGCAGCATGGCTGATCTCAAGATTCTGGCGGTTGATGATAGTCCTACAATGCGGCGGATTATCGTCAACACGCTCAAGAGAGCAGGCTTCAATGATGTCATGGAAGCCACCGACGGCAAGGACGCATTGGCTAAGCTGAAAGTGGAAAAGTTTAACTTCATTATCACCGACTGGAATATGCCGGAAATGGATGGTCTGACTTTCGTGACGAAGATACGATCCGATGCCCAGTACAAAGACATGCCCATCCTGATGGTAACGACGCGTTCCGTAAAGGATGACATCGTGGAAGCGCTGAAGGCCGGGGTTAACAACTACATTGTTAAACCGTTCACCCCGGACACACTAATACAGAAGATTGAACAAGTCCTGGCCGGTTGATGAGAAGCTGGTCGATAGGAGGCGATTATGCCCGATAAAAATGATTTCCCAACGAAAATCCAGAATGAGATTCAGGAACTGGCTGAATCCATCCGTGACGTCGTAGACAAGTTCCGAGAGTTGAAAAATCCGCTTGCCGAATCCAATAAAAAAGTGCCCATGGCCACCGAACAACTCGACAAAATCAATGAACAGACCGAGGTGGCCGCTCACCAGATGCTCGACAAGATTGAGCAGATAACGCAGCGAGAGGAAGAAGTGATCCAGGGATTGAATCGGATCAAGGAACTCACGGCCGACCTGGGTGTTGCCGATTTGGGTACGATCGTTGATGATCTGACCCAGAAGGCTTCCACGACCGTTAACGATGCTTACACCATCATGGATGCTCTGCAGTTCCAGGACATTACTTCGCAGCAAATGTCGCACGCGACATCACTGTTGGAGGACGTGCAGGATAAACTGGGCCGGGTTGTGATTGTCCTGCATGATCAGAAGACGGACTTCCCCGAATCGATCGGAGATCGGAAGAACAGACGAGTAAGATCATTTGACCCCAACGCCGACATGTTCAACAAGAAAACGGATCAAGCCGAAATCGACGACCTGGTTTCCCGGAAGAGCAAAAGTTAACGGGGCGGTATGTCGAACGAAGTTGATACGCAACTGGACGAGATGCAGGAAATCATCCAGGATTTCCTGGTGGAAGCCGACGAACTGATTGCATCACTTGATACCAACTTCGTCAAACTGGAATCGTTACCGGACGATCCGGATCTGCTCAATGAGATATTTCGCGCCGCCCACACGATAAAGGGCACCTCCAGTTTCCTCGGCTTTGAGCAGGTCACCACCCTGTCGCACAGGATGGAGGACGTGCTCAACAAGCTGCGCAAGTCCGAGATGGTCGTAACACCGGATATCATGGATGTCCTGTTGGAAGCGCTGGACTTGCTGAAGGAATTGCTGGAGCACGTGCGCTCTGGCAGCGGTGAGGAAATTGATTTGACCGGCATATTGAATCGTTTGATGGCTAGCATAACCAGCCAGGAGGGTGCCGCGGCGAAAGAAGCGCCGTCCGGTGAGGATGAACCGGACGAGTTGCAGAACCCGCCTCCGGAAACGCCCCCGGCACCGGTCACAACCACCGGCACAACGGCAGAAAAACCGGTTGCACCACAACTATCCGGGCCATCGAAACGTCCCGCCGCCGGACAGACGATCCGGGTCGATGTCGACCGCCTGGATATGCTGATGAACATGATGGGTGAACTGGTTCTTGGACGCAACAGCTTGGTACAGAGCGCCAACAAGCTCAACTCCGAACACGAAGGTGAGCACGAACTGGATCAGCTAAACCAATCGGTCACGGCCGTAAATTTCATCACCACTGAGCTGCAAATGGCTGTCATGAAAATGCGTATGCTCCCGATCGGGAAAGTGTTCGGTCGTTTTCCACGATTAGTACGCGACCTGGCGCGAGACTCCGGCAAACAAATCCAACTGAAACTGTCCGGCGAAAGCACCGAACTGGACAAATCCATAATCGAGGAAATCGGCGATCCCCTGGTACATATTATCAGAAACTCATGCGGTCACGGCCTGGAAACGCCGGATGAACGGACAGCCAGGGGCAAGCCGCCGACCGGTACTGTCCATCTGGCCGCGAGCCAGGAAGGTTCCAATATTGTTATCAAGATCACCGACGATGGCCGGGGTCTGGATGTAGCGGCTATCCGCACCAAGGCCGTAGAGCGGGGATTGGCGACCAAAGCGGATGTCGAAAAAATGCCCGACCGCGATGTTTTCAGGTTTATTTTCGGGGCCGGGTTCTCCACCGCTAAGAAGGTTACCGACGTCTCCGGGCGGGGAGTCGGGATGGATGTCGTCCGTTCCAATATCGAAAAGCTGAACGGATTGATAGAACTGGAGTCGGAAAGAGATGTCGGCACTACCGTCACCATCAAACTCGCGCTTACGCTGGCCATAATCCAGGGTCTGCTGGTTGATTGTGACGACGAAGTTTTTATCCTGCCGCTGTCTTCGGTGCTGGAAACGGTCAAGACACAGCAGTCGGATGTCTCCTACATCAACCAGCGACCGGTTCTGCGATTGCGCGATGAGATCATTCCCGTCATCAACCTGGTGGAAGTACTGAAAACCAGCCAGGCCGGATTTGTTCTCACTGAAAAACCGTACATAGTAGTGGTTGGATTGGCGGAAAAGAAACTGGGCCTGGTTGTTGACCGCTTTCTGGGACAGGAAGAAGTGGTCATCAAATCGCTCGGCAATTACCTGGGAACTACCGAGGGCATCGCCGGGGGCACCATCCTTGGGGATGGACGCATCCGTCTGATTGTCGATCTGATCGGCCTGTTCAGCATTGCACGAAAACTCAGCTAAAAGGATATAAAATCGTGGTGGAATCACCATCGTCCAAGCAAATCGGCATTCTGGTCGTTGATGATTCCGCTTTCATGCGCAAAGCCCTGAGCATGATGCTGGAGTCCGATCCCGAAATCAAGGTAATCGGCACCGCCCGGGACGGATCCGAAGGCGTTGAGAAGGCCAGGCTGCTCAAGCCTGACCTGGTCACCATGGACATTGAGATGCCGCGTATGGACGGCCTGACGGCACTGCGACAAATAATGACAACCGACCCGGTGCCGGTAATGATGGTTTCTTCTCTGACAACTGACGGTGCTCAGGCTACGCTTGAGGCGCTGGAAATGGGGGCGGTCGATTTCATCCCCAAGCAGTTATCATATGTGAGTCTTGACATTGTCAAGATCAAGGACGAACTGGTGGCCAAGATCAAGGATATAGTCCACCGCCGTCACATATTAATGGCGAGGTTCAGTCAGCGACGGTTTACCCAAACGGCAACATCCGGTACTCGGAGGATCTCCGGTAGCTCCGGTGCCAAAAGGACCGGCAGCCTACCTCCGGCGGTGGCCAGGCGCAGGAAAAGCCATCTGGTCAGAATGATCGGCATTGGCTCGTCAACCGGGGGCCCCCCCGCCCTGCAGGCGATCATTCCACGGTTGCCTCGAAACCTGCCGGTTCCGGTCGTGATTGCCCAGCACATGCCGCCGGCCTTTACCAAGTCACTGGCCGAGCGTCTGGACGGTATGTCGCTATTGAATGTTAGGGAAGCAACCCACGGTGAACCGGCCGAGGCCGGTACCGTGCTGATTGCCCCCGGCGGCAAACACATGACTGTCAAAAAGAGAGGCACCAGGGTTTATGTCGAGGTGTCGCCCTGTCCGGCGGAAACGCTGTACCATCCCTGTGTGGACATCCTGATGGACTCTGTCGCCGACGTCTGTGGAGCTACCGGTATGGGTGTCATCCTGACCGGTATGGGCAGCAACGGGGTGGTCGGTCTGAAGAAGCTCAAGGACAAAGGGGGGGTGGTTATTGCCCAGAATGAGCAGACCTGCATTGTCTACGGTATGCCCCGGGCAGTCATTGAAGCCAATCTGGCTGACCATGTTGCCTCGCTGGATAACATCGCCGGCGAGGTCGTAAGTTACTTCTGAGCTAAAGTTTTTGTTGAATCACATCTGATCAGTACTGAAATTCCCGATCAGGATGGTAAAGATGTGTCATGGATGATGATCGGGCAGTATTCGACGAAGAAATTAACAAGGATGCGGTAACCAGGTTCACCGAGTCCTACGCCTCTTTTGATCGCGTCATCAATTCACTGCAGCGGCGCTATCTCGAGTTGCAGGAGGAATCCTCCCGGCAGAATGAGAAACTGGCTGAGGCCAATAGCCAATTGGTCAAACTTACCCGGCGCAACCTGGCCGCCACCGGATTTCTCAACGGAATTCTCAACTCCATTTCGGCTGGTGTTATTGCCGTTGACCAGAATGGCCGCATTACTCATTTTAACCCGGCCGCTTCCCTGATTCTGAGTATTTCCACCGACGATGCTCTCGGACAGCGCTATCGTAATGTCGTCACGCCGGGTACTCCCGCCGATGCCAACGCTATGCGGGCCGCCGAAAGTGGTCGGGAAGTTGCCTCCATCGAAAAAGCAATCAAGTTGGCCGACGGCACCAGGCTGTATCTGTCGGTTTCAACCGCGGTGCTGTCCGATGACCTGGGTCGATCGATCGGTGCCGTGGAAGTGTTTCAGGATCTTACAAAAATCAAGAAGCTGGAGCAGGAAGTCGCCCGGCTGAACACGCTGGCCGCGCTGGGCGAGATGGCGGCGACTATCGCCCATGAAGTTCGTAATCCCCTGTCGGGAATTGTCGGTTTTGCCTCTCTGCTGGAAAAAGAGCTGGCCCCGACCGATCCCAGAAAGAAACTGGCCGGCAGGATTATAGAGGGAGTCAACAACCTCAACGAAACCGTCACCACGCTGCTCAATTATACGCGCCTGGAGGAAGTCAACCGAACCCAGGTGGTCTACGATGAGTTCCTGCGGGCGACTCTCGAGCAATTTCGACGGGAGTTTTCTGACCGGATCAAGGACACGACCATCCGGTTGTACGGTAACCCCGAGGCGGTGCCGATCGGATTCAATCTTCAACTGGACCGCCTGCTCATTCGCCAGGTGCTGTTTAATGTCTTGCTGAACGCCGTCGATGCCGGTGGCGAGGGTGGTGTCATAGAGGTCCGCTATCGCTGTCTGTCACGGGAGACGGCCGCGTCCCACTATAGTGATCAAATCCTTCTGGGACTGGATGAAACCGTTGTCGAGACAACTATTACCGATAATGGTCCCGGTATCAGCCCGGAACATCTCGACCGTATCTTTGCACCGTTTTTTACTATGAGCAAAGAGGGCAACGGCCTGGGATTGGCGGTGGCCTGGAAGATAATGAAAGCCCATGGGGGAGACATCACTGCTGATAACGGTCCTGCCGGCGGAGCCGTCATACACCTGCTCTTACCGGCCCGAATTGACCATGCGATCAGGGAGCAAGCAACATGAGATATGCTGTTTTAGTGGTAGATGATGATACTCTGGTGAGTGAAGTGCTGGTGGAGACGATTACTCGTGCCGGCTATGAATGCAGTGCTGCCTATTCAGGCGAAGAGGCTATGGACAAATTCAAACAACAGCAGTTCGACATTGTCCTGACTGACCTTAAGATGCAGGAAATGACCGGTCTGCAGTTGCTTAAGAGCATCAGAGAGAACAGCCCCCAGACCCAAGTGATCGTGATTACGGCTTATGGAACTGTCGAGACGGCGGTCAGAGCCATCAAAATGGGAGCCTACGATTTTCTGCTCAAGCCGATCATGCCGGAAACCGTGGAGCACGTTCTGACACGAGTCAGCGAAATACTGCGCCTGCGGGCTGAAAACGAGACGCTGCGCCAGGATGTCAGGCATAGTTTCCAGAACCTGATCGGCAAATCCCAGGTGATGAAAGCCGTCTTTGATCTCATCCGGTCGGTTGCCGACGCCCGCTCTACGATAATGATTACCGGCACTTCGGGTACCGGTAAGGAACTGGTGGCGCGTGCCATCCATTACACCTCCAATCGTCAGGGAGGACCGTTTATCAAGCTCAATTGTGCGGCCCTCCCTGAGAATCTGGTCGAGGCGGAGTTGTTCGGATACGAAAAAGGCGCTTTTACCGACGCCAAGAAAACCAACCGGGGGCGTTTCGAATTGGCCGATGGCGGCACCTTGCTGCTGGATGAAATCTCCGAGATGCCGCTGAATCTGCAATCCAAGCTGCTGCGCGTAATACAGGAAAGAGAGTTTGAGCGGATCGGTTCCAGTGCGACAATCAAGGTGGATATCCGTCTGATAGCCACCTCCAATCGCAATCTCAAGGAAGCGATCAGCAAGGGCCGTTTCCGTGAGGACCTGTTCTACCGGTTGAACGTAATTCCCATCCATCTGACGACCCTGGAAGAGCGTAAGGAAGACATCCCGCTGTTGGTTCAGCATTTCATTGATAAGTACAACCGGGAGAATGATAAAAATATCAGCGGGATTGACCAGACCGCCATGCGACTCCTGATGAAATACCACTGGCCCGGTAATGTCCGGGAGCTTGAGAACCTGGTCGAACGAGCGGTAGTTACCAGTGGAGACCAGCAACTGACTGAGGATGATTTCCCCACCGACCTGGCTCTGGGTCCCATAGCCGACGACCTGCCGCCGCTGAAGGTGCCCATGAAACTGGAAGACGGCAATAGATACCTTATTCTGAAGACTCTCGAGAAGTTCAACGGCAACAAAACCAAGGCCGCCGAGGCTCTTGGTGTTACTGCGCGGACGATAAGAAACAAGCTCGCCGAGTACCAGCTTAACCAGGGTTAGCTCCGGCCCGTCAAATTAGAGTTTCCTCACTGCCGGCAGCGTCTCAGATTGCTTGATATTTGAACAGGCTTGCCGATAACAAAAGGGAGAGGCTTTATTCA
The DNA here is from genome assembly GCA_043811375.1 of bacterium. Lineage (GTDB taxonomy): Bacteria > Zixibacteria > MSB-5A5 > GN15 > FEB-12 > JBDRNJ01. Next base: position 49,570 of record JBDRNJ010000072.1, on the reverse strand, counting down.
GGCTCCGGGATGATAATTCTATAGCGGCACAGGATATTCAGCGCGGTGGATTTAGCAACGTTTATCGGACTCATAGTGGCTTTTAGTGCTGTCGGAGGTGCCTTCATTCTCGAGGGTGGGCAGCTCGAAGCACTGTTTCTTACCGCCCCCGTTCTAATCGTGATAGGCGGCACGCTGGGTGCCACCACGGTCACAACGTCGATTCAGACCGTGGTGCAGATTCCTCATTACCTGAAGGTGGCCGCATTCGGCAAGTCACGTCCCTATAACGAATCCATCGATGTCATCGTCAGGCTGGCCGAGAAAGCGCGCCGCCAGGGCATTCTCGGACTTGAAGAGGACCTCAAGCAGATTACCGACCCGTTTTTCAAGAAAGCCATTCAATTGGTAATTGACGGTACCGAAATAGCCGCATTGCGTGATATCCTCGAGACTGAAATTGCATATATCGAAGAGCGTCACAATCGAGGGATAATCTTCTTCAGGAAAGCCGGTGGCTTTGCGCCTACGATGGGTATCCTCGGCACCGTGCTGGCCTTGATTCATGCCTTTGGAAACGTTAGCGATGCTTCTGCCATGGCCACCCGTATTGCCAGTGCCTTTATTGCCACCTTGTGGGGGGTTGGGCTTGCCAATCTCTTTTTTCTACCGGTGTCGGACAAGTTGAAAATGCGACACGATGAAGAGATTGCCCACCTGGAACTGGTTCTGGAAGGTATCACAGCCATGCAATCGGGAGAGAATCCGCGTTATGTTCGCACTCGCATGTTGGCATTTATTGCTCCCAGCCACCGCCGTTACGAGGGCTAAATAGATGCGCCGCAAACGCCTTCGCGACGATGCCAATGAAGATGAGGGGCGCTGGCTGCTGACCTATGCTGACCTGATCACGCTCTTGCTGGCATTTTTCGTGGTCATGTACTCCATGTCACAGATCGATGCCAAGAAATTCGGTAAGGTAGCCGAGGCGCTGCACGGTATTCTCAAAGGGGGAGAAAGCGTCCTGCCGTTCGAAGAGGAACAATCTGAAAACGGTCACGGGCTGCTCAGGCTGGGCAATCTGCGAATGCTTCAATCCCAGATAGATGAGAGATTCAAACAACTCAACCGCCAGGAAGATGTCCGTACCGAAGTAACCGAACGCGGATTGGTGGTGCATATTCTGGAGAAGGCGCTCTTCAATGAAGGTTCCGCCAAACTGCAACCGCAGTCGATAGAGATACTGGACCTTATATACGAGAGAGTCAAGTCGATGCCCAACCATATCAGAGTGGAAGGACATACTGACGACCGCCCCATCAGTACTACTCAGTATCCCTCCAACTGGGAGCTTTCCTCCGCCCGGGCTACGGAAGTGGTGCGCTACTTCATCAGCTATCACGAGTTGTCGCCCGGTCGCATCTCAGCACTCGGCTACGGCAAATTCCGTCCCATCCGTCCCAACAATTCCATCGAAAACCGGGCTCAAAACCGGCGCGTCGACTTGGTGGTGTTGACCAGGGAACTGTCCCTGAAAGAACCGTCATCGCAACTGTACGATCTGGCGAACAACGAGTAATTCGTTCCGGCACCGGTTGGAAAACCTTTCCCCCGTATCGGATTCGCATTTACCGGCCCAACTCTCTTTGACCGCGTAAACTCCTGTCTCACAATGACTGCCCGGTCATAGTTCCGCTATGGCATCACACTTGCTTAACAATGCAGCGGAGAACTATCGGTGAGTATGTTTGATGAGCAATAAACTGACGGAATTTGTGTTTCAACGGATCGGCGTGCCGAATTTCGGCAAGTATCTTGACCTGGCCGCATTTCGCCATAAACTGGTCAGCGGCAATATCGCCAATGCCTCCACCCCCGGTTACCGCCGCCAGGACATTGATTTCAAGGCTGAATTTGAGAAAATGACCGGTCAGTCCAGTCGCCTGGTGGGATCAGTGTCTCATCCTGACCACCTTCCTACCGGTCAGCATCAGCTTAAACCGCCCCGGGTGCATCGAACCGGGGTCGCCGAGGGAGAGATGAATTCGGTCGATATTGACCGCGAAGTTTCCACGCTTTCCCAAAACGAGTTATTGTTCTCGGCCGGAGCCCTTTTACTGCAAAGAAAACTGGACGGGCTCAGAAAAGCGATAACCAGCAGATAGAGGTTGAACTATGGCGGGAATATTGAGCGCAATGGAGATTTCTTCACAAGGACTGTCGTTACAGCGAAAACGGTTGAACACCGTAGCTCAAAACATCGCTAACGCGGAAACCACGGAAACCAAAGAGGGTGGACCCTACCGACGCAAGCGAGTGCTGGCCGGCGAAAACAAGCTGAAAGGAACCTTCAATTCCCTGGTGAAGCAGGCCGGGACGCGACTGTCGCGCACCAGCCGCCGGCACCTCTCCGGAACCGTACACCGTAGTAGTGAGAGCGTTGACCTCTCGACTGTGACCGGACGGGAGATCGTCGATCCGGAATCGAGTTTCCGGCTGATTTACGATCCATCACATCCTCAGGCGGATGGGGAAGGTTACGTGAAGATGCCGGACGTTGAGGTAGTCACGGAGATGGTCGACATGATGGCGGCCTCAAGAGCTTATGAAGCCAACACGGTGGCGATCTCAGCCGCCAAGAAAATGGCCAAAGATGCATTGGAAATATAACAAAGGTAAGGACTAACGGATGAAGATCAATCCCGTAGCTATTCAGTCGTACCAGCAACTGGAACGACGGGACAGACCTGCCGAGACGGCAATCGGCTCAGCCGGTCCGTCCATGGCTGATGAGAAAATCACTATCGCACCGCAGTCGGCGGAATCAACCTCCCGTCTGGCCGTGAAGCCGCCCAGCGGCGATTACGCTGATCTGCTGACAACGGAGGAGCGTCAAGCTCTGGATCTTTTATTTCGACGCTTCAATGACCCGGCCCGCTTTGGACCCGGCTATATGAAACAGGCCGATACCGCCGGGGAAACGACCCTGGTAGGTCGCATCGTGGATGTCAAGGTCTGAAAATGAGTTTACCGCTAACCAATGTAAACCGCCTGGTGCCCGGTCTGGCGCAGCAAGTCGGGCTGAAGCCGTCGGAAGAGGTGTCGCCGGACACACGCCTCCAGGGTAGTTTTAACGATCTACTTTCGAAACTGGTGCACTCAGTTGATGATTTGCATCAGGAGTCGAGTCAGATACAGCAGGCGTTTCTGGCCGGTGACCCGGTGGAACTGCATCAGGTGATGATCAAGGCCGAGCAGGCCGGTCTGGCGACCGATCTGCTGTTGGAGATACGTAACAAAATTGTGAATGCTTACAACGAGATGTTACGCATGCCGCTGTAAATAGAGACGGCGTGGGTGATGTGACCATGGATGGTCAGTCAGCAAATAGGATTTGATATGGATAAATTCAAGGTTTTTTTCAAGAACATTGCTGAGTATGTCGGCCGAATGACACCCAGTCAGGTGATGATGCTGCTTGGTGTTGTTACCGGCATCATAGCCGGAGCCTTTTTTGCGGTCGGCTGGGTTAATGACATAACCTATTCCCGACTCTATTCCAATCTGGACAACACTGAAGCCGGCGAGGTTATTGCCTACCTTAATGAAAGCCGTATTCCTTTCCAGTTGAGCGATGGCGGCGGCACCATCTCGGTGCCTTCCGATGAGGTATACAAAACACGCATCTCGCTGGCGGCTGAGGGGCTGCCACGTTCCGGAAGTGTCGGCTACTCCGTGTTTGACCAGAACAATCTGGGTATGACCGATTTCCTGCTCAATCTCAACTTCCGACGGGCTCTGGAGGGTGAGTTGACGCGCACGATCATGCAGCTCAACGAGGTCAGCGCCGCTCGTGTCCACATAGTCATGCCCAAGGACCGGCTGTTCAAACAGGACCAGCTAGAACCCACGGCATCGGTGGTGCTGAAGTTCAAGAGCCATAGTGAGCTTTCCCGGCAGAAGATTGCCGGCATCACTCATCTGGTTGCCTCGTCGGTGGAAGGACTCCAGCCGGATAAAATTACCATTGTCGACTATGACGGCAACCTCCTTTCTTCGGGACGCAGCGCCGATGTCATGGCCGGTCTCAGCTCCAACCAACTGGAGGTCCGCCAGTTGGTGGAGAAGTATCTGGAGAGCAAAGCCCAGACGATGCTGGATGACGTTCTGGGGAACGGGACCGCCGTCATTCGAGTAACGGCCGACCTGGACTTCCAGCAATTGGAGAGAACTTCTGAAATGTATGACCCCAACACTCCCTCGATTCGCAGCGAGGAACGGGTCAAGTCATCCAATACTTCCTCTGACAAAGCGGAAGAAGCCAACGAAAGCCAGCAGGAAGACGCTTCGGAAACGGTGGTCACCAACTACGAACTTAACAAGACCGTCGAACACATTGTCAACGCTGTGGGTAACATTGACCGACTCTCGGTAGCCGTGCTCGTCGACGGCGTCTATGCGCCGGTGGAAGGTGAGGACGGCAGTACCATTCAGGTCTATCAACCGCGAACCCAGGAGGATCTCGATCGCCTGGCTGCTATCGTCAAGAACGCGGTGGGGTTCGACCAGCAGCGCAACGACCAGATCGAAATGGTCAACATTCCTTTTGATCGGCAAAACCTCGAACAGGAGAGAGACGTGCTGGACAGCATGTACCAGCGTGATTTCTACCTCGAGGTTGCCCGCAAGATAGGCTACGTCCTTCTGATTGCATTGGCCCTCTTTTATCTGAAGAAGAAATCGAAGAAATTATTCGGTGCCTTGTCTCAACTGCTGCCGCCGTCTCGGCCGGTGGCGAAAACCATGGCGCCGGAACCGGAGCCGGAACCGGAGCCACTCCCTCGGATTGTCCCGGGAAACCGTAAACCGCGGCTGGTTGATGAAATGCAGAAAACGGCCGAGAAGGATCCGGAAGAAATCACCCGCGTAATCAAGACCATGATGTCTGAGTAGGTACCATGAAATACGAAGAAATGACAGCGGTTCAAAAGGCCGCCGTAGCGCTGGTAGCTTTTGGCTCAGAAGTGTCGGCCCACGTCATGAAGGGGCTGCCCGAAAATGACATGGAACGCATCGCTATCGAGATCGCCAATCTGCGTGATGTACAACCGGAGGTGGAAGAGAAGGTTATTGACGAATGCTACCAGATCTTTATGGCCCGGCAGTACATCTCCCAGGGTGGTATCGATTTCGCCCGACAGGTACTGGAGAGCGCCGTCGGCCGGGCAAAAGCCCGTGAAATCATGAACCGTCTGGAGTCAGTCATCAAGTCCAGTGGTTTTTCCCTGCTGAAAGACATCGACCCCAAACAACTGACGAGTTTCCTGCAGAATGAGCACCCCCAGACTATCTCGCTTATTCTGACTCAATTATCACCCCAGCATGCAGCCGCGGTGTTGTCGGAACTGACCCCGGAGCTTCAGGCGGAAGTATCCTTGCGAATCGCCACTATGGAGAAAATCGCTCCGGAGATTTTGCGGGAAATCGAGCAGACGCTGCAGAGTCACTTTGAAGCATCGATAGGAGCCGGCGTCACGGCTTCCGGCGGCGCCAAAGCAGTGGCCGAGATACTGAACCTGATTGACGCCACGGCTGAGAAAAACATCCTGCAGTCGCTGGAAGCGGAGGACCCGGATCTGGCCGCTGAGATCAAGAACATGATGTTTGTCTTTGAAGACATCATACTGCTGGATGATCGTTCCATACAACGCCTGTTGAAGGACGTCGAGACCAAGGATCTGGCTATTGCGCTTAAGGCTGCCAGCGATGATGTCAAAGGCAAAATCTTTGCCAATGTCTCCGAGAGGGTGGCGGTAATGATTCGCGAGGAAATGGAATTCATGGGACCAACACGTCTGTCCGACGTCGAGGCCGCTCAGGGCCGCATCGTGGAATCGGTACGCCGCCTGGAGGAAGAGGGTCAGATCATTATCTCCGGACGGGGCGGCAAAGAGGAAATAATTGTCTAAACTCATTCGACACAGCTCAACGGCGCCGACCGTGTACATCGGCGCCAAGCAACTCGATTTCGACAGAGAAAGTCGGGCGGAACACCGGCTGGGGGAGATATTCCCGATGGTTTCAGTCATCACCAATGCTGACGGCGCCAAACTGATTCCGATTCAGGAAGTCTTCAAGATCGACCAGGTGCACCGGCAGGAGAGACTGAAGGAGCGTCAGGACGGTCTCGATGAAGGCAATCGCAGAGGATATGACCGGGGCCGAGCTGAAGGTCGGACTGAAGCGGAAGAAGTGCTGAAACAGTTCGATCAGGCCATCAGGGACGCCGTGAAACAGCGCGAGATACTGTTGCAGCAAGCCAAACAAAAAATACTCGAGCTGGTCATACAGATCAGCCGTAAAGTGACTTTCGATGCTGTTGCGGTCGATCCCGATGTGACCCTGACCATGATCAGCGGTGTCATCGATACCCTGATTGACCGCTCACACCTGAGGATCAAGGTCAATCCCGATCACCTGCCGATGGTTGAGCAGAATATCGATCAATTCATGGCCGGTTCGGCGATGATCAAGGAAATCAAGATCGAAGCTGATCCGCGGGTTCGCCATGGCGGCTGCCTGATCGAAACCCCGACCGGTGATATCGACGCCCGCCTGGATTCGCAGCTGGAGGTTATTGAGGAAACGATTCTCTCCGATGAGGAACAGTAGTGAGTCTGGTTGCCTACGATGTCTATGCCGAGCGTATCAGGAATGCCCGCACTGTTACCCATTTCGGCAAGGTTACGCAGGTGGTGGGGCTGGTTATCGAATCAGCCGGTCCGGCCGTTTCAATAGGTCGTCTGTGCAACATCGAGAACCACGACACCGGTGCCCGGATCCGGGCCGAAGTGGTTGGTTTTCGCGATGACCGTCTTCTGTTGATGCCGTTGGGATCGATTACCGGCATTACACCGGGAGCTATTGTCACCTCGACATCGGAGCAACTGCGTATCCCCGTCGGACAAGAACTGATCGGCCGGATTCTCGGCGGCCTGGGGCAACCGATCGATGACCGGGGGGCGATTTTGACAAACGTGACGCGACCCATCAACGCCGACCCCATCCCGGCCCTGAAAAGACGGCGCATCACTCAGGCCCTCCGCACCGGTATCAGGGCTGTCGATCTGACCGCGGCCGTGGGCAAGGGGCAGCGAATGGGCATCTTCTCCGGTTCGGGAGTGGGCAAGTCGGTTATGCTGGGCATGATGGCCCGCGGATCCTCGGCTGATGTCAACGTCGTTGCTCTGGTGGGTGAACGGGGACGGGAAGTGCGAGAATTTATCGAGTCCGATCTGGGAACGGCAGGCATGAAGAAGACGGTGGTTGTGGCCGTTACTTCCGATCAACCCTCATTGATTCGCATTAAAGGCGCTCAGGTAGCTACCGCTATCGCCGAATACTTTCGTGATCAGGGAATGGATGTGATGCTGCTGATGGACTCCCTGACCCGAATCGCCATGGCCCAGAGAGAAATCGGCATTGCCATCGGTGAACCGCCCACCACCAAAGGATACACGCCGTCGGTGTTTGCGATGCTGCCGCGTCTGCTGGAACGAGCCGGACAGAACGATGTCGGTTCCATAACCGGCCTGTACACGGTGCTGGTGGAAGGTGATGATCTCAACGAACCGATTTCCGATGCCGTCAGATCGATACTGGACGGACACGTGACACTCTCGCGACGGCTGGCATCACTCAACCAGTACCCGGCCGTCGATATTCTTGATTCCATCAGCCGGTTGATGGTGGAAGTGTGCACACCCGAAGAAGTTGCTCTGGCCGGAGAACTGCGCGAATTGGTTTCGGTCTACCGTGAAGCCGAAGACCTCATTAACATCGGCGCCTACGTCAAGGGATCCAATCCTCGTATAGATCGAGCCATTTCAAAGATAGACGCCATCAATGCCTTCTTCCGACAGGGGATCGACGAACAAGCCCAATACTCCGAATCATTTGAGCAATTGCAGGCCATCATGGCCGACGATTCAACCGTGACCGAAACGGACTGAACCGATGAAAAAGTTCCGGTTTCGTCTTCAGGTTTTACTCAAAGCTAAAGAGCATATCGAAAGAGAGAAGCAGAAGGAACACGCCACTGCCCTGAAGCAAGTCTACGATCAACGGCGGCGTCAGGGGGAGGTCAGCCGACACAAACTGGACACGATAGATCGGCAACGCCATCGGCTGAGCGACCGGCTGTCGGTGGCGGGGATGCTCATCCATGCCCGCTACGTCAATAAACTCAAAAGAGACTTGCTGGCCGGTGATGAGCTTTTACGGGCTTTTCAGAAGATGGCCGGTGAAAAACACCAGGCTTTACTGAAGGCCTCAAAAGAGCGTAAGGTTTTTGAAAAACTGAGAGATCGTCGTCGTCGACACTTTGATGAGAAGGTCCGGATGTTGACCACCAAGGAAAACGATGAGATAGCGATCAACAGCTTCCGGCTGAAAGAGGGATAAGGGAAGTACCGGTTGGCTAATGACGGCAGGGGGCAACAATACTCATCGATTTCAGGGGCACAAGGGCGGGTTTGCTCCTCCCTGGAACAGATAAGCCACCAGGTACGTCAGGTCTCCGACGACCACACCCAGTTCATCGCCATCGACATTGCCCTCCGGCATACATGGCGGGGGAGCTCCGCCCTGGAAGAGATAGGCTACCAGATAGGTCAGGTCGCCCACACTGATGACATCGTCCGGGCTGCCGTCTACATTACCACGATTACCGATGCAACAACTACTGCCGCCCTGGATGTCAAGATAGCCTTTCTGAAATTGCGGTTTGAAGACATTGGATATCGAATCGGAAAATGTTGTGGAGTACTCAATGTCGCCGTTGATTATCGTGAAAGTGTCAATTATGACCACCTGGTCGTCGATTGAAGGCGGGTAGGAGAAGTACAAGGTCCCGAACAATCCGGTACCGGGAGCAATCAGTTGTTCCTCGGAAATGGGGAAACAGTAAACCGTGATGGTACTGTCGCTGGTCATGAATCCCTTGACTGTGGCATATTCCACCCTGGATGCGGCAAACGAAATCGAGTCTATGGTCAGGTCGGGTGAGTCGAAGATCAACGTTATTTCGATTCCAGCCAGGGACTCATCATTGACAAAATCGATCGCCACCAAACCAGGTCCGGACTTGGATACTATGGCCGAATCCACCATTACCCAGTCAGGATTTCCGGGATCTTCGATCAATGTCTGACCCCAGCAGGGGACCAGTGACATTATCAGAAGGGCACCGGTGATAAAAAACATTCTTGTGTGCATCAAATTACCTCTTGTACAACAAACCTGTTTTTAAGCAAATAAGATGCTGTCTCGACAGGAATACTGAAAATCTGTCAAATATCAGAGTGCGTCCGGAGACGCTTCTGTAAGTACTTGATAGTACGCTTCTTTGATCCTCGGAAATATAAGGTTTGCGCCGTCGGAAAGCAACAGGTTTTTTAGCTTCACTCCTTACGTATGCACTTCAATTCAGTCTTGCCTGCAAGCGGATTACCCACGATCACCGAATTGTGATCCCCGGGGGACTCATCCGGACGGCGTCAGTTGCCGATAATGCCGACTATGAACCGCGAGTCGATCTGCAAAAGGTCCGAACGCTGTGTTTACCTGAAGGCTTGCTATCTGGCCGAAGAACTGAAATGCTTCGGCTACAAAGCCGACTGTCCTTTGTACCAGCAATCCAACGGAGAGTTCTACAGTGAGAGCCGTTTTAATGAAGCAGTTGACCGATTGATCGACAAAACCCGCGCCCGGCACGCCAATTTGAAGAAATCGGTAGTATCCGACAAATCCACGGCACCCCCCCCCGGACCAATGAAAAAATATCCCAGGGTCTGAAGAAATAGTTTCCTTTTAATAATCCCCCCGGGTTCGAAGCGGCCCCGAATAATATCCGTAACAACTTGGTATTTCGTCACTTCCGGCGACCCCGAGATTGTTGGCACAGCCCATGCTTTATCTGTCGGCGGAGGATACCATGATTAAGGGTTTGTATACATCGGCCTCGGGAATGTTGCCCCGGATCAAGAAACAGGAACTGACGGCTCACAATATATCTAACGTCAGCACTCCCGGATATAAGCGCGACATGCTTTTCACCAAAGAACTCAGCCGGGCAGAGAAAAAACTGATACCCACCCGGACCGACTGGCATCAGCCGATGGTCAATGAGACCTACACGGATTTTGCTTCCGGTACCTTTGACAAGACCGGCAATCCGCTGGACTTGGCCATCGACGGCGATGGATTTTTTACGCTCGAACTTGCTGACGGTACCCAGGCTCTGACTCGATCCGGTTCCTTTACAATAAACAATGAGGGGTTCATGGTTTTTCCCGGTGGTGCTTTTCTGCTGGGGGAAGGAGGGCCGATTGAGGCAGGCAACGGTAAGGTGACGGTGGATCAGTCGGGTGGAGTGGAGGTCGATGGATCTGCGGTCGGGCGTATCGTACCGGTGACCGTCGATGACCTGCAAAGTCTGAATAAAATAGGCAACTCGCTTTTTCTGGTTCCCGAAGGTGTGGAACTGATACCGGTAACCCAGGCTGAAATCCGCCAGGGATACCTGGAGGCGTCTAACGTTGATGTCGTGGGGGAGATGATCGAAATGATTGTCTCTTTCCGCGCTTACGAGGCAAACTCACGCGCCCTGCAAGCCCAGGACCGGTCGCTGGAACATCTGTTCCAGCGCGTCGGCAAGACGGGCTGACATAAGCGCTTTTGATTTGGAGAAGCCATGCTCAAAGCTATGCGAACTGCGGCGTCAGGTATGCTGGCGCAGCAGATGAATGTGGACAATATCGCCAACAATCTGGCCAACGTGAACACCACCGGTTTCAAAAGAAGCAAGGTGGAGTTTCAGGATGTTTTATACCAGAATTATCGTCGTGCCGGAAGCGCCACGGCGGTTGGTTCGGAACTGCCGACCGGTCTGGCTATCGGTTACGGGACCCGGGCCAGCTCCACTGTCAGGCATTTCTCCGGAGGTACCCTGATGCCCACCGGCAATCCGCTGGACCTGGCCATCAGTGGCGATGGGTTCTTCCAGGTTCAGTATCCCGACGGCACTACCGCCTACACCAGGGACGGCGCTTTCAAACTGTCGGCCGATGGCCGGGTAGTAACCAGCGACGGCTACTTTATGTTACCGGAGTTGACCATACCCGAGGATGCCACGGCGGTATCCGTAGGCAGCGACGGTGTGATTGAGGTGCTGCTGGTCGGGCAGGATGAGCCGACCCAGATCGGACAGATCGAACTGGCCCGTTTTGTGAATCCGGCCGGACTGATGGCTATCGGACACAATCTGTTGATGCCTACTGGGGCTTCCGGAGACCCTATCACCGATGTCCCGACCCAGAGCGGTATGGGGCAGATCGATCAGGGTGCCCTGGAAACGTCCAACGTCAAGGTCATCGATGAAATGGTAAACATGATCGTCGCCCAGCGGTCGTACGAAATGAACTCCAAGGCTATTCAGACCGCCGACGACATGGCCGGCATCGCCAACAATCTCAAGAGGTAACGATACCATGAAAAACTATCTGGCGGTTTTGCTAACGGTTGTAGTGGCGCTCCTGGTTTCGGGCGAGTCGCCGCAGGCGGCTACCTGTGAACAGGCCATTACCGGCAGGCTGGCCGCTATGTACGATCTGGATACCAATGCCTATGCCGTCGAAGTTCTCTCCTGTCGCTTGAAATCAGTCGACATCGAGTCGGATGATATCATCATCCGCCCGCTGACGCCCAAAGAACCATTGGGGCTGTTTACCGTCATGGTTGATGTCAAAGACGACGGGCGGGTCATAGAGAGCGGACAGGTGCGGCTGCGTATAAAGAAATTCGCCGATGTCCTGGTGGCTGCCGACAAGATCAGAAACCGCCAGTTGCTGACCGGGCAATGCCTGACTATCAGGCGTATGGACGTCACCTCTCTGAATGAGACACCTCTGCGGACACTGTCCGAAATCGACGGCTTCCGGGCCAGGCGCAATCTTCGCCGGGGTACCATCCTCACCACCGGTGCCGTTGAGCCGGTGCCCGATATCGAGGCCGGGAGGGAAGTATCCATCGTCTACGTCGATGATCTGTTCCGCATTACTGTGGCCGGGGTGGCCCTGCAAGCGGGGATAGCCGGGGAATATGTCAAAGTGAAAAACAGACAGTCGGGAAAAATTATTGTAGCCCGGGTGGTCGATGAAACCGTGGTGGCGGTCGACCGCTAAGCCGTCAGTCTGATGAAAGGTGCAGAAATGAGATACAAAACCGCGCTGATAGTACTGTTGATACTGTTGTTGTTGCCGTTCCTATCAATGAGAACGCAGGGCCAGGATTTCGGGCAGAACCAGTCGTTGTTCACGGATATCAAGGCCCACAAGGTCGGTGATATTCTAACCGTGCTTATCTATGAGCAGAACCAGGCGTCCCAGAAGGTGGAAACCAAGACCGAAAAAACGTCCAAGTTCTCCGCCAAAGGAGGCCCGGGTGTCGGTCCCTTGGATTTCCTGCCATTGTTTGGCGCCGACGGCAGCACCAAGGGTTCGCATGACGGCAAGGGTGAGAATATCCGCAACGGCAGCCTGCGAGCCAGGATGTCGGTAACAGTGGTGGCGGTCAAACCAAGTGGTGATCTCATTATCGAAGGCTCCCGTACTATCGGTCTCTCCGGTGACCGGGAGACACTTAACCTGGCCGGTGTTGTCAGGCAAAAAGATGTAACGCCGCAAAACACTATCGATTCTTACCTGATTGCCGATGCTGAAATCCATTACTCGGGTAAGGGCAACGCCAGCACCAGTTCCCGACCGGGACCCATATCCCGTTTCTTAAGCTGGCTTTTTTAGGAGAATAGTATGTCAACTATTACCATTAGAACCGGTCGCATCTGGTGGCGTTGGGTGCTGGTGCTGATCATCCTGGTCACTCTCGGTACTTCCCTTCACGCCGGTAAAGTCAGGGTTAAGGACATCTGTTCTTTCCAGAACAAGCAGGAAGTTGACCTGGTCGGTTATGGCTTGATAATCGGTCTGGACGGCACCGGTGACGGCACCGGCACACAGTTTACAGTGCAGTCACTGGTCAATATGATGGAACGCATGGGGCTGACAGTCGAGGCCGACAAGGTCAAGGTTAAGAATGTTGCTGCGGTAATCGTTACGGCGCGCATATCCAGTCATCAAACGGACGGCGCCTATTTTGACGTCACCGTCTCATCCGTGGGCGACGCCGGCTCGCTGCAGGGCGGCACTCTGCTGCTGACGCCGCTGTCCGGCCCGGACGGGGTTGTATACGCTGTTGCCCAGGGACCGGTTTCCATCGGCGGTTTCAATATTCAGGTGGACGACAATAAAATCGTCAACAATTACACTCTGGTCGGTCGGGTGCCGGGTGGCGGCAAGATCACCGGTGCGCTGCCGACACCCGAGGATACCTACCGGGAGTTTTATCTTTCACTGCACAATCCCGATCCCACGACTGCCCATCGCATCGCTGAACGAATCAACATCAAGTACGGGCTGATGGCTTATCCCATCGATGGCGGCGCTATCCGGATAATGGTTCCGGATTCGTTGTCTCATCCTACTACGCGGATGAAGTTCATTTCCGATATAGGACTGCTTCAGGTGGTGCCGGACAACAGCGCCCGGGTGGTTATCAACGAGAAGACCGGTACCATCGTAGCCGGGCAGCATGTGACCATCGAGCCGGTAGCGGTGGCTCACGGCACTATAACGGTCGACATCAGGTCCACCCCCGTCATATCGCAGCCGCAGCCGTTTTCCGCCGGCGAAACGGTCGTAACTTCCGAGTCGCGGATCACGGTAACCGATGAGATGGCACGGGTGGTACACTTAGAACGGTCAGTGTATCTGGCTGATATTGCCAAAGCGATGAACCGGATCGGGGCCACGCCACGTGACATCATTGCCATCTTCCAGGCTCTCAAACAGGTGGGTGCCCTCAGAGCGGAGCTGATTATACTCTGATGTCTTACCCGGTATCCAAAGCCACCGTGGGAGTCTACCCTCAATCGGACCTGGAGAAACTCAAAGGCTCCGGCCGGGGTGGTCTGGCCTCGGAGAAACAGCGGCTGCGGCGGGCCGCAGCGGAGTTCGAATCGCTGTTCATGTACGAGATGCTCAAGACTATGCGCCAGACGATTCCCAAAAGCGATCTGTCGAAACAGGGCGCTCTCTCGGGTGACCTGGGCAAAGAAACTTTCACGCAAATGTTCGACATGGAACTGGCCCGAAAAATGTCCGGATCCGGCAACAGTTCAATCGCCGAAATCCTCTACCATTCTATGGAGCAGGTACTGGAGCGGCAGCACGGGCAGGAACCGGAAGCGGCCATCAAATCATTAAAGGCGCCGCCACCACGGGCTATCCCGCTGGGGCGCCGGCGACCGGATATCCCGCTGCCGATGGCTTCGCCACTTTCGATCTCACGGCATCATCCGGCAGCTCTGCCGCCTCGGGCGCAAGCACCCCGGGACCGATCGGATCCCGTTATGGCCCGATACGGCAGTATTATAGATGAAGCCGCCGGCGAGACATCACTGGACTCTGCCCTCATTTGCGCCGTTATCGAGACAGAATCCAGCGGCAACCCGCGAGCTGTCTCCCACGCCGGGGCCAAAGGTCTCATGCAACTGACTGATTCCACAATACAGGATTATAGTGTGACTCGGCCATTTGATCCCCGGGAGAACATTCTGGCCGGCAGCCGCTATCTCAAACGTCTGCTGGATCGTTTTGGTGACCTGAAACTGGCCCTGGCCGCTTACAATGCCGGACCGGGGCGTGTTCAGCATTACCAGGGCGTGCCGCCGTTTAAGGAAACAACCGAGTATATTGACCGAGTGATGAATCGCCTCGCATTACGCCACCGAGACGTGTCTAACGAGGCTAAAGATCGCATGACAACTATCCGATAAAATTGATATGCCCGCAATCGGAAGCGAGCCAACATGGTAGAAAAATTGATTCACATTCTGGGCAAGGAAGCGGCTCTCTTTGAGTCGTTCCTTGAATTGCTTGAGCAACAGCAGCGGATGCTGGTGGCCAATGACGTCGAAGGACTCAATCAAGTGACGGAACTTCAGCGTGAAAAAATGATAGAGAGCCGCATTCTGAGTCGGCAGCGAGAACAACTGATTGAAGAGATCAAGGTGGCCAACGCGGTCGAGGGTGATCTCAGCGTGACCCGGCTGCTGGATATGGTTGATAGCAATCGATCCGACCGGTTGTCCCGTCTGCGTGACACCATCCTCAGTCTCAATGACAAGATGTTGCACGTTCGCAATCAGAATGCCGTGCTGCTGAACCGGTCCCGAGAGTACATCGCCAAAACGATGAAGCAACTGGCTAAGTTACACACACCCGATGGTGCCTACGCCCGCGCCGGGACGGTTCCGGTGTCGGCTAATGTGGCCGTGGACAGGAGAGTCTGATGGCGGGATTGTTCCAGACGATTGAACTGGGTAAACGGGCTCTGCTGACACACCAGATTTATCTGCAAACCATCGGCCACAATATTGCCAACGTAGATACTCCCGGTTACAGCCGCCAGCGGGTGCGTATTACGTCCACCCGGCCTGAGTTCAACACGATCGGTGCCATCGGCTCCGGTGTTGAAGCAACTGATATCAGGCACGTGCGCGACCTCTTTCTCGGTGAGCAATACCGCCGGGAGACCAAGGCGCTGGGACAGTGGTCCTACAAGGATAAGATACTCTACCAGGTCGAGGCCCTTTTCGGCGAACCCAACGACAACACCCTGTCGGATCTCATCAACGATTTCTGGGATGCTTGGTCCGACCTCTCTACCAATCCCAGTTCCACCAGCCATCGGGTAGCGGTGCTGGAGTATACCAACCTGTTAACCAGCCGATTTCACCAGATGGCCAACCAGTTGTCGACTCTGCAGGAAGCGACCGACTCCGATATGGTCGCTATGGTCAACGATGTCAACCGCCTGTCGGCTGAAATCGCTCTACTCAACAATCAGGTTAAGATGCAGGAGTTGGGAGGTAATCGGGCCAACGATCTGCGCGATATCCGTGACCGGCTGGTCGATGAACTGGCTCTGCTGGTCGATGTCAACACGCTCGAACAGGACAATGGCGAATTGACAGTGTATATAGGCGCGATGGGAATCGTTGACGGACCTGATACCACTACGATAACTTCTGAGACGTTTACGGGGGATGGCACCATCGGGCATCGGTTGCTCCTGGGGAACAGCACTATCACCATCACCAACAACAACGGTCAGATTAAGGGGCTGATGGATACCCGTGACATCCTCATACCACGTTACCAGAACGAACTCAACAACATCGTGCAGGAACTGGTACAGCGGGTCAATTCTCTCCACAGCGCCGGTTACGGCCTGGATGGAAGTACCGGCAATAATTTCTTTGACGCCAACTATACTGATGCTGCCAATATCCGACTGAATCCGATTGTGGAGAACGATACAGCCAGGATCGCTGCCTCCGGAACCGGGGAAGTGGGCGACAATTCCGTCGCTCTGGCAATACAGACTCTGCGCAACCAGAAAATCATGGAAAACAACACTTCCACGCTCAATAACTATTATAACAGCGTGGTAGGCCGGTTGGGAGTGGAAGCATACCAGGCCAGATCGTTTTCCGAAAATAGTGAACTGTTGGTACACCAGGTATATAATGCCCGACAGTCGGTTCAGGGTGTTTCCTTGGATGAAGAAATGACCAATTTGGTGAAATCCCAGCATGCTTATGACGCTGCCGCCAGAATCATCACTGTCATGGATGAGGCTTTGGATACGGTGATTCTTAGAATGGGTATAGTAGGCCGATAGGCGCTGGGAAACGCCGCTAACACAAGTACCACGGAGGGTAGTGTGCTCATACTGACACGGAGGTTGGGTGAATCAATTACCATCGGAGACAGTATCAAGGTCTCCGTGCTGGGCGTTCACGGACGCCAGGTGCGTCTGGGAATTGATGCTCCCTCGGATATAGTCGTTCACCGGGAAGAGATTTATGTTAAGATCCAGCAGGAAAATCGCAAGGCCTCAAAATCGATCAAGGGAGATTTGGTCAGTATGGTCAAACTTCTGAAGGATAAGATTAAGGGCAAACCAGACGACCCGAACAAGATGACCCGGATTGATTACAAAAGTAAACCCCGGCGAGGCAACCGGCCTTCCGGCCGGGATGACAGACGGCCTCAAGGAAGCTAAGGCAAGCTGTGGTAGGGAGTTGACAGATGCGAATTACCAACAGCATGATCAGTGATCGCGTTGTTTTCAATATGCAGCGATCTATTCGGCGTTTCCTGGACAAACAAACCCAGATTTCCACCGGGCGTCGTATCAACGTGCCCTCTGATGACCCCATCGGCACCCAGCGGGACCTTATCTACCGCACCGAACTGAAGAAGAATGAACAGTACCGCAGCAACATTTCCCAGGGTCAAACCTGGCTGCAGTCGTATGACAGCATTCTGGCCGATCTCAAGAACCTGGTCTCGTCGGCCAAGGAGATCGGGATCGCCATGTCTAATGGTATCTATGATGCTGTAGCGCGGGAAGGCTCGGCCAACGAAATTGAATCAATCTTCGAACGGCTTATCCAGTTGGGCAACAGTGAACTGGAAGGGCGCTACATGTTCTCCGGTTTCCGCACCAACACCGAGGCTCTGGTGGCGTCCGCCAACGGCGTCACCTATGCCGGCGACCAGGGTCAGATCGACTTTCAGGTAGACGCCACGTCGCGGATGGCGGTCAACGTCACCGCGCAGGATGTATTCCTGTCATCTCTGACGGTTCTGGGCCAGAGCGCCGATCTGAATGTAGGCATCATCTCTTCGACGCTGCTGGCGGACCTGCAGGGCGGACAGGGGGTCGATCAGGCTCCCGGCACTTTTACTATTACCGATCAGAATCGGGGCATCGTCTCCACTATCGACATCAGCGCCGCGATCGATATTAATGACGTCCTGACCACGATTAACGCCCAACTGGCGGCCGACGGCATCACCAACCTGCAGGCCACCATCGGCCTGGAAAAGAACAATCTGCTGCTGGATACGACCCCGGATGGTCTGATCACCAACGTTACCGCTCTGAACAAGCTTAATAACGGAACCGGCGTTGATCTTCAACCGGGCAGTATTCTGGTGACCGACGGTGGGGCTATCAGCGTCGAAGTAGATTTGTCCGGTGCCGCCACCATCGGTGACGTTGTAAACGCCTTCAATACCCAGTTGGCGGCTCAGGGAGTGGCAAATGTGACTATGCAGATCAACGGCACCGGCACCGGTCTGGACATTATCGACGCCAACGGCGTGCCGCTGGGCCTGAGTATCGAGGAGATGGCTGTAACGGAGAACACCGCTTTCGGCCTGGGTATACTGGGCGCCGTCAACCCCACCCTGAACGGGAGCGACCTGGAGCCGACCGTCTCATTCAAAATAGACGAAACGACCGGCACCACTGCCGTCGATCTGGGTATCCTGGGTTATTTTTCCGGGGATTTCGCCGGCGCTGACCTGAACCCCTTGTTGCAGACGACTGCCAGTGTTGCCGACCTTAACGCCGGCAGCGGTTTTGACCTGAGTACCATCGCTGTCTGGCAGGGAAGTGATAATCGCCTTATTGACCTGTCCAATCCGGCTATAAACACCGTCCAGGATATTATTGATGCCTTCAACAACTCGGGACTGAATATCACGGCCTCAATAAACCCGGACGGTACCGGTATTCAGATCGTCAACAACGACACTACGCAGTCGTTGACTATCGAAGACGTGTCGGGTGGTCGGGTGGCCAAGGAGCTGGGGATTTTCGGTTCCAGCGACATGATGGGCTCGATGCTGGTAATGGTGAATGCCCTGCGCAACAATGACCAGGAAGGTACCGGCCTGCTGTTGCAGAATCTTGATGACGCCATGCAGCACCTGCTGAACCGCCGGGCTACCGTCGGCGCCAGGGCGCTCAGGCTGGAGGGTACCCAGTCTCGATTAATCGATCTCGACATGAGTTTCACGAAACTGCTTAGTGAAGTTGAAGATGCCGACATCAGCAAACTGATAACCGATTTGGCCACTTATGAAAACAGCTACCGGGCTTCTTTGATGGCCAGCGCCAAGATTATACAACCGACGTTATTGGAATTTTTGAGATAAGTAACCACAGGGGACAATGCATATGCAAGTACAGACCACGCGATTTGGAGAAATTCAGATTCCGGATGAGAAACTGATCCGGATGCAGAAGCCGATATTGGGTTTTGAACGACTCGGCCGGTTTTGCCTGATAGAAATGGAGGAATTCCTGCCGTTTATCTGGCTGCAGTCGGTCGAGGATCCGGTGGTGGCTTTTGTGGTGGTCAACCCACTGGTGATTTTCCCCGAGTATCGGATAGAAGTGCATCCCCAGGAGTTGGCCGAGCTGGAAATCTCCCGGACTGACGTGATTGAAACCTACGTTGTCGTTACCATACCGGAGGATCCCTCTCGGATGACCGCCAATCTTCAGGGTCCGATAGTGATCAACACCGACAACCGCCGAGCCAAACAACTGGTGCTGGTCAATTCCGACTACCAGGTCAAACACCTGATAACCGAAGCTCTTCAAACAGCACCGGAAACGACACCGAAAGAAGAACTGGTTGGGGTTTGATGGTCTTCACTCGGGGTGGCGAGAAAACCGTCTTCTTATGATTGACTTGTGAGACACTCTCCAGTTACCGGCTGTCCAACCGACCGCTCCCCGAATAAAGCAGGAAACCAATGAGCAAATCCACATCCGGAAAACGTCGACGGACCAGACAGCAACGACAAGCCGGTGCAGCCAAACCATCGGTTTCCCCGGAGGATTCATCACCATCTTTGGACGTACTGCTGACTGCGGTTCGAGCCAACCCCGACGATGTGATGGTGCGTCTGGAACTGGGCGAGTACTACCTGAGAAACGATCTTGAGGAAAAGATTCTTGACGTTCTTGGCGACCTGAACGAAGATTACACATTTCCGAACAAGTTCACCCGGGGTTACTACCACCGGCTCCTGGCGTTTGGTCATGCCCACCGGAGACAGTTCGTTGAGGCCGAAAGGGCAGCGCACCGTGGAGTTGAGGAATACCCGGATTCTCTCGATTTTTACTTTGTGCTCAGCTATCTCTATCTGTCGCTGAAGGAATATGACCGGACGGTAACTGAGGCAGAGCGCTTTATTTCGTTATATAAGAGAATCAAGCAGGGTCAGTTGCCGCCTCCCGACTTCAGCTTTACCGGTCGCCATATCACCCAGTTGTACAACATCCTGGCCGCTGCCTGCCAGGAGTTGGGTCAGTTGTCTGAGGCACGTCAGTACTTTGAAAAGTCAATCCAGGCCGACTCCGGCAACCACCAGCCATACGCCAACCTGGCTATCCTGCTCAGACAGGAAGACAAAATCGATCAGGCCCGGGAAGTTGTCGAGCGTGGCTTGTCCCATTGTCGGCAGGTTCACGAGTTGCGTCTGCTGGCCCGTTCCCTTGAGAAAAGAGCCACTGTCTCGGCCTGCATGATAGTCAAAGACGAAGAGGAACTGCTGCCCGGATGCCTCGAGTCCATACGCGACTGGATCGATGAGCTTATCATTGTCGATACCGGTTCCACCGATCGCACTGTTGAAATCGCCAAATCCTACGGCGCCCGTGTCTTTCACCAACCCTGGGAGGGCAATTTCTCCAAACATCGGAACTACTCTTTAAGCAAGGCCTCCTGCGAGTGGATTTTGTACATAGACGCCGATGAACGCATCTATCAGGAAGATATTCCTCTCATCAGGAAAGTTCTCAATCAACATGATTTCAATATTGTCTCCATAAACATCTTTAACATGAACAGTGGTAATGATGAAGAGGTCACCTTTTTGCCCTCAGTCAGATTATGGAGACGGGAAATCGGTCTGAAGTATGAGGGCATTGTACACAATGTCCCCATCCTGCCGGAGGACCAGCCCATAATGCGGGCTGGAATCCGGCTGAAACACTTAGGTTACGGATTATCGCCGGAGAAAATGAAAGCCAAGATGGCTCGCTCCAAGGCACTGTTGGAGAAACAGATAGCTCAAAACCCCGACAATGCTTTTGCTCTGTTCAACCTGGCCCAGCTGCTGCGCGGCGAGGGAGTGGAAGATCATCCTGAAAATGCCGCCAGGATCAAAGAGGTCGCCGGCCGAGCGCTTCAGTTGACCCATCCTGACGTTGGTCCTGATCGCCACCTGCACATTATGACCCACCACCAACTCGGCTGGATTCATTTTGTTCTTTGTGAATACGACCAGGCGGAACGGTACTGCCTTGATGTCCTGAAGATTAAGCCTGGCTATCTTGATGCCCTGCTTCTTCTGGGGCATATCTACCTGAGGAAGCAAATTTTCGATAAGGCGGGACACTATTACCAGAAGTACATTGAGGTTCAGGCAAGCTATAATGAAACCTGCGAGACTGACGATATCATACTGCTTCACCCGGCCAGCCTTCGGAGGGCTCATTACGGACTCGGTCTGGTTGCTGAATATACCGGTGAACATCAGAAAGCTCGAGAACATTACCGCCGGACATTCGATCTGTCTCCTGACTTTATGGACGTGTGTGTTCGTCTGGGCCGGATGTACCTGTCCAACCACGACTACGAGGAAGCGGAGCGATGTTTCTTAAAGCAACTGGAATTGGATGAGAAGTCACACCAGACCCTGCTCGGATTGGCTGATCTCAGTTTCCTGCGAAAGAATTACGACCGAGCAGACCAATACTATCGGCGCGCTCTTGAGATCAACCCGACCGACGGAATAATCCTCAGCAGGTATGGCAATTTTCTTGGGGAGACCGGTCAAAACGACCGGGCTGTTGAAATGCTGGAAAAAGCGGCCGTTTCGGCTGATTCGGGTGAGAAGGCTCAGCATAGCTTAGCCCAGGTATATTTTCAGCAGGGTCGTTTCGAGGAAGCTGCCGACATGTACCGAAAGCTGCTTGAAACGGAAAGAGACAATGGTGAACTCCTCAATGATCTGGGGAATTGCTGGTTTAAGACCGGGAACTGGCCGGAGGCGATTGAGACTTACCTGCAAGCTCTTGAGGCACCATC
This sequence comes from bacterium, assembly GCA_043811375.1. Lineage (GTDB taxonomy): Bacteria > Zixibacteria > MSB-5A5 > GN15 > FEB-12 > JBDRNJ01. The sequence goes on along the minus strand of JBDRNJ010000072.1, from coordinate 27,450 downwards.
AGTTCCACCGGTAGTCTACCGCAACCTGGGTCTGGCCAGGGTCAGACAGGGCGAGCTCGAGAAGGCTGTCATCGATCTGGAGAAGTATATCGATCTGGACCCGGATCAGCATGACATCTGTCACGTAATTGGTGATATCTACGTCAATCTCGGAAACCACAGTCGAGCCATATCCTTTTATGAGAGATTCTTGCAATCCAACCCCCATGATACGCTGGTGCTCTTCCGGTTATCTGAGTGCTATCTCAATATGGGACATAGGGATTCGGCTATTATCGGTTATCGACGCGTACTCCAGTTGGATGCCGGTTTCGAACCGGCCCAGAAGCGCCTGGCAGAGTTGGCGATACCGGTCGGAAATGCCTGATTACAGACGCTTTCCGCATTTGTTTTTTCTCCCGGCAGTCCCATCTCAACCCGTTAAGTTGTGATTTAATCTGCCGATTAAAACCTTAGAATATCTTTTAGTCAGGGATCGAGTAAAATGCTCGTTTGATTAATATAAAGGAGGACTGAATAACGGCCTTTCTCTCGATGCGGATTGGATCCACGGCTCCGTGAGGAGTCAGCGAACATGGGAAGTGACGTATGTTGATCACGAAACCAACTAACTGAACGGGGTAAGGATACCCCTAAAGCAATTCAAGGAGGAGTGAACACATGTCTCTTCGCATTAACCACAACCTGGCAGCGCTCAACGCGCACCGCAACCTGGTGCACACTACCAATGCGCTGTCGAATTCGATGCAGAAGCTGTCTTCTGGCTACCGCATCAACAAGGGTTCTGACAACCCCGCCGGTCTGGTCATTTCCGAGCAGTTCCGGGCGCAGATAGCCGGTCTCAACCAGGCTATCGAAAACTCCGAAGGTTCGGTCAGCATGATCCAGACCGCTGAGGGTGCTCTCAACGAGCTCAACAACCTGTTGATTTCGATGAGAGAGCTGGCTATCCACGCCGCCAACGAAGGCTTCAACGATGCCGACCAGTTGGCTGCCGACCAGGCTGAAATTGACAACGCGATCAAGACTATTGATCGTATCGCTTCCAACACTCAGTTCGGTACCAAGAAACTGCTGGACGGCTCCAAAGCCAATGTGGCCACCATCACCAGTGCCAACAGCTCGATTGTCACGATCAAGAACTCGAGCCTGAGCACCGGTATGCACTCAATCAGTGCCACCAAGACCACCGATGCCACGTCGACCCTGAACACCACCTCGCTCGGTTTGAGTCTTACCAACACCGACGGCGATCCCGTCAACCTGACTGAGGCGATCCACAATCTCGATGTGCTGCAGGCTTCCGACGTGGCCAAGAAGCATTCCAGTGCCATCACTATGGCTGACGCCTGGGGTACCGGCATGACTCTTGATGCCACCGCCACTGCCGCCACGCTTTCATCCGCCGCTGTCCTGGCACTGGCCACCGCCTCAAATGTTGGCAACTACACCGTGTTGTTCAACTACCAGGAAAACGGCGAGGCCGTCACCGGTGAGCAGACCATTACTGTGGCTGTCGCGCTGAATGATGATGCCCAGATGATCGCCGCCAAGTTCAACACCCAGCTTTCCCTGAATACTGAACTGGCTGGACGGATCACGGCCAGTGCCACTGGTGCCGGTGCAGCCCACTCCCTGACTTTTTCGGCTGCCAATGTCGGCGCCCAGTACTCAATGAAAACTAACGCTTCCTCCACCACTGCCGCCACTGCCCAGTTTACCGTTGCCTCTCAGAACGTGCGTGGAGTCTCTGATAACCAAATGAGTTTCACTGCCACCACGGTCACCAACAGCACTGTGACGCAAACGATAACTGTCGGTGCCGGACCTTCAACTTACACTTCCCTGTCCGCTCTGGTGACGGATATCGACACGGCTCTGCTGGCGGCCTTCGGTGCCGTCGACGGTGGTGCCGTATCCGACATTGCCGCCACCGTGTATGACACCGACAAGATTCAGCTTGCCACCCTTGACGAAGGTTCCGACTACAAGCTCAAGCTGAACGCTTTCGGCGGAGACACCGGTGATATGGAGCACGTGCTCAAACTGACTGCTGACACTATAGCCACCAACGGAACCGACGCCCTGGTCAGCTTTGATAATTATACCACTTCCATTACCGGTGTGAAGTGGGGTTCGACGGGAACCGTCACCCTGGGCAACGCTGCCTCAGGTGTGGCTGGACGGGGAACCATCGACATGACTATCTCCAATGGTCAGACCGGTATCAACCTCGGCAACTTGCTGCTGGACGTAAAGGCGACCAAGTTTGATGTTCGTCTTGATGGTGGTCCGGCCACTTCCGTGACGGCCGGTATCAACTCCAATATCTACGACGCTTCCCGCAGCGAGTCATTGACGGTCAACTACGACCTGACTTCGCAGGGTGGCACTGAGACGATCAGCAACACTGACCAGTCGCTGGTTTTCCAGATCGGCGCCAACGTCGGTCAGACAGCCAAGATCGGCATGCAGAACATGAGTTCCTCCAGCCTCGGCAGGAGCCTTGCCGGCAACATGTTCACGTCGCTGGCCAATATCGATGTGACCACGGTCCAGGGTGCCCAGGATGCTCAGTCGATCATTGACGCCTCTATCAACGAGGTCTCCAGCACCCGTGGTACCCTCGGCAGTTTCCAGAAAAACACCCTGGAATCCAACCTGAGAAACCTCCGGATTGCCGCCGAGAACCTGACGGCTTCGGAGTCCATGATTCGTGACACCGATATGGCCAAGGAGATTTCTGAGTTCACCAAGTACCAGATTCTGCTGCAGGCCGGTACTGCCATGTTGGCACAGGCCAACCAGGTGCCGCAGGTCGTTCTGTCCCTCTTTGCCTAAGGGAGAAGAGCGTTAAACTAATCCCGGGGGAGGCTAACACTTACCCCGGGTATGAAAACCGGACCTTAATGGGTAGAATGACATAGGAGTCGTAGCTTACAGGAGTAAACATGCCGGGCTTAAATACCATCGACGGCATCAACTCCGGCCTCAACACGGCTGAGATTGTTGATGCTCTGCTGACCTTCGAACGGCGTAACATTGCCTTTCTCGAAACGGAACAGTCGGAAAAGACCAACAGTATCTCTGCCTTGCAGGCTCTGCAGGCAAAGTTCCTGGCGCTGAACTCAGAACTCACCAGGCTCTCACGGAGCAGCACCTTCGAGTCATACTCCGCTCAGGTTTCCGACGAAACCGTCCTGAGCGCAGCCGTCAGCGGAAAGGTCGGTACCGGCTCCTATGATATTGAAGTCCTGTCTCTGGCCCGCAATCACCAACTGGCCAGTCAGGGGTTCGGTGATGAATCGTTAGCTTCTTTCGGCACCGGCATCATCAGCCTCAGTATCGGCGGCGGATCTACGCAGGCTATCACTATTGATGCCGCGAACAACTCTCTGGTGGGGATCAAAAAAGCTATCAACGACGCCGATGCCGGCGTCCGGGCGACGATTATCAACGACGGCTCATCCGCCAACCCCTACCGACTGGTCCTGTCGGCCAACCAGACCGGCGCCGCCAACAGTATCAGCATCACGGCCAGTCTCACGGGTGGCAACAATCTTGATTTTGTCACTTCGTCCTTCGACAGCCCGGAAACGATTGGCATGGATGCCGGCTCAACATCGCAGGTTACGCTGGGCGCTGCAGCTTCCTACACCGGCTCACAAAACAAAATATACACTTTCAGCGTAGCCGGCAGTGGTTCACAGACAGTCGGCACCGACACCATCACCATTAATTGGACCGATGGTACCGATTCCGGGTCCTTTGATGTAACAGCGGTTGATACGGAAGTAGCGCTCACCGGCACCGGTTCCGACGGCCTGACGCTGTCATTCGCCGCCGGCACGCTCACGGCCGGAGACACTTTCCAGGTGGGTACTTTTTCGCCGATACTTCAGGCGGCGTCCGATGCCCGTATCAGTATTGGTTCCAGCGGCGGCAGTGGCTCGCCGATTCTCGTCACGTCGACAAACAACAGATTTGACAGTCTCATTGGCGGCTTGTCGTTGACATTGCACAGGGAAACCGTCAGTGGGCAGACGGTCACCATCAATACCGATCTTGACGTGTCCGGAGTCAGGAGTTCCATCAACGATTTCATCACCCGTTATAACGATGTGCAGGACTATATCGACGAGCAGAATACCTGGAACCAGGACACTAACGAAGTCGGCGTTCTTTACGGTGATTTTTCGCTCAGAATGATGCAGAACTCTCTGCGTGGGGTGCTGTCCTCCGCGGTGAGTGGCCTTGAAGGCAAGTATCGCAGTCTGTATGCGCTGGGCATCCACACCACAGCCAACGGCACCTTGACACTTGTCTCCAGCAGTCGCCTGGAAGAGGCGCTGAATAATAACCTCGATGAAGTCGTGCGTCTGTTCACCAGTTCCGGGAACTCCAGCAGTTCCTTCATCGAGTTTATGTCTTTGACGGTGGAGAGCAAACCGGGCGAAAACTATGCCGTTGATATCACTCAGGCCGCTACCTCCGGTTGGTTCCAGGGCGCCGGTATTACGGACCCGATCACCACTCCCCTGACGCTCAATAGTACCAACAACCAACTTAAGCTGATCGTCGACGGGTTGACTTCCGAAGATATCCTGCTCGCGCAGAAAACCTACAGCAGTTCCAGCGAGTTGGTCAGTGAAATCCAGGACAAGATAGATGCCGACGCTAGTATCGGCGATCGCGGAGTAACAGTGGAATGGGTCGACAGCGGCTCAGGTACCGGCTATTTGAATCTCGTCAGCTCCGCCTATGGGTCGACCTCGAAAGTGGAGTTAGTCACATCTGTCGGTAATTCCGCCTATACGGCTCTGGGTTTAGCTACCGGTACCGGTCATACCGGTGATGACGTGGCCGGCACCATCAACGGCGAGGAAGCCGAAGGCAAGGGTCAGTTTCTGACCGGTAAAGAGGACAATGAAACCACCGACGGTCTCAAGCTAAGAATTACGCTTGATGCTTCCCAGGTTACTTCGGCAGTCGAAGGTACTATCACAGTTACGCAGGGTCTGGCGGCCAAACTGACCGATCTGATTAACAGTTTCACCAGGAGCAGCGAAGGTCTCTTTGATCGAAAAGTGACTGCCTGCCAGAGTCAGATAGATACTCTGCAAGCCCGCATCAATGAGCAGACGGAACTTCTGGAAATGCGACGGGAATCACTACTGAGGAAGTTCTACGATATGGAAACCGCTCTGGGACAGTTGGGGGCGACCGGTTCGTTCCTGACCAGTCAATTGGCCGGGCTTAATGCCAACTGGGGTTTCAACAACTCACAATCATCATAAGCAATAGGATAACCAATACGCATGGACGGCAAACTATCCGCCTATAGGACAGCGTCAATCTCCGGTCAATCACAGCTTGATCTCCTGCTCACAGTCTATGATGGTGCCATCGTCGCTTTTCGTGCGGCCCGTCAGTTTTACGACGACGGTGATCTCGGTGCCGGGCACGAGCAGTTACAGAAAGCACGGCGCTTTGTGACTCACCTGTACACCACCCTCGATCCCGATCAGGGCGGCGAAGTGGCCGCCAATCTGGGCAAACTCTATGCCTTCGTCATCAACCAGATCAGTGTGGCCGAGGCCACCAAAGATTTGGCCGTGATTGACGATAACATTACTATATTGAGTAATGTTCGAGCCGGTTGGGTTGAACTGAAACAGCAGGAGAATGCGGAGCCGGCACCGGCTCCGGCTGTAACTGCCGGCTGCTTCTCCGACTCCGGGTAAGGAAGGTTCCTGATGGATTATGAAGTCCTGAAACAAGTGGAACGCGAATTGATGTTCGTCCTGAAGGAGGAGTATTCGTTTTACCAGTCGCTGTATATCATGCTTGACAAGCAGCGCGATCTTATTATGTACAACAGCGACGAACACCTGCTGGATCTTTTTGCCGAGATAGAGCGCCATCGCTTGCGGATCAAGAAATCGGAGGAGAAGGTGATCGCGCTCAGGAGCCGTCACCCGCAGGCTTTCCAGATGGCGGCAGTGCTGCCGGAAGTGCGCAAGATCACCAACAGCATCGTCACATTGGTTAAGAAAAACATGAACGTTGTTTCCGAATGTGAAGATTATCTGAAGGATCGCTACCAGCGAATCAAAACGGAGTTGGGAGAACTCAAGAGCAGTGAGAAGATACTACAGTACCTTAATGAAGCTGATTCCTCACCGCAATTCGTTGATCGAAAACAATAACTGATGCCGGCGCGACGCTGGTTTGTTGATGGAGAAACCGGCGACGGGCGACCATGGGATGAAAGTGGCAGTAAGATGGAAATAGGACCAATCAGAAATGAACAACCGGATTTCGGCAGAGTAGAAAGCGACAGGCAGGAAAGCGTTGCCGGAAACGCTGTAAAACCGACCGGTGATCGGGTTGAGATTTCCGACAACGCCAGACTCAAACTGGCCGAACTGGCCGATCTGGCTCGACGAGAATGCCGACCGGCAGGCAACGGCAGCGATCGACTGGAGAAAGTCCAACGTCGTATCGATTCCGGTTTCTACGATCACACGACCGTCAAAGGAATAATAGCCGACCGACTGACATCGGAGTTTGAGAGTCCTTCAGCTAAAGACAAGAGAAGTAAACAATGACCACTGCTACGGTAGATAACAAAGTCAAGCGAGTCATATCCAATATTCGGAATCTGCCCACCCCTCCGATTGTCTTTCACCAAATTCAGAAGGTGATCAATAACCCCAGTGTGTCCGCCGGTCAGATCGCCGCCGTCCTGGCCGAGGATCCGGCTATGTCGGTCAAGGTGCTCAAACTCACCAATTCTGCTTTCTATGGCCTCTCGCGGGAAGTGGACTCCGTCAAGCAGGCAGTTGTCATTGTCGGTTTGGAAGCTATCAAGAATCTGGTACTTTCGGCATCGGTGCTGGATATGTTCAAGGGCAAGAACATCGACCAGGAAGCCCAGGAGAAATTCTGGCGTCATTCCCTGGCCAGCGGTTTTGCCTGTCGCCTGCTGGCCCGGCAGGTCCAGAGCCGTGGTATTGTTGATCAGGACTCGAGTTTTTCGGCAGGGCTGCTGCATGATGTCGGCAAAATGATTATCCTCTGCTTCCTGCCGGAGGAAAATGCCCGGTTGCGGCAGGAGCGGCAGTCAAATCAGAATTCACCCGATTTCGAGTTGGAGGAAAGGGTGCTGGGGTATACGCACGCTCAAATTGGAAGTTTTCTGGCGACTCAGTGGAAACTCCCGCAAAGGCTGGGAGAGGCCATTACTTTTCACCATTATCCGCAGTTGGCAGACTCAGAGGACCCGCTGGTCTATCTGGTCCATATCGGCAACTACCTGGCCAAAAGAACTTTCTTAGATGATGAAGGGGCTTACCTGGTCGGCTCTTTGCAGCCTGGTATCCTGGAATATATGCAGATGTCCGAGGATGATCTGGACGGCTATGGTGTGTCATTGCGCGAGGAATATCTTAAGGCTGAAACCTTTATGCAGATGGCGGGAATCACCTGACCGTTGCCGATCCCAACGACGGGTTCAGTAAGGTGTTACACGGGGTATACATCAGGGCTTCGCATGCAGTTCTGCAAATACTGAAACCGACCAATAAGCAAGTTCATCTGCCATCGACCCGAACCGAGACCGGCAGCAGTTTACGCCGGGTGAGCCGGTGGCGGTCCTTAAGATCCGGAAATTGCCATTGACATTCCACGCCGGTAATGTATTTTAAGGGCTTACATTAGCGGTGTTCGTCGCCCGGCGGCGAACGAGCGGTCGGGCGATTAGCTCAGTTGGTTAGAGTACTTGCTTGACATGCAAGGGGTCACTGGTTCAATTCCAGTATCGCCCACCATTTGTTTGTACAGCGGCTACTGTTCGGGTTGTCAGGCTCGACGGACCGCTTTTATAATTAGGTTGATAAAACGATGTCGGAAGTCAAAGTCACTTTTCCTGACGGCTCGGTGAAGGGTTATCCGCCCGGAACCGATGGCCGTGAGGTCGCCCGGTCCGTATCGGGTCGCCTGGCCCGCGAGGCAGTTGCGGTGAAGGTCGCTGGGGTCGTGCGTGATCTTGACGCTGATATCGTCGATGATGCGGCGGTTCGGATACTGACTTTTAATGACCGTGAGGGCAAAGAAGTTTTCTGGCACTCCACCTCGCATGTTATGGCTCAAGCCGTGCTGGAGTTGTTTCCACAAGCCCGACCGGCTATCGGTCCGTCCATTGAGGAGGGTTTCTACTACGACTTCGAGGTGCCCCAGCCTTTTTCCCCGGATGACCTGGAGCGTATTGAGAAGCGCATGGGGGAAATAATCAAGATCGACGCCTCCTTCAGTCGTATCGAAAGGTCGCGCCGGGAAGCTATCGACTACTACCGCCGGCATGACAATGCCTACAAAGTGGAATTGCTTGAAGAAATCCCCGACGACCGGGTCACGTTCTACCAACAGTCGGAGTTTGAGGATCTTTGCCGCGGACCGCACCTGCCCCGCACCGGCATGATCAAGGCCTTCAAACTCACTTCTTCCTCCGGCGCCTACTGGCGCGGTGATGAGAAGCGACCGATGCTGCAGCGCATTTACGGCATATCCTTCCCCAAAAAGGCGATGCTGGAAGAACATCTGCGCCTCCTGGAAGAGGCAAAAAAGCGGGATCACCGGGTTTTAGGCAAGCAACTGGAACTGTATACGATCTCCGAGGATGTCGGCGCCGGATTGATTCTGTGGCTCCCCAAAGGTGCCCGCGTCAGAAATGAAATTGAGAACTTCTGGCGGAGCGAGCATCTCAAGTACGGCTATGAACTGGTGTACAGCCCTCACATAGCGCACCGCGAATTGTGGGACCGCAGTGGTCATAACGATTTCTTCAGTGAAAACATGTTCGGCGCCCTGGAAGTGGATCAGCGCCAGTATCAACTCAAGCCGATGAACTGCCCTTTCCACATCCACATGTACAAATCACGGCTATGGTCGTATCGGGACCTGCCGCTTCGCTGGGCCGAACTGGGCACCGTCTATCGCTACGAGCGAGCCGGCGTCTTGCACGGGTTGCTGCGGGTTCGCGGCCTGACCCAGGATGACGCCCACCATTTCGTCACCCAGGATAAAATGGAACAAGAGCTCGTCTGGTTGCTGGACTTCTGCGTTCACATACTGAAATCCTTCGGGTTCAATGACTACGCTATCTTTTTATCGACCCGACCAGAGAAAGCCATCGGCGATGATGAGAGCTGGGAGCGAGCTGAAGCCGGACTTAAGACTGCTCTCGAACAGGCCGGTCTGCCGTATGAGATTGACGAGGGAGAAGGGGCATTTTACGGTCCCAAAATCGATATACAGATCAAAGACGCCCTCAATCGCAGTTGGCAATGTTCCACGATTCAGTTTGATTTTTCCTTGCCGGAACGATTCGATCTTCATTATATTGATACCGATGGTCAACAGAAGCGGCCCTTTATGATTCATCGGGCGCTCCTGGGAGCTATCGAGCGTTTCTTCGGTTTGTTGATCGAGCACTACGCCGGCTGTTTTCCGCTGTGGCTGGCGCCGGTGCAGGTGAAGGTCCTCCCCATCACCGATAGTATCAATGAGTACGGGAGGCAAATAGTCGATAAACTGAAGACGGCTGACATTCGCGCGGTTCTGGATGATCGCTCCGAGAAAGTCGGCGCCAAGATTCGCGATGCCGAGCTTCAGAAGGTGCCGTATATGTTTGTTGTCGGTGCCAAAGAGGCCGAGGCCCAAACGGTTTCCGTGCGCAAACACGGTCGGGGAGACCTCGGCGCCATGACCCTGGATGAGTCGTTAACCAGGCTGAATTCCGAAATAGTCAGCCGGGGATTGAACGATAGTAAAGAAACTGATTAGCAGGAGGATTTCATAGCTAATAAGGATTTACGGATTAACCGCCAGGTACGGGTCTCGCCGGTCAGGCTGATCGGGCCGGGTGGTGAGCAGATCGGTATTTTGCCCACCATCGAAGCTCTGGAACGTGCTCAGGGCTTTGCCCTGGATCTGGTCGAGGTTGCTCCCAATAGTCGCCCGCCGGTGTGCCGCATACTTGATTACGGCAAATATAAATACGAAATGTCCAAAAAGGACAAGGCGGCCAAGAAGAAACAGCACAGCTTTCAAATGAAGGAGATGCGCTACCGACCCAAGATCGACGACCACGATTTTAACTTCAAAACCAGGCACGTGCGGTCGTTTATCGAAACCGGCAGTAAGGTCAAGACGTTTGTTATGTTCCGCGGACGGGAAATGGCTTACACCGAGTACGGCCGGAAAATTCTGGATCGTGTAGCCAATGACCTGTCGGATATTTCGTCTGTCGAAATTCCTCCCAAGCTCGACGGACGCAAGATGACGATGGTCCTGTCCCCGAAACCGGAGATTATCAAGAAGAGTCGGCAGTCCGTGGATTCCGAGAAGGCTGCCAGGGACCCGGATGACTCCGGCCCGACAGCGATTGAAACCGACAGTCCTGATGCCGTTAGCGCACAACCAGAGGAAACCCATGCCGAAGATGAAAACTCTGCGGGGGGCCGCCAAACGCTTTAAGCGGACGGCCTCCGGCAAATTTAAAAGATTCAAGGCGTATCGGACTCACATTCTGACTAAGATGAGTCCCAAACGTAAGCGTCAGCTCCGCAAGTCAACGGTGATATCCAAAGCCGATGCCAAGCGGGTCGGGCGTATGCTGCCCAAGTAGAGGTCGCGATATCGTCGACCGAACCGGTTGCCTTCCAATAAGATGTGAACCGGTGAAGGTTACCGGGTATGGTCCGGCAGCCACCGGTAGTCAGCCATCGTGGGCTGGCCCGGATCAACAATTGAAGAAGGAGATTACCAGCTATGCCGCGCGTTAAAAACAAGGTGGCCGCCAGACAGCGACACAAGAAAGTGCTAAAAAAAGCCCGGGGTAATTACAATGCCCGGCGGGCACTATACCGAACTGCCCTGGAAACGGTCAACAAGGGGCTGAAATACGCATACCGTGATCGTCGTAATAAGAAGCGAGTGTTTCGCAGGCTGTGGATAACACGCATCTCTGCCGCCGCCAAAATATGCGGCACCAACTATTCGACCTTGATGGCCGGTTTGAAGAAAGCTGGTGTCAATCTCGACCGCAAGATGCTGGCTGATATCGCCGCCCGCGATATGACTACATTTGCCAATATCGCTAAGATGGCCGCAGGCGACTAACCAACAACAGGTAGTTGTCCCATGTCGCTTCCTCAAAAGGTTGAGCAGATCCAGCAGGAGGCGCTGCAGCAAATAGATCAGGCCGATTCACTTCAGTCACTCAATGACCTGCGCGTCGCTTATCTGGGTCGTAAAGGCTCAGTCACCGCAGTCCTGAAGTCCCTCAGGGAGTTCTCGCTCGAAGAACGTAAAGCTGTCGGAGCTGCAGCCAACAAGTGCCGGACTGCCATAGAACAGCAACTTAAGCAGGCTCAAATACGGCTTGCCGCCGGGCAGGAGTCCGCCGGTCTCGACCCCACTTTGCCGGGGACCGCTCAGCGTATCGGCGTGGTGCATATTCTCAACCAGGTCATTGACGAGATGTGCGTAACTTTCTATGGTATGGGCTTTGAGATTGCCTACGGTCCGGACATTGAGACCGACTACTACAATTTCGAAGCTCTCAATTTCCCGCCTGACCATCCCGCCCGTGATATGCAGGATACTCTTTTTGTGGAAGGTGGCCGCCTGATGCGGACGCACACCACTCCGGTACAGGCCCGCGAACTTGAGAAACGGAAACCGCCCATCAAGATCATTACACCGGGTCGCTGTTTTCGCAACGAGGCTATCTCCACCCGGTCACACATTTCGTTTTACCAGGTCGATGGTTTTCTGGTCGATGAAGGGGTGACAATGTCCGACCTCAAGGGCGCCCTGGTAGCTTTTTGTCGGTCCTTCTTCGGAGAGAGACTAAAGTTGAAGTTTCGTCCTTCCTATTTCCCCTTCACCGAACCTTCGGTGGAAGTCGATATACAGTGTTTCCTCTGCCGGGGGGAAGGCTGTCAATTGTGCAAGCACTCCGGCTGGTTGGAAATTCTCGGCTGCGGCATGATTGACCCCGCCGTTCTTGAAAAAACCGGGCATGACCCCGAGCGTTATACCGGCTATGCCTTCGGTATCGGGGTGGAACGAATTGCCATGCTTAAATATAGGATTGACGATATCCGCCTGCTTTTCAATAGCAATGTCCGTTTCCTGAGGCAGTTTGAATAGTCATGAAAGTATCGTTCAACTGGTTGAAGGAGCTGACCGGACTGGACTGGTCGGTTGAAGAAACCGAACGCAGACTGACCATGTGCGGCACGGCCTGCGAAGAGGTCATAGCTGCTGATCGCTACATGGATAAGGTGGTCGTCGGCGAAGTTGTCGATCTGCTGCCGATCGAGGGAGCCACCAGGATCAGGCTGGCGCGAGTGAACATCGGTAACGAATCGCTTGACAGTGTCTGTGGTGCGCCCAACGTAGCTATCGGTCAAAAAGTCCCGGCGGCGCTGATCGGCACCCGGCTGGCCGAGGGCTTTGAGATGAAAAAGACCCGTATTCGAGGAGTTGAGTCGCAGGCGATGATCTGCTCGGAGCGGGAACTGGGAATTTCTCAGGATCATTCGGGAATCCTGGTTCTTGATGATGACGCCCCGGTCGGGACGCCGCTGGTCGAGTATCTTGATTTCCATGACTACATGCTTACTTTTGAGTTGACTCCCAACCGGGCCGATTCCATGTCGGCCATAGGAATCGCACGGGACATGGCGGCCCTGGCCGGAACCACCTTACGACGGCCGGAGGTCGCTCTGCGAGAGTCATCGCAGAAGACTGCCGAGTATATCACCGTCACCACTGAAGATCCTCACGGCTGCCCCCGCTATGCCGCCCGTCTGATTCGCAACACCAAGGTGGCGCCGTCACCCTGGTGGGTGAAGAAGAAACTGCTGATGTCGGGAGTTCGACCGATCTCCAACGTGGTCGATATCACCAACCTGGTCATGCTGGAAACCGGCCACCCGCTGCACGCCTTCGACCTGGACCGCTTTGGTTCTCGCGAGGTAGTCGTAAGGCGGGCCACGTCGGGCGAGAAGTTCACAACCCTCGACGGCTGTGAGCATGAATTGACACCCGAGGTTCTGCTGATAACCAACGGCCAGGCGCCGGTTGCGGCAGCCGGTGTTATGGGTGGGCTGGAATCAGAGGTTGACGACAGCACTTCCGAGTTGCTGCTGGAAGCCGCTTATTTCGACCCCTCCGTGATTCGCAAAAGCCGTCGCCGATTGGAAACCGTGTCGGAATCATCGATGCGATTCGAGAAAGGCGCCGACCCCAACGGGATTCCTTTTGCTATCGACCGGGCCGCTTTCCTCCTGCAGGAGTTGTGCGGGGGAGAAGTGCTTCAGGGTATGGTCGACTGTTACCCGAAAAAAATTGAACCTGTCCGTGTGGATTTTCGTCCCGGACGGTGCAACAAGGTACTGGGTACCGATATTTCACGCGAACGCATGAAAAAGATATTCACCGGGCTTGAGTTCACCGTGGAAGACACCGATCCGCTGCAGGTGACGGTGCCTGCTTTCCGGCCGGATATAGGGCGCGAAATTGACCTGATTGAGGAAGTAGCCCGGATTGAAGGTTACGATAACATTCCCGATGCGGTGACCAATATCGGTCCGTTGTATGCCCCCCGGCACGAACTTGACGTTTTCCTGAATGACCTTCGGCGGACTCTGACCGGCGCCGGATTCGACGAGATGCTGGGTCACGGTCTGGCCGAGAGCGGTCTGAGCCGGCAGGTCAATCCGGACGAACCGCAATTGCGCCTGGTTAACTCGGTTTCCCGGGAGCTTGACATCGTGCGTAATTCGCTGATACCGGCGGCCCTGTCGGTAATCAAACATAATATCGCCCACCGGAATCTCGACTTGCGCCTGTTTGAGGTCGGCAAGGTCTATTTTCCCCCGGACGAACAGGACCGGTGGCGGGAGAAGCTGCGGGTATTGCTGGCCGTTACCGGCGCCACTTCCAGCGGCTGGAGACAACAGCCGCGAAAACTTGATTTCTATGATGTTACGGGTGGACTCGAGCGTCTGGTCGATCATTTCCGCTGGCCGCCTTTCAGCTTCGAACCGGGTGAGGCAGCCTGTCTTGACCGCGCCACTTCCTTCTGCGTCTCGTCGAAGGGTCAAACCTGCGGTGTCGTCGGCCGGGTGGCATCAGCGCTGCTTGATAAACTCGATATAGACCAGCCGGTCTTCCTGGCTGAAATCGAACTCGACTGTCTCAGTCGCGACGGCCGTAAGTCAATACGGTTTGTACCGCTGGCTCAGTATCCCGCGGCGCCCCGCGACTTGGCGATACTGGTGGCTGCCGGGGTGCGCGCCGGGGAACTGGTGGCTGCCGTTAAAAAAGCGGCCGGCGATCCGGCCGAGTCGGTGCGGATTTTTGATGTCTATTGCGGCGAGCAGATCGAGAAAGGACTGAAATCAGTGGCGGTCAATATAGTCTACCGCTCACGCCGGGGCAGTCTATCAAGCGAACAAGTTGATGAGTTGCAGCAGAAAGTGGTTGACTCCCTGAAGAAAATGTTTAATGCTGAGATCAGGGATAAATAGTGATGCCGGGTAAACTTGAATCATTGGTTGAAAAAGCTGAGAAGGTACTGGACCTTCTGGAGCGGATTAAGCGCGAAAAGGCGACTCTGAAAAAGGAGAACGCAGCGCTGAAAGCCGAACTGACCGGTATCAGTAAGGAGTATCGCCAATTGAAGCTTGACCACCGTGACCGAGCCGAGGAGTTCAAGGGTCGATTGCTGACGGTCATGAGCAAACTGGATGAGTTGGAGGAATTGCACCGGTGAGTTTTTTTGTTGACAACAGGCTCGCCGGCCTTTATAAGTTGTTACAAGTTAGCAGGATAAGAAGACACAGGCGTTGGTATCTGTTATAGGGACGGACATCTGTGAGTGTTGATGAAAACAAGGTTGTAGTACATATATTTGGCGAGGATTATCCCATTACCGGGGTAAACGATCCTGCCCATATTGTGCGCGTCGCCGAATATGTCGATTCAAAGATGAACGAAGCTGCCCGGGTCGGCCGCATTCAGGCTCGTGACAAGGTGGCTATTCTGGCAGCGATGTCAATTGCATCCGAACTGCTGGAGAAGTCCGAACTGGACGATCCGGCTCAGCAAGACGCTCACTCAGCACTGGATAGAGTCCTGGCCAATCTCAACGATGCCCTGGCCGACGAGCCGGTCGGTTCCTGACGGATCGCCGTTTTCAGGCTCGGTGTCTTTTTATTCCGGCGTTTTCACATAAATGCTGCATCCGGCATTTTTAGTCGGATGGGAGGACACTATGGATGATCTGGTCATATTTATTCTGATAGCAATTGTCGTTGGTCTGGTATCATTCTTACTCTCCTGGTATCTGGCCCGCAGCCTTTCCAGTCGCAGGTTGAGCGGCGCTGCAAAGGAAGCTACCCGGCTGGTGGAAGAGGCCAAAAAGGATGCCCAACTTAGAAAAAAGGAAGCTACCCTTGAAGCCCGTGAGGAATGGCTCCGGAGGAAAGGTGAAGTCGAACGGGAGGCTGAAAAGAAACGCCGCCAACTGGAGTCTGACGAAAAGAGACTTCAGGAGAGACAAGCTTCCACGGAAAAGAAGCTGGATTTCCTGCAGGATCGTGACCGCGAAATGGCTGGACGCGAAAAATCCATACAGACGCGTGAGAAGGGGATCACTCTTCGAGAGGAGGAACTGGAAGAGGTTATCCGCAGTCAGAATGAAAAGCTGCAACGCATCGCCCAGATGACCCCCGAAGAAGCCAAAAAACAACTGATGGAGAATATGGTCAATGCGGCCAAGGTGGAAGCAGCCGCCTATATCAAGGAGATAAGGGACCAGTCTGTGCGGGACGCCGACAAAGAAGCCAAGGAGATCATTATCTCATCGATCTATCGCTGTGCCGCCGATCATACGGTGGAGTCGACCGTCTCCGTGGTCAACCTTCCCGGCGACGAAATGAAGGGCCGCATTATTGGCCGTGAGGGCCGTAATATACGAGCCTTTGAGACGGCCACCGGCATCGACGTGATTGTTGATGATACCCCGGAAGCGGTTATTCTGTCCGGCTACGACCCGGTACGGCGTGAAATTGGTCGTATGGCACTGGAGAAGCTGGTTGCCGACGGCCGCATTCACCCTACCCGTATCGAGGAAGCCGTCGAGAAAGCCGGCAAGGAGATGGAGGTAATTGTCCGCGAGGCTGGTGAGCAGGCCTGTTTTGAACTGGGAGTCCACGGTTTGCACGCCGACATCGTCAATATGCTGGGCAAGCTGCATTTCCGCACCTCCTACGGTCAGAACGTGCTGGCCCACTGCAAAGAAGTGGCCATGCTGTGCGGTCTGATGGCGGCTGAACTGGAACTCGACGGGGCGCTGGCCAAGCGCTGTGGTCTGTTGCATGACGTTGGAAAAGCTATTGATCGCGAAACCGAGGGAACTCACACTCAAATCGGCGCCGACTTCATGCGACGCTTTAAGGAGAGCGAGGTAGTCATCAATGCCATCGAGGCTCACCATGGCGACGTTCCCATGATCGGTCCCTATCCGGTTCTGGTGCAGGCGGCTGATGCCATCTCCGGCGCTCGTCCGGGAGCCCGGCGGGAACCGCTCGAGGCTTACATCAAACGTCTGCAGCAACTGGAAGAACTGGCCGACAGCTTCAAAGGTGTGTCCAAAGCGTACGCTATCCAGGCCGGCCGCGAAGTGCGCGTGATCGTTGAAAACCGGATCCTGGACGATCTGGCCAGTTCCGTCCTGGCCGGTGACATTGCTGAGAAGATCGAAAAGGAAATGCAGTACCCCGGGCAGGTGAAAGTGACGGTCGTCCGTGAGATACGCGCCACGGAATATGCCAAGTGACGCCATGGGGATGATTGCTCCCTCGAGTTGGAGACCGACCTGATGGATCTGATAACGATACTTTTTGTGGCCGACATCTGCGGCAAAGCAGGGCGACAGGCAACGGCTCATATGATCAAACCGTTGCGGGGAAAACATGCCGCCGACTATGTCATCGCCAACGTGGAAAATGCCGCCGGAGGCTTCGGTATTACACCGGAGATGTGCCGCAAAATCTTTTCCTATGGGATCGATATTCAGACTTCAGGCAACCACATCTGGGATCGTTACGACATTGTCAGGTTCTTCGACGATAGACCCAAGCTGCTGCGACCGGCCAATTATCCCTCCCGGGCGCCCGGCACCGGCGCCTATGTCGAGAAAATCGGTAACTGGAAAATCGCCACCCTCAATCTGATGGGACGGGTCTATATGAAGGATATCGACTGTCCCTTCCAGGTGGCCGACCGGGAACTGGTCACACTGAGCAAGGAGACGGAAATCATTGTGGTCGACTTCCATGGAGAAGCTACTTCGGAGAAACAGGCCATGCTGTACCATCTGGACGGCAAGGTCTCGGCTATTATCGGCACTCATACCCATGTACAGACCGCCGACGAATGCATCTCCCGTCGCGGGACCGCTTATATTAGCGACGCCGGTATGACCGGAGCCCATGATTCGATTATCGGAATGGAAAAGGAACCCTCGCTGCAGCGGTTTCTCACCGGTATGCCGAAACGTTTCACCACCGCCGGAGGGGACATCAAGATATCCGGAGTGATATTAAAGATCAATCCGGACGACGGCCGGGCACACCATATCGAACGCTTCCGGGAGGATTTTGACTCGGAGAATTTCAGGGCTGACACCACCACCCCCGAAATATAAAGAAATACTTGAGAATGATTGCACAACTCATTAACGGTAAGGAAGTTGCGAAAACAGTACGAATCGGACTCAAGCCCCGAATCGCGTCTCTTAAAGAGAGGGGAGTGATCCCGGGACTGGCAGCGGTGCTGGTGGGCGACGATCCCGCCTCGGCCACCTACGTCAACAGCAAAATCAAGATGTGCGGGAAACTGGAACTGCATTCGGAAGTGATCAGGAAACCGGCCGATCTCACCCAGACGGAGTTGGTTGATATCGTTACATCATTAAATCAAAACCCACAGATACACGGTATCCTGATTCAGTCGCCGCTGCCGTCACACATGGACGAAGAGGCCGTAACACTTACTATCTTACCTCATAAGGACGTCGATGGATTTCACCCGCACAATGTCGGGTTGATGCTGATCGGCCGTCCCGGTCTGCTTCCGTGCACTCCGCATGGGATCATCAAGCTGCTGGAACATTATGATATTGACCCTTCCGGGCGCGAGGCAGTCATTGTCGGCCGCTCCAATATAGTAGGCAAACCGCTGGCGGCCATGTTGATGCAAAAAGCTCCGATGGCCAATGCCACCGTGACTGTGGCTCATTCCCGGTCGAATAATCTGCCGGACATTACCCGCCGGGCCGATATTTTGATTGCCGCCGTCGGTCGACCGATGACTATAACGGCGGACATGATCAAGACCGGTTCGGTGATTATCGACGTTGGTGTAAATCGTGTCGATGACGACTCCTCACCGAAGGGATACCGTTTGGTGGGCGATGTCGATTTTGATGCCTGCGTTGAGAAGGCCGCCTTCATTACTCCCGTTCCCGGAGGCGTCGGGCCGATGACGATTGCCATGTTGATGTCCAATACGGTAACGGCTGCTGAAAAAAGTATTTCCCCTTAGACCCGACCACATTGTAGCACACACCCTGAGCGGTGAACACTCTCCGGGACATCGGCATCGGGTTGTACCTGGTGTCGATCGGGCGTTCTTGAAATGCAAACTGTATGCCGCTCGCTGCAACATTTTTGCACATTTTCCCTGATCCGGCGGTGAGGGTTATATCACAATTATAGTACCCTGCTTTCATTCATAAAGACAATTGAGGACAACAACGCTAAATCCTTTGTATCCAACCGGGTAAGGAGAAAAGAAATTACAGAAGTGAAAGTCTGTACATACCTGCACAAATCGCTTGTGATCCTCGGTAGAGGGCACTATCTTTGCTGCTTCTGTACCAGATTGGTTATACTTATCCTGAAAACAGGGTTACTACTGTTCGATGAGATTTACGAAGTTTGTTCGGATCACGGGACTTGCTGTCTTTCTTGGTGTTTTCACCATAGGCACAGTCAGTTCCGTCGAGCAGTTGGAGGTATCGGATCAGGATATCAGCCCTGACATTTTCTTCTCTGACTCAAGTTGTCTTGTTCCCCTGGATAGTTTTGTTGTATTCCCGGGTGACACCATCGCCGGTAACAGTTCCGAATATCTCCTCAGCTTCCGGTTGCCTCCCCTGGTCCTGTTTGCTCTGCATGGTGGCAGCCTGGTTTTTGAGTTCCCTGATGGCTTTGACCTTAGCCTTCTGGATTCGATAAAAATCTCCGACGGACGCCCCCATTTCAGCTTTCGAGTTCACCATTATGAGGTCGACGGTAACCTGCTGACGATTTTTCTTCGTACAAGCCACGGTAACGACGGACCTCGTCCCGACTCGGCGGCCGCCACCTGGCCGGTTACGGTAGAGCTCAGGCTGAAGGTAATCGGGAATTCGACTGTTGCGACCGAGTATCACCTGAACGGACTGGCACTCAGCAAGCGGGGCAGATTGATAGCTGGCCCCGCCCCTTCGCAGGAGTTTGCTGTAGTTCCCGCAGAATTGGCGTCGCTGGCTCTGGCTATCGAGCCCGATCAGGTGGTTGGACATCCTCTGATGGGATCAGCCGGGATTACCCTCTTCGACCGCTTCGGAAACCGGAGAACCAACCATGATCTTCAGACGGAGCCGATTCTGTTGACCATTGATAAGGGTTTGCTGACCCCGAACCTGATCGACCAGTCGGCTCATCTGAACGAGGGAGCTGTCGACCTGCTTCCGCTGGGAGTGACCTACCAGGGGCGCTCGGCGGTGGCGATGATCAGCGCCGTTGTTGGTGACATCATCTCGGAACCGGCAGAAGTCTCTTTTAGCGGCTATGACATAATCGCCGTTATCGACACTTCCGGACAGCCCGTCAGCCAGGTCTGTTCCTACCAGACAAATCCTGTTCGAGTAGTGGTGCAGAACAACGGGCGGCACCAGGCCGACCGGGAGCCGACCATTACCGTCATATTGCTGCCCGGGGATGACACGGTGACGGCTACTTTCCAACCGGATTCACACGGAGCTGTCGACACCGTTGACCTGGACCTGCCGGCTCTCGATGCGAGTCTCACAGAGGTGGTGTTGTCGGTTGAATTGAGTGCCGGGTACACTATCGGCGGGCAAATGCTGACGACATCCGACCGGAGAGAAATTACTGTTGCAGTTATTTCGGCCCCGTCGTTTGAGGTTGTGGCTAGTTCCTTCGTAACCGACACCGTTTGGCCGGGAGAGCTCTTTGCCCTGTCGTTTGATGTTGCCGCCGATGCTTTTACCGGACCGATTGACCAGACGTCACTGAAGCTGACTGTAGTCAATCCTTATGGAGACGATGTGGTCTTTTTCGATGGTACGGTCAATTTCGACTCTTTTGACGGCAGTGTAATCAAGTACCGTGACCTTTCCATACAGTTTGCGGACCCAAACGGACTGCGACCCGGCTGGTACCCGGTCATAATGGACTATAGACTGACTTCCGGATCTCAGCAATTCCAGTTAACGACCCCCTTCGCCGATTCTCTATTCCTGCTGGTGAACGTCGAGCTTAGCTATGTCGACAGTTCACTGTCTCCAACCATCGTTTACGCCGGGGAGCCGGCATCGTTTGAGTTTCTTCTGCAATTGGACAATGATTTTCCTCTGGGTATCAATATCGAGCAGACTCGTTTTCGCCTTGATGGTGACGGCTTTGCCGTAGCCACCAATCTGGTCGGAGCGATTGATTCACTGTACTCGGGGGCGAATCTGATGGAAACGGAGGCTGTATTCATTCCTGCCGACCAGTTGGGTGTGGACCTGCGTGCCTCCGCGACACTCTATCTGACCGTTCCCGGCACCGGCGACACGGTTGTTTTCGAGACCGATTTCTCCGGTGAAACTCTGTCGGTAGTGACTCCGCCGGAAGTGAAAATTATCCAGGTCGAGGTGGTGGCGCCCAACGCGCCGAAGGTGAACACCGGTCAGCAATTTCAGATAGAATGTCGGCTGGCCAATCTCACCTCAGCCGCCGTCATCGGTCCATTCGATCTATATCTCAGTACTAACGGTTCCTCGCTGTTTGACCCGATACTGGGAGTAGCCGGTATTGACCCCTACGATACATTGACGGCCCGCTTCGATGTGGAAGCATCGCCGGTGCCGAATGCCGCTGAGATATTCCGGGTCAGCATCCCATCGCTCCAGGTCACACAGGAACAGCCGCTGGACGATTTCGCCCTGGTGACGATACAGACTCCCGCCCGGCTCGAACTGGCTTATGCGCTGCATGGGGTGACCAACGGTCTGGTCGGCCAGGGGGACGATTTTGATCTTACTATGGAGATGCACAATACCGGTCAGGCCGGCGTTTCGGTCGGGACTTTTCGCCTGACCACGGGTGGTGTCGATTTCGGTATCGAAGACCCGCTGATTGGGACCATTGAGGCCGGTCTTTATAAAATTTTTCTGTTCCGGGCGCCGCTGGTGGACACGACGGCCAACTTTGTTTTCACACTTGTCGACCTGCCGGTTGACTCCAACACCAACCTTCCGGCGATACTATCCGACACGTCTATTGCCTTCACTCTGCAGGTGGCTTCGTTGTCGGCTGATTTATATGTTCATCCGGAGATAACCGGTTCCAATCTAATTTCCCCCGGCAGCAGCAGGGAATTGTTCAGCCTCCGGCTGGCTAACCTCGGCGGCACCTCGGCGGCAGCCATCCGTGTGGAAGAAATTGAAATTGTATTCAGGAGCGGTACCGGGGCACTCCTTGACGTGGGACAGTTAGTTGATCCGGCGAAAACCGGCTGCTATGAGCAGGATCAGTTGGTAACGACCTCGTCGGCTGACGGAGCCGTCTTGAGGATGGTCTTTTCCGATTTCGTGATCGAACCTCTGCAGGAACGGACAATTGCCTTTGTGGCGACTTTCACGACAACCGTACCGTCATTGTTCCGAATCGAACTCGAACGTCATCATATAACGGCGCGTTTTGCCGACGGCCCGGCGGCGGGACAGCCGGTAGCAGTTACCTCCCCCGACGGGAGGGAGCAACTCATTTCCCGGGTCTACTCGACTCGCGGCGCCGGGCTGCAGGAATCGTTCGTAATGGAGAACAATCCTTTCCATCCGGAGCACGGTCCCCTGCGTTTTGCCTATGAACTGCTCGAGTTGTCGCCGGTGGAATTCAGAATATTTACTCTCAGCGGGGAAGAGGTTTATTCTCAAGACCTGCCGGCTGGCGGGCCGGGGGCAACGCTGGGTGAGAATGAAGTCACCTGGGATGGTCGTAACGATGCCGGTTATGAAGTATTGAATGGTGTATATGTCGCGGTCGTCAGACTGGTTCGTACCGGTGAGACGGCTCGGACGAAAGTAGCGGTGGTGCACTGATGCTGCCCGGACGTAACATCCTCTCGGTAGTGATGGCGGTTCTGTGGCTGGCCGGTGTCGCGGTAGCCGGTGACGCCGGACATGAATCTCCATTTGCTGTCGGTGTCTCAGCACGGTCGCTGGCGATGGGGGGCGGATTTACGTCGCTGGCCGATGATGCGTCGGCTATCTTTTATAATCCGGCCGGACTGGCGGCACTGCGGTATCAGGAGGTATCGTTGTCGCGTATGCTCTTGCTGGAAGGAGCCTCCAGTGATTATGCCGGTTGGGCATATCCCCTCCTGAATCATGGTGGAGTGGGACTGGCATACATGCGCGTAGGTGTTGATGATATCACTCGTCGTTCTGGCTTTGTCAAGACCGGCAGCTTTGATTATGGAACCTGGCAAATGCTGCTGTCGTACGGCCGCCGCCTGCGTGGCGGTCTGGCAATGGGGGTGGGTATCAAAGTGGTCAATCAGAAGCTCGATGTCTACTCTGACTACGGCGCCGGACTGGATTTTGGCATGACGGCCGACCTGAGTCGGCAACTTATCGCCGGCATCATGATACGGGACATGATTCCTCCCTCGCTGAAACTGGAAGGGACAAACGAGATAACCCCGTTGACGGTAACCGGCGGACTGGGTATCAAGCAGTTGCGTCTGTCGAACCGGATCGACTTGAGCGGCTCGTTTGAACTCGAAAAGATCGAGAAACGAGCCACTCGTGTGCACGCCGGTGCGGAAATTTCCTTTGACGAATGTTACTCCCTGAGAACCGGGTACAATCGCGACAACTTCTCGTTTGGCGCCGGTCTCAAGCACCGACGATTGAAAATAGACTACGCCTATAAGGTACTGGGATACGTTAATGACAGCCACCGCTTCTCGTTGTCATTCCTCATCGGTTCCTCGCTGGATGAGCGCCGAAACCGGCGGCAACAGGAGGATAAGCGCCGCGGTTCGGAGTTGCTGGCTGACGAACGGCTCCGCCAGTTCGTGTTCTACCGAGATAAGGCTGATGCCTTTTACCGGCAGTTCCAACTGGATTCCGCTCTGACATACTACCAGCGAGCACTGGCCCACGACGAAGGTAACCAGAAGATCATCGGCACTATCACAGGCATAGAAAACGCCCGGCGGATTCTGCTCCAGCGCGAGCAGATGATGGTGGAAACGCAGCGAGAATTGAACCGCAATGCCGATAACCATCTTCGCCAGGCTCGCAGTTTCCTTTCCAAACATAACTATGCCGCTGCACTGGACATGCTGCAGTTGGTTCTGGACATCGAGCCGGAACACAAGTCGGCGCGGACACTTAAAGACGCTATTGAAGATACTGTCAGGTCTGAAATTGCGCACAATCTTGACATCGGCCAGGCTGCCGAGCGTAACGGTCAGTACCTGACGGCTATCGAGTCCTATTCGAGGATTCTGGAACTTGATTCCTCGCATGTCGAGGCGCTCCAGGCCAGGCAACGCACAGCCCGGAATCTCGATATGGCCCAGCAGCTTAACCGGGCCATGGAACTCTACCGGGAGGGAGAATACGTCCGGTCACGCCGACATTTCCAGGCTGTCCTGACCGCTGATCCGTCTGAGCCGATAGCCACCGAATACCTGCGCAGGATTGATCAGGCTCTGGCTCAGTCACCCGTATTGGAAGAAATTCAGAAAGACAAGACTGTCTGGCCTCTGTACCTCGAGGGTTTGCGCCACATGCGCAACAAGGAATACCAGAAGGCGATTGAGGCCTGGGAAAAAGTCCTGCAAGCATACCCCAACAGCACCAGCACCAGGGATAATCTGGAACAGGCCCGGCTGCGACTTCAGTCGCAGAAATCTGAGTGATTACTTGCCGGCCGCATCGTTTTAGTTGAATTCCGGTGCCGGGCAAAACTACTATTGTACAAATGTTTCGTCGCCCGATAAAAGAAGTCAACGCCGAATTTATTGCCGAAGAGAAGTATCTCGACAGTATTCAGCGTACGGCTCGCGAAAGCTGCGTCGCGGCCGGAATGTCACGCCGTGACATAACCGCCGTCCTGCTGGCCATTGAGGAAGGGGCTACCAATATCATCCGCCACGCCTACCTGTACGAGAAGGGGACCATCCGCCTGCGCATTGTTGTCTACCGAAAATTGCTGGTGTTCTCCCTGATTGATGCCGGCCGTTCTTTTCAGGCGGAAGGCGCCGGACGGATTGATCTTCAGCGGTTGGTGGCCTCGGGTCGCAAAGGCGGTCTGGGATTCTACATGATCCAGAAGATCATGGATTCGGTGGAATACATCTCGGCGGCGGGGTTCAATGAACTGCGCATGATCAAGCGGATAAAGGGAGTTCGTACGGAAGGCCGCCCGTTCCTGCGCCGGCTGCTGACGCTGCGGATGAAGTTCTCCGTGTGGACCTTCCTGATTATGTCGATTATTATCGGGGTGGCTTTCTACTATATCGATCATCGCACCACGCGCTATATCTATGGTCACCTGGATGACACCGTTAATTCCCTGGCTCAGACGGTTGCCGCTCAGGCCGCCGGGTACATTCTCAACCGCCGTTCGGACGTTGAATTCGACGAACTGATTGTCAGCTATATGCAATCCAATCCCGAGCTGCAGTTGATCGTGCTGACCGATTCGGCCGGGTTGATTCTGGCCCATTCCGAAGACATTCACAATATCCGTAAACGCTATCAGGCGCCTGATTTTGTGGATGTCAACTCAACCCGCTATATCCATCGGTTTCCCGACGATAGCCGGCAACGCAGCTACCTGATCACGCCCATAGGCAGCAGCGACAGGCAGATCGGACTGGTGCATATCACTTATTCTTCATCCGAGATCGACGACAAACTGGCCCGCGCTCGTTTGCAGATAGCTATTCTGATACTGGTCCTGCTGGTGTTCGGTATTTTGGGGACCTACTTTCTGTCGAACTACTTTGTCCGACCCATAGTTAAAATCACCCGACGAGTGCGACGGTTTGCTTCGGGCGATCTAGAAACTGAATTGCCCCTGGAAGGAGCCGAGGAGTTCTTTGAAATCTCGAAGGCATTCAACGAGATTATGACGCGCCTCAGTCGTGACCGTAAAAACATCATTGCTCGAGAGAAAATGACCCGGGAAATTGAAGTGGCTTCCCAGATACAGAAAACCCTGCTGCCGCGTCAATTGCCGGATGTGCCGGGACTTCAGTTGGATGCCTACTATCGAGCAGCGGCAACCGTCGGCGGCGATCTTTACGATGTTTTTGCCACCGGTCCCCAGCGTTACTGCATCGCGGTGGCTGATGTCTCCGGCAAGGGTGTGCCGGCCGCGCTGGTGATGACCATGCTGCGCACGGTTATACAGATACAGGCCGCCAACGCCGTGTCGGCTCGGGATATCCTGATCAAGGTAAATGACTACTTCAAGGAAAACATCCCGCCCGGAATGTTTATCACCGTCATGCTGGCTATCTACGAAAGCTCGGAGCGTCAACTGAACTGTGTTTCGGCCGGTCACAACCCGATGCTTCTGTACCGGGCTGCCGGGGACGAAGTGACGCCGGTCAATCCGGCCGGAATGCCGCTGGGTATGCCGACGACTCTGGGGACGAGCTTTGAGGAAAGACTGGAGGAAGCCAAATTTACGCTCCAGGATGACGACGCTTTCCTGATATTCACGGACGGCATCACCGAAACGATCAACCGGGAGGGACAGCAGTACGGCCTGGACCGTCTGACTCAGTTGTTTACTGCCGAGATATTACACCGGCATAAAATCACCACCATCAGCAAAGCTATTGTCAGTCGGCTTGATGATTTCTCTGGTTTTGTCAAGCCGGCTGATGACCTCACTTTCATCGTGGCGCGAGTCCAAACGGCGAAGGTCTCCTCGGGCACTCGGACTGCCGCTCCGTCCGCCACCGGTGTCGAGACCAGGGGTGTCGGGAGCAGCCATTCCAAGCGGCGTCAAAGTAGTTGACAGCTCCAATCTTTTTGTTGCCTTCGCTCCGCAATGGTGTTAATATAATCCCATAGATATAGTTTCTAACCCCGGCACTGATCGCGACATGGAAAACATATCAATCTCATTGGCGGAAAGCGAACAGGACAAGGTCTCCGAGGTGCGTGTTGACGGTGTTATCGACACCACTACGGCTTCAGAGTTGGAAGAAGTCATCGATTCCCTGTTGAAACGGGAACGTTACAGCATGGTCCTGGACCTGGCCGGAGTGGATTATATCTCTTCTGCCGGCTGGGGGATTTTCATATCACATATCAGGGATATCCGTGCCAATGGCGGTGACATCAAACTGGCCAACATGGTCAGCAACGTTTACGAGATCTACGAACTGCTGGAGTTCGACAAAGTTCTCAGGGTGTACCGTTCGGTGGACGAGGCTCGAGATGATTTCCTGAACTCCGGCGGTACCACGGCAAAAAAAAAAGATCGGTAACCAACTTGACGGTTGTTAACATGAATCAACCGGAGGTGGCGGTTGCCTCTGGCCGACAGCAACTACCGGCCGAGGAGTCGGTTGATCCGACCACCGCCGATCTGGAAACCATCATCCTGCAACTGGTACAGCAGGACCCCTTTGCCACGATCATGGAGATGAAACGGGCGGCCAACCGGTTCTCAAAAGTCGCTCCCGTGAGTTGGTGGGAGGTATTCTCTCTCCTGAGAAAAAGGCGACTGCTGTCGAGGCGTTCCCGGTTCCGGTTGATTCGCAGACAACTATAGCAGGGTGTTGATAAAGTGTTCTATCATGCTCAATCGTCGAAACACTCAATTACCAACACCATCGTCATCCCCGCGCAGGAGGGGGGGTGGATTCAAATTTGAAGTGCAACATGTTATTCCAAAATATCTCTGCTGGTGTTAGAAAGTCCAGACATTTTCGTGGTGTGTTATTGTATGCCTGGATGAGTTCGAGGAAGCGATTGTCGGTGAGGGTGGCCAGGTC
>JBDRNJ010000071.1:0-29116 GCA_043811375.1 bacterium | reverse complement strand
CGATTTGCCGGATCGAGCACCCAGCGGTACGTAAACGGGCAATCTCGCATCGCTCTTCAATGTTGATCTGAGCATATCTTTGTTCCATAACAACACCTTAATAAGGTGTTGCACTTCGTTTGTGAAGCTAGGGAATCCAGTATTCTGTGGTGGATGTACGTCCTCGTGCGCCCACTATTGCTGTGGACGAAGACGTCCACCGAACACAATGCTCATGTGCATGAACACACGGCATAATCCCTACGGGTTCTGCCCTACAGGGGCTTTGCCTCTCCCCCTCTTGAAATTCCGCGCCACGATCATCGTCACACACCCTACCGTAAGAAATATGCCGCCGACTATCTCACGGAACGTCGGTAACTGGTGCAAAGCCAGCAGAGCAATCAATATGACAAACACCGGCTGGCTCTGACTGATAATCGCCACGCGCGACAGCGCCATTCGTTTGAGCGCCTGCAGATACATCAGGCGTCCCAGGATCGGACCGACCAGCCCCAGCGCCACCACACCGGGCCAGACGCGGTCGAGTCCGTCCAACCCCTCCCCGGTGGCACGCAGTACGATCCAGTAGACGGCCGCCATGAACATGTTGCGGATAAATGTCAGGTTGGTCGGCCCCACGTGCCGCAGCGCGATCTTTGACAGAAACTCCGTCAACCCGAACAGCAGCGCGCTGAGCAGCACCATCCAGAAACCATAGGAGTACTCCATGCGAAGCGTCAGACGCATGATGACAATTCCAGTGATCGACAGCAACACCCCCGATATTTCCAAACGCGTGAAACGCTCTTTCAGAAATATAAAACCCAGAACGAGAAGCACCAGCACCTCGGCACGATTGAGAAACGCAGCCAGAGAGGGGTCCATCGCCTGCACGCCGGCCCAGAATGCCCAGATGGCCAGCCAGGAAGTGATGGTAAACATCGCCAGCCAGAACCAGCCCTGACGCGTCAGAGTGAATATCCTGCGAATACCTCTGACCGGCAGGTACGTTACCATCAAAAAAACGGTGGCGACAGAAAAGATCAGGCAGTTCATCAGCAACGGCGAGATGGCTTCCAGGTTCCATTTGCCCAGAACGATCGCTATAGCAGTTCCGAAAGAGGATATTACAGCAAACATGTAGCCGAGATTGCTCACCACCGGGCGGTCGGATGGTGTGGTGCCGGGGTTGTCGTTCACGTTTTTCCTCAGTTGTCAACTTCAGTTGTGACCGGAGCCAGGCAACCAATATGAGCAATATAAAGAGGGAATGCAGTTGAAAAGTGAGGCAGAGTGGCCCAAAAGAACACGAGGCTCCCGGATTGAGGAGCCTCGTGAATTGATCACTTCATGTTCGTTTTTTTCTGACACGTCGCCTTACCAACACGGTGTTGGGGCGGCTCCGCTCTGGAATAGATAAGCAACTATAAACGTCAGATCACCAACATCAATCGCACTCGAGCCGTCCGGATCACCCTCCGACAGACAGGGCGGTGGTAATCCACCCTGAAAAAGGTAGGCGACCAGATAAGTCAGGTCACCGACATCGACCGGGCCGCTCCCATCAATGTCACCTCGCAAAGCCTGGCAGCAGCCGTCGACAGCGATATAGACGGCAAACGTCCGCGAGTATGCTGACCATGTCATACCGTCATAAGCCCGCACCCGCCAGTAAAACACCGAGTCAAGGCCAAGCTGGCTCGCCGGTACCAGGTATTGTTCAACAACCGCATCGTTATCTATCTGCGGGTCGCGGAAGTCATAGTAAGGATCAAGCTGGAAGTGGTACTTCTCGATACCCGTCGAATCTATCAGACGATCCCAGGCAAAGCCCGGCCAGCGCGTCTGCGCCTGGATGCCGTTCGGCGGCAACATCGACGACACCTCCTCCACCGTGTAGTAGAAGGTGAACTCCGCCTCCGCCTTGTCCGGGCCGCCCGAAACGTCCCTGGTGGTAGCACCGATCGCGTAATCCAGCGCCATGATGTACTCAACCGAACCGTTGATGCGAATCCCCGCCGCAAAAGCAGGATTGTTGCCGGGATCAACGCCCGGTTTGGGATCAAACTCGATAATGTACTCGCCCGGCATCAGGTTGTAATCGAGCAACTGCTCGTCGAGAGTGTCATCGCCATTGACATCCAATACCCAGGCATCACTACCGGCGATAGTCTGATATTGCTGTGACAACTCATATCCGAGGGGATTAGTGAGATGCACCGTCACCGTCGTATAGCCGGTCACTGCCATCTCGTCCGGCAACAGGTCCAGATCGGGCAGGTCACTGTAGCCGAGGGTGATTGTTCCCGCGTCCTGAGTACCACTCACGAAGTCGGGCTGACCGTCACGGTCAAAATCACCGGTGGCCAGGGCAAACGTAATCCCGGTGCCGCCCAGGGCTACCGTGTCCGGCCCGAAGAATTGCCCGTCGCCGGAACCCCAGTATAATAGCAGTTCCTGATTGGAAGCATTGGCCACCATCAGGTCGAGCAGGTTATCGCGGTTGACATCCGATAACTTCACGTAGTGCGCCACGCCCGAAACGAGCAGGCTGTCCGACCGGGTCATGCCACCGTTGCCGTCGCCCAGGGCCGCTTTGATAACCGACACCGACCCGCCCTCAACATCGGGTGTGATCACAACCACGTCATGCAGACCGTCCCTGTCCAGGTCGGCAACTTCATTGGCCGGCGGCACTACCTGCGACGCCTGACCGATGAACATCGCTGAAGATCGTCCGAATACGGCCGCCTGATCATTGAGCATTATCTTGGCCGAGTCGCCTTCCACGATCAGTAGATCATCATAACCGTCACCGTCGAAGTCAGCGGCTTCGGCAGCGGTAGCTGCAAACGACTGAGTGTTGGAGCCGGTAATAGCGCCGGCGCTGTCGCCGAAGTAGACGGTGCTGGGACCGACAAAGATGTCCAGGTTGATGTCGCTGTTGAAGTAGCCCAATGCCACCACCGGCGTTATGTCACGGCTCTTGGTGTTGACCACCGAGTCCACATCGAACGTCCGTCCGCCCAGATTCTTCAGGACATAGGTGTATCCGGATGTAACCGCAATTATATCAGGCAGGGTATCTCTGTTGAAAAAGCCTACCGCCAGATCAGCCTGTGAAATATCCAGGTAACTGGCGGGGTCCTCCAGCGAATCGTCAGGAGTGCCCCAGGCGACAAACGATCCCGGCGTCAGGTTGCCCACATAAACCAAATCAGTGTAATTGTCACGGTCAATATCGGTGGTGACTATCGAGTACATGTCGGCTGAATCAGTCTCCTCGATAACAAAGAAGTCCTGACAGGCATCGCCGATACCGTTAACGTCTGCGTCTTCCTGGCCGGGGTTGTACATAGCCGGGCAGTTGTCGCACGAATCGGTAAAGCCGTCACCGTCGAAATCCTGGTCAAAGGCGTAGGCGTTGTGATAGAAGTACAACCACTTGGTAATGCCAGAGGCACCTGCTGTTTGATCACCCCAGCCGATTACCGGTTGAGCGGCGAAATTGGCGTCGGAAAATGTGCTTTCGGTCAGCATTAGTGTATTGTCGTAAAGAACATTGATCGTTGATCCGATAATTTCAATCCTGTAGATATGAAAATCATCATCGGTGTCAACGGTCGCTTGATCGCCAATAGTATCCCAGCCACTCAATAAATATACATCATCCGGCCCTATCCACAAATAATTGCCGGCTTGTGAGCCCATATGAAGAGCAATACCACAAACCTCTCTTGCTGGATTCGTAACCGAACTTGAAACGTATTTCATCTCGAATTCAATAACCAAAGTGTCCGTGATGGAATAAGTAGGTGCAGCCTGGTCAAATAAGACTATATCAGACAATTCATCCGATTGTAAAATAAGTGTGTCTCCCTCAAAATAAGGTGCCGGACTACCTGTATTACTCAGACTCCACTCCGGGCAGATTTCATCCGGGAACTCGCCGGACGAGGCTTCCCAGATGGAATTGAAGCAGTATTGACCCGGTGTCTCGATGCAGCCGTCGCAGGAATCACCGACACCATCACCATCGAAGTCTTCCTGCAGAGCATTGGGGGTGAAGGGACAATTGTCAACCTCATTGAGAATGCCGTCGTCATCGATATCGGGAGATGATTCTGCCATGTAGATATCCCACTGTCCTTGCTGGTCGCTGTCATAGGCAACGAATTGTGGGACATGATTCACTACTATGACCGACGGAAAGTAGATAAGTTCACTATATGGTGAACAGGTCATCCTCTGCGCTGGTTCCCACGTGACGCCACTATCGGCGCTGGTTGTATACCAGATCTCATCATTGTCACTAACTGTAGGAAAGCCGGCATGCCAGAAAACCCAGAGTGTACCATCCTTTGATGAATGCATCACTGGACTTGCATCCGCTGAGGTACTGGCATCACCAATGAGGATGGAGGGGGTCCAGGATGCGCCGCTATTATCGCTATAGTACCCCCTTATCTCCGTACCCGACCACCCTACAAGCCACAAGCGGCCTGAATGATCCTTGAAGGCCCTTGTATTCATGAAGTAGTCAATGAATATTGTATCAGCATCGCTGAAACTATCACCATGGTCCGTACTCACGATGCGAGTACTATCGCCATAATATATGTGTATGGTGCCGGGCGACGTCTCTAATATGGAGATAGATTGACTGTTAGCCGTCGCCGTCGGAAGGTGGATAAATGGTGTCTCCCATGTGAAACCGTCATCGAAACTTCTGGTGTAGTACAGGTCATACGTGCCGCCACCATCTGAACACCACCCAAGCCAGATTGTACCGTCGCTTGCTTTGTAAAGGAACGGCGTCAAGCAATTGCCGTAATTGTTTATCACTGTCTTGGTTCCCCATGAATCACCACGGTCATACGATCTGAAGCTAACCAGATCAAACGATCCCCACTCCCGAGCAACCATCAGCAATACCGTATCTGTGATCTGGATAATAGCAGAGCCGTCAAGTCCACTAGTATGATCAAGCACAAGCCCTTCGGACCAACAGCTATCAACTTCAGCAGAACTCAGGGTGGCTACAATCTGATCCTGATAAATATCAAGTTCCCCTACGGCTCCAGCAAGGCTACCCAGGCTGTCCCGGGAAGTGTCGCCCCAGTTGGCTGCACCTCCAACCATGTTTCCAGACAGGCCGGGTGTGGCGAATTGATCAGACCAGAACTGATCATCATCAGCGACAGCGGCTGAGGCTGTCAGTAAAGTTGTTGCAAGAAAACAAATTACCCAACGGATCATGTTGTTACTCCTTCCAGAAATTCAGATACCTCGTCTGATCCGACTACCGGCATATGTACCAAACTCCAATCGGATCTGGGAATATGACCATTGTCGACAAACCTACGCCAATTGTAAATATAGATAGTAATCACCCATTTGGCAAGCGATTTCGGGTGTGTGGCGGTACGACCTAATCGCATGCAATGGCGTTGAAGTTACTCCGCCACCCTCACTACCAGGTCTGAACAGCCATAACACGCGCTGCATCGTGGATGGCGTTATAATGAGCCACGGTCATACCTGTACCTTGTCTCAGATTGGCGCTTCCATTGTCCATCCTGAGGAACTCGTCTCGTGCCTCTCTCAGGAGAGCCTGCCCGTGACCGATTGGAGAGCCGTTCCCCTGAGTGTGCTTTTCGTGCGAGTTGCGGGCAGTCATACTGCCTGCCCGAGCCAGAATGCCACGCGCCTGGTTGTAGTCGGCGTCACTAATAGCCATTACTCATCTCCTTTGATTGATTGTTGGGTTATCATCCATGTACTTTATGACCTCATAGAACCAGCCCTAACGTCAGCCGTTTGCCCGCCATTCATGGTCGGACACCTGCGATCTACCCCGTTCCAATCTTAAATACCCCCGGCAGGACGATTATAGAACTTTCCAGCCAGTGGTCGACTATCTGAGGCAGGCAGTCTAAGCACACACAGGGGAGATTTCGTTTCAGGTAGAACCCAAGCGCCGACTCCACCCTGAAATGCACTCAGGCGCTGTTTCCAGCCCTCTCAGCGGCATCCAGCACAGCATTGGCTATCGCATCCACTGATTTGATCCTGGGATTCTCGCACAGCGAGAGACTAACGAGTGTCACCCTTCTTCCCTCCCCCCACCCGGCTTTGCAAGATACTGCACATTTGAGCATCTGTCAATACTTAATGACGACACTAATCATCCGGTCCCCGGTGCGATGTGGCCTCATCGTCGACCCAGTCCTCTTCCTCCCATGTCATGCCGCGGTGGCCGGGCACTTTCCGGGTGGCTCCGGCTCGGTAGTACGTGCAGCTTTTCGGACCGTAGCAAAATGTCTCGAACCTATGTTTTTTCTTGGATGGATTCCATTGGTCGATGATAATCTCAACTGGCATTCGGCAGCCCCAGATGCAAGTCAAGCATTTGGATTCATAGGTCCTTGAATCAAGGCGGCGATGACCACGGTTGCGGTAAGTCTCCAGATCAGGCGGCACTCCTTTCAACGGCAGTGCTGAGGCCGGTTCTGCCTCAGGCTGTATGAGCACCTTGATCCCGCTTGTCTTGTACAATCCGGCCGTTTCCATTCGCGAATCCTCGACTGGAGCGGAAAAACCACTCAGTCTCATTCCAGTCTCAAAGTGTTGCTTCTTGTGTGCGCCTTTGCCGACGGCGATCAGAAACTCCCCGGTCTTTTCTCCGAATGTTCCGTCCATCCGAAGCACATACCCTTGGTAGCTGTGGTGCCGCTCGTCAAAGGAGCGTATAAGGCGAATCCGGGGCTGAACTGCCACAAGAAGGCCGGACCAGGCGACTTTCTCCTTGTTAGCCATCGCTCTTGCCATGGTCCTCTTTCTGATCTTCCCCTGAAAGAGTGCACACTCAGTTAAGTTAGGGTAGCTGTCCGCTCGATGTCAATCGGTCTTTTGTAGCACAATGCGAAGAGTTGGAAATGCGGACACAATCAGTCGTGATAGTGAATGGAACTGAGAAATACGTGTGACTTACCAGCTTCGTAGGCACCTAATCTCAATATCCCGGGACTCCTAAAGGGGGGTGCCCGGCATAGGTGTTAAGCTAAGCGGCCCGTGTTCCGATGGGGGGCTTCCTAATTTCGAGCATTGGATCGCATTGGGTTTCCAGTATTTCGAGAGTAGTCAGGCGTGATCGCTGTCGTCCCTTAAGGCAAGCGGGAATGATGCATTTAATCTGGTCGTTTAAGTAAGCAATGGCTTCAACGGTAGAGCGAAGCAGCATACGTAGAAGGGTGAAAGCTCGTTCCTGAAAGCGTTTATAGAGTTTATCCATGCTGACCTCCCTGCGTTTGGTATTCCATAACCTGTTTGTTTCAGCGGCATGGATGCGATGGATGAGGACTGCGCCGATCAGTTTGCCATACAGCTCACAGCGTAAGCGGTTCTCTTTACCGGTATCGGATTGGTGGACGCGGAGGATGGATTTGAGTTGCTTGAAGAACAGTTCGATCTGCCAGCGTACAGTGTAGAGCGCACGGGCCATCTCCAGCGGCAACGAACGTTTGGGAACATTGGTAATCAACAGTGTCCAGTCGCACATACGCAGGTGGTACTTGCTGACGGCTCGTCCTTTCTTCCTGGCCTCTTTTTTCAGCCGCCTGCGTCGCTCATTGGCGATCTGTTCACTCACGCGAAGGGCGATCAGCCGACAAGGAACCTGGTAAAGTTTATCGCCGCCCATCAGCACCTGCATTTCGCAGGCGTTGCCCGACAACGTGCTCAAACGCTTTGCCAGATCGATCGGGGCTTGGGTGAGCGGATCTTTCAATACGGTGCGAACAAGGAACCGTGTCAGAAAGAACGCCTCTTTAGCTACGATCTTGGCAAGGGTTTTGAGTTTGAAATAACCTTGATCGACAAGTAGCAAGTCGTCTTTCTGCAGCATACCGGGCAGTCGCTCAGGCTTCTTACGCAGCGCTATGGGACATGAGGTTCGACACTATGATCTCGATAGTCCCCCGCCACCCTTTCCCCTCCGTTGACTTCACCTGCCCTTGCCGGTATTCTTACTTGCGCATCATTGCAAAATAGCTATATTACAATCAATTAGCAGACAACATTACTGCTCGCTTTCTTCCGGAACATGATCCTGCCAAATCAGGATCGGCTCGGTCATTACTCTTGAATGATTCGGGTTATGACAAGCGCGGTAAGGACGACAAGGTGATCGATTCTCATTATTGGTGCATGCACCAACAGACCGACAGCATTGACCCACACAGAACCCTTGTCACAACTTTCTACCGACAATTAGGAATCTCATCTGTATTTAGTGAAACACTAATGGAGGTAACACCATGACAAGAGTGATCACACTCACAACAACTCTGATCGTTGCAGCGATGGTAATGGCCACGCCGGTGGTGGCCGGAGTGCCGCAAACGATCAACTACCAGGGTCAGCTGACGAACAGTTCAGGAGACCCGCTCGACACAACCGTGTCAATGGATTTCACAATTTACATTGATTCTACGAGTGGAACTTCGAAATGGAGTGAACTCCACACATCTGTAACAGTCGTAAGTGGCATCTTCAGTGTTTTACTCGGGGCAACTTACCCAATAGACGACAGTGTTTTTAACCAGCCCAACCGATGGCTGGGTATCAAAGTGGGCAGCGACCCGGAGCTCATTCCGCGAACCCGCCTGACATCGTCTCCGTATAGTATACGGGTCAGCACCGTCGACAGTGCCTCCGGAGGTACAATCATCGGTCCGATGGCGGTAGTGGATACGACCTCAATCAAATCAGATGAGTCCGACCGTCACGCTGGCTGGGCCACTCTCGACGTGATGGCTGTCGGCGGTGCCACCTTCCACGTTCGTGATGGAGTTGGACCCGCTGCAAATATCGTTTTTGACGTCGATGGCCCCAGCGGCAGGGTTGGCATCGGCACCAACAGCGCGGCCGCGAACCTGCACGACAGCGGGAGTATCTATACTCTCGGTGGCGCCGGCGACGCCAATGACGACCTCTCGGTGGGTATCGCAGACATGGTCCTGATGCTTAACTACCTGTTGGGAAACGTTTACCTGACCACCACGGGGTACGCTGAGGCTGATCTGGACGGTGACGGCCGGGTGACGTGGGATGACTATACGATTCTATCTGAGATCATTTACAGCGCCGCCACCAAGGATGACGCCTGGCGTGACGTGCATTCCCTGTATGGGGCCATCGCCAAAGACGTGTTCTATGTCACTGGCAAGACCGGCCTGGGTACGCAGACCCCGGCAGCGAACCTGCATGACAGCGGGAGCATTTATACGCTTGGCGGCGATGGCGATGCGAACGATGACGATTTGACGAATCTCACTGACTATATCGCGATCAAAGCCTACCTGTACGAAATTGCTTACCTGAGCACAACCGGGTATGCCGAGGCCGACATGGACGGTGATGGCCGTGTGACCTGGGAGGACGCTACGATTCTGTACGAGATGATTATCGGTGGTAGCACCAGGGATCAAGCCTGGAGAAAGGCGCATTCGGTATACGGGACAGCTGCCGAAGGTGTGTTTTATGTCAGCGGCAAAACCGGCCTGGGTACCGAGGCCCCGGCGGCCAAACTTCATGACAGCGGTAGCATCTATACTCTCGGTGGCGCCGGCGACGCCAACGATGATCAATCAGTGAATATTAGTGACCTATTGTTGATGATGAACTACCTGTCGGGGAGTGTCTACCTGACTACAACCGGATACGCCGAAGCTGACCTTGATGGTGATGGCCGAGTGACATGGGATGACTACACGATTCTGTATGAAATTATCTATAGTGCTGCCTCCAAAGATGACGCCTGGAGAAGCACACATTCGCTGTACGGAGCGTTTTCAAAAAATGTGTTTTACGTGACCGACACGGTTGGAATCGGGACATCGACACCAACGGAACGGCTTGATGTTGACGGAACAGCCAGGTTGAGAAATATGCCGTCAGGTACCGGAACCAATGTAGTTGTTGATGGCAACGGTGTCCTGCTAAGGGCTTCGTCAAGCGCCAGGTACAAGAAGAATATAGGCGCACTTGACATGGAGCCGGAGGATGCTTTGGAACTGCGGCCGGTCATGTTTGAGTGGAAGTCGACCGGTGAATCGGATATAGGTCTGGTTGCCGAACAGGTGGCCCAGGTTATTCCGGAGCTGGTCATCTACGACAATAACGGCCAACCTGATGCTGTTAAGTATGATCGCGTACCGCTTTATCTACTGGAGACAGTTCGCCACCAGAGCCGACTGATCGAGAAACTAAGAAAAGACATGGTCGGGCTTGCCGTACGGAAACATGCGGCAGTAGAGTCGCTGGAGTCAGAGTTGGCGGAGTTGCATCGACTCCGCGAGAGCGATAACGCAAAGATTGACTCATTGGGGAGTCAACTGGCACAGATGCAGGCATTGGTGGAAACGATTCTGGCACAGCAAAATCGCACCAGTGGCGGCAACAGTGAACTGGCCCAAAACAGGTAAAGGTTATGTTTGCACGAACTATACGAGTAGCACCTGACAAACACCTTTGATGCTTTGAGAAGTAGAGGAAGTAACACTATGACACGAGTGAACACACTCATCGCCACATCGATTATCGTGATGTTAGCCATGTCGTGGACATCAGCGACAGCCACCATTCATAACATCGACGTGGGCGATTTCTATTATTCACCGTCCGGCACCTGGGTTCAGGCCGGAGACACCGTCACTTGGACTCTCGTTAATGGTACCCACACAACATCATCCGACCCGTCTTCACTCAAGGCTTGGAATTCCGGCACCATGGACACCCCCGGGCAAAGCTACTCTGTCGTGTTTGTAGCTGTCGACGGTATCGGCCCGTTTCCGTACCACTGCGAATTCCATCCCGGCACCATGCAGGATACGATCTTTCAGGACCTGCCTCCGGAGTTTCAGTCGATTGAAGCGCCGTGCGGGGAAGTGAGTCAAGTTCTGACATTTGATGTCACGGCCATTGACCCCAACGGCTACACACCGGCACTAACCGCGGAAGACCTCCCGGTGGGAGGCAGTTTCGTTGACTATTGGAACGGTAGCGGTGCTTTTCAGTGGACACCTGGAGCATCACAGTTCGGAGTCTATACAGCGACATTCCTTGCTTGGGATGGTTCTCTCAGCGACACGATGGTTGTCCCTATGGTTGTCGGTGGTTGCAGCGGCGGCGACCCCACATTTTCCACCGCCGATCCGGTGCTGATCCTGTCGCCAGCCGGGAACGTCCTGTTCAATGTTATTCTGAAGGACAACACTGGGCTTCCTATTGAGGGTTCCGTCAACGCCTGGCTTGACTTTTCGGAAGTCTCCGGCCTCACTCCCTGCGCTTCGGAAACTACCTGGCCGCTGGTATTTCCCTCCGGTCTCAGCGATGCCGACGGCCTCATTTCCATATCAGTTGGAGCCGGCGGTTGCAGCCCAGACCTGGTCAAGGTAATGTCAACCCACGGGGAGATTGCTCAGGTGCCGATCAAGTCGCTCGATCACGACGGCAGCCTGAAAGTGATGCCGGCGGATTTTGTGGGCGATGACTGCAATGATTACAATACCGATGGCAATGTTGATGATGCCGATTGGGATTTCCTTGCGCTTCACATGGACTTAGGATGCTGGGAGTATCTGTCCAACTATTTCACGGTTTCCCTGAGCACTGTCCCTGCCCAGCATCTGATTTACGCCAACAATACTTTCCAGGTCTGTGCCTTAGTGCGCAACTTGTTGCGCCTCGATGCCGTCCTGGATAGTGCCGTCTTTGCCGGTAGTGGCGTATTTGGGATAGCCAATCCGTGGACGGTTAATCCGGCCCATTACGATATTGCTATCGGACCGGAGGATTCGGTCTGGTTGTGTGAGGAGTTCATTGCACCTGAGACACAACGCCACGGTTGCTTCAGGTTTGAAGTATGGCCACGGCTAATCACCCGGACGACCAGCCCGCCGATTGTCTTCCGCTCCAACGGCAGTACCGGCGGCCAACTGAATGTCACCGCCGGGCAGGAAAATAAGTGTGAGACTGGTGACCCCGATGGCGACGGCGACGGTATCTGCGACAAAGAAGACAAGTGCCCTTGCAGTAACGAATACTCCTTTACCTTTGGTACGAACAGTATACCATGCCCCGATATTGTTAGGGATCATCCGGGGACCTTACCAGGCTGCTCAGATAACGCGCACCCTCCGTGTCATGAGTGTCCGACATCTGCTGCTTCCGGACCTCCGGTCAATGGACTGCCCTCCGGTAGGCGGACCGCAGGGGAAACCTGGCGTAGCTTCACAATCGGGACCGAATACGGAGACAGTCTGTATCTGTATCAGCAGTCATTCCTGCCCGAGGGATGGTCATACGTAGTCAGCGATTCTGGATGGGTGCCAACACCCACCGAGTACTGGGTTGGAGTCTCTCACGATAATGCTGTCGGTTGTGAGGACACCGGCCGAGTCATTTTCTACGCCTACAACGATGCCGATGAATACGCCGGCAATGCGGAGATTATCGTGTATGCCATGGGACGACGCGGCGATCCTGACAATAGTGGTGACATTAATGTGGGTGACCTCACATATCTGGTCAGCTACCTATTTCAAGGTGGATTACCTCCGGTAATAATCGAAACCGGTGACACCAACAATGACAAGAGTATCGACGTCGCCGATTTGACCTATTTGGTTGCTTATCTCTTCCAGGGAGGTGCCCCACCGCCATGTTAGGAGATTAACCGGCTAATACGATAGCGGTTGATCGCGATTAGTGAGAGACTTTTCAATAAGAGAAGCCCCCTTATTGCAAAAAGGTTGATGACAGCATTGGAAGGAGACACGGCAACAATCAGAATAACCTATAATATAGAACCAACAGAAGGAGTAACACCATGACTCGTATGGTAATGCTAATCGCAACATTAATCTCATTTCTGCTGCTACTGATCCCGCTGGCAACCGCGGAAGTACCTCAGACGATCAGCTATCAGGGGCGGCTGATCAATTCGAGCGGTACCCCTTACAACGGTCCGGTCTTGATGAAATTCATCATCTATGACGGGGTCGGCACCGACAAATGGAACAGTGCTTTCCAGACTGTTCAAGTCGACAACGGCCTCTTTGAGGTCCTGCTGGGCGTTCCCCCACAACCGGTGCTGCCCCACGACTTGTTTACTGACACCACCCGAGAACTGGGTATCACGGTCGACTCCGACCCGGAGATGATACCCCGCACCAAGCTGGTGTCGGCGTCGTACGCATATCACGCTCTGCGGTCCGATACGGCCGGACTGGCGCAGGATGCCAACAAACTCGGTTCCCAACCACCGGCTTACTATGCAACCCTGAGCCAGAACAATCACTTCACACTGAACAACTACTTCGACCCGCCGGCGTCGGTTCAGATCGGTGACAGCACTTTCCGCGCAAACAATGTCGGCATCATTATCGGTAACGATAATCCTCCAACAAGCTCCTACCTATTGCGGACCGCGAGGGTATACAACACATCCAGTCCACGTTATGCTCACTATAGCGAAGTTCTCAACCAAGATGGAGGAATCGTTGGTGGACTTCAGCAGTATGTGGGCAATGGTCTATTGCAGGGAAACGGATCTCTGTATGGTGTCAGATCATTTATTGGGAACACCAGTGGCGGCACCGGTACCGTATACGGCCTGTATGCAGATGTAAACAATAATCCGACAGGCGGCTCCGACCGCTACGGTGTACAGGTTTTCAGCGGCGACCTATCAAATACCAGTGGGAATTCCTACGGAGTAAGGGCAACTGCCTACGGTGGCACGGGCGCGAGTGTCTACGCCATCTACGGCGTCGTTGATGGTACTTCCGCTATAAAATATGCCGGCTATTTCGACGGCAACGTCCATGTTAACGGGACCCTGAGCAAATCAGGTGGGTCGTTTAAGATTGATCACCCGGTCGATCCCGAGCACAAATACCTGCAGCACAGCTTTGTCGAGTCACCGGATATGATGAATATCTACAACGGCAATGTCACCCTGGACGGGAACGGTACCGCGACCGTGACCCTGCCAGATTACTTTGACGCGCTCAACATGGACTTCCGGTATCAATTGACCTGTATAGGTAGCTTTGCACCGGTCTACGTGGCCGATGAAATCTCTGGCAACCATTTTCGTATCGCCGGTGGAGAACCGGGGATGAAAGTTAGTTGGTTGGTTACCGGTATCCGCAACGATAAGTGGGCTCAGACCAATCGGATTCAGGTTGAAGTGGACAAGCCGTCGACCGAGATCGGCACCTACCTGAACCCGGAAGTGCACGGCCAACCGATAGAGAAGCATGTCAACTACGAAGAAATGAAAGAAGACCTGAAACGAGCCGAAGGGAGAGAAGCACTAAATGAAGATTCAGAATAGTTCAGTTATTCTGGCGCTGCTGCTTTGTCTGGTGCTTGCGGTCAGCCTGGCCCTGGCTGGTGACAAGACGAAGTCTTCCCAGCCAAAAGCGGTAACGGGTGAGAAGCAGGCGCTGACAGCAACGACAACACCAACGGCGAGTACGACAACAGAGCCAGCTTTGCCGGTCAGTCAGTCACCAACCTCGCCAATGTCCGGTGAACAAATCAATTGGCAGGTTATCTCCGGTGGCGGAACCAACGCTTCCTCGGCCAGCTTTCTCCTGATGAGCACATTGGCGCAGACAGCAACTGGTGGCGCCTCATCAGCCAGCTACAGCATCAATCAAGGTTACTGGCAGAGTTTTGGTTGTTGTGACAAACGTGGTGACGTTGACAACACCGGTGCAATTGACGTTGGCGATCTGACGTATCTTGTTGCCTATCTCTTTCAGGGTGGTCCACCACC
This sequence comes from bacterium, assembly GCA_043811375.1. Classification (GTDB taxonomy): domain Bacteria; phylum Zixibacteria; class MSB-5A5; order GN15; family FEB-12; genus JBDRNJ01. The sequence continues at coordinate 14,283 of JBDRNJ010000071.1, read as the reverse complement.
CCCATGCGAAGATGAAGGTGATGTCGACGGCACAGGCAGCATTGACGTCGGCGACCTGACGTACCTGGTGGCGTACTTGTTCCAAGGAGGACCGGCACCACCTCCGTGTTAGCGGTTAACCTACGAACATGATAGTTGCTGATAGATGTTGACACGACGAGGCTCTTCAATCCGGAGAGCCTCGTTCTTGTTTTGGGCCAACGAAAACCCATCGACGTTTCAACCTGATGGGAACCCGACTTCGTAAAATGGGTCCCATCGAAAGGGGTGGGGGGGGGGAGTGGTGTACGGTCGATCATCATGAAGATGAACCAAGTCATAACTGAAAACGTTGATCTTAGCGGTAGCAGCCGGGCGGATATGGTGGACATCACCGACCTGGAAGCACACTTCTTCGGTGGCGGTTCGTCGAAGTTGTGCATGTGTCACGGATTACCCCACAATCCAGGGTAAGGGGTAAACGACGAAGATGCTTGTCAAAAAGACGAAAATGTGCTATATTATACAATAACAAATTCCGATACAGCCATTCCGGCTGATCGGGCAGATACATGCCAGGAGTAGAGTATGATAAGAAAACTAACGTGGGCGGCATTTGCTGCCGTGTGGCTGCTTCTGTTGCCGGAGGCGACCTGGGGGACTTTTTCTATTGTAGCTGTTGACACTGTCACTGGCGCCGTCGGAGGAGCGGGAGCATCTTGTATTGATAACGCTGAAATCATCAACGATATAATCGAGGGCGTCGGGGCTGTTCACACTCAGGCGTACTGGCTCAGCCAGAATCAGGTGAACGCTCACAACCTGCTGTTGCAGGGACTGACACCGGATTCGATCATCGGTTGGCTGGTCGCGAACGACTATGCGAGTCGTCCCAATTATCGTCAGTACGGTGTGGTAACGCTGGCGGGTCCCGGTAGCTCGGCTGCCCATACGGGAGCGAGCTGCGATATCTGGAGAGGGCACCGGATAGGTCCGACCTACGCCATACAGGGGAATATCCTGCTTGGGTCGGAAATCGTCGACAGCATGGAAACAGCCTATCTGACGACCAATGGCCCCCTGGAAGACAAGCTGATGGCTGCCCTGGAAGCAGCCAAAGTTCCCGGTGCCGACACCCGCTGTCTTCCATCCGGCAAGTCAGCGATATCAGCGTTTATCAAGGTTGTCCGGATCGGCGATGGCGGTAGTCCTTACCTGTATGAAGTGGTCACGACCACCAGCGGGTCAACTGATCCCATCGATGTGTTGCGCGGGCAGTACGACGCCTGGCTGGCAGAAAAATGGGCCGATCCGGATTCCTCTCTGGTTGCAGTTACACCGGAAGTGCTGCTCGGCGACGGTGCGGATACAGCCGTGGTCACGGTTACTCCGCTCAACCACCTGGGTGCCCCACCTACGGATGGGGCTTCTGTTTCCATGTCGAACACGGGACCCGGCACACTCTCACCGGTCATCGACAACGGTGATGGCACTTTCGCTGTGGTTCTCACCGCTGGCTTGGAGCAGGGTGAGGACACAGTTCTTGCAACGGTTGATGCCGGAGACCAGCAAACTGAACTGAGCGCCAGGCCGGTGATTGTCTATTTCACTTGCGGCAACATCGACGGTAGCGGGGACGGCGTAGACGTAGGCGATCTTACTTACCTTGTGGCATACCTGTTCCAAAGTGGTCCCCCGCCTCCCCTGTTGGATGCAGCCAACGTTGATGGTAGCAGTTCAATCGATGTTGGCGACCTGACATATCTGGTAGCATATCTCTTTCAAGGAGGCCCAGTTCCCACTTGTGTGCCGGTGCTATAGGGGCATTAGGTAGAAGCAGAAGCTAAGGGCAACCCCAAAAACCATCCGCATTTCAAACTGATGGGAACCTAATTATCTATACTTGGGTCCCGTCGACAGGGGTAGGGGGGGGCTGTACCACCAATTCCATTGACTCCCCGGCCCATATTCGTTATATTGCAGTGGTAGGAGTATGAAATGAATGGGGAGATTTCATGAGAGTATTGATACTGGGCTGCTGCCTTATTCTCGCTACTATCAGTCTCAATGCCGCCACAATCCACGTTCCAGCAGATCAGCCGACGCTACAGGCGGGGATTGATGCGTGTGGAGCCGGGGATACAGTGCTGGTAGCTCCGGGAACGTATACCGAAAACGTCGATTTCGGCGGGCAATTCATGTTAACAAGAGAGAAGGAACACAATGCAAGGTAACAATTGTTTTACAACTGTTTTGGCTGTCGCTTTTGTGGCGATGGCCATTTGTATTCTCGCTCAGCCCTCTTTGGCGGACGATGGCAGTATTATTGAGGGTTCGAATAACCTGCGAAAAGTTGATTTGCCCACCGATGAGAAGCTGCACTCGCCGGCCAACGGAGCATGCTCCACCTATTACTACTATGATGACACCGTCTCCTCAGGTTACGCCTGGCCTCTGCCACAAGACAGCAGTGACTGGTTTGGTGTGCATTTCACCAACGACCCCGTTTCGGCATGTACTTTGAATGTGGTGCGAATCAAGTTGTATCGCCCTTACATGACCGGAACGCCGGACCTGCATGTGGCGGTCTATGACGACGATGGTTTCGGTCTTCCAGGCACGATTCTGGTGTCAGTCACTATACCATACGGTTCCTTGCCGAGTGAGAGTTTTGGCTGGGCTGTGGCAGACTTTTCAAGCTACAACCTGGTATTCAGTGCCGGAGACGAATACCACATTTGTTTTGAGACTATCGGTGGTGAAGGGGATACGTTGTATCCCTTGACCGACACCGGAGCCGGACCTTATGCGGGTGAAGAACGTTCCGTAACTCACTACCAGGGCGGTGGACTATGGTACACACTGTATGATCTCTATGGAGTGGATTTTGTCTTCATGATCGAGGCAGAGGTGTGCTGCGGTGAACCTTTTCCGGGGGTAACCATCAGCCAGATGGATTGGGCGCTGGATGACTCAGTGGCACACAACACCGCCTGGGGTCGCATCGGTGTGGCAATCGAGACTTTCACCGAGGCGCTTAGTATGAGCGCTGGGTATCTCAATGCCTATACTGACACTGGCTGGGTGATTCAGAATTTGATAGTCGATACTAACGATCATTGGGGTGAAGCATCGACTAACTTCGACCTGGGTATCCCCAACGGCACGGCACTTGATTTGCTCTCAATGTACTTTACATTCACTTCTGAGCCAAAAGTTTCACACGGCGACGGACCGAGGGTGTTCTATCCGGTGCAGTCAGATACAATCGCTGTAGGAGGTATCGATACGATTCCCTTTACATCCGTCCCTGACCCGCCGGGACGAGTTGAATTTGAAGGAAAAGGAGCTACCTCTGGCTTTCGCCAGACACAGTGGGACGTGAATATCGAATGCGCTTATAGTCAGTGTGCTCCTTGCGCAGTGTCTAACAACCTCCAGTATCTCGAAAATCGCTATGGCACAGATGTTATAAACGTTCCTCATGATCACCTGATGGGGCTCAAAGGTGACAACACACTGGTCGGTCAGCTCGACACATACATGAACCGGCCTGTAATTGATCGCCGAGATGGTAGTGGAGTGAAGTTCTCACAGTGGATCGGCGGCAAGTGCGATTACATTAGTGGGGAATTAACGGACAATTTGGATCATCATTTTCAAATCCATCCCGTTCACATAGGCCTGCCTGGTAATTTCCCATGCGGTAACTCCATAGCAAAAGACGACACGGAACCCTACCCATCATACATCAACTTCGAGTGGGTCCGCCAGCGCTTCGAGGATGGCGAAGCGATAGAACTGGGACTCTGGTGGATGATTGGAGAATACCCTGCAGGGGGACACGCGGTACGCGTCAATGGAGGTGGATATATCCTCGGCAAAGCCTACTTGCGACTGCTCCATGATCATAATCAAGACAATGATTCCAAGGGTTTGGAAAATCCGATGGTGTTCGTGGAACCGAACACCATCGGATCTTGGACTTGCCCCAGATTGACGACATGGAATGGACTCATTAGACTGATTATTGCAACCGGTCCCGAGATCGTCATGATACGGGACTGCGTGGCAGATGTAGGTACGGAGCCGGACCCCGATTGTCCCGTTCACTGGGAAAGCCCTGACATCTATATCAACAACTACGTTAATGGACCAATCGACAAACAAGACCCCCCCTTGCCTGGCCAAATGAACAAACTATATTTTGTCGCAACTAACCTTACCAACGCCACCATAACCGATGTTACTGTCAGCGGATTCTATGTCGAGGCGAGTATGGGCCTCCGCTTTCCGGGTGCCGCCACTTTTATTGATATAGCGATATTTCCTCCCATTCCACCTTTGGGAAAAGCCCTCGTAGGCATGAAATGGTTGGTACCGCCCGACGCCGATCCTGGTCATACTAAGTATAAGCATTACTGTGTCGGGGCGGTCCTACATGTCCTCGGCGACCCACCTCACTACGATGTTAATCTGCCAGATAACAATGTAGCCCAAATCAACATGAATGCGATGTACCAACGGGCGGGTCAGAACCTACCAAAACCTGCTCCCAACAACGATCAGTGGCTCAGCGATACCTCTGTTTTCCGTTCAGTAATCAACGGATATAACCCTACGGACGATACTGCCAATTTCATGCCAGTTTTCGATTCGGCTACATTGGCGGCACTCCCGACCGGGTGGACTGTCTCTTTTGAAGATGAGGGTCCTTTCTGGCTCGAACCGGATAGCAGTGTCGAGTTGGAAGTTACTCTTGTGGCACCGTTCCCACAACATAACGACTCCGCTGTCGTAAGTACCCACTTCGTTCGCGAGGACAATCCCAGTGAAATCATCGGTGGAGCGACATTCGCTTACTGCATTGACGAATATCCACCCGTACCAGTCAACGATTTGACAGCGACAGTTGTCTCGAGCGCTGATACGACAGCCAGATTGACTTGGACAATACCAACTACGGACACTACCGGCGGTGTTGAGAGGATTCGCGGATACTACATCTTCTCTGATACGGGGTCCATCGATACAGGCCATACCGCGATTGACACCGTTGCCATCGATGCCGATCCTGAACTGACCGGCTTTCAGTGGTACGATACTCGTCCGGTGAGCCCGGATGAGAAACGCTACTACCGGGTGTCATCAATCGATGGATCCAAAATAGTCTCGGAGATGAGCAACGAAGATTCAGTCCAGGTGGGGTGTTGCAACCATGATGGCATTCGCGGTGATGCCGATTACACTATGGGGGTGGACGTCGGTGACCTTACTTACTTAGTAGCCTATCTCTTCCAGGGTGGTCCGGCGCCGCCATGTATGGAAGAGGGCGATGTCGACGGCAGCGGTGGTATCGACGTGGGCGACTTGACCTGGCTGGTATCGTATTTATTCCAGGGTGGCCCACCACCACCACCGTGTTAAATCCCCTTTAGCCGCCGAGCACGCTATCGGCGCGGTGGATGACAGCGAGGCTCTTCAATCCGAGGAGCCTCGTGTTGTTTTGGGTGAATCTGAAAAACCGTAGACATTTGAGACCGATGGGAACCCAACTTCGTAAAATGGGTCCCATCGAAAGGGGGGTGGTATGCCCGTAACTCCTTGACAAATGAGCGTTTCTTAGTAGATTACGGTGATTACTAAGGGTGATGCCTGCGAGGACCAATGCCATGGAAGAAGCTATCCCTTTGAGAGGCCTGATGAAGGCCGGCATCCTGACGGTAGCAGCGCTTATGATGCCCTCCGACATAGGGGCTGGTGTCACCATATCAGCGACTGGCCCCGGAGCTGGACCCGGCAGTACGATCATTCCCAATGAGTCTATTACCTTCAATGTCCACCTGCATAATGATGCCGATACGACCCTGGTCGGCATTACCCACGGCATCCGCCTCTACTCACCCGAAAATGCCGCCTGGACGATACCAACCTACGACACCGCCGGCGGCCTTGACATGTATTTCGACCTTCTCGTGTTAACTAATGGATACAGCGTCGATGGCACCAACGACGACACTATCGCCCTCAGCGCCGCGTCCCTGGCCAATTGTCTCCCCATGGATTACAACGATGTAGTTTTGACCATCACGACCCAAGTTGACGACTCGCATATTGGCAAGAAACTGTGCCTCGACTCGTCCTGGTTCCCACTGAACGGACTGTGGATCTGGCAATTGTCCGGTAGTGATACCACCACCCCCAGTTGGGGAGGCCCCTACTGCTATGATATCGTTGAGTCCGCCGCCTGTCCTGACCTGAGAGTACACCACTTCACCTTGGCCGAACCTCCGGCTGTCTTTCCCGGCGAAGCTGTCGGCCCCCGTCTTGAACTCGTGGTCGAAAACGTCGGCGACACCGCCAATGACACCAACTACGTTGCTTTTTACCTTTCCGAGGATACTGTCATCACCAGTACCGATTCGTTGCTCCTGACCGGCGTCGAGGTCATCCCCATCGTGCAGCCCAATGATACGTCCGGCATAAGTATCAACCCCGCTATGAGCATCTCCGTCGGTTACCCTGTGGGTCCGGCGAACCTCGGAGTGGTGGTAGACAACTGGGACCAAGTTACTGAATGTGATGAATCCAACAATACTGCCTTCATCCCTGTGGACGTGCTGCAATGTCCTGACAAAGACCTTATGGTCAAAATACTGAACATTCTGAACGCTGATGGAGATCCCGTTCCCAACAAGGAATTCACCGTCTACCGCGTCGCTAACGATCCCCCCGCCATGACCCAGACTCTGCTCGGATACTATACAACCAATGATGTCGGCCGTATTGTGGCCTGTCTCCGCGTCGGAGATTCCATTAAAGTTCAAAGACAGATATATGTACAAGATGCACTCATCCATCCGGACTACCTGCCCACAACCCTGGCCAAGGTCTATGTCGACAACGCTTCATTCTCTGAAAGTAGCGGTGCCGTTTCCTACAATGAGATAAATGCGGCTATCGCACAGACTATCCAGCTTGATCACACCGAGGTGGCCTTTGATCTCGCGGTCTCCATACAGTGGGACGCCAGTCCGGAATACTTGGATGGTGTGGCTGAGGGCCTCCGGCATGTGTCCAACTTCCTTTACGATGTCTTCGACGGCCAGGTCCGTCTCGGTGAAGTACACATCTATGACAATCGGGTGCGCTGGGAGCGAGCCGACATGCGCATCTATCTCGCTAATGACATTACTCCCAGTGCAGCAATGGATGGGCACTTCTGTGCCTGGGCGACCACAGGGTATGCCTGCGCCGGTCGGTCTATCGAGGTGCCTCCCAAAGTGTTCTGGCACAGCGCCCTCTATTCGGTTTATGGAACATCGCACGAGCACCCTCTGGACATGACTGAAGCCACCGACTTCAAAGTCAAAGTCCATGAGCTGGGACACTATCTTTTTGGCTTTGGGGATGAGTACGAGGATGCCGATGGACATCGAGTCTCCCATACGCCGGTATACGGAGTCATGGAAGATGACTACGACCTCGATCGAGGAACTGAGCTGTCCCGCAGCGTCGTTGAGTATGCCTGTCCCTTAGGCCAGAACACTCAGCACTGGCATTTCCGTCACATGGGATGTGCCGACTGGTTCCAGGACCGCTTTGGCGGCATCGGTGAAACTGGCCTGAGTGCGTACATCACCCTTCCAACAGAGTACACCCTCCAAGGGTACCTCACGGGTCCCAATGACGACCTGTCAAACCTTGATTACGATGTCGGGGCGCTGATGAATATCACCATTTGGCCCCAAGAGCACGGCGCCACGGAACCGCTGATGCAAACCCGCGTGGGGTCATGTACCGGTGCCAGTGTATACCATTGCCCGGTAACCATGTGCACCGATTTCCGGCCGTGGGAAGGTGTTGTCAGCTGTATCAACGCCGGACGTAGCTGTCCGGAAGGCTTGATCCGCCTCCGTGGCTTCTACCCCTCCCGCGGCATGGTGTTCGCCGAGAGACGGAGCACGTTCGTGTGCCCTAAGGGCGGTGGCGGTCGTAATACCACTGACCAAAAGGGCTGGCTCGTATCAAGCGGCCAACCGGTGGACAGCGCCGGTATTCTGCTGCTCGACATGGAACCTATCGTCGGTTACTATCCCTACACCCACTCCATCGATCCTTCCGGGGACGACCTGGAGTTCAGCCTCTATGCCACCAACCTCCCGACTGATACTCCCTATATCCTTGTTGTCTCCGATGACACCGACTACGTCTCAACCTACCCCTTGACTCTCAACGGCACCAGATACCACGCTCTGGTCGCTAATGTGCCTGGTCGATCCGGCTGGATTATTCTCAATGCCTATGACTCGGTTAACACCGAGTATGCGGTAATGAACCCGTTCGTTGTCCTTACTACCATTGAGACCGATACCGTGTTTTACGGCTCCGGGCCGGGCGGCAGCTGCCGACTGTCGCTGGATTCTGCCAACGGCTCCGGACGGAGCCTCACTATTCTCTCCACCCAGTACACGCCGGTACGTGATGGCATCAGTGCTCCGGCCCTTCAAGGCGGAGATGCCATCTCCTGGTGTTTCCATGATGGTGCTCCCCTCTATGGCACCAACCGCCTGGGGATTTTCTACTACGACCCGGACCTTGGTGACTCCATCGCTGCCACTCAGTTGGCGCCGACTCTCCGAATTTACAGATGGCACGCCGCCATATGCCGCTGGGAACTGGTCGGCGGTTGTGTCGACACCGTCTACAAGTCAGTAACTGCGACTATTACAGAAACCGGCGTCTATGCTGCCTTCACAACCGGCAACTGCTGCAACCATGACGACCTTCGCGGTGACGCTGACTACTCCATGGGGCTGGACGTTGGTGACCTTACTTTCCTGGTGGCTTATCTGTTCCAGAGTGGAGACACACCGCCCTGCCTGGAGGAAGGCGATGTGGACGGCAGCAGCGGCATTGATGTAGGTGACCTGACCTGGTTAGTGGCTTACTTGTTCCAGGGTGGCCCAGACCCGGCCGCTTGCCCGTAGGAATCGACAATACCAAATCCCCTTCACCCGCCGAGCACACTTTCGACGCACTGGATAACAGCGAGGCTTCTGCCCCCGGGAGCCTCGCGTTGTTTTGGGCCGTTCCGAAAAAACCGTCCACATTTCAAACGTATGGGAACCCACATTCTCAACCTTGGGACTCCTAAAGGGTGGGCGTGGGGGTGGCTTGCGGTGAATAAAATATGTTGACATACTGCTCATCTGTGTAGTATCATATCCAAGTAATGTTACTTGAGTTGCTGGAAGTAGTCTGGAAGAGGTACTAAGAAAGATGGCATATCAGGCTCGTAAATCAATCCTAAAACCTGGACAGTTTTTGTTTATTGAAATCAATACCGTCGACCCCTATATTCATCGCAGTGGCAGATGCGCCGGTGGCGGTTTGAGTTCGGCGGAAAATTTATAAACGGAGTAGTAGCTATGTTGAAGAAAATGGTTCTTTCGGCAGTGGTCCTGGTGATTGTCGCGCTGGTGGTCGTATACTTTGTCCGCAATATGCTGGTCGAAAAAGCGGTTGAAACCGGCTCCGCCTATGCCCTCGGCGTGGAAACCAACCTCGGTTCAGCCTCCCTCGAAATCGGCGGCGGCAGTCTGGAATTAAACAACCTCGAGATCAGCAACCCGGAAGGATTCACGGCGGATAATTTTCTGATGCTTCGCAAAGGGATGTTTGATGTCGATGCCGGGTCGGTGCTGGACGATGAAGTTATTGTGGACTCGTTTATCATCGAGGGTATCACGCTCAATCTCGAACAGATTGATAACAAGGGAAATTATCAGGTACTGCTCGACCATATCAAGCAGTTGGATATGTCATCATCGGGAGAATCCCAGAAATTCCGCATCGGTCTGATCGCCCTGCGCGATATAAACGTAACCGGCTCGCTTGATCTTCTGGGAAACAAAACTGAGAAGTCGTTTAAGATCGACAATTTCTCATTGCGTGATGTCGGCAGTGATAACGGAGCGAAAATAAGCGAGATAACGGCCACGGTGGTGAAGACGCTCATCACCAAAGCGCTGACGTCCGGGAGCGGTTTGTTTCCGGCGGGGTTCGGGAAGAACCTCACCGATTTGAAGGATCAGGGTATCGAGAAGATTAAGACTGAAGCGACGGATAAACTCAAGGATTTGGGCACATCGCTGACAGGCGATAAGAAATAAAACGGTCGGGTGGCTCGGACGCCCTCGTCCGGCAACGTACCCCCGGTACTGGTTATTCCAGTGCCGGGATGGTTGCGAAACGACCAAGATCAAACTGAAAGGAGATATTCCATGGGAGACAAAGGCGGAAAAAAAGACAAGGATAAGAGTCAGAAACAGAAGAAAAGCAAAGAGAAACAAAAGGAAAAAGAGAAGCATAATAAGCAGCCGAAAAGAACTCCATAGGAGGAATTGGGAACCATCAAAAAACGGTCACAATATGGTCACAATAGGATGTAACTCCTTGTGCCACAACGCGAGTATGGGGTTCGATCCCCCCCACCTCCACCAATATTACTGGCTTTTCTCCTGCGGAACGCGCCTGAGGGATTCCATTGCCTGATACTCTCTTGTAAATCTATCGATATAATGTATCTTACTGACATGAGAGTAACCCACCCCTGAAGTTATGAAGACAATATTCTCACTCACAGCCATGCTGATTCTGCTCGCATCTACCATTGTGTGCCCCTCCGTCCACAGCGAACCCGCGGACAGCGGTGAAGTGTGGTATGGACCCGCCATAGGAAGCGCCGACATGCTGCAGTTATTCACCAACCCAGCACAGTGGGATTCCGCCCGAACAAGAATTGACGTGTTTCAGTTTCTCACTCACCATGTTAACTCATGGCCTTGCATGGGCGGTCTTTGCAACTCTAACATCCTAACCAATTTTGCCCAGGTTCAGGCGTTCTCCAAATTGGATGAGTGGGGGATTGACATTTGCATTGAGGGCGCGGGCATCTTGCCGCAAACGCCGTCGGGAACGCCTGCGGACTGTAGTTTGGAGATGCAGACAGCTGCGCAAAACGCCTTCAACTGGACAGTGGATGCCATTGTCAACGTGCAAGCTAATGGGGGAACAGTCCGCTATATAGCCATAGATGAACCCATCAGAAGATGGTATGCCCCCATCTACCCTCCTTCCGAGGGACCCGAATGTAAAACTGAAAGTTTAGCTGAAATAGCCGCCATGGTTGCGGACTTTATCACCCTGATGAACAGCGCAGCCCCCTCTATCATTGTTGGGCAGATTATTCTCTATCCCGAGGTGGATGTCGAAGCAATCAAAACATATGTGGCAGAGTTGGAAAACCTGGGTATCAATCTACCGTTCATTCATCTGGATGTGCACGGACTCAGGATTATCGACTATGCGGGACCAATCTATGGTAGAGTAACCCTCGCCCAGGCAAAGGCAGATCTGCTGGAATTGGAGACTTTTCTTCATGCCCATAACATCTCCTTTGCCCCTATCCTGATTGATCTTTCGTTCACGACCCAACTCTTCCTGTTTGGGCAGTACACTGATGAAGTCTATTACGAGGGCGCGATTGATTGGATTAACGAGGTCAATTCAGCAATCGGTCAGCCAGATCATCTCATCTTTGAGAGCTGGGCAAGGCCGCAGTATTCAGACACCAACCTTATAAGTGTGAAAACCCCTATTAACCTTCCAGAAAATGACACTTTTATTTTCAGCCATACACGCTTAATCAATGAGGGGCTGGCCATTTTCAATCCTCCTCCAGGTTGTTGTGACAAACGTGGTGATGTTGATAACACCGGTGCAATCGACGTCGGCGACCTCACGTACCTTGTTGCCTATCTATTCCAGGGTGGCGATCCACCTCCGTGCGAGACCGAAGGCGACGTGGACGGCAGCGGCGGCATTGACGTCGGTGACCTGACGTACCTGGTGGCCTACTTATTCCAGGGTGGTCCTGCGCCACCACCGTGCCCTTAGACAGTAATGGGACAAATCAGAGATTGGAGGCATATGATGCGGTTAACAACCATGCTGGCGATAGCTCTGTTGGCACTTTCTGCCACCGGCCAGGCACAGGACGCCATATCCCTGTCTGAAGCCATCCCTTCGAGCGGCAACCATGTTCCTGTTGGGCGCACAGTTGAGTTTCGTCTGAGAGTGCAGATTGACACCAGCCATACCGGTGGTCTGTTTGTCTACAATAATGCTTTCCGTCTCTACTCACCCGACGGCGCCTACTGGGATACAACCTACGGACGGTATCTCCCGGGATGGCTGCCTTTCGGAGACCGGTCAATCTCTCACTCGGGAACGGACGGGATCGGCGCTGACACAGTATCTTTCTATGGTGAAGACTCGGCGGGAGGATTCTGGATTGTCTACGATCATGTAGCCTGGAGCATCACGATTGAAATACCGGACGACTCTTCTCTGCTGGGCCAGACAATCTGCTTAGATACGGTGGCGGATACTATGGTGCACTGGCCCTGGTCGACCTGGGCGTGGACCACTCTAACTGAACACTATGCTCCGACCTGGGATGGTCCTCACTGTTTCACTATTGGCTGCTGCAACACTGACGGGATTCGTGGTGATGTAGACTACAACGGCAATGTTAACGTGGGTGACCTGACCTCGTTGGTTTGGTACCTCTTCACGGGCGGCCTGCCGCCCCAATGTCCCACAGAGGGTGATGTGAATGGCGATGATTCGTTTGATGTTGCCGATCTGAGCCATTTGGTTGCCTACCTCTTCCGGGGCGGCCCTGACCCGGCCGATTGCCCGTAGCACCGACAGCAAACACAAACTGGACTACACGCGAGGCTCTTCAATCCGGGGAGCCTCTTTTCATGGCCAATTCCAAAAACCCATCCGCATTTCAAAAGCATGGGAACCCACTTATATATATTGGGTCCCATCCAGAGGGGGGAGGTGGGGGGTAGCGCCACCCCATCAATTCCATTTGACCTCCAAACCCGGTTTGTCTATACTCCAGCGGTAGGGAGCGTAGACAACTGGTCAGACAACGAATTGATACCGGCGATCCTGTTACCGCTGGTGTGCGCGGATCGCCAGAAAGAACTGTTGGAAACTGTAACGTGGGAGGTGGACCGATGCGAGGGATCACGAAGGGCCAAGTCGCCCTCTGGTCAGGAGCGAACGTAGTAGCGGCAGCACTGCTGTTCTGGGCAACTGAGCCACATAGTTATGACTACTATACTCTTCTTCGTTGGGTTGTTTGCGCCGTTGCCGTCGGTAGCGCTTGGGGGGCGGCTTCGGTAGAGCGTCGTATAGAGCCTTGGCTATACGGAGCTGTGGCTCTCCTTTTCAATCCTGTCATACCAGTACACCTAAGCCGAGCCACATGGCAACCTATAGACATCTTAGTCGGGATTGGATTTGTCGTGTCTGCGTTGGAGAAAGCGCGCTTTGTCAAATCGGCACCATCAAACCCTGCGGAGGATTAAGGTGGAATCAGGGCAGATTGATTACCCGGATCTGATAACAAGGGCTGTCTCCTGGACTACGTACTTCGTCCTGTGGAGCTAATTCCCCGACCGTTCCCCACTATTTCTCTAAGGCTCTGCTACGCAGGTGATCTCTCAATTCAGAGACATCCTCAACGTACAGAGCTTCGGTCAGAGTTCCCCGCAGAACAACAACCATCGGGAAATTAGCTATGACCTCACTGCTGTATGGGTCCTCTTCGTCAATCATGGTACTCACGCCAAATTTGGGGCGCCAAAACTCGGACAATTCAGCTACAACAGCGTAACCGCTGGCAATCGACATTCCACTGTCAGAATAGGACAAGAAGTAGTCCACCTGCGCGCGGTCGCAATGCAACTCCATGTTCACTATCGTGCCGAAGAACCAACACCACAGAACCTCAAAGTAGCAGGTGTAGCCGGAATCAGTTTTCCATATGTCGTCCAACCAGCCGACAAACAGAATGGGTACATTTAAGTTAGATGTCACTACCTCTTCGATTTCAATTGTGTATGGACCAGAAGAGCGGTACTCGTCACCCATACCTGAGGATAACGCGACCCAGTCTCTAACGACATTGTGTTTGGCGACTAACTGCGCAACCTCCTCGGAACTGGCGCCGTGTCCTCCTGTGTCACTGCCACAAGAAACCAACAGCACTGCCGTCAGCCCAAAACAGATTGAACGGATTGTATGTCGTCAAACAAGTCGGACACGTTGCTCCTTAAGCTAAGACACACTTTGCCTCATTGCAATGGCTTTTCGGTATGATTCTCTCCGTTTCCTGATTGTTTCTGTCTTGATTCGTTCCCGCTGCTCCAATATCTCCGC
>JBDRNJ010000070.1:0-23954 GCA_043811375.1 bacterium | reverse complement strand
AGCGATAACGTAAATCTTTGTCTGTAAACCACAAGTTTACCACGGGTTTGACTCCTTTCATTTGGTTCGAAAGACTCAAAGTCAAACCCGTTGTTATTTCAATCTACCAATTTACACAACTTAGTTTACACTACCGTGATAACGGGCGCGGTGGTCACTCGACCGGGAACCTCTTTTCCCTGTCGGTGTTACTAAGATATAATGGACCTATATAGACCACATATTTCAGGAGGTTATATAATGTTGAAGGTTTTATCGTTGACGATCGGAGCCATATTGGCGCTGGCATTTTCTTCCACGGCGCAGGAGTGGCAGATTGATGCCGCACATTCTTCAGTCAGTTTCAAAGTCAGGCACATGGTGATTGCCTGGACGCAGGGCTCATTCAATGAGTTTGAAGGCACTATCAGGTATGACACCAACGACGTAAAGAACGGGACCGCGGAGATGACAGTTCGAATCGCGTCGATCAACACAGACAACGAAAAGCGTGATGAGCACCTGCGTAGTCCGGACTTCTTTGACAACGACAAGTATCCGACGATGTCCTTTCGTTCCCGAAAGGTGGTACCCGGCCGCGAAGGCGAGTTCCAGTTGGTGGGAGATCTGACCATCAAGGATATCAAGCGGGAAGTTGTCTTTGAGTGTCGTTCTCATGGTTCTGTCCAGGACTTCATGGGTCAAACGCGGGCTGGTTTCACGGCTACGGCAACAATCAACCGCAACGACTTCGGCATCAAGTGGAGCAAAAAGCTGGATGCGGGAGGTCTGGTGGTAGGCGACGGTGTATCAATAACTCTCGAGATCGAGGCCGTCAAGGCTGGAAGTTAAGAATCTCCCTCCTTCTGTAGCCAAGGGAGTCTGTCGTCAGGGCGGGCTCCCTTCCTTCCGTCTTAAGCACCTGCTGGCGAGCCGCGATCAGAGATCACGCCCATAACCCTTCTGAGGTATAATCGACCCTGGCTTCTCCGCTGCACTTCAATTGATAACCGGCAACGATATACCATTATTCATCAACTGATTTTGCGCAGCAGCCCGACTACTTTGCCGGCGACCCGAAACTCGCGGGAGTGTTTGCTGATGATGATCGGCTCGAAATCGTCGTTTTCAGGCTGTAATCGGATCGTTTTACCGGAGGGATAATATCGCTTGACGGTTGCTTCTCCACCCACCAGGGCTACCACGATATCTCCCTTTTGGGCCACCTGTTGTTTTTTGACAATGACCAGGTCACCGTCGAATATGCCCGCTCCTGTCATCGAATCGCCGACTATACGCAACGTAAACCTGTCTCCCCGAGGAAGGAACGACAGGTCCAGAGCGATTTCGCCCTCGACGTTCTCGACGGCATCAATGGGAATCCCTGCCGGTACCGCTCCCACCAGAGGCACCCGTCCGACACCGGCAGTATTGTAGGTCAGTTCCAGTCCCCGTGAGATAAACCGTTCTTTTTTAAGATATCCTTTCCTGATCAGGGCCGTCAGGTGTGACCGTACTCCGTTGGTGGATTTGATACCGAACTGTCGGCCGATTTCCCGCACCGTGGGCGGATGGCCCCGGGAGGTGATCTGTCGGCGAACAAACTCCAGGACCAGCCGCTGCTTCCTTGTCAGAGCCGTCTTGACCATGCTTTATTTCCTCCGTGATCGGCACCTTTAATATCATCGGCAGGATACTGCTCATTTGTTCAGATGTCAACGATAATCACGTTGTCGGTACCCGGAAAGTGATACTGTCATCTGCGAAGTGGTGACTTGCCGGAGTGGGCAAATCCGGGAATATGTGTTAAGCCGATCCATTATTCAGCCGAAAAAGGTAAGACAGGCGGGAT
Source organism: bacterium (assembly GCA_043811375.1). Classification (GTDB taxonomy): domain Bacteria; phylum Zixibacteria; class MSB-5A5; order GN15; family FEB-12; genus JBDRNJ01. The sequence goes on along the minus strand of JBDRNJ010000070.1, from coordinate 22,123 downwards.
ATTGCGTTTGACGCGGTGGCCGGTTAGGAATGTCGGCTATAGGAAGCTCGGGGGCGTTTGTTTGAAGTGGCACCGCGCGAGTTGCCTGTCAACGTGGCCGTAATTGGACTCTATGGCTGTTTTGTAGTCTGCTGGGAAGCAGTATAACTAAGATGAGATCCAATGAAGGCTGACCGCAAGATCATAATCCTGTTTTTCTTTATGGGTGCAGTTGTCTGGTTGCTGAACACAGCGCTGGACAGCTTTGTGTTCGATCAGGGAACCTTCCAGTCACGGTTATTTCCGGGTTTTGATTCCCCAGCCCTTCATGCTCGTTTACTGGGCCTGGTGTCGTTTCTGATTTTGGCTTTTGTCTGGTCCGTTCTGCCGGCCAGGCGCCGTGCGGCAATCCGGGCTTTGCAAGAGAGCGATGAGAAGTTCCGCCTGTTTTACGAGAACTCTCCGGTCGCTTACCAGTCACTGGATGCAGAGGGACGGTTTTTGGATGTCAACCCGGCCTGGTGCAGGATCATGGGATACACCCGGGAGGAAGTACTCAGTCGCTGGTTCGGAGACTTTCCGGCACCCAGCTATCGTGAGCATTTGAGTGCCTGTTTTTCTCGCCTCATGTCCGCGGGAGAGATTCATGGAGTGCAGTTTGAGATGCTTCGTAGGGACGGCAGCGCCCTCCAGGTGGAGTTCGACGGCAAGATCGGCCGTGATCGCAGCGGCAATTTTGAGCGGACGCACTGCGTCATGCGCGATGTCACGGTACATAAGCAGTCTGAAGCGGTTCTTCAATACCGGGCAGACTTCGATCGAATAATCACCGGGCTGTCATCTGATTTGATACGCCTGGAGCCGGAGAACATCGACCGGGGAATATACCGGGCGTTGCAGATCATTGGTGAATTTTCACAAGTAGATCGCAGCTATATCTATCTAATGAGAGACGATGGAGTGACTGCTGAGTACAGCCACGAATGGTGTGCAGAAGGCATTCCACTGTTGGACGACAATCTGAAAGGATTTCTCTTTGGCCAGGAGACAGTTCCCTGGCTGTATTCCAGAATTTGCCGGTTTGAGGATATTTATATACCTTCGGTGTCCGATCTTCCCCTCGAAGCTGCGAAGGAAAAGGTTTTTTTCCAGGCTTGTCATGCGTGGTCGGTGGTAATCGTTCCAATGGTAAGCGGCAACAAACTCAGAGGGGTTCTCGGGTTTGATTCCGTGACGTCGGGCAGGGAGTGGTCAGAGGATGAAATCGCCCTGTTGCGGTTGGCCGGTGAGATCATTATGGGAGCCCTGGAACGCAAGCGGACCGAGGAAGCGCTGCGGCTTAGTGAAGAGAGATTTCGCACGCTGGTCGACACGCTGCCACAGATAGTTTTTGAAATGGAGCTTGACGGCCGGTTGACCTATGTCAACGAAAACGCCTACGGGCAGTTTGGCTATTCCCCGGCGGATCTGAAGGCAGGATTCAATGCCCTGAATCTGCTGATTCCGGAAGACCGACCGCGAGCCCGGCAGAATATCGCCCGCCGCCTGAAAGGTGAGAAATCCACCGGCACTGAGTACATGGCCGTTCGAAAGAATGGGAGCCATTTCCCGATAGAGGTCCACACGCAAGTGGCACGACATCGTGGACGGCCGATAGGTCTGCGAGGTCTCATGGTTGATATCAGTGACCGCAAGGCAATCGAAATCCAGTTGGAGAATACAGTATCGTTGCTGCAGGCCACCCTGGAATCAACAGCCGACGGCATCCTGGTAATTGATGGTAAGGGTACAGTGGCCAGTTTTAACCAGCGGTTTCTGGAAATGTGGCAAATTCCCAGGGAATTGGCTGATGCCGGGAATGATGACGATCTCCTGGGGCATGTTCTTTCCCAACTGAGTGATCCCGAGGCATTTCTGAACAAGGTGCGAAAGCTTTACGGGACTCCCGAGGCGGAAAGTTTCGATGAGATAGAATTCAAGGACGGGCAGCTAATTGAGCGCTATTCCCGACCGCAGTGGCTTGGCAACAAAATAATTGGGCGGGTCTGGAGTTTTCGTGATGTCACGAAGCGGCGACGGTCGGAAGAGGCGCTGCGTGAGAATCAGGAGATGTTTTCCAAGGCATTCCTTTCGAGCCCGGCTCTCATGGCCATCACCAGTGTAAAAAACAAGACCTTTGTTGAAGTCAACGATACCTTCCTGAAAACACTGGGGTACCGGAAGGAAGAAATAATCGGACATACAGTCAGAGAACTTGAGTTGTTCGCAGACTACAGTCAGCGCGACGAGATTGTCAACCGGGTCCTAAAGCAAGGCAGTGCCAGAGATCTTGAGGTCACAGTTCGAGCGAAAAACGGTGAGCTACGCCACGGAATGTTCTCCGCTGACCTCATTCACATCAACGATGAGCCGCACCTGCTGACGCTGATGGTAGATGTCACAGAACGCAGACAGCACGAAGAAGCACTGCGCAAAAGCGAGAAACTCCAGAGTACTATTATCCGGGCAACCAAGGAAGCGATAATCGCCGTTGGAGAGGATGGTATGATTTCGCTTTTCAACCCGGCCGCGGAGAGCATGTTCGGTCGCACGAAAGCTGAGATGATCGGCCAGCCACTCGACAATCTGATGCCTGAGAAATATCGGAAGAAACACCGGGAGTATTTGCGAAGTTACTTCACTACCAGCAAACCAAATGCAGCCATAGGTAAGTTTGTAGAGTTACCCGGATTGCACAGCGACGGTCATGAGTTTCCAATGGCGATCTCCCTGTCGGCTACCGAAATTGACGGCCGCCAACTGGTGCTTGCAGTAGCACGCGATATAACTGAGCAAAAACAAATGGAGCAGGAGTTGCTCAAGTCCCAGAAGCTTGAGAGTCTGGGACTTCTGGCCGGCGGCATCGCTCATGATTTTAACAATCTACTGGCTGGTATTCTGGGCAATGTCTCACTGGCCCGGCAGGATACGGTTGATTTGGAGGAGAACCGAATCTGTCTCGCGGCGGCCGAGAAAGCTGCCCTGCGAGCCCAGGACCTGACTCTCCAGTTGTTGACCTTTTCCAAAGGTGGCGAACCGATCAAACGGGCTACATCAATTTCGGACATTGTAGGCGACTCGGCCCGTTTTGCCGCCCGGGGATCCAATGCCAGGCTGGAACTGTCTTTTGCCGACAATCTCAGTGCAGCCGAAGTTGATGCCGGGCAGATTAGCCAGGTTATACATAATCTGGTATTAAATGCGAACCAGGCTATGCCCCACGGCGGCACTATAAAAGTCACCTGCAGCAATACCAAACTTGAGGATGGTGACAGTCTCCCTCTTGCAGCCGGTGACTACATATTGATCACGGTTGCCGATGAGGGTGTCGGGATCCCCGGTGAACATCTGGCTAAAATATTCGATCCTTATTTCACCACTAAACCTGGCGGCTCCGGTCTGGGGCTGGCTACCAGCTACTCTATCATCAAGAAGCACGGGGGGCATTTGCAGGTGGCATCGACAACCGATAAGGGAACCGTGTTCACAATTCATATCCCGGCCACTGACGACACCGTTCGAATCGGCACCAGGACAAAAGAAGCGCTGACCGCCGGTACCGGGCGTATACTGATGATGGATGACGAGGATATTATCAGGGATCTGATGGGCAAGGTTCTCCGCAACTGCGGGTATATCGTCGACACCGTCACCAATGGAGAAGATGCGCTGAAGCTTTACCGGAAGGCTGTCAACGCCAATGAATCGTACGCTGTGGTAATCCTTGATCTGACCATACCCGGTGGAATGGGCGGTAAAGACACGATCCGTAAGCTGCTTGAGATCGACCCTCATGTCCGAGCCATAGTATGCAGCGGCTATTCCAACGACCCCGTGATGGCCGCTCCTGAGGAATACGGTTTCTGCGGTTTCGTGTCCAAGCCGTTCAAGCCAAGTTCGCTCAGTGAAGTCGTGCAGCAGGCATTGGAAGGTTCCGGCGTACCGCTCACCGAGCAGGACCCGACCGTTCGGAGTTGACGGTATCGCCGATATACCACATTTTCACTTCAAGCCACCGTCCGGTAAAACCCTTGTGACTAGTGTAATCATCACCTATTATTGATCAGTTGGCCTTAAGGCAGACGCTGCCGTAGCGGTTGTCGGCAGGGATACGACATAGCCCCTGAGGGAAAGGAACCGATCATGGGAAACCCGAACTGGATCGAGAAACTTCGTGAAAGTCTCGACGATGTAGCCGATCCCGGTGTCAGAGAAGAAGTCCTGGCGGGCAGCGAAGCGGTGGCGGACATGGATGAACAATCTAAAGCAGCCTGGGTAAAACAGGCTCTGGACAAGCTTGACCGGCGGGTGGACGACGAAGATAAACGATACGATATAATGGCGCGCTGTTCGTGCGAGTGTGCGGCGTCCATTATTCCCCGGTTCAGGGAAGTATACCGCGAGTCGGGCGATATCGATGCTTTGCTGGAAGCGATGTACAAAAATCCGTTCTATGTCAGGCCACGCCGTGAAGGTAACGTCATCTATTTCACCAAGGTGGCTCACAACGCCGAAGAACACCGGAAAGCTACAACCGAACAGGAGAAGCGTTACTTCTATTGCCATTGCGACTGGATACGGTGTACCCGGGAACGGATAACGCCAACGCATTGCTATTGCTCAGCCGGTTGGTACCGGAATATCTTTGAGGGTGTTTTTGAGAGACCGGTGAAGGTAAGGTTGCTGAAATCAGTTATGCAGGGTGATGATACCTGTGAGTTCGCCGTTTATCTGTAGCCCTCTCCCCCACCTGGTGGGCGGACTGAAAGAAACAGCGTAGACGTGGTGAAGGTCGATACGTTCGGGTTGGAGAGTACCGATCATTGTGGGGAAACCTGTCGGGAGTCATTGCAACAAGGGTATATGTGCCGCTGGAGCAGCGATTTACACGCTTACACAGAGGAAACGTCCGCGGTGCTGATATTGAGACTATCTCAGATACGGGAGCCTTCCCTGTCTTTTTCAGGTTAACGGGTCACTTTCCCTCAGTGAAAACTCCCAATCAAATTTCGGTCGTCTTCGTAATCTTAGGCTTCAGGCAGTATATTTGTTTGACATTACTGTCCTGGCCAACCATTATGACGGTATGAACATTCCGAAGCATGAAAACCCACACGGTTTTCACATACCGGTCATGGGTACCGGATTCAGCATTGACACTCCTTTGAAAGTGGCGAGATACGGTATTTCATCGGCAATATCGCTCATTGACGACATCCTTATGGAGCAAATGCGGAGATATCATTGCCGAGAGTTTGGCCTGCAATTTGCAGAAATACCTGACAGCGACGAAGACGTCCGAGCCAACCGCATCACCACTTACCTGAATTTCCTGGATGAACTGATCCGTGATCAGGTTATAGCATTGCAGTCTTCGCCATTTGAGCCGGGTAGCGAGATTACACGTTACTTCGAAATGCTTCCCGACTCACAGCTCAAGCAATCCTATCTCGAAATGCTCAAATCATCGAAACCGGCAGATAAGGTCCTGTTGCAGGATGCACTCCGCCGCCGTGCCGTGCCGGGCAGCATCGATGTTAACATAATGACCAAAGTGGATCGCGACCTCTACCGGAATGGAAACAAACTCCCCCCGGAGTTTGCTGACGCCATGTCTGCTCTGCGAGGTTACGCCAAGAGCTCACTGCGGTCATCAATTGTTTTTTCCGCAGGCATAAGCCGACGGCTTTTTAATTATCTCACCAGTTTCAAAGATTTTTATCCGGATGAAGACGGTATTCTCAAGAAGAGAATAATTCTAAAGGTGAGTGATTTCCGTTCAGCTATGGTCCAGGGTAAATACCTGGCCAGGAAAGGACTGTGGGTCTCCGAGTACCGGGTTGAGTCCGGGCTCAACTGTGGTGGTCACGCCTTTGCTACCGAAGGATACCTGATGGGTCCCATCCTGGAAGAGTTCACGGACAAGAAGGCGGAACTGATCAGTAATCTTCACGGAGCGTACAATAAGGCGTTGACGACGATGGAACGCGCTCCGGTTCAATCACCACATGAAGTACGCATCACCGTTCAGGGTGGTATAGGCACCGCCGATGAGAACAGATTTCTCTTGCAACATTACGGCGTTGACGGCACCGGTTGGGGAACGCCGTTCCTGCTGGTCCCCGAAGTGACGAACGTTGACGACGATCACTTGAAGAAGTTGTCAACAACTACCGACAGTGACGTCTACCTGAGCGATCACTCGCCCCTCAATGTTCCATTCTGGTGCTTACGTAACTCGGGAAGCGAAGAAAGTCGTCGCCGGCGGATCAGTGCCGACAAGCCCGGCAGTCCCTGTCCGAAAGGCTACCTTGTATCCGATACCGAATTCACCCCGGTGCCCATTTGCCACGCCTCGCGAAACTACCAGAAACGAAAGCTGGAACAATTTTCGACGGACGACGCCCCTCCGGAACAGCTTCGCACGAGGAGGGAACGGGTCGTGGCCAAATCCTGTATCTGTCACGACCTGGCGGGCTGTGCAACCTTGAAGCATGGCATAGATCCCGACGCGCATCCGGCGGTTTGCTGTGGACCCAACATCGTCAACTTCTCCAGGGTTGCCACCCTGGAGGAAATAGTCGGCCATATCTACGGACGTCTGTCTCTCCTGACCGACTCCGACCGCCCGCACATGTTCATACGGGAACTAATGCTGTACGTTGACCATCTCCGCCATGAACTTCAGAAGGCATCGGAAGAGTTGGTGGGCGAGACAGCCGGACACCTCCAGAACTTCAAGCGCAACCTGATCAACGGGATCGAGTATTACCGTCGTCTGACAGATCAATTTCGTATGGAACAGGGAGAACGGTTTCTGCGAGACCTCGATACGCTGCTCAAGGAAATAGAAAAGTTAATCCCCTCAACAACCGCAGCAACACCACCACTGGAAGGCATTGCATAACCAGTCGCCCGGTACCCTTTCCATGTTGGATGGATTATTGTTGATTTGGACGGGAAGTTGTTGCATGTTGGCTGAAGCGATTCCACACGGGCCTTGCCGTGTCAGTAGTACTGAGCTTACTCTTGTATTGGAGATATGTGGATTATGAAAAACCTAGACGGAAGGACGATAGCTATAGGGACACTACTGTCCCAGGATTTCTTTTTTCATGTGCCGGAATATCAGCGGCCGTTCTCGTGGAAAACAGACCATTTCGACGATCTGATTGATGACGTGATTACCGCCACGAGGGGGCAAGAATACTTCCTTGGCACAATGGTTCTTCACTACCGCAAAGAACGTGGACACAATGACGTAGTAGACGGGCAACAACGACTCACATCTCTACTAATCCTCTTTGCATGTCTCCGAGACTTCGTGAAGGACGATAACTTCAAAAAGGGTCTTCAGGACAAGATACTCCAACGGAAAAACGTTGTTGACGGAATCCCAGAAAAGGTCCGCCTTGAAGTGAAGGACCGTAAGTTGTTTGGTGAGATAGTCGTCGAAGAAGGCGGTACCACCAAGTCTCTGAAGAAAAGCGAGTTGCCGGAACCGGAGTGGCGCTACGTCAACGCCGTTAATGTCTTTCGGTCAAAGCTCGCCAAGCTATCAGAAAAGGAGATTCAAGAGCTCATCACATTTTTGAGCCAGAAGTGCGTTGTGATCTGCTTGGCAACCGAAACCTTCGATGACGCATTCCGGCTCTTCACAATCGTCAACGATAGAGGCAAGCAACTAAGGCGTATCGATGTTCTTAAGGCCTTAAACATCGCCCCAGATGTAATTGCTAGCGACACGGTTCGGAATAGAGTGGCGCAAGAGTGGGAAGACTTGGAAAAGGGGTTGGGAGAGTCTACTTTCGAAAGCATCTTCCACTTGATTCGGCTGATTCTGCTTAAAGACAAACCACAGGGAGATCTCTTAAAAGAGTTCGAAAATCGGATTTTCCTAAAGAAGACCGTTAGCAAAGGTGGACCGTTCTTCGACCTTGTGTTCGAGTATTCCAAGCTTTACACAGCGATTTTTATAGAGAGGGACATTATTCCGACAGAAGCGCCGGAGCACAATCGGTATCGCTCACTTATTCACATTATGAATGCGGAATTCAAGGCCTCCGAGTGGCGGGCGTGCCTACTCTACTTCGCATCGCGATTTGGAAGCAAGAGCTTTTATGAATTCTGCTTGGGTATGGAGAAAGTGTTTCTGGCTCAATGGGTCAAGGCGATGCGGAAGGACGAGCGTTACGCAGATTATTCAAAGATCCTTGCGCTAATCGAGTCAGCCAAGAAGCCTGATGATGTGCTCGGAGGCCTCAGCTATGACTCGGATGCGATCATGCAGGCAGCAGTTGTCAACGATCTCTATTCGGTGGGCTTCGGTAAATACTTTTTGCTAAGACTTGAGCTTGTTACTGCGGAACACGATGCACTCCACGAATTCGATGCCAAGTCAGTAGAACACGTTCTCCCGCGAAACCCGGAAGCGGAAGGATACTGGGCAGACAACCATGATTTGACCAAAATCGACAAGTACGTAAACACTATCGGGAATCTTGTCTTGCTTAGCAAGAGCAAGAATTCTTCTGCCAGGAATTTCGACTTTGACAAGAAGAAGGAAAAATACTTGAAGGACAGAGTCAGTGATTACCCACGGAGTATTCAAGTCTTGAGCTATGAGGATTGGGACAGGAAAACGATAAAACAGCGCACTGTAGAGGCACAGAAGATCATCCTCCAAGATCCATAATCAATTGGTGATAGGCACATAGGGAATCGCACTTCCTTGATTCACCCGAATGTCAACACATGGGCCCGGTGGCCCATCCGCTTGCAGTGGGTTTCTAATTCCTTCTCGCATTCGCCTGAATCAGGCAGACAATAAGTTTCTTGCGTCTGACGTGACAGCATCATAGCTTCCGGAAGCTCATAAGAGCCGCCTTTGGCGCCGGAGTGGTGGAATTGGTAGACACCAGGGACTTAAAATCCCTTGGTCTGTTTCAGACCGTGTCGGTTCGAGTCCGACCTCCGGCATTTACTAACCGGCACGAATCTCTCGTAAGTCTGTGATGTTCTTGGGATTTTGTAGACGAAGAACGTCGCCTTCTTCCTTAAGGGATCGATCTCTACCCGATCAACGAAGAGTCTCAGGACACACTTCGCCTCTTGTGGCGAGCGCGATCTCACAGTCTGAAATGCCTCTCCCGCCATGCCGACTATCTCATCGACTGCTCGGTCGGTGTCAAAACCCTTCGCAGATGAGCTTTCCTTTCGCCTGAGTTCTGACTCCACCTGCAGCTTCTCCTTCTCAAGTGCATCCATGCGTGTCAGAACACGATCATATCTGACGCCTTTTTCGAGGGCGTTCGTAAGATTGTCGAGTCTTCCCTTGATGTCCGCCAGTTGGCTCCGGTTAGCATCGAGTTCCACGCCAGAGCCAGGATCGATGCCGGCAAGTCTTGACCCTATGAGTTGCCGAAGGCGCACTGGATCGATCAACTTGGCCAGGTCCCGGTCCAGCCTCTTAACGATAAAGTCTTCGATAACATCCGCTGGCACTGAGGAATACTTGCATACGCTTGCTCCATGAAGGCTGAACCCACTATCCTCGTAATACCGGTAATGACGACCACAACTGTTGGTCCGCTGGTGACCGTGGTAATTATACCCACAATGTTTGCATACCATAAGGCCGGAAAGGAGGTAACGTGAACTATGACCTCGACCGGATGGACCGCGATTACTTCTCCCCTGTTGAATCGTCTGAACACGATCGAATAGCTCCCGAGGTACAATGGCTTCATGGGCATCTGTACAGATCACCCAACTCTCCTCTGGACGTTGTGCCATGCCAGGTCTCTCCTTCCTGGCCCAACTACCCCTTACTTGCCGATTGTATGTCAGCTGGCCTACATAGACGCGGCTTGACAGAATCGCTGACACTGTGCCTGCTGACCACTTTCCGGGCTTGTTATTGGAATATGGTCTTACAGCACTGGGCGAAGGAACACTTTCCCTGTTGAGCAAATTCGCAATGGACCTCGATCCTCTTCCGTGGTCCCTCAATTCAAATATCCTGTTAACCGTACGCACCTCTTCAGGGTCACCCACCGTGAGAACAACACGATGGTGTTTGTCATACTTACGCTCACCGTGTTCCAGTACACGAATCGGTGTTCCGTTGGACTCAACGAGCATCCTCTTGTAGCCATACGGAGCAAAGCCCCCAACCCGAAAGCCCTCGGCCGCCCGCATCTTTGATCGTTCGTGCACGCGAAGTGATTGTTTGTGGCTCTCCTCGGTGGCTAACTCCTGTTTGATTTTCTTGCTCAGACGGCCACCGATTGAATCATCGTTGAGTGATTCATCGGAGATATAGGTCACTTGAACACTAAACCTTTTGAAGTGAAATTCCCAGTAGATTGATTCATCCGGGTCCAGGGGCCTTCCCCAGCGATCCACATCGTACACCAGTATCTTATCGAAGTCGTTCCTCCCAGATTCCACATCGCTTACCATCCTCATGAAGTCAGGTCGTTTCTCAAAGCTGGTTCCGGATATCCCTTCGTCCTTATCATACCAGGTTGTGATGGTCATTCCATTGTCTTTGGCATACTCCAGCAGCGTCTTGCGTTGGTCAGCAATGGAATTACTCTGCTTGTCCGTGCTACATCTGAAGTAGGCTGCTACTTTCTCGTTCATGAGCCGGCACGCACCTTCTTCGGTCCCTTTAGGGCACGTTCAACCACTGAGACAACCCAATGCTGAATCGTAGTATCCAACTCAGCTGCGCGGATTCTAATTCGCTTGTGTGTGTCATCCGATAAGCGAATGTGAATCTGCCTTCCTAAGTGTGCTTTTGCTATCTTTGCTTTCATTGTAGACCTCTTAACAGATGAGTTCATAACTGTAGTACTAATACATCCGTGGTATATAGCTTTGTCAACCCTTTTATTTTGATTTCGGCAGTTCATCCTCAGAAACTCCTGTTTCGAGTGAGTCATTTCTCATTTTAGAACCTATCCTCTTTGCCTGGTAGGCAGAAAAGCGCTTCTTTATCCCAACCCAGCCAACAATACGCCACAGTGCTTCGTCAAAATCGTCATACAGATGGGCATCCGCGAGGTCAAACGGGAAATTGACCCAGTATTGCCTGGATTTGTCGCCATCGGGCCAGGCCTTTCTCTTAAGAGCGAGGGTTCCAAGTCGTTCCAGTTCTCCGACAATCCGGGCGGTATTTGAGGCAAAAGGCACCCGGAGACGCCGCAGATGCTGTTTGCCAAGATTCACGAAAAGTGGGAAATTCCGTGCCCCATTTGGTATGCCTTCCGCGGGGTGAAAAACCGTGCCCCATTTGTTGGTACCATCCCCTCCCCCTGTACATATAGTACTACTTCTGGACTTGATTCGATGGAGCTTGGACTTGGCGTAGCATAGAATCTTAAAAGCTCCTTCAATGGTTTTGAAGTTCCCGGGATACTGAAGTAGACATCTCATCTCGGTTTCACCCAGTCCGACAGCATTAGCCTGGTAAGCAAGCGGCCCGGGGACAGCATGAAGGCTATGCACTATGCGGTCTATCTGGTCGTAGATGTCCTGGATTCTCCCTTCGTTCACACGTGTTGAGAATCCGTTGTGTTTCTGGCAAATCCAGTCTCGGAGAAATGCTTTCAGTTGCTCCTCTTGCAGTCTCTTTCTGACTCGACCGAACCAAGCCAGCTTCATGAGGCAATCGTTGGTGGTCACATCCCACGGGAGTCCATTCGATAGCAATGTCTCCATGTCCCGTGTGAAATCGCTTCCCGATGAACGCGACGAGCAGAAGTCATCGGCGGAGTCCGATTCGATGTCTATGGCGTGCCACTCCCGGTGTTCACGCACGATCTTCAGAGTCTCAGCCAAGCTCACGTGGTAATGAGGTTCCAGCAGAATTGGGTCAACCAGCATACTGAAGTACCCAAAGGGCAGTCGGTCTGGAGATGTACCAAGTCGGATTTCACAAACGCCGTTCTGTACAGTCACTCCCTGGTCGCGCAACCTCGATTTCACCCACCGGTACAAGTGAGTGCGCTTCATCTTGGTGCTCAAAAACCAGATCAGGCGCAACCCACCTGAGTCAGAACTCTGATAAACCAGCGGCTCACCAGGTATTGCCCGAATCGCCCCTCTCGTAGTGGATTCCACGTCTCCCCAAGCTCTGTTTCCTTCGAAATCAATGTCCAGTACTACCTGATCTACGATCCAGCCAAAGGGAATGGCGACATCGGTCTCGCCACACAAGTGTCGCAATATCAAAGAGTTATTCCACCGGTGAGACTGTAACGGCCAAGACCCATCGTGTTTTCGCTCAGAGTAGACATCTGGTCTTCGGCAGGCCAGAAACAGACCAGTGTACACTTCAAAATCACTCTCAGATATCCCCAATCGGATCAGACGTTTCCGTCTTGATAGACGCCTTTCAGTTATCCTGGCAGCGCAGCCTGTCCACCAGAGTGAGAGAACCATTAATCACCCCCTGCTCCGCTCTGTAGGCGCCACAGCGCTATTAATAGGTCCGCCAACCATACTTCAAGATCGAGATCAGGATTGGCTCGCTCCGTCACGCTGATGATCTCGAATGACCAGTCACTTTCGCAACTCACGGCAGCGGTACTCCGCACAAAGCGACCCCCTGAATGTTGACCCGGCTATGGAGTCAGGGGGTCGGTTAACACCCACGAGGGTGATTCCTATCTGAGCTTAGGCCGGGTCAACAACGGCATCCGGCTCTTCGCTCAGGTAATCTAAGGCTATGGGGGGGGGTGTCACCCGGGGGGGTATCCGGGGGGGTATCCAAAAAAAACCGTGGATATTCTGACTTTTTACTGTAATCAGGTGAAAATGACTCCGTCTGTAGCGTACACGATGTCAGTTCTTGGCCTTCTGGGAGCCCGATTAGCCCTCTGGTACGCTATCCTCGGAATCCTCGCCAGTGTGAGGGATAAACTCTATGAGTTCTGGGTCGACCGGGATTCTACAGGTTCCGTTGTGACTTGGGTTCGTCTCTATCAATCCCTTCTGCGCCAGCCGTGCAGCGTCACCTTCCGCATCAATGAACCACTCTCTCACGGAAGGTGTCTGTGCCGACTCGCGATCCTCATCATCGAAGACTCGGCAATAGTCGTAGATGGCCTTCTTTCGGACCCACGGGTTGCCCTTCTTGTGTTGTTCTGCAATAAAGAAGACTGCCAGATATCGATCCTGGGGTAGACAGTACTTGATGCCATCGGAGACCACTGACTCATCATCCTGGTGGATCAAGAACTTAGGTCGTGTACCAACCGCGGCTGAACCACCTGTTTCACGTGTGGGAAGACCGAAAGCTTGTCGTATCTCATCCCACTCGTCGTATACAGTGTCAGCATCGGGAAAACTCAGGTTGAAACAAAGGTCTGCCATGAAATTCTCATAATCAACCTGGTCACAAAGTCCAGCAGCCGCCACATCACTGATTTCGGTATCAACGTTCCAATTCGGCCATACAGTGGTGGACTGATCTTCTTCTTCTTCTCGTTTTGCTTTCAGGTCAGGCCACACTTGTTTCAAGCGGATGGAAATGATTTCGTTGATATCTGCTATCTTGTTCTTGTCAAGATTCTGACTGTTCGGGTGCTCATCGGACAATACACGTATGTTGTGCATTGCTTGTCTGACTGCCTCCAGCGGAAACGGATGTAACATAGTCCCCGGCATATCCCAGGAGGCATAGACATACTCACGCACCAAGGTCGGAAGGTAAAAGATGTGTTTGGGTTGCGGACCTTCCATGAAGTGATCAACGATCCCCCATAGTGTTTTTTCTCTTTCGGTCTCATAAAATCCAGGGAAAAAGTCCTTCAGGTTATCCGATGTCAGGTGTTGTTCATCCAGCGTTTGGAGGTGACTTTTGCCTTCAAAGGTATCTCGCCCCAATGTGACTGCTTGTCCAAGAAGGACTGTGTTGTTACTGGCATCCCAGTTAGCTCTCATAAAGTAGTAAAGAAAATCTCGCAGGTGATCGAAACCAGTCCAGAGGGAGTCGGTCAACAGGAGCAGTAGGGTCTCACCACATATATACTTAGGTATCTCTATGCCACGTTCTCTGAACTTCGCTGCAAAGTCTTGAACGACGTACGACACAACAGATGGAATGTCTTCCTTTCTCTCGCTTGGCCCTGGAACGTACAAGGTTCGGTAGTCCGGACGAGTCTCGTCCCCTTCGTGGCAAACCGTGATACCCCAGCTTTTAAGAAGGGGCTGGATCATATCAGAGAAGAATCGATCACCCTTGAGAAAAACTGTTCGGTCCTGGTCGCGGAGGTCGTATTCGCTTATTACTCTTTCAACAAGTTCGTGACCAGCCGGAGAATGGGACTCGACTAACAGGTATCTGGAGAGTTGTTCTCTAAGAGCTTGGATTCTAATGAATCTCACTAACGCTTTGTATGAGTCTCTACGCTTTAAGTGAATCTGCGGGATAGGCTCGATCTTGATGTTCTCAGTTGTGGGAGCGAACTTACTTCCAACCCTGATCATTTGTCGTTGAATGTCATCCAACTGGATTTTTCTGGAGAGTTGTCTCTTGCTAAGTCCGGTATGCTTATCCATGATGATGTGCCGAAATTCTCCTGACACAGCGGCCCACAAGTGCATTCTGTGCTCATTGATTGACCCCCCAGTTTCCCGATCCGTCTCCGGTGCAATCAGTGATGCTTGAAGCTCATTGTCCTCATGAACACAGAACCCAGCATCCTCCTCGGGCACATCACTCAGTAGCACTGTAACGATTTCATCATGGAGTGCGGTGAACGGTTGAAGTGCCTGATTTCTTTTGCTCTCCCCCTCATCATTGAAGTCAAGCAAAGCCAGTTTGAACGGAGGATCAAGATGCCGCCCGGAATCTAAGAAGCCCTGTAGGTACGAAACGAGTTTGTCATAAGTGAGAATGGGCGTTGTCAGTTTCAGCGGCGATTCGTACTTCCAGCACAGGAAGAAGAAGGCTGCAAGGTAGAGTAATGGCAGTTTGGTAGCTTCGACTTCATGGTTTTCGATGTGAGTTCTCAGCGTTGACTCAGTAATGAGAGGCAAATCCTCAAGCCGATCGTGAAGCGGGGGAATCTCAAGTCGGTACTTTGTGGTGTTCGGCAGTTGTGTTGTTGAGTCCAGAGTCTTGTACGGAACGTCAATTGAGTCCAAGAGCTTGCCCAGAAGCTCATGAGGCTCGCGCTCTGAACAGATTATCGTAATCGCATCATCGGGTTTCTCAATAAGCCACTTTTCCAGTAGAGTGACGGGCTTCTGCATCCTGTTACGACCGTAGGTGAGAAGGCAATGCCGTAGATAACGTTTCAGCTTGTCTTTCGGTAGAGTGCTACTGGGGCGATCCCTGTTTTTCTTCATTTCACTTTAGACCATTTCAGTGTTTATCCCAATATGCGCTGTGCCTGATCAAACATCCAAGGAGTTTGATACAGTGTTCTGCCCAGAAAGGGAGCGTTTCTGGGACACTGCGTCATCTTTTTTTGATGCACTTCATCGAATTAGTGTCTTATGTTTGCCAATGAAATAACGGAAACTGAAGTGAATCAAAGATTGAAGCTCGTTGCACACAAGCAAAACCAGATCGAAATTTGCATCTAGGCACGCCTTCATCGAGTCGATAGCGTTGGACTACGCACCTAAAGATTCGCCTGATCATGTGCGAGTTGTGCAAATACTTGGAAACACACTTAAGGGCATCAATCACAAAGAAGGCACCATCAAATCTGCCGACCCTGACTTTGATGAAGCCTTCAAGTGTCTTTCACAGAATCTTGAACAAGCTCTAAACCTATTTGAGACCCAGAATTTGGAGGATTTCAGCAATCGTCAGCGTTTCGCAAGCCAGTTGGCCGATCCTTACAACTGCTTCTATAGTATTGGTGACTGGTCAATAGCGCTGGAACAATTCTTGGAATTCCAAAGAACTAACAAGGAGTCTCTCCTACAAACCGGTTACCCAGAGATGGACTTCGATGTGTCCCCCTGGTTGGATTGTCAGTTGGGTTGCCTTTATTTCGTGAGGAAGAGACACCAAGGAAAGGATGGAGTATTCTGGCTACGCAGTACGGGTCAAGAACGGGTTGCCGATGGGACCATATGCGAATATCCAGATGCAGATTACCTGAAGTTTCTCAAACCGGAAGAGACCGACCGACTGGATAGTCCTGTACTTCGGAAGGAGGTCTATGCATTCAAATGTGAAGTGGTAAAACGTCTTCTGTCGCAAGTGCAAGTGGCAACACCACGTGGAATCGGGCAGGAGGCAGCATTGACTGTTGCCCAAGTGTGTCTTGAGAAGTCTAAGACCGTGCTGAGAAGTGACGATACACATTTCTTGTTAACTGTAGACGAGAAGTACGGACTCTTCTACGACAGCGATCATCTACCGAGTCACCGAAATACAGAGAAATTCCTGCGACCTGGTGGATTGACGGATCTGCTGACAGTAATAGGCCGCGTGACGGGTGAAATGGCGCTACGTTCCATTACTGACCTTAGAATCCGGCTTCGCCCTTGGAAAGCTGAAGACCCAAGGGTCGGCATCGAATTTGACCTCAAGGACTTTTACCGAGATTACAGTAGCGGCTCGCCTGAGTGGTTTGATCGATTATTCTTTGCGTGGGAAATGAGCAAGCAGGGACTGGATGAGTACCTCAATGTGTTTCAGCAGCGCGCCATTCAAGTGCTTAGAGCGGGATCGGGGAGTACGGTTCTTACTGAGAAGTCAGTAATAAACATCAAAGGTAGTGTTTCAGGAAAGTCGCCGAAGCCGGCTCTGGAGCTCAACAAGATGACCAGAGAGGTTTGGATAGACGGCAAGAAAGTGACTCTCACCGAAGGAAAGTACAGGAGGTTCGACGCTCTGTACTTTTTGCTGACAGAACTCAAAAACTCAGACAAGCCGGTTGAGAGTCACAGAATTGTGAGCAAAGCAGGTGCAAAGAAAACCTATAGAGTTTACGACTTATTCAAGAAGACGCCCATTCAACCGTTGCTGCGCAATGAGGGCTGGGGACTATATAGCCTAAAGATAAATCTGTCTAAATCCAGAACAACTTAACAGCGTTTTTCTTACCCGGGGACACTCCCGTTCGACGTCCGTTCGACGTTCGACGTCTGTTCGACATCTGTTCGACATAAATGTGTCGAAATCTGCATCCGTCCAATCAGATTGTTTGACAACCTCTGCTGTGTGGTCATGTTGAGGCATGACACAAGAACAGTCAGTAGAACGATCGGCACCGCCGCAGCCTTCTCTGTCTAAAGAGCTCAGCCCTCTCATCGATCTGGTAGCCGAACTTGTCGTTGAAAAGAAACTCCAGGAAATAAAATCTCAGATGATCGGAGCAAAGAATGACAACAACGTCCCAGTACAAAACCGAGAAGCTGACGTTTGCCAGCTATCTTATCGCGACCGGCAGGGCTGAACTGGCTGGCACTGAGCCTACTCCTGGTTCACGGCAGGTGACCTTCATCCTGTCAAAACACCCGAGCGACGAAGATATATCAGCATTCTTTACCGGGTCAGGGCAGGTTTCAGCGCTGCGGTTCTCTGAGGTCATCAACTCGCTGAAGGGTGTCGCCCACGAGGCCAGGAGAAACAATGGTCGACTTTGACCAGATTCTGGCCCGAGTTACAATCCGGGACGTTTTGGCAGCGCATGGACACAAGCCTGTCAGGAACCGTATGCCTTGCCCCATTCACGACAGCAGCAACCGGACTTCGTTCTCTTTTGAGGATTCGACATTCTGCTGCTTCTCCTGCGGGGTCAGCGGCGGACTGATCGACCTGGTTCAGTATCTGCACCATTGCCAGCGCAGGGAAGCCCTTCGTCACCTGTGCTCAATGGCCGGTCTGCCGTTTGATGATAATCAGCCCAATTCGCCGCAGGAATCCTTTCGCCCACGGCCAATGAGTCGAATCAACCCACTGCTGTCGAACGAAGAGTACCTGGCCGCTAAGAACCGTCAGGAAAGGCTGAAAACCATCCGCGCGGGACTTGACACATATCTCCGCATCATTCGGCGGAGCATGACGCGTACCAGGATGTCAATGGAGGACTTCTATCCCAGGGAAGAAGTCGTTCTGTACGAACTTGAGGAAATGGATTCGCAAGTAATAGAAGCAACGTGGGAACGAAATGCAATGAGGAAAAGAATAACCGGTCATGGAAATACCAGAGCAAGCCGCCAAAGCTGAGTTCGGCCTGGATCACCAGATGAATGAGGTTGAATCCGCCGATCCATTTGCGCAGAAGATATTGGCGATCAATCCCGATCTCTCGCCGGTCGAACGAGCTACAGCGCTCAAGCCGATCATGCAAGGACTGGCGGACCTCGACGTCTCGTACGCAGAGGCGGTGCTCTGTCACACCGTCAAGGAGCACTTTAGCCTGACTGTGTCAGAACTCAAATCCTTTCGCGCTGATCTGAACCGGCACCGGAAAGACTTCATTAAGCGAACGAGCGGCAAGGGTGATGAGCAGACCAGTCAGAAGCGGCCAGCCTATACGGCCAGGTTCGAGGGCCTGGTTGACGTCGTAGAGCATGATGGCAAAACGGCGTTTCTAGTGAAGGATGATGATCGGCTCGAAATACAGACTTCTTTTGATATCGATGGCACGACCCATCATCCACCGCCGGCCAGACAGATTCCTTGGAAGCTGCCTAATGGAAAGAAGGTGGTAGAGATTTTCAATGCTGAGAGCCAGATGCGGCCGGGTGAGGCGGATTGGGCGACATTTGGAGAGGTTGTTTCCTATCTCAAACAGAACTCCCAGCTTCCAGCCGATGGGCACTATGATCTACTGGCTGCCTGGATTCTCCATACATACTGCTTGGAGCAATGTCAGTATTCTCCTGTTATATGTCTTTTTGCTGTGCCCGAACGGGGCAAAAGCCGAACCGGAAAGGGTGCCATCTATATATCCTACCGTGGCATCTACGTGGAGTCTCTGCGGGATGCTTACATGGTCAGGGTGGCCAATAACTTCTGTGCAAGTCTGTTCATAGACGTCAGAAACGTTTGGCGCCGAGCTGAAAAAGCTGGAAGCGACGATATTCTACTCCTGCGCTACGAGAAGGGAGCCAAAGTCCCCAGAGTCCTCTACCCCGAAAAAGGCCCTTTCTGTGACACTGTGTACTACGACATTTTCGGCCCGACAATCATCGGTACTAACGAAGGGGTTCACAAGATACTGGAATCGAGGGCGGTCCAGATGAACATGCCGCAGACCACCAAACGCTTTGAAAACGACATTACACCTGAAATCGCCCTTCCTTTGAAAGAAAAGCTCCTGGCCTTCCGAGCGAGATACCTCGGGGAGCCCTTTCCGGATATTGCCAAACCTGCTTTTGGTAGACTCGGGGACATTCTGAAACCGCTCCAGCAGATCATTAGAGCCGTCAGTCCCGAGCGAGAGGAGAGCTTTCTCGAACTCGTCCGGGACTTGGAGCAAGAAAGGCTGAACGAGAAAGCCGATAGTCTCGAAGCCAGGATTCTCGTGGTCCTTGAGACCATTAGGGGCCGGGTGGACAAGGGCAAATTGGCAATCAAGGATATTACTGACTCACTCAATGAGGGGAAAACAGAAAGGAACCAGGTCACTTACCAAGGGATCGGCCGAAGGCTATCGGCGATGGGTTTCAAGAAGGCCAGGACAGGCAACAACATGGGCATGGTGTGGGACGAAGACCAAATCAAGCAGCTAAGGAGCGCCTACGGCCTGAAACAAACACACGATTCACACGAAACGCACAAAGCTGTTGAGTCCCAACAGAGTTTGCTGAACCCGGAAACTGTGTGATTGGTGGGTTTCGTGCCTTTCGGGTGTTTTATGCAGTGTGTGGGCCATGGATATTGACAATTCAGCCAGTTCTGGTTACTCTGCACAGAGGCAGGAGGTAGGTGATACAATGCGCTGCGCCATATATGCCAGATACTCCAGTGACCTTCAACGGGACAGGTCAATAGACGATCAGATACGAAACTGTAGCCGATTCGCAGAGCAGAAGGGTTGGGTTGTACTGGACGGTCACAAATACACTGACAGGGCGGTTTCGGGTGCTTCAGCCATTGGTAGAACTGGATTGTCGGACTTGCTTCGTGTCGCTCAGACATTACCCCATTCATTTGATTACCTGCTTGTTGATGACACAAGTCGTCTCTCACGGAAACCAGGAGAGGTGGAGAGTATTATTGAGCGACTTCGTTTCTACGACATACACATTTACTTTGTGTCCCAGGGTATCAACAGTGCAGATAAGCAAGCCCACTTGTCCGTTGGCGTGAATAGCTTGCTGGATAGCCAGTATAGGCGCGACCTTGCATCGAAGACGCTCCGAGGCATGGCCGGTCAGGCGCTCAGAGGATTTAACACCTGTGGTAGATTGTATGGCTATCAATACGTTATGGTGGAGGACGACACAGGTACTACCGATCGTAAGACTGGTCGTCCCAGGGTTGTCGGAACCCGCATTGAAATAGATTCCGACCAAGCAAATGTCGTTCGTGAGATATTCCAGCTTTTCAACGAAGGTCTTGGTATCCGGGATATAACGCATCACCTTAACGAGAAAGGACATGCTCCCCCCGGCAGACGTCGACTAACTTCGTTGGGTAAAGCGATACCAGGTTGGATACCGGGTACAGTACGCAATATCCTCAGAAATCCCAAGTACGCAGGAGATTGGACGTTCAACAAGACCGGCTGGGTGACGAATCCTGAGACCGGTCAAAGAAAGCGAATCGTCAAGGATCGCGGTGAGTGGGTTGAAAATCCGCAACCTGCCTTAGCCATCATTGACAAAGCTACCTGGGACAAAGTCCAGCGAAGGACCCTCAAAAACAAGCGAGGTTCACTAAAGAAGAGTCGTTTCCGGTCACGATTCCTGTTCTCCGGTCTGATAAAGTGTCAAATATGTGGTGGCAGTTACATTGTCGTGACTGGAACAGACAGACCGAACCCGTTGTACGCTTGCGGTACAAATCACCACCGCGGAAAGGTGGCGTGCCCAAACATATTCAAGGTTGGTCGACGTGAGATTGAGAAAAAGATTCTTGGAGACATCCAGCTACAATTGCTGAATCCCTCAACATTATCGAGTATTGTGAAGCTTATTAACAAGACACTGCGCCAGAAGCTGAGGGTCCTGCGCAAGAGTTCCCCAGCCCTATTGGTCGAGAAGGAGAAGCTGGACCGCCAAGCGTCTAATATCATCGACGCAATAGCTAACGGTTTCAGGTCCGATGATCTCAAGAAGCGTCTTTCAGAGGTTGAAGCCCGTCGGGCCGAGATTGACCGGCAGCATACCGCGCTTAACAGCAAGCTCAGCTACAATAGGCTGAAGGTTGAAAGCCATTGGGTCCGTGGCTGGCTTGGCCGAATGAGCGAACTCTTTGAAGCTGATCCCCTGGTTGCCAAAGCCAAGCTGACTTCGCTCCTGGGAGAATTTACTCTTTCCCCAGAAGTCATTGACGGTAACAAGTATTTGAGAGTTAGATCTGAGGCCGATATTGGGGGTCTTATCGGGGCGGCTGCGCCGAAGAATAGTTTGCACTTAAGAGAATACTGGGGGGCAGAGTTGAACTGCCGACCTCCTGATCCACAGTCAGGCGCTCTAACCAACTGAGCTACAGGACCGTATACCAACCACTTACGATCACCAATCACACGTGTTTTTAATGCAATCAGGTGCCCTTTTCAGCACCTGTAGCACTTACGTGCTGTCTATTTGGCCTCCTTTCGTTTCTTCACCGTCTGGATGATTGTCTCTGCTCTATCCAATACCGCCAACCGAATGAAGTTTGACACTGTGCGACGGTCAATCTTCGCGGCAAGGTTTATCAGCCTTCGATCTTTCGGCGAAAGCCTGAATATCAGTGTATCTGTTTTCTTCATAAGTGGGGCTGCTGCTATTGCTATCGGTAAGGTAACACTTTGTATATACTGACGCAAGGTGTATGTCGTCAAACAAGTCGGACACGTTGCTCCTTAAGCTAAGACACACTTTGCCTCATTGCAATGGCTTTTCGGTATGATTCTCTCCGTTTCCTGATTGTTTCTGTCTTGATTCGTTCCCGCTGCTCCAATATCTCCGC
>JBDRNJ010000069.1:0-45897 GCA_043811375.1 bacterium | reverse complement strand
CGGTCTGGACACCGGTGTGTACGATGCCAACATTGTCGTGGGCAGCAACGATCCCGATCCGGCCGACAATCCGGTTATAGTGTCGGCGCAGTTGACGGTCGGCGGCAGTTATATTTGCGGCGACGTCAACGGTGACGATCTTGGTCCCGATGTGGGTGACCTGATGTACCTGGTGCAATACTTGTTCCAGGGTGGTCCGCCGCCGCCGGTGATGGCTGCGGCCGACGTGAACGGTTCCGGCGGGGTGCTGGACGTGGGTGACATCATGTACCTGGTGCAGTACCTCTTCCAGAGCGGCCCCCCCCTCACCTGCCCGTAAGAGGGATCGTAGTTGCAATGAGCATACATGAATGATAAAGAAAGGTCGTTGATAAATTGCAGTTTATAAACAGAATAACAGCGCTGACAGCATTGCTGTTGATATTGGTGATGGCGGCGCCGGTGGCAGCAGCAGAGTACTACTTCAAATTCGTCATTGACGATCGCGAACAGTTGAGCAAACTGACGCGGGTCATATCAATCGACGACGTGCGCGGCGATACGGTGTATGCTTATGCCAACGATCAGGAATTATCGGAATTCAGGAACCTGGGTTACGACTATACTATGCTGCCGGCACCGGGAACGCTTATTGAGCCGACCATGTCGGACAACCTCAAGGACCTGCAGAACTGGGACAGTTACCCCAGCTACGAGGCGTATGTAGCCATGATGTACCAGTTCCAAACTGACTACCCGGACCTGTGCCGGGTGTACTGTATAGACAGTTCCGTTCAGGGGCGAGAAATCCTTTTTGCTAAAATATCCGACAGTGTTGACGTGGAACAGGACGAGCCTGAGGTGATGCACACCGCCACCATGCACGGCGACGAAACCACCTGCTATATTCTGATGTTGCGGTTGATTGATTCGCTATTATCGTCCTACGGGACTGATCCGAAGATAACAGCTATGGTTGACAGCCTGGAAATCTGGATCAACCCTTTAGCAAATCCCGACGGTACTTACATCACCGGTAACAGTTCTGTAAGCGGCGCTCAGCGCTATAACGCCAACGGCGTCGATCTTAACCGCAATTTCCCTGACCCACAGGATGGCCCTCATCCCGACGGCAGAAGCTGGCAACCGGAGACCATCGCCATGATGAATCTGGCCGACTCGCACAGTTTCGTTATCTCGGCCAATCACCATGGCGGCGCGGAAGTAGTTAACTACCCCTGGGATACCTGGTCGCAGCGGCACGCCGATGACACCTGGTGGCAATTGGTCTGTCACCAGTACGCCGATTCCGCTCAGAATAACAGCCCATCCACCTACTTGGACGGTTTCAACGACGGCATTACCAACGGCTGGGATTGGTACGAAGTCAACGGCGGTCGACAGGACTACATGAACTACTGGCACGGTTGCCGGGAGATCACCCTGGAGCTGTCCAATACCAAGCTGCTGCCGGCTTCGCAGCTTCCGGCGCACTGGGTTTACAATCGTATTTCCTTCCTGGAATATCTCGAACATGCTCTCTATGGGATTAGAGGCATTGTAACCAATCAGAACAGTGGCCTGCCGGTGGCGGCTATGGTAACTGTGCTGGACCACGACGTGGACAGTACGCAGGTCTATACTGATCCGAATGTCGGCGATTACCATCGCATGATAGAAGCCGGGACATATGATCTGCGTTTCGACGCTCTCGGCTATTACTCCCAGACCATCAATGGGATAACTGTTTCAGCCGGTGCTGCCACAATAATCAACGTTCAATTGGTACCCTTATCCTATGAACCGGACATGGAGTTCGTCGGTCACAGCGCGGGCACAGTCGACCCGGGCGATTCGGTTGCGATGCACATTACGCTGGTCAACAACGGTGGTGGTGATGCCACCAATCTCCAGGGAAGTCTGTATACGTCGGATACGTTTGTAACTGTTACTCAGAACACATCTTCCTTTCCGGTCATCAGCGCCCTGGGTGGTACCGGAGCTTCTGTCAGCACCTACGAGATGACGGTTTCGCCGGACTGCCCCCTGGAACATCAGATAAGTTTCACTCTGTCGGTAACTGCAGACGGCGGCTATAATGACACCGTTACATTCAGCATTACGGTTGGACAGCAGATCGAGGATTTCGAAAGCGGCGACTTCATCTCCTTTGCCTGGCAGATGAGTGGTGATGCCGCCTGGATAATCGATACCGACCCCGTTTATGAAGGCAGTTACAGTGCCAAATCCGGCAGCATTACGCATTACGACTCATCCGTGATGTCGCTGACTCTTGACATTACGCAGGCCGGCAACGTCACGTTTTACTACAAGGTGTCCTCGGAATCGGGTTGGGATTTCCTGAAGTTCTACATCGACGGCAACGAACAGGATAAATGGTCCGGTGAAATAGACTGGACTCAGGCAACCTACCCCGTAACGGCCGGCAGTCACATATTCCGCTGGACCTACAAAAAAGACGGCTCGTTATCCGGCGGCAGTGACTGTGGCTGGGTGGATTATATATTATTCCCGTCTCTCAATAACGACCCGGACGGTGACGGTATCACCAGCAGCATCGACAACTGCCCCACAATCTACAACCCGCTACAGGAGGATTTCGACAGCGACGCTGTTGGCGACAGTTGCGACAACTGCCTGCTGACTGTTAATCCGGCTCAGGAAGATTTCGACAGCGATGCTGTCGGCGACAGTTGCGACAACTGTATTCTGTCAGCCAATCCATCCCAGGAAGATCTCGATAGTGACGCTATCGGTGATAGTTGCGATAACTGCACTGAGTTTGCGAATGCTCTACAGGAAGATTTGGATGCAGATGGTGTCGGTGACAGTTGCGACAACTGTCTGGAAACACCCAATCCCCTGCAGGAGGACAGCGATCTGGACGGCATCGGCGATTCGTGTGATGTGATCTGCGGCGATATCGACGGTTCCGGGACAGCTCCGGATGCGGGAGACCTGACTTACATGGTCGCCTACCTGTTCCAAGGCGGATCGCCACCGCCGAACATGGAAGCCGCCGACGTCGACGGTGGTGGAAGTGTTGACGTGGGCGACATCACCTACCTGGTAGCCTACTTGTTCCAGGGAGGACCGGACCCGATTTGTTAAGATATACGACCGGTCAAGTCAGGTAAATCGCTTCAATGGTCCTACGCCCCTACGGGCAGGCCACCGGGGCCGGGCCGGTTGGCTGTCAATCTATGTGGGGAACGTTATGAAGTCTTTGATAGCTTTTGCGGTTGTCACGGGGTTAGTCTTTACCCTCTCTGTCACCACCAACGATACAGTCGTGCAGGCAGCCACTGACCAATACACCAGTCAGCGAAGTGATGCCGACGGTGACGGTATCGAAGACTCGCTGGACAACTGCCCCTATGACTACAATCCAGATCAGATCGACACAGACCTCGATACTGTTGGCGATTCGTGTGATAACTGCCCTTTAGCTTTTAATCCGGATCAGGCCGACTCAAGCGGCAATGGTATCGGCGATGTCTGTGATGTTGATTGCGGCGATGTTAATAATGACGAACACTGGTGTGATGTTGGTGACCTGACCTGGTATCTGGGTTGGCTGTTTGAGGACGGCCCGCCGCCTCCCGTACTGATGTCGGCCAACACCGGCGGCTGTCTTGGTATCAACGTGCATGACTTAGTCTGGATGATTCATTTCATAATACCTCCCGGGCCTGACTTGCGTTGCGAGCATCAACTGGAGTGCACACCGTTAGCTGACACCAGCGCCATTAGCCTCGATCATGTCGACTGGCTGCTGGGCAATGATACTATCCCAACCGGTCAGGTCATTACCTTCCACCTGCGAGTAGCCAACTTTTCCGACTATCGACCCGAGGGGATTACCAACGGGTTCCGTGTCTATTCTCCAACCGGTGCATGCTGGGACACGACCGTGATCGAGGAAGTCTGCAATATGAAACAGTATTTCGACGGAGCTGCCGGGACCAGGACATTCAGCATTACCGGCAATGGAGCGGACACGGTAGGATTTTATGGTGTTGTCTTCTTTTACCAGGGGCTACCCATTGGTTTTGACTCTGTTACTCATACGATCACTGTAGGACCTGTTGATCATAGTTTCTCTGGTGGCGAAATCTGTCTCGACTCATGCTGGTTCCCACCCGGTGGTGACTGGCTATGGGCGAAGCGAGAAGGGATCATTGAAGGCAATATCAAAGTTTTACCTGCCTGGGATGGCCCCCACTGTTTTCCTATTCTATATTGTTGTGACATACGGGGGCGATGTTGACCGCAACGGCGCAATTGACGTAGGTGATCTGACTTACCTGGTGGCTTATCTCTTCCAGGGCGGTCCGGCACCACCGTGCCCGGAAGAGGGTGATGTCGACGGCAGTGGTGGTATTGATGTCGGTGACCTGACATATCTGGTGGCCTATCTCTTCCTCGGCGGCCCCGCGCCCCCGCCATGTTAGTATATAGTAGGGCGGAATCCTTTAGCGGTTCCGCCAATGCTGATCCAATGGCAGGACCACAAGGGGTCCTGCCCTACGTGGACTGATTACCGGCACTTGGAAATAAACCCGCCCGCCTGCTGAAGCTTCTCCAGCGCTTCCTCCCGGCTGCAATTGAACTGGTGCATCACGATCGCCGTTTTGACCGAACCGCCGGATCGATCCAGCAGATCATCGGCCTGTGACAGGGAAAGGTCGAACAGATCGATAAGTATCTTGCGGGATCGGGCAGCCAGTTTCTCTGAGCGCGCCTGAAGATCGACCATCAGGTTGCCGTACGTCTTCCCCAGCAGCACCATGGCCGTGGTGGAAATCATGTTGAGAGTCATCTTCTGCGCCGTGGCGGACTTCATCCGGGTCGAACCGGTGATTACCTCCGGCCCTACCGGCAGTAGTATAGCTATGTCTATCCATGATGGGATGTCGGCTGTTTCGTTACAAATAATAAAAGCGGTCTTACTGCCCAGCGAGTGAGCGTATTCCAACCCGGATAGTGTGTAGGGCGTTCGTGTCGACGCCGCCAGACCGATCAGGAAATCGGTTTTGGCGAAGTTGAGCCGCTTGAGATCGTTGACTGCCGCCTCGCGGTCATCCTCCACCCCTTCCCGTGACAACACCAGCGTGTCGTAGCCTCCGGAGATGATTCCGATGATCTGTTTCGGATCGGAGCCGAACGTGGGCGGGCATTCGGCGGCGTCCAGCACTCCCAGTCGGCCGGATGTTCCGGCGCCAATATAGAAAACACGCCCCCCCTTACGGAGTATCGCCGCAAAAACCTCGGCTGCCTGAGCAATCTCCGGCAGGGCCTGCCGAACCACACCGGCGATCTTTTCGTCTTCGGCATTAATCTTTGCGACTATCTCAACTGCTGACAGTTGGTCAATATCGATCGTGTCGGGGTTGGCCTGCTCCGTTCCCAGTTGAGAAAGCTGCTTGATAAGTCGATCGTGCTTGGTCATACCGACTAAAAGTAGACAGACCTCGTCCTTACGGCAACTCAAAAAGAACGGCGATGTTTACTGAGTCGTCTAACCCGGCATTTGCTACGGTTCGGTAACAACCCGGATGGAGTCAAAGGCGGCTACCACTATCGCCCCCAACCGGCCGGCAATATTCTGGCCGGAGATGTTGTCATCGAGTTGGCTGGGCATCGGACTGGGCAACAGTGTCGCTGACAGGGCGCTGTCGGGCGTACCGGTGTACGAATAGACATAGACATAAAACCAGCCGGTGTCCGGGTCGCCACCGGGCAGGGCAAAGGCGCTGTCAGGAAACGTTTCGGATGTTGTCAGTGAAGTTACATACTGAGTGAAGCCGAGACCTGCGTAGATAGAATCCATCTTGACTGCGGCTATCACGTAGCGGTCGGTTCCGGCTGAACCTGACCAGTTGAGACTGACGTGATCGACTGTTCTTTTCTGACGGGTAGTTGGCAGGACACTGTCAATTGCAAAGTTGCCCGGCAGCGATATCAGCAGAGTATCGAGAAACCACGAGGAGTCCCGGATCACAAGTTCGTGGGTACCAGCAGCATAGTCTCCCGCCGGCAGGACATACCGGTAGTATATTGAATCCTGATGGTGGGCCAGTGAATCGCCATCGAGTCTCAATTCGGCCGTAGCCAGGGTGGTGTCGTCGCGGGTTATGGTCGCTACAGCATGGGCAAAATCGGTGTTGAGGTCCTTAATCAGCGTTCCTTCAATCCGATAGGTGAAGATTTCCGGTTGCTGTGACTGACCCGGACCACCGCCGCAACCGGTATGCATAAGCATCACCAGACTCAGCAGACACAGCAAGTACAATGTTCTCAGGCATGTATATTTCATGGTTATAATTATCGACAGAAACGGCACCCGGATTTAACAAAACCATTAATTCGATACCCACCCCGCCGACAGTCGGCAGCCTCGAATTGCCGCTATAAATCGGTTCCGGGCCAGAAAGTCGCTACTTAAGTCATAATCGCCGAAAAATAGTCAACTCTCCGGTTTGAATTTCCGAGCTGCTTTTTCCAGTGCCGGGGAGCTGAGAGCTTTAAGTTCACGATTCAAGCTAGTAATGTCCTGGTATTTCAAACGGTTTAGTTGCCGCGAAAAACGACCTGACTCTATCTTCCGGTAGATCTGCTGCATCCGCTTTTTGACTGAATTATTGATGATCTCAGGTCCGGCTTGTACTGAGCCGTAACGGGCCGCCACCGATATCCGCCTTAGCATTCCCTCAATTCCGTGCTGTTTTACCAGATCAATAATCAGATCAAGCTGATAGGCTACTTCAAGGTAAGCGTTTTCAGCTGGCAGGCCGTTTTCTACCAGCACATCAAAACCGTTTTTAATCAAGGCTGCCATCCCCCCGCACAGAACCGCCTGTTCGCCAAAAAAGTCGCCGATTGCTTCAGCCTCGAAAGAGGTCGGCACTAGCCCTTTACGGTTAACTCCGATAGCCCGGGCCAGAGACTTCACTGTTTTCTGTGCCCGGCCGGAATAGTCCCGGTAAACAGCATAAAATGCCGAAAACGATCTCTTCGAACTGAACCTCTCCCGCATCGCCGAGCCGGGAGCGTGCGGCGCGATGAGAATAACGTCGCATTTGGCGAGTGGTTTGACAAAACCGAAATGAACCGACATCCCCTGCAGAAACCAGAGCGTCGAACCCTGCCGAACGTACTTTCGTATCTCTCTGTCATAGACCCGGCCGTGGAGGTGGTCGGGAAATGCGAAGCAGATTATGTCCGCACCGGCTACTGCCTGCCTGATAGTGCCAATCTGTCGCCAGCCATCTTTCTTTGCCGACCGACGCGACCTGGAGCCGCTGCGCAGCCCGATAATCACGTCATAACCGGAGTCACGCAGATTGAGAGCCAGTGCTCGACCCTGCGAACCGTAGCCGATGACAGCTATCTTCCTGCCGCCTGTTTTCCCTGGTGTCATAGAGTTAGTATAACTTCCTGTTTGACGAATGCCAACATTGCTGTTAATTATCAGTTATGAATCCACTCAAGCAAGCCACAGTTGAACTGGTAAAAGCGGCCTTGAAGGAAGACATCGGTCGCGGAGATATTACCTCGTTGGCCTGCCTGGAACCCCGTCCGATCAAAGCGGTGATCGTAGCCAAATCGGCAGGTATTCTGTCGGGGCTGGCACCGGCTAAGCTGGCCTTTATGATGGTGGACCCGGCGACGGTTGTTCACCCGCTGTTGGCCGATGGCGACCGGTTTGATGCCGGGAAAACAATCGTCAGTATCGAGGGATTTGACCAGACAATCCTGACTGCCGAGCGGACCGCTCTGAATTTCCTGGCTCACCTCAGTGGCATCGCCACTTTGACGGCAGAATTCGTGGACAGGATATCAGGTACCGCCTGTCGTATCCTCGATACCCGCAAAACGACACCGGGTTGGCGACTGCTGGAGAAAGCAGCCGTGGTACACGGCGGCGGTGTTAACCATCGGCTGGGGTTGTATGATATGGTCCTGATCAAAGACAACCACATCACTGCTGCCGGTTCAGTGACTCAGGCGATCAATATGGCAAAACAGTATATTATCTCTGACGAGTTTCACCTGCAATTCGGCCAGGGGGCGGAGGCTGTTGATATAGAGGTGGAAGTCACATCTGACAAACAGGTAACTGAGGCTGTCAAGGCCGGTGCCGATCGGCTGCTGCTGGACAACCAGACGATTGAGTCAATACAGCATCTTGTAAAGCTGGCCCGGCAGTTGAATCCGGATATCAAGCTGGAGGCGTCTGGGAATGTGTCACTGGATAACGTCGCTGCTATCGCCGCTACCGGGGTGGACTATCTATCAATTGGCGCCCTGACCCATTCCGCCCCGGCCTCTGATTTCAGTCTGCGGGTGGAGGAGTAAGATACCCGATAGCTGCCATGCTTCGACTCCGCTCACCGTGATTACCCTGGCATCTCGAACAGCATGTAGAGCCTTTTGGAACAACCTCTACCCGACCCCCCGTTGCCGTCTGACGGCAGCCACAATAACAGGTACCAGCACTATTTGAATAGCAACCCCCGGCAGGCCGGTCAGCATGGCGCCACCGGCGGAGAAGAAGGCTGCCGCCGTGTACGGCAAATCAATGAATCGCCCCAGCACCAGCAGGCTCAGGCCGAACATAATACGGCCGAAAACCATCGCGACCAGTAGCGACAAATAGATATTCAGATGTAATCTCCGATAAGCAATCCCCGCCACCAGGCCATAAACGGGTAGCTCAGCCGACATCAGCGGCACCGCGTAGACCGGCGGCATTCCCGTCAGGAGATTAGATAACCCCGGCGCCAGCAGTCCCACCAGCACCCCCCCCGGCGCACCCATCAGGAAACCGGCCATAAGAACCGGGATATGCATCGGCAAGAAAACCCTTCCGGCCACACCCAGAGAGTGAAAAGCCACCGGCAGGATTACAGCTATGGCCAGATACAACGCCGTGTGGGCAACAAATCTGACTTTGGAAGAGGAATCTGTCATCAGGCGTTGCCTGACGGCTACTTGGAGTTTACCCCACTGGCCAGGTAACGGCCAGGGTGGTCATCGATAACAACATCAACAAACTTGCTGTGGTTAAACATTTGGCGAAGTTTGGCCTCGGGCGGGATTTCATCGTGCTTCACCACCCCCCCGATCTTGTGGTGCAACTGCGAAAGTTCCCGGGAGGAAACCAGATGAATAATGTAGAACCTGGCCCGGGGTTTGAGGATGCGGTGAGTTTCGTCCATCGCCTGCTGCTGATTGGAGAAATGAGGGAAGGCCGAAAACGCCACCGCCATATCAAATGTGGAATCAGCAAAAGGCAAATCGGTAGCGTCGGCATCGACTACGTTGACATTGGCAAAGGGGAAATTGCGGTGTGCTTTCTCAGCCATTTCGATTGAGAAGTCTACCCCGGTGACGGAGCCGTTCCGGCCGACTTTGCGGCGCAGCATATCAAAAAGGATGCCGGTGCCACAGCCCAGATCAAGGATATCCATGCCTTCCCGGACTTGAAGCTTATCGACAACGTGCGAAAGCAGCTCCAGGTCCTCGGCGGTGAACTTCAGGTCCCATTCAGTCGCCAACTGGTCAAAGAACATCTGATGTTTATCGTGAGACATCCGACTAAATAATCGGCGAAAGCGCTGTCTGTCAAGCTCTTTCTGCCGTTTGGCCGTCGGAATCAGGCTTTGTGAAACCCAAATCAGCGGGTTTTTTTAACCGGAAGAATCGAACCGAGCGAGCCATCCAAAAAAGCCCCCAGGGAAGGAGAAACCCTGCCTGATGGGCTTGAGCACACGGGAGGGGGGGCAGGCAGGGCTTCCTTGGGGGCTTTTCTTGTCAGCTTTATATAGCGAAATTCCGGTAAATGTCAACAGCAAATGGGAAAAAAAGGACCACTATCCGATATTCAGAAGCCTGCTTCCGCACGCCGGCAGCGAGTTTTCACGAGTGGATTGTTTTCGCACAGCAATCAAAACGACTCACACTCATACTTTCAGACTACTGAAAGCAGGCCGTACCACAGTCACACCCAACTCTCACTGATAGCATCGACCGTTGCCGGACCGCCATGCCCGATTCACGGCCTAATTAATTCAGTGCCATTGAATTACTGGTGTGGCGGCCGGACCAACGGGCTGCAATCGTCTGGCAGGGCTTGACAAAGACAACCAACGTCATATATTTGGACTGATGTGTCCTTTGGATGCTGTAAGATAAATCTGGCGGTATCGTCTAGGGGTTAGGACAGATGGTTCTCAGCCATCAAGCCGGGGTTCGATTCCCCGTACCGCTATGTGACATTTTGGAAGTGGGCAACAGGGCCGATGAAAATGGCCTTGCTGTACCATTGATTTGAAATAGTGTGCCTTCATCGACCTCTTCCTGAACGGCTGCTAAGCCATCAGGGAAGAGGTTTTTGATTTCCTGCTTCAGGCGCACTGTGTAACGCTTGTTCTGTTTGAAAAGGGTCGCCAGTTGCCCAAGGTGACGTTCAAGGTATTCCACTGATATGTTGTGATCTAAACACCGGTGTCTGGAACCTCTTTCAAGCAGCGCCTCAGCGGAGACCAACTCTGCTTCCTTTTGTGCAATCCTCTCTCTGATTGCCGGGGAGCTGTCACCATCCTCAACGAACTTCATCAAATTGTCAAGTTGTCGCGATAGGTCCCGCTTTCTGGATCGTGCCGACTCAAACGATTGCCGCCAGTCAGCCAGACGTGCCTTGAGCGCATTTTCCGCTTTTTCCTTCACCTGCTGTAGGATAGTGGGGTTCATAAAAGCCAAATTCAGTTCAGCGAAGAAGGACTTTTCCAGAGGATCACGTAAGATACGGCGGTTGTTTGAACAGACGGTCCGGCCACCATTGCGGTAGCCGTTGCACATATAGCATGAGTACTTGCCGCTGTTTTGAACGACCAGTGAGGCACCACAATACGAACATTTCAGCACACCGGACAACGGGTAAATGCTGCGCCTACCACTGCTAACCCGGGTCCGAGTAGTGTTTCCGGGGTGCACGCTCTGCCAAAGCTCGTCAGACACAATCCGTAGTTCTTCATCCTGGTGATGAACCCACTCGGATTCGGGACGTTTCTGCTTGATCCGTTTTCCACTCTGAGTCCTGTTGAGCCATTTGGACTTATTCCAAGTCCAGTCACCAAGATACTTCCTTTGATGCAAGATCGAGTAGACAGTCCCCCTACCCCAGTATCCACTTCTTCCTGCCACAGAGGCGTGAGGAGATGGAACTTTGCGCTGGTTCAGTGACTCAGCAATTGATCTGCACCCAAAACCCGATTTTGAAAGGTTAAATATCTCCTGCACGATCCGGGCCTGCTCCTGATAGATAGTAATCTCACATCCGATTCGCTTGGGTCTGCCGAACTTGTCCGTGGCACCGGAAGGATCGAGGATTTGCTTGGTATTGTATCCGTAGACTCGCCCACCCGCAGAATACCCACGCAGAACCTGCCCCTTGAGTCCCCTGATGACTTTCGCTTTCAGATCATCAAGGAACATCTCATTCATGATACCCTTGAAATAGAACGGTATCTTAGCCGCAGGGTTGTTGGTGTCAATGCCATCTGAGACACTGACTATTCTGGCGCCGATGTTGGATAGATCCCTGAATATGCTCGCTGACTCGGCCATGTCCCTGCCCAGGCGGGATAGATCATCCACAAGGATACAGTCAAATTCGCGGTTTAGAGCCGCCCGCTTCAAGTCTCCGTAGGCCGTCCGGTTGACATCCGATCCCGAGACAGCGGCATCCTGGTAAATGTGGGCCGGCAGTACAATCCATCCTTTTTGCTTGGCAAGCGATTGGCACTCACTGATCTGGTCAACCAGCGAACGCGGGCTCTGAGTCTCAATCGAATATCTGCTATAAATGGCGCAGCGCATTGTTTCACCTACTCCCCGCTTCTGTGCAGAGTAACCAGAACTGGCTGAATTGTCAATATCCATTACCCACACACTGCATAAAACACACGAAAGGCACGAAACCCACCAATCACACAGTTTCTGAACTCAGCAAACTCCGTTGGGACGCAACAGTTTTGTGTGTTTCGTGTGTTTCGTGTGTTTGTTTCAGGCCGTAGGCACTCCGGAACCGCTCGATCTGGTCCTCGTTCCATACTATGCCCATGTTGTTGCCCATTCGGGCTTTCTCGAAACCCATCGCCGATAGCCTTCGGCCGATCGTTTGGTATCTGATCTGGTTCCTTTCGGTTTTCCCCTCATTCAGGGAGTCTGTAATATCCTTGATAGCCAACTTGCCCTTATCCACCTGGTTCCTGAGGCTCTCAAGAACAGTAAGAATCCTGGCCTCGAGACTGTCGGCTTTCTCGTTCAGCCTCTCTCGCTCCAAGTCCCGGACGAGTTCGAGGAAGCTCTTCTCTCGCTCGGGGCTGACCGCCCTAATTATCTGCTGGAGCGGTTTCAGAATATCCCCGAGTCTACCAAAAGCAGGTTTGGCAATATCTGGAAAGGGTTCCCCGAGGTGTCTCGCTCGGAATGCCAGGAGCTTTTCTTTCAAGGGAAGGGCGATTTCAGGTGTAATGTCGTTCTCAAAGCGTTTGGCGGTCTGTGGCATATTCATCTGGATCGCCCTGGTTTCCAGTATCTTGTGGACCCCCTCGTTAGTACCGACTATGGTCGGGCCGAAAATATCGTAATACACAGTGTCACAGAATGGGCCTTTTTCGGGGTAGAGGACTCTGGGGACTTTGGCTCCTTTCTCGTAACGCAGGAGTAGGATATCGTCGCTTCCAGCCTTTTCAGCTCGCCGCCAGACGTCCCGGACGTCTATGAACAGGCTTGCACAGAAGTTATTGGCCACCCTGACCATGTAAGCGTCCCGCAGAGATTCCACGTAAATACCACGGTAAGCTACGTAGATGGCACCCTTGCCAGTTCGGCTCTTGCCCCGTTCGGGCACAGCAAAGAGACATATAACAGGGGAATACTGACATTGCTCCAGGCAGTATGTATGGAGAATCCAGGCAGCCAGTAGATCATAGTGCCCATCGGCTGGAAGCTGGGAGTTCTGTTTGAGATAGGAAACAACCTCTCCAAATGTCGCCCAATCCGCCTCTCCCGGTCGCATCTGGCTCTCATCATTGTAAATCTCTACCACCTTCTTTCCCCGGGGTAGCTCCCAGGGAATTTGTCTGGCTGGCGGTGGGTGATGGCTAGTGCCATCGATATCAACAGAGGTCTGTATTTCAAGTCGATCATCATTCTTCACGAGGAACGCCGCCTTGCCATCATGCTCCACGACGTCAACCAAGCCCTCGAACCTGGCTGTGTAAGCTGGCCGCTTTTGACCGGTCTGCTCATCACCCTTGCCGTTCGTCCGCTTGGTGGCATCTTTCCGGTATCTGTTCAGATCAGCGCGATAAGATTTGAGTTCTGACGCAGTCAGGCCGAAGTGCTCTTTGACCGTATGGGAAAGCACAGCCTCTCCATACGCGACGTCCAGGTCCGCAAGTCCTTGTATGATCGTCCTGAGAGTCGTGGCTCGTTCGACTGGCGAGAGGTCGGGATTTATCGCCAATATCTTCTGCTCAAATGGATCGGCGGTCCCAACCTCATTCATCTGGTGGTCCAAGCCGAACTCAGCCGCCGCAACATGCTTCGGTATTGTCATAGGTTCTTGCCTTCCTTTTTGTTTCACTTAGCTCCCATTTTGCTTCACTTACTATCGAATCCAGTTCCTCAAGCTGGTACAGTATGACTTCCTCTCTCCGGTAGAAATCCTCCAGTGGTATCCTGCCAGTCTGCACGTTGCGCCGTATGATCTGGAGATATATGTGGAGTCCCTTATGGATGGTCGTGAGCCACTCCAGTCGATTCTTAGCGGCCAGGTACTCTTCGTTTGACAACAGTGGGTTGATTCGACAGGGCGGCCGCAGTCGAAAGGACTCCGGCGGCGGATCGGCTTGATTGTCTTCAAACGGCAGACCGGCCAAGTCGTGAGCGTATCGGCACGCGCCCTCTCGACTGCAATGATGCAGATAACCTATTAGGTCGAGCAGACCACCGCTTGCGCCACAAGAATGGCAATAGAAAGTGTGCTCGGTAAATGCGAGTGATGTAGGGTTCTTTCCATCATGCAAGAAACAGGGCAGCCGGTTACCTCGCAGGTGGTAGCCCGCATCGGCCAGGATGTCACGGATGGTGAGCCGTTCCAATACTTGATTGAAATTGGCCATAGTGTATAGGCTCCCTTTCACACCACCAAGTAGTCCGCTGCCCAATTGCGAAAGAGAAACTCCTGCTCGTGCGTGGGGTTGAGCCTCTGGATCAGCTTCTTGGCCTTTTCATACTCTTCCCAGTCTTCCACCTCCGGCTGGTCCACGTCACGCCTGCACGGAAGTGGCCCACGTCTAATCCCGTGTTCTGCCAGGTATTGCTCCAGTGTCTTACTGTCCCAGGATTCGAGATCCACGGGCAGGTCAGGCTTGCTGGCTACGCTTGCGGGCTTCATATGCCACCCCTTTACAGGAATTAATGCTTTCTGCATACCGCAGAGCCGATATCACTGCCGACCCGGTGAAGAACGCCGACACGTCTTCATCCGATGGCTGTTTGGACAGTACAAACGTCACCATGCGTGAGCCGGGCGTTGGCTCTGTCCCGATCAGTTCACACTTGCCGGCGGCAATCAGATAGGCCGCCAGGATCAGCTTCTCTGTCTTGTAGGGGGAGTTCTCGTTCATCTGCGCCTCCTTTTATCTGCGATTCAATCTCAGAGAACCGCTGCTGAACTATGAGTTCAGCCACCAGGTCGATCAGACCATGGAACCCGGCTGAACCGTCTGTTATAGGCCTATCAGCGGCCATTATGGCTTCCTCTTTCAGCATTGTGAAGGCGGCGGGCCGCGAGTGAATGCATCGCAGCCAACGCGCCATCTTATTGTCTCTACTGTAAGAGGTGTAACTTTTGGGGTTACAATGTAACCTTTGGGGTTACATCTGCGGAAATGTCACGAATTTTCAGAAAAAGAGAATGGGAGTACGATCACAGTTGCCAATCGATTGGGTACTCCGGGCTGTAATGAAAGTGTATCCCCGTGTGGAGACTTTTGTCCAGATGTGTCCCAAGGCCTTTATTGTATTCTCTTATTTTCTCTTTGGCCTTGTTGATCAGTTTTGTAACGCTTGATCTTGCCTTTTCCGTGACTGAGGCGTCAGTTCTCGTACCACCCCGGAAACGGAGCGCGGCCTTTTGATAGTTCTTCAGTTGGGTGAGCATTTGCTGCAACCTCAAGGATTCAGTCGGGTCAGCGAAATTGCCTGCTGCCAGTCGATCCTCAATTTCCATGATACATTGTCCGATTTCCCGCTGCGTCTGACGGTCAATCATCCTCTCCGGTTTTTCCAGCCAGCTACGGTCAAGACCAGCCTCACCCAACTTCTCTCGGGTCAAACCACTCAAAGCCTCACTTACTGCATCGAGGGGACGCCCCTCCACCAGCCCGACGAGATCAAGGACGTGGTATTCATATGACTTGTCTGGTTCGGAAGGGTGGCCCAACAGAAAGTGTATATATGACATCCCCTTGACATCTGGAACCCTCACAGCAATACTTGCAAAGGCAGTCATCCAGTAGCTGTCCCGATTCTCAAAAACGCTCAGTTCCTTGTTGGACGCTGCACGAGTCTCTATCACTGAATCCTCAATACCGTTTGTGGCCATCTCAGACCCAGCACCTCGCGCCTGGAAAGCTTCCATAACCTTGGTGATCAACTTGGATTGTTTATAGGGGATACTGATATCCGGCATCTCCCAATCTTGCCCTCGATCTTTCATCACCTGCTGAATCCTGTCAAATGATAATGGAATGGGTGGAATCACTTCGCAGTTCAAGATACTCTCATCCTCAGGTATGCCGTCTGCAAACGATACGGCCATTCGCTGCCCAAATTCCTCCCACGATTGGAGCAGATCCTCAATTCGGCAACTCGGTAGGTTCAGTGACAGCTCTAATTTTTCCTTCTTCTCGTCATCCAATGACGCGATCATACGCAATCGATCCAGCGTTAAACCACAATTGCTGAGCGATCTGCGGGAGGAAATGGGAGAGTAGCCAAATCGGAGGGCCTTGCCCTCTAACTCGATCAGATGGAGAAACATCAACATCCTCAGCGCGAAGAGTTCAGCACTATCTCCGAGACAGGAGTAGTTCATTATTCGGATGATTGCGGGGAGTACATTCATAAGCCGGTCAGCAGTGTTGAGCGTCAACTGTTCAGATAGGAGCAGGTGTGGCAACTCATATCCGAAGTTGTATTCGGGAAACTGATCACACCCGTTCGTGTCTCTCATCGTCCTATGGGGAAGCAACAGCACGCGAATCCGCTGACCACTGCGAATCTTGCTGGGCCAATCAACGCTAAGATGCCAAGGTCTCTGGAAATTCCGCTCCACCCAAGCGGAAGGAATGGTACTACTGTCCGCGGTCGCTTCGTATCCGGTGCTAAGTCGGAATTGGTAGGCAAAATCATCGAACTCCCAAGGCATGATGCTGCTGGGGTCAAAACGACCTGTCAGGCCGAGACTTGGTTTTTCCAATTGCATGTCACGTACCGGTATGTCGCCGATTCGCATGTTGTGGTATGCGATGCTCTCGATGTCGGCGGTCGTAATGTCAATCTGCTCGTGACGGGCCATTGAAGCACTTGCCTATTCGTTTCAGTTTCACTTCAGTATTGTTTCAGTATCTATCCTAATATGCGCGGTCTGCGCATCTTTTCAAGAAGTTTCAGACAATGTTTTGCCCAGAAAGGGAGCGTTTTATGGGCACCTTTTCCTCATAACGGACACTGTGACACACCGTTACGGCAGTTTCTCCGTCGGCTCGCGACAATATGAACGGTCGATTTTGGCAGGCTTAACCGCTCCGAAATGTCGCGTTCGGACCGGCCATTTCGTCTCAGTCTCTTAATCCTGGCAATCACCAGCTGCTGACTCGGGTCCCGCTCCAGGTGACCGTCGTCGCCCATGCGAAAGCCGAAGGGTATCCTGCCGCAATGTTCACCGCGGGCCTGCTTGCTGGCCAGAGTGTCTTTTGTCCGTTCGCCAATCAACTCCCGCTCCATTTGAGCGAGTCCGGCCAGTACGTTCATCATGAACTTGCCAACGGCCGAGCCGGTGTCCACACCCTCACTGACTGATTTGAAGGTGATCCCAGCTGTCTGAAAACGCTCCAGGAGGCTGTACAGATCGACCACTGATCGGCTGATCCGGTCAAACTTGTAGACGATCACGACACCGATGTCGTCCAGGTCTGCCAGCAGTTGGGTTAAGACAGGTCGGTCGGTGTTCTTGCCACTGGCTCCGTTCTCAGTGTAGACTTTGTCCACAGTGAGATCATTTGCTTTGGCGTAAGCATGGATACGTTGAACCTGGGCATCAATGCTCTGGCCTTCGGCGGCCTGTCTGGCAGTGGATACCCGGACGTAGCCGACGACAAGTCGGCCTGATTTGGGAGAGTGTTTCTTAGTGAGCATAAGAAACTCCAGAATAACGTGCCCGCTCGACAACTCGCTCACTAACACGAACGCTGAGGGACGCATTAGAGTCGTCTTACGGGCACTATGTATCTGACACAAAAAAACGCGACGTGTCAGTGAGCATAAGTAATATCGACAATTGTTGAACGAATGTCAAGCGAATAATCGACAGGTAGGTCAGTTTTATCACATACTACGGTGGTGAACGGTGGTGAACGCTGTTGACCATCATCGTAGCAGGCAAGTACAACGGTCGTGCTTTAGTGAATGATGCGGTGGATTAACAGGGTTGGCTTCTACGCAGCTATCCCTTACACCAGCGCTGGTATACTCTGATCCTCCAGATAGGCCTGTACGTCAGCCAGCGAACCCATTGTTTGGCGTGACCGCTCGGCATAGAAGTCTATTACCTGATCTATCTCACTGATTAGTTGATCCTGGTCGGCGCCATGAAGCGACTCAATTCCTTCAGCACGTTTCGTTGCCTCTAAAACCAGCTCCTTTGGAGCATCTGGCGGTATCGGTTTCAGCACCTCTGCGGCAAGCCACTCCGGCACCTCCATCTCATCCACCGTGGCACGCATCAGGATTATGATTGCCAGGTTGGAGAGATTCTGAAGGTTGTAGAAGAAACGTCTGTCCCGCTCGAACTGCTCACGGTCACCGCCCACCTGGAGATTGTCTTCAAGCTCAGTGAGCCGACGCTGAAATCGTTGTGACATCGCCTGTCCTCCCTTTTTGAACAATTTGTTCGATTTGTGTCAGCCTTTCTTCGATGTCCCCCTGCTCGCGTGCTCTCAGAATAATCCCGGACAGATAGCCAACTGAGTTTGCGATTCTGGGGTCGATCTCGCCTCTGCGAACTTGATTGATGGTCACGCTCAGCAGTTTGACCACGTCCTCAGACTTCTTGACTTCAAACTCTGCGGCCTCTTTAGGCAAGCTCCTCGCCCGGTGGCGACTGCCGCCTTTCTGGCCGGCTGCCCTGCGATCGTCACTCTTCGTCGGGTCGTGCCAGAAGCAATGCTGTGAACCGGAGATGCGCTTTGCCTTGCACCTGTCCCCGCTGGCTTTGACGTGTTCACACCGGCTCGATTCTCGCTGACTGCTCATTACCTCAACAATACCTAATAGGCTCAAGTAACTGTTTGGTAGTAACTCTCTACTATCCTGCCTGTAAGTATTCAATATCTTTTATATTTAGTCAAGTGGTACTATACTTAAAGTTATATGATCCTGTTATCAGGATATTATACTGAATCGCCTGTAATAGCAGTATTAACAGGGGTAAACGCCGGGAATCAGCCCTGATTGGGCTGGCCCTTAAGGTGATATTTGGTGAGTCGAGAAGCACAGCACACCGGCAAATGCACAACACCACCACCCCCCTTTAGATGGGACCCATTTATGGATATTGGGTTCCCATCGCTCAGAAGTGTCGACGGGTTTTCAGAATTGGCCTTGCCCTTAACGCAATTGCCCCCTATTTCACTGACATCCCGACCCGATCAAAAGTCTGACTCCAGGTGATCCTAACCGCCTTGCCGAGTATCAGGTCCCTGTGCACCGCTCCCCAGTACCGCGAGTCATAGGAATTGTCCCGATTATCTCCCATCATGAAATAGCAATCCCTCGGCACGACGAATGGTCCGAAATTGTCCCTGCTGTCCTGTTTGCCGGCCCGTCGCGGCTGTATTACTGGCCCTCCGTCCGCTGTCGTATCTATGTATTTCACCTGTGCAGGGTCCTCAAACCGATTGCCGTTGACCAGTACCACTTTATCCCTAACTTCGACAGTATCGCCTGGGAGAGCGACACACCGCTTCACATACTTGGTCACGCCGTCCACCGGGTAAATGAATACAACAACATCGTTGCGCTGGGGTGCTGCTGACCTGTAGGCACTCATGTCAGCCAAGAAGTAGTCCCCCGCTAACACTGTGTTTTCCATAGCCGTGGAGGGCACCTTGAATGATTCGTATGTTCCGAACATGGGGACAAGACGTGGGCCCAGGATGATCCACGCAGCGATAATGACAATATAAACGTACCATCTGTGGTACTTAGTTGACCTGAAACTGGTATCGACAGCTTTGGCGGTTTTTACGGAATCCACTACTACAGCTACACCTGCTGCGAGCCCAAGTACCAAAGGCAGAATGACGTTCAAAGGCGCCGCATCGACGAAGAGCAGAGCGGCAAAACAAGCGTTCGCTATGACGACCACCAAGACCCAAGCTACGATGCCTCTGCGGGTCCTTCCGCAGTAATGGTGACCGAGTCCAGGAAGGCACACTGTCAGCAACGCTGCCAACCAGGCCATACGCTTCATTATTCACTCCCTTCTGTAGATTCAACCAACCGCCTGGCTATTGAGCCAACCGATTGCAGCACACTAATGGTCGTACAGTTATGGACACGCTGCCGGGGTTGGGCCGCCCATGCTCAGTTGGGTGACCTCTCGATCAGCGCCTGTTTGGCCTCCTCCACGCTGTCGTAGCAGTCAAACACTTGTATAAGGCGCGTCATGGTCAGCAACTTCTTAACATTGTCCATCCTTGCCAGAACCACTCGACCTCCTGCCTTCTTGATAGAAACGTAGCACCCTATCAACATACCGAGACCTTGCGAGTTTGTCCACTCTACATTCCCCATATCCATCACGAAGTGCTTCCGGCCTGAATTGAGATGCTCGTGTACTCGACTATGGCAAATGGCGGTCTCCTGTCCACCGAGAATCTTGCCGTACAGGTTAACAATAACCAAGTCGCCTTCAACGATATCCTTGAACTTCATTCCGACGTTCCCTCCACATTAAGCCCAGTACCCATAACCCTATATATTACTGTCAGACCTACTTCGGCACGCACCCCACCTTCGGTGCTGCGCCGGATTGAAACAGGTACGCGACGAGAAACGTCAAATCGCCTACGTCGACAGCGCAACTCCCGTCTATGTCGCCGACGAACAGCGGATAGATTGGCTGCCCGCCTTGACAAATGAAAGCAACTTAGTGCCCATGCCTTTCTTTGCATCACTGAGTTCATCTGATCATGATAAGTAACATCTTGAATCGCTCATGAGCGTGAACCGCATGAGGAATATCAGCGGGCATTAGCACAGTCTTGCCTTTTTCCGCAACAATGCTTTTACCATCAACAATTAGTTCAACTTCCCCATCAATTACTTGTACAAATGCCTGATATGGTGCCGTGTGTTCAGACAGGGATTGCCCTGCATCGAACGCAAAAAGCGTAAGGGAACCGCTTTTCTTTTTAATCATAGTGCGACTCACTATCGAACCATTCTGGTATGAGACCATATCACAGAGTTCGACCGCTTCAGCTGAGGGAAATTCGCCTGAGTCACTTGTTCCATTAGAACTCATATCATGATTCCTTATCTTCGCTAATCTATCAAATTCACTCAACTCATCTTAGGTGTTTTAGCCGGTCACGTGCAATCAGCCGGCGCTGCGCCATAAATAACAGAAATTGGCCCCAACCTATTTCCCTACCTGCCGGAACGCCCAAATGCAGAGCACTCCTGCACCCACAAGTCCGCCCCACGATAGCCAAAACGGAACTGTCCATGTACCGACCTGAGCCTGCCCCCCAAACATCAACCTTGCCAAGTGTAAACATGCCACAAGGCCAAAGATTGTGCCTGAGACTATCAAGTACATCTTTCTGCTCATTCTATCCTCTTTTCACACCCCACCTTCGGCGGTGGGCCGGATTGGAACAGGTATGCTACAAGATACGTCAAGTCACCAACGTCCACTGCGCAACTGCCGTCAATATCACCAACAAACAGCGGGTAAATCGGTTGTCCACCCTGGAACAGATAAGCGACCAGATATGTCAAGTCGCCAACTGAAACGTCATGCGAATGGTCCACGTCACCGAGCGTCCAGGTCCAGTAGTCGGGTGTGTTCGGTGAGAGAGTAGACAGGCCGGTTTTATCGAAGGCCGTCACGCGCCACCAGTAACGAGTGCCGAACGAAAGCGAATCGTCGAGTGTGAAGGGCACGGATTCGATTGAGTCGATGGTGTTGACAAATATAAATGTCGAATCAACCGCTATCTCCAGTTTATACCTGACCGTGTCCAGCGGGTCGGGATCGGTAGACTCGGCCCACAGGAACGTCGGTAGCATATCGAACACTGGCAAACCGCTGGTGTCCGGCGGGAATTGAGCCTGTGGCGTAGTGGGTGGTTCTGGTGTGTTGTTGACGAAGAAAGTGTACTCATAGCCTCCTGTCCAGTCAGAGTACTCGTAGCCATCGAATGCGCGTACAATCCACACGTAACGCTTGTTTTCGTCCAGGGACTCTGTTACCTGCCACCCGGTCGAATCTTCACCTTCCGGGATACCATAGCCTAAGACCGGATCAGGTTCTCCATACAGCGTGTCTACATCCACAAGGAAGTCGTATGTCAAAGTGTCACCCTCAGCGTCGGTGGAGTTCTCGACCCAGAGAGCGGGTGTCGTGCCGACAATAACGTCATCGATAGGACTCAGCGGGGTAGGGACGGAGGGGATAGAGTTGAGTCTGAACCACGTGCTGTACCAAGGCGACCAATGAAGGACATTGGCGACACGGATTCGCAACTGATATGTGGTTCCGTCTGAGAGTGGCAAGCCCGAATAGGTGGCGGCAGTATCTGATGTTGTTACTTCCCCGGACGCCCACATTTCCGCTACTGTCCAGTCATTGTCGAGACCGACTTGTATCTCATACCCCTGCTGCCCAATTCCCTCGGGATCAATGATTGACCACTCAAAGATAGGAGTATCAGTGATGCAATGCGTATTCGGATTCTCGTTGTCTATTAGAAACAGCGATAGATGCGGCAATTCAGTCGCTATCTTGAGAGCGTACATATCGATGTCCGGCGAAGTTGCATGATTGCTTGCTCGGCCTCCAAATATGAACCCTCCGTTGCAAGTCTGCTGGATGGAATACGCCTCAACCTCGTCAAAGCTGCTATCCGTAGCTGTAACCCACTGCTCATTGAACAGACTATCATATTTCCTAATTCTCGCAGTGGTAGCTTTATCTGGGAAAGGGCTTTCCTCTATGGTAGTACACAGAATGAATCCGCCATCGACAGTAGCTGAAACGTCTCCTGCGTATTCTGCACTGTCCCCAAACTGCAA
The DNA here is from genome assembly GCA_043811375.1 of bacterium. GTDB lineage: Bacteria > Zixibacteria > MSB-5A5 > GN15 > FEB-12 > JBDRNJ01. Next base: position 23,232 of record JBDRNJ010000069.1, on the reverse strand, counting down.
TGAATCGAGATGTGCACCATCCAAGTCCAGCACCCAAAAGGTTGCGTGATAATCTTGAGAACCTGCAGCAACAATGGTTGAATCAGAAATCTGGGCTAAGCGATTCGCGCTCTGGCGTGTGCCTGAACCGAAATGCTGACTCCATAAGACAGAACCATCATCGGCCAGCTTAGCCACGAACACGTCGTATTGGTATGCTCCCGTATAACTGTGCGATCCAGATACAATGTAATTGTCGTTATCTACGCGAATTATTTCACTGATACTAATGTCCGCAGAGTCTGCTGTGAAAGCCAGCAGCCACAGTGAGTCACCATCATTGTCAATCTTCAACACCGACCAATATCCGATGCCCGATGCATTGGTGACTAAACAGGCGAACAGAAAACCGGAATCCGGACTCTGTACTACTGCCTTTGCGTGCGAGTTCCGGTAGCCCACGGACGCCATCCATTCTTCAGTGCCTAAGCTATCGGTTTTTAGGGCAAAGAATGTGCTGTCATAACCGTAATTGGTGTTGTTGCCGCAGATCATGAAACCACCGTCAAAGGTGTTGATTATGTCCCGAGGAGCCACACCTTCGGGGCCGCCATAGGTTTTTGTCCAGAGCGTGTCACCGTCTGGATTCAATCGCACTAACCAGTAGTCATCATTTCCTTCCGCGAAAGACATAGTGGCTCCCAGGAAAGCATACCCGCTGTCGGGCGTCTGGATAATTCGGAAAGCTCTGTCACCTATATCTCCCCCGTAGGTCTTTACCCACTGAATCGTTGGTTGATCTGCTGGAACATGGATGGTGGCGGCATTGAGATTGATAGTAGCGAGAATAAGGCCGCAGCCCAGTATCAATACTCTCATAGAATCTCCCCATTCATTTCATATTCCCTACCGCCGCAATATACCGAAAATGTGCCTGGGAGTCAATGGATTTGGTGGGGAGTGTTTGGTGGGGAGGGGAGCGGCTCCTGAGTGCATTTCAGGGTAGAGTAGGCGCTTGGTTCTACCTGAAACGAAATCTCCCCTGTGTGTGCTCAGCTCGGAATTTTTCCGGGGTGTGTATATATAAGTGGCTGATTTAGAGCAAATTAGGCCACTTTCAGAAGGGTTTCAAAGGGGACGGGGGTTCCGATTCAGCCAGTCGCTTTTCGGCGCCCGCGGCGTGACAAGACCGTGAACTCAATCTCCAGACCAACTTCCATAATGTCCCAATTCCCCGTACCGCTATAAGACATTATGGATGCGGGCAGCAGGGTCGATGAGAAACGACCTTGCTGTCCCGTTGACTTAAAAAGAGTTACCCTTTTCGTTTCTTATTTCCGGTAGCGGCGGCCGACCTCAATAGCTTTCCGATGTGACCTCCACCTTGCCCTTGAACACGCGGTACATATAAACAGTATAGCCGATTACAATCGGCATCCCGATCGCTGCGATAATCAGCATCACGGTCAGTGTCCGTGGCGTTGAAGAAGCGTTGTAGGCGGTCAGGCTGTAGGCCAGGTCGATGCTGGAAGGAGCCAGTCGGGGATACATACTTACCGCCGCCAACGCAATCACGCTGACAATCATAACCGCCGATGAGAAAAATGCTCGCCCATACCTGGCCGCTCTCAGGGCTATCGGCAGGTAGCTGATCGCCGCCAGGAGCATTACCAGAAACAGCCAGAACAACGGATTGGCCAGGAGTCCCTCAAAGAGATAACCGGCCTCAAAGAACGAATACAGGGTCACCAGCAGATAGACGATCACAAATCCCACCCATCCGCGCAGCGCCCACTGACTCATTCGCCGACACAGATCGCCCTCGGTCCTGGTCGTCATATAGACGGCGCCGTGCATCACCAGCATGACCAGACTCAGGACACCGACCAGCAAGGCGTACGGGTTAAGCAACCCCGGAAAACTACCTGCCCAGGCTCCATTGACGTCGATGGGAACACCTCGTAGTAAATTGCCCACAGCTACGCCAAACAGCAGCGCCGGCAGCAGACTGCCCAGCCCAAACGACCAGTCCCAGAATCGTCGCCATATCGACAAGTCAACTTTGCTGCGAAACTCCAGCGATACCGCTCGGAAAATTAGTGCTGCCAGAATGAGCATCATCGCCAGGTAGAAGCCACTAAAGATGGTAGCGTACACCGGTGGAAAAGCGGCGAACAGTGCGCCGGCGGCGGTCAATAGCCAGACTTCGTTGCCGTCCCAGACCGGTCCGATGGCATTCATATTAACTCGACGTTGCTGCTCATTGTCTGCGAAGAGATGCAGCACCCCGACACCGAGGTCGAAGCCATCCAGTATGGCATACCCGGTAATCAGGACGCCCACCAGTATAAACCAGGTTGTGTTCAGGTCAATCATACCGTCACCTCCGTGGCTAACGTGGTTTCAACTCCCTGTCTCACTTCCCGCACTACCAGGTAAAGATAAACTGCCCCCAGAAACAGGTAGATCAACCCGAACAGGATGATCGAAAACAATATCTCTCCGGCCGACACCGTCAACGAAACCGCGTCCGCCGTCTTCAGAATGTGATACACCACCCAGGGTTGACGTCCCACCTCGGCCGTTATCCACCCTAACTGGCAGGTGATAATCGGTAGCGGTACCGACCATACCAGCAGCCGCAAGAACCAGCGCTGGTCCCACAGTTTCCGGCGATACAACAGCAACACTCCCAGCAACATGGCCGCAATGAAGTAGCTTCCCAGTGCCACCATGCTATGAAATGAAATAAAAGTCAGCAGGAAAGGGGGGCGTTCATCCACGGGAAAATCGGTCAGTCCCTTGACGTACGCCCTGGTGTCGCCGTGCGCCAGCCAGCTCAACACGCCGGGAACCTTGATGGCGTATTTCAACTCCGGCGGGTTGTCCATCGGTATACCAAACAGCACCATGGGAGCATTGGTTTGTCCGTCAATAAGACCCTCTATGGCGGCGAGTTTTTCCGGCTGGGTTTGTGCTACCTGCACCGCGTGTTGGTGGCCGGTAGGGAACAACGCCAGCACCGAGACTATCAAACCGAAAACAATGGACAACTTCAAGGCCTTGCGGGCCACCAGGTTTTCCCGGTTGCGGAGCAGGAGGAAGGCCGCCACACCGGCCATAACGAAAGCGCCGGTTATAAGCGCGGCATCCATAGTGTGGAAAAATCGTATCATAGTGGACGGATTGAACACGGCGTCATAGAAACTGGTCAACTCCGCCCGCCCGTTCCGGATTACATATCCGGCCGGAGTCTGTTGCCAGGAGTTGGCCACCAGAATCCAGAAGGCGGAAATCGTCGCTCCGACCGCCACCATCAAGATGGAAAACCAATGCACTCCCGGAGAGAGTCGGTTTCTGCCGAAGATGTACAGGCCCAGGAAAGTCGACTCGAGGAAAAACGCAAAGATGCCCTCAGCCGCCAGGGGAGCTCCGAATATGTCGCCGACGAATTTGGAATACTCCGCCCAATTGGTGCCGAACTGGAATTCCATTACAATGCCGGTGGCCACACCGACCACAAATGTGATCGCCAGCAATTTGCCGAAGAACCGGCCCATACGACGATAGATTTCATCTCCCTTTTTCCAGCCGACTCCCTCGATTATCACCAGCAACCAAGCCAATCCGATCGACACCGGCGGGAAGATGAAGTGAAAGCCGATGGTCAGGGCAAACTGCAACCTGGCCAGCAACACTGTGTCAGCACTCATAAAACCTCCGTGTCAGATCGATTAGAACTATCGTGCAACAACAACCTTCGCCCGTATCAGCAGGTCTATGGCATCGGTTCTATCCAAACGCTACATCAAGCGTCATCATTAGCGCAAAGCCAAGCATCGCTCCTATGGAAGCTGCGTGCGAGTGGCCTCCGCTCTGCGACTCCGGAACCAGTTCCTCGACCACCACAAAGATCATGGCACCGGCGGCGAAAGCCAGAGCGTAGGGCAGGATCGGTCGTGCCACAATCACCAGGGCCGCTCCCAGTATGCCCGCTATTGGCTCGACGATACCCGATAGTTGGCCGTACCAGAAACTCTTCAATCGGGAGATATTCTCTCGGCGCAAAGGCATTGAGACCGCCGTCCCTTCCGGGAAGTTCTGGATGCCGATGCCTATAGCCAGCGCCACCGCGCCAGCCAGCGTCGCCGATGGATATCCGACCGCTACGGCTCCGAAAGCTACCCCGACGGCAAGCCCCTCCGGTATGTTGTGCAGCGTAATGGCCAGCACCAGCAATGTCGACCGCCGCCAACTCGTTCTGACCCCTTCCGCTTCATCGGTAGCCTTGCCGCGATGAAGATGGGGCAGAATCTGATCGATAAGCAGCAGGGAAAACGCGCCGGCCAGAAAACCGACCACCGCCGGTAGCCAGGGAGGGAGATTCATTTCCTCGGACATTTCGATGGCCGGGGCCAGCAGTGACCAGTAACTGGCCGCTATCATCACTCCGGCTGCGAAACCGAGCATGACATCCAGCGTGCGACGGGAGAGATCTCTTGCAGAAAAGACTACCGCCGCACCGAGAGCGGTCATCAGCCAAGTGAAGCAAGTAGCCAGCAGGGCTTGCACCACCGGGTGCAGTCCCTCAAACCAGCCGACGATATTCATTGTACGTGGTTTCCTCCGTCATACGCCATGAACCGGTGGTCTATACCACCTCATTTAGCTTTGGTGAAAAACCGCTCCAGGTGAATCTGCCCGGTCTGCTTAAGGGAGTGCTCCTTGAAGCCTTCTTCACTTAAGATATCAACCATGATGTCGATCATAATCGGGTTACCACACAGGAATACATGAGTGTTGTCCGATGTCGGATGGAATCCCCAGATTTTGTCGATAGTACCACCTTGCCACAGATCCTGAATAAAACCCTGGTGTCCCGGCCAGGGAACCGGCTCTTCATGGGCCAGGCTGAGAATGGGCAGATAATGGAAGTTGTCGCTGATCGAATCCAGTGCCTTGAGCTCCTCGTGATAACCCAGGTCGACCGAATGGTTGGCACCAAGAACCACCGCGAAGCGGCGCTGCAACCCCTGGGTTATTTCGGTTCGAATCATGCTCATGTATGGTGCCACACCGGTCCCGGTGGCAATAAGCAGGATGTTGAACTCATTAGGCACCTCTGACAACGTGAACATACCCTTGAATCGTTCTGCAAGCCAAACACTGTCACCCGCCTTAAGGTTAAACAGCCGGGGCGAAAGCGAGCCCGAATGCACCAGGCCAATGTAAAATTCGAGGTACTCTTTGGCTATCGAAGATGAGGCTACGGAATAGGCTCTCATGATGCTCTTGTCAGGGTCCTTGGGGGGACGGTCCTCGACCTCGGCGCCGGGGTAGCGAGGAGCCGAGCCCGGCAGACCCAGCACAACGTACTGTCCCGGAGTGAAATCGGGTAGTTCCCATCCTTGCGGCACCACCCGGAGCTTTATCAGGTTTGGTGTTATCTCGATTCTCTGGCTGACAATGGCGTTTGGTTCCCTGGTCACCGTTGACACCTCCCCTGGTGAAGCGGTTTTCTCTGTCCGCCGGCAACGATTGACCGTGCGACGGAACGTGATTTCATTATAAGCATTTCCCCGCTACCCTGTCTGCTCTTTGCCGTTTTCATTTTCATGGCAACAACAGGCACACGACCCGGTTGTTGCCGCTGATCCGTCAGCAGGTACGGCTGACCCGGCGCTGCCCGCCTCCAATGAGTCTTCACTGGATCGACTACGGTCACTGAATACAAATGAAACCAGCAGCAGCACCAACAACAGGACAGCTCCGACATGAAACCATCCGTTCATATGCGAATGCACCGGTCCAGCGCCCAAATCCGGTAACGTGGACCCCAACATCGGCATCAGCCAGTCCAAAAGCAAACCGGTACCGAGCGCACTGATGCCCACCGTTACAAGAAACAATACTGCCGTTCGCCGTCCCAGCACTTTCCAGATGGTTGTGAAAGTAGCCGCGTTGGTAGCCGGTCCGGCAATCAGGAAAGCTAAAGCGGTGCCGGGTGAGGCACCCAGGTGCATCAGACCGGCGGCAATCGGCACCGAAGCTGTGGCACAGACGTAGACCGGCACTCCCGCCAACATCATCAGCAGAATCGACAAAACCCCGCCGCCAATATACGGCGCCAGTTGATCCTGTGGCACCAGAGCGGTCAATGTGCCGGCGATCAGAACTCCCACCAGCAACGCCGGACCTATGTCGCGGGGAAGCGTCACCAGACCGTAGCGCAAGATGCGAGAAAGCACGCCGGATCGTTGTGGGGCTGACTCACAGCAACTGCCGGAAGATGCCGCGGCCGGGCCTGGTTGATTGCCGAGGCCGTTCGGTTCTCCCAGTAACCTGACCAGCGCACCACCGGCCAATCCGGTCAATAATGCAGCCACCGGTCGGAAAACGGCAAAAACCGGCCCCAGCAGGGCGTAGGTGACAGCGATGCTGTCTACTCCGGTCTGAGGCGTGGAAAGCAGAAAGGCGGTGGTAGCAGCGCGACTGGCACCCTGCTTGTGCACTGAAACCGCCACCGGTATAACACTGCAGGAACACAACGGCAAGGGTACGCCGAAGACAGAGGCCTTGATAACCGGCCCCATACCTCGTCCCCCCAAATGGCGCTGCACCCACTCGGTTGACAAGCACACCGACATGACACCGGCTGCTACAAAGCCGAACAGCAGATAGGGCGACATCTGACCGAGAACCATCCAGCTCTCAGTGATTATTCTGAAAATAACATCAATCATCATCAAGACCGTTTACTTTGCCACAGGTCGGCATTCAGTTCAGTAGTCCTCCAGATGGGACCATTCGGCATTTTCCAGCCATTGCTGCGGGCGATTGAGAAAACGTATTACATTATCCAGGGCCACCCAGTGGTTGTGTTCTTCGTCCGCAATCCGAGTGAGAATATGCTTCTGAGACTCATCATCGACCTCAGCCGCTTTCTCCCGGTAAAAGGCCTCCGACTTCTTTTCAACATCACGAGCATGTTCCCAGACCCTGGTTGCGTCTGAGGGAATACTATGCTCACCGGACTCCGCTTTCAATGTCTCAAAGACATTCTTAAGAGTAGAAAGAATCGTGGTTTTCTCGGATTCTTTGTATTCGGCGGACTGCTCGTCTCTGAGGGCTTTGAAAGTGTTGTAATGCTTCAATTCATCCTCGGCCAATTCGACCAACACTCTTTTTAAGGCCGGGTTGCTTATCTTCTCAGCATGTTCCAGGTAGTAGGCCCGGCCGTCCTCTTCCATCTTCATGGCATATTCAAATACATTCATCGTTGCCTCCAGCAGAAGTTAATCTAAACCTTAATGTCATTCGAATTTCTTTACCAGTTTTTAGCCTGCAGTTCGAAATGCGCCTGCGGGTGGTCGCATGCCAGACAGACCTTTGGTGCTTCTTCGCCCTCGTGGATATAGCCGCAATTGCGACATCTCCAGACGACCTTCTTCTCCTTTTTGAAGACCTTTCCACCGTCAATGTTGGCCTTCAAGCCGAGATAGCGTTTTCCGTGCTGTTTTTCAGCTACAGCAATGGCCTCAAAAGTCCGAGCAATTGTCTCAAAACCTTCTTCGCGAGCAATCTTCGCAAACTCAGGGTACATGCTCTCCCATTCATGATGCTCGCCCTCAGCCGCAGCGGACAGGTTCTCGGACGTGGTGCCGATTACTCCGGCCGGGAAGGATGCCTGAATCTCGACTTCTCCACCCTTGAGAAACTTAAACAGTCTCTTGGCGTGTTCTCTTTCCTGGTTAGCGGTTTCTTCGAAAATGTGTGATATTTGTACGAAACCTTCCTTTTGCGCCTTGCTGGCGAAATAGGTATAGCGGTTCCGTGCCTGAGATTCACCGGCAAAGGCGGTCAGCAGGTTCTTCTCAGTTTGTGATCCTTTCAGATCAGCCATGACATTCTCCTTATTGCAACACTCATTCCTGTTGAATCCTTTGATTCCCATCCCGATTACAGGGACCCCGCTGCTCTAAAACACTTTCCATCACATTACGCACCGTGCTCCGACAGAGCTCACCGGTCCCAAAATCATACCACGAAAGTCTGCCTGGGTCTGACCGGAGTCCTTTGAAGCCATTACCGTTCGTGTCCGCCCCGATTGCCGTCAGCGCCAGCGCCGCATAGACCCTGGTGGCGGGATCCGGATCGTTGAGAGAGTCGCGCAATCTTCCGACAGACTCTGCAAACGGCTGAGGATTGACCGTCGCCACTCGATAAATCGCGTGATGCGCTCCTCTTTCAAACGGCTCTTCATCGAGAAAAGCCGGCAGCAAATGGGCGTATTCGCCAATCAGTACCGGTACGTTTACCAGGATTTCACCGATCATCTCCGGAGCCTGCCATCCAAGTCCGCCGGATTCATCGTTCATCAGCCACAGCAGTCGACGGATAAGATCGCGGACTTTCTCGAGGTCATACAGACTCTGGCTGCCGGCCAGCCGGCCGATCGCTTCAATCGCCCGCCGGCGCACCAATTCATCGGAGTCATATGTCAGAGACATCACAACTCGGTAATGGTTGCGTCGTCTGTCGGACCACTGCAGCAGGCCTTTCCCATCCCGCAGCAACAGCAGGTTCCTGACGGCGGCTTTGTCGGTTTGGTTACTCACTGACAGTTTCCTTCAACAAATCCTACCGGATCAACAGATTGCCTGCAGTTCCATGCGATTTCATCCGGCACTTGCCGGCGGTGGCGTGAAGACACGCTGCCCCAGCTCACGATCAATCTGGAACATGCCGGCCCTGGAATCACCCAGCATCTTGAGTTGTTGAACAATCCCCTTGGCTGTGGCTTCCTCTTCGACCTGCTCGTTGACAAACCACTGCAGGAAGATGTGGGAAGCATGATCTTTTTCAGACAGAGCGATGTCGACCAGGTTGTTGATCAGGCTGGTCACTTTTTGTTCATGTTCATAGACAGCATCAAACACACTCAGTGCTGAATCCCATTCGGAAGGGGGAGCCTCGAACGCTTTTACCAGGGCTCGACCATCCCGTTCAATCACATAGTCAAACATCTTCATTCCATGTGATACTTCCTCCTGGTACTGCACTCGCATCCAGTTGGCATACCCCGGCAAATCAATCGATTCCAGATAGGCCGACATAGCCAAGTAAAGGTGGGCCGAGTAAAACTCGGCCGTCACCTGGTCATTTAGTGCATCCTGCATTTTCTTGCTTATCATGCGGCAAACCTCACTACTGGTGGGGGGTCAATTCTCCGTCAATATGTTGTCATCGTATTCAATTTCGAAGCGAAGTTTATGTTTGGCTTCCTCCTGAGCCAAATCCAGAAAGATTTGCTTCAAACCGTCGTCGTCAGTTGCAGCAGCCAGGTTTGTATAGAGCTTGAAGGCGGCCTTTTCGGCTTTCATTGCCACAATGAGGGCTTCCTGGTAACTAAGATCGCCGGACAGATCAATCTCGACCAGGTTGTCACCAATTTTCAGGTCCAGGATCTTTTTCTCGGCGCCCAACAGCAGCTTGCCGGTCCTGACTCTTTCCAGCTTGGCTTTGTGTCCCTTTTCTTCCTCGGCAAACTGCAGAAATACATCTTTCATACTCTGAGCGTTCATCTTGTCGGCCAGGCGAGTGTAGAAATCGGCCGCGAGTTGCTCATTTTGAATGGCAAAATCCAGAATTTTGTCGGCAGAATCAAACATCTTCGTTTTCTCCCTTTCGGTTTAAGCTTTCCACAATCCGTGCAGGTTGCAGTATTCACGCGCGCTGACTTCAGCGGCAGCCAACTTGAAAAAAGCCTCCGGGACGTCGCCGGGGCTGAGGAACTGGTGATAGGCTATGCCGTCGGCAATCAGTTCGATCCACTCGATGTAGTGTTTCTCTTCCATCGGATGAGCGACTTCACCGACCGTCACCTTGTAACCGCCGTCGACTTTCTCGATCACCGGCACGTGCTTCTCGGTAGCGGCGTCAACTTCGCCTGCCTTCAGCAATGTCATAGGTTTGCCACAGCAAACCAACTTCCCGGCGGCAGCATGGACAACCTCCACGATATTACCGCAGACCTGGCATTTGTAAACTTGCAGTCTTTCAGTAGCCATCGGTTTTCTCCTTAGTATGTTCTCACAATAACCTGTGACGGTCTTTCTGTTTTACACCGTCAATATTCAAGAGTGAATTCCTGAAAATCGAAAAATGTTCCGGTCCGATTGAGGTAATCCAGTTCAGCCTGCACAATCGCCTGGTGCCCCTCTTCGATTTCAAGAAAGCGGCTGAACAGTTTCCCCTCTTCGCCAAGCTCGGCCACCATCTTCTTGTAGAAATCCGTGGTTTCCTGTTCCATAGCCAGCGCCTTCTGTAGTATCTCCCGCTCGGTACCGAAGTCCCGCTGGGACAGGTGATCGGCCAGTCTGCTGACACCCGCCTCGATTACTTCTCGAGAGGGTACGACCGTCTCCAGTTTGGTCGGGGACAGTTGGCCGGTTTTCTGCCACTGCTGAAGCCGGCTCTGCAGGTAATCGATATGCCCCTGCTCCTCGTTGCCAAGCACCTTAAATACGCGACGGCCGGTTTCGTCGTCGATGCTATCCACAGATTTGAGATAGGCATCGCGGACTCTGATTTCGTAATCGACAGCCATCGTGATTGCTTCTTCGAGCGTCATTTTACTCCTCCAGAACCTTATTGACGGCTCCCAGTACGTCGGCGTAATCAGGCTCGTCGGTCGTCTCTTCAACGTATTGGATATACCGGACAGTACCACCCTGGTCGATGACAAAAACGGTTCGGGCCAACAACCTCAGTTCTTTTATCAACACACCGTATGCCGTCCCAAAGGAGGCATCACGGTGATCCGAGAGAAGCTTGACATTCTGCACATTTGCTGCCGCACACCAGCGGGCCTGGGCAAAAGGCAGGTCCATACTGATGGTAAGAATCACAACCTTATCGCCAAGTTTCCCGGCCTCAATATTGAAACGTTTGGCCTCAAGATTACAGACAGGCGTATCCACCGACGGCACAGAGACAAGAACCATCACCTTTCCCTTGAACGAGGAAAGCTTGACCGGTTCCAGCTTATCGTTCAACACTTCAAAGTCGGGGGCAGTATCCCCCACCTTGACTTCGTTGCCGACCAGCGTCAGGGGATTACCCTTCATTTTGACAACACCTAATCTCTCGCTCATCTCAATCCTCTCTTATTGCATCACCACTGTTTTTGACTCTCACGATAGTTGATACTTCTACTAAGCGTGAGCAGCTAAATATTCCGCGACACCATCCGCCGTCGGCTTCATGCTGTCATCACCCTGGCGCCAGTTGGCCGGGCAAACCTCGCCGTGCTTCTCGGTAAACTGCAAGGCGTCAAGCATCCGCAGTGCCTCATCGACGTTGCGTCCCAGCGACAGATCATTGACCAGGGCGTGGCGGACAATGCCTTCCTTGTCGATCAGGAACAGTCCGCGCAACGCCACCGACTCGTCGAACAGCACGCCGTAGTCGCGAGCGACGTTCTTGTTCAGATCAGCCACCAGCGGGAACTTAATCGATCCGATACCGCCCTGGTTAGCCGGCGTGTTTTTCCAGGCGTAATGCGAGTACTGTGAATCGACCGACACACCGATCACCTCAGCGTTTCTCTCCCTGAACTTCGCCAGTGCTTTATCGAAAGCAATAATCTCCGATGGGCACACAAAGGTAAAGTCCAGAGGATAGAAAAACAAGACCACATATTTGCCGCGGTACGATGAAAGCTTCAGTTCCGCAAACGAATTGTCACCCATCACCGCCTGGGCAGTGAAATCGGGAGCTTCTTTGGTAACCAGACTTGACATAATGATTCCTGTATCAGTTTCAAAGTTTCAAAATCACTTCCCCTTGAAGGGTTGAGACCTTAACCATAGGGATACATCCCTTTCTTGATCGTCTCCAACGATTCCAATACCCGGTTGTGCTTTTCCTCGTCGATCAACAGGTAGTTCAGCAGGTATTCCTGGACCACCATCTTCTTGCCCTTCAGGGCTGCCAGAGCCTCATTGGCAAGTTGAACCGTCTTTTTCTCCAACTCGATATGCTTTTCGATAAGCCCCCACACTTCACCCAGTTCGTCCGGAGTCAATGTGATAGTCCTGGACTCGAGACTGTCCGCGATTATACCCTGCACACGATAGTGCATCTGAGAATCGCGCTGGATGATCTCCATAATGAGACGGACGATCGGGTTCTCGGTGCGCTCAATGACATTACCGGTTGAGGCTACCGAAGCATTTTCAATCTTCTGCCAGCGTCTCATATTGGAGACGATTTCCTGTTGAACTTCCTTTGAAGTCATACACTCCTCCTACAATCTCTTTAGTTCTGTTATTATCACTCAGGTTGTCCCTGCTGCCGACATTCCGGGCAGATACCGATGAACTCGGTGCGCTGACCGACAATTTTCCAACCATCGGCGTCGTCAAGCTCCATGTCGGCAACACTTTTCGGCCGCTGTATGAAATCACAGATTCGACCACATTCGGTGCAACGCACATGCTGATGTCGATCCGGATTGCCATCGTAACGAGCTTCGCGAGCACCCAGAGCCAGTTTCTGAATCTCACCTTTCTTGTGCAGCAAATCCAGATTGCGGTAAATCGTACCCAGGCTGATTCTTGGCAGTTGCAGCCGAACAATCTCGTACAATTCACGGGCCGTCGGGTGCGTGGTGAGCTGTCGCAGTTGTTGGAGGATCACCTGTCTCTGTTTTGTATTTCTCTGTGCTTTCATATCCTGAGTCACTTTTGCAATACTAATAATAATTGTTATTGTTATAACTACATATACATCAGAGTTGTTCCCTTGGGCTTAATAAAAATGAAGTAGCATTGCCACTTTTGTGAGGAGGCACGATAACTTTATGTTAGATAAGGTCTTGTGGCATCGCCACTTTATCTTGTGCGCGGTGGACGTCCTGAGGCCATCCCACAAGTCAGCTTTGGGTACATTTAACGTTGCATCTAATAAATCGTCATTCGGTAAACCCGCGTAGCGGCGGGCTTTATGTCCGCCGGTGGCATCGCCACTTCTATTGGCGGGAGACAAGCCCCCGCCCTACGCGCGTTAGAATAACCACCTTTTGAGACAACCTCTCCTCGTCTGCCGCGATTGTGGGTGCACGAGGACGTACGCCCACCACGAGTAGCTGGGATCCAGCAGGTCGGCGTTCCAGGTGAGTCCGGCGTCAGACGGACGAATGAGAAACCCAACATCTCCCTGGTGGGGTCTGGTATTGTCAGGGTTATCAAATAGACTTCTTTTCAATTTTGCGACATTATTCCCGACTCCGAGCATCCGAGGAATTACTATACTCACTGCTCAAACAGCCGTTGCTGCCGGGCAATAAACTTGCGCACTAAACCGTGGCGAGGGCGAACCACCTGGAAGACGACAAAAGAGAAAAAAACAAAAACAACCGTTTCGGTGAAACGTCCTGTCAGAAAGAAATAGACGAAACCGTAGCCGGATATGGCGGCAATAAGGACAAACACCGGACGACAGACATGCAACAGACCGGTCGTCAGGTCTGATTCCATAGTCGTTTCCGATTTGATCATCGGCCGTTGCAGCCGTTGGGATCGCCACCACAGCGCCAGTCCGGCCTGCAATAGAGCCAGCACCAACAACACGTAGAACAACGGGTTGGCCAGGTCGCCAATGGCGCTGCCGCGAGTGTAGTTGCTGTGGATATAGTGACAGACGAGAAGGACTCCGGCCGGTATCAGGATGTTCACCACCAGTCCGAAATAGAGCGGCTGGATAATCATCCGGCTCAGGTCGTACTTGTCTTCGTTTTCGTATTTCATGGTGATCCCATCTTGTTTATCAAATTTTCCCACTGTGACCGGCGCGGCCGACAAAATACGCTCCAGGCAATCCCGATCGGGTAGAAACAGAGCATCCTGGCCATGTCGCCGGATGTGATGTACACTATGAGTCCACACACATACGCCGCCTCCACGAATGCGAACTTCACGATACTGATACTGGTCAACAACTGCCCCGGACTCATCTTTGAAGTCTTGTCCGAGCGATAGCGGTTGATATGGAACCGTTCGATCAGCGGCATTGCCGCCGGTGAAGCTATGGCTGCCATCAGCAGCATATAAAACATCATATCAACCTCGCCACCAGTTCTTGCAGAAATATTCAGAAAAACGGCCAGCGCAAGAAAGATAACCGGATTAACCACCAGGATAAAGACCGCCAGAACCACTGTTTTGCGAAACTCCCGGCGTAGTCCCTGATCCCATTCCATCAGTTGATCTCCTCTTTGTTTTTTCGCAGCCGCCGAAAAAACCGCTGCATCAACTCTGCCGCCTCTGCTTCCATAACGCTACTGACTATCTCAATCTGATGGTTGAATCTCGTTTCTGACGGTATATCAAGTATCGAGCCACAGGCGCCAAACTTGGGATCGGCGGCGCCGTAGACAATTGTCTTGATCCGCGAAAGCATCGCCGCCCCGGCGCACATCGGGCACGGTTCCAGAGTGCAGAAGAGGGTGCAGTTTTCAAGACGCCAGTCCCCGAAATGTTCGTAAGCAGCCGACAGGGCGATCATCTCGGCGTGGGCGGTGGCATCGTGAAACTGCCGGGTCTGGTTGTGGCCACGGCCGATAATGTGATCCTCGAAAACGACAACCGCACCCACCGGGGCTTCACCATTATCATACGCCTGCCGGGCTTCCGAAAAAGCCACCTTCATGAAGTTCCGGTAACTTTCTGAATCCATGCGGGACCAATATACGTAGAGATGAGTTGAGGCGACAATCAATAATCCAGCCGGGCAACTCGATTAACGGCTACCATGCCCGGATTTTCGTTTGACTTGCTGCCTAAAGGCACTATATTGAAACAGCGTCTTCACTGTTACTTGTTTGCCTCGCGATGTTTGACAGCAACTCACAATAAGGAGAAGGTGTATGACTTTACGCCAACTGTATTTACCTCTGGTGCTGGTAATCTGCCTGGGTACGGCCGCTATGGCCGGCAGCAGTTACCCCCCGCCCACCAACATCCGAATCACCGTTTACCCGGAACTCAACAACGAGGAACAGGTTTTTATCTGCCCCACCGACAGTAACATTATTATCGCCAACTGGCGCGATTTCCGGCTTGGTTACCGGCAGATCGGAATCGGTCGCTCCACTGACGCCGGCCAGACCTGGACCGATTCGCTGGTGGCCAAATTGATGCAGTACTTCAGTTACGATTCCCAACAGTCCGACCCGACTCTCACTGTCGACCGGTATGGAAACTTTTATATGTGCAACCTCGACTGGGACGCCTTCGGATTCACGGGAAAATCCCTGATCGCCTTTTACAAATCGACCGACCAGGGCATCTCCTGGACCGGCCCGGTACCCAACACAATCCCCTCGAATCAGTTCTTCGAGGACAAACAGTTTATCACTGCCGACCGCACCGGTGGCACGTACGACGGTAATGTCTACTGCTCCTGGACACGCTTCTATGGTCCCGCCGATCCCCCTGATCGGATCCTGGTTGTGCGCTCGATTGACGGAGCGGCATCATTCGAAGATACGGTCACAGTCGGTCCGAATCAGACCTCAACCGGATGCGGAAGCAGTTTGATTGACGCCGGGCAGTTCTCGATTCCGATTGTCAACTCCAACGGTGATGTTCACGTTTTCTGGCAGGGATACGCTCTCGATTCCGGCGGCACCTGCTCCGGTGTCACAACTATCAAGCATGTCGTCTCCACTGATGGCGGGCAAATCTTCACTTACGAAGACACGGTTCTCTCAGTTTCGGGGTACACTTCCGCTGACGGCGGCATTAACACTTACTCTCAGCCGGTGGGTGATGCCGATCTGACCGGCGGACCCTTTGGCGGTAACATGTACATTGCCTTTACCAACGAGGGACCGGAAGATGCCGGCAACACCGATGTCGACTTCATTCGCTCCACCGACAATTGTGTCACCTGGTCACAGCGCATCCAGATAAATGACGACCCCAATTCGGTTGCTATCGATGCTTTCCATCCCTGGCTGGTAGTAAACGATGAGGGTGTCATTATTGTCGTCTTCTACGACCAGCGTTACGACCCACCTGGTTATTACCTGTTTGACATGATGGCTGCTTATTCGTTTGACGGCGGTCTGACGTTCACCAGCAACCATCGTATCTCCGATGTCTCGTCGTCACCCGGCAACCTGAAGAATATTGATCAGAGGCCGCTGTTTGAAATTGATGAGAACGGTATCGTGATCCCGCTTCGTGTCAGCGGACGAGCCGGTCTGATCGGAGAGTATATCGGTGTCACGGCTTTCCATGACAAAGTAAACGCTGTCTGGACCGACTCCCGCGACGGTAACTCCGAGGTCTATACCGCCAACTGGTATCTTCCAATACTCGAGCCGAAATTGATCGTACCGCCGGATGGTGTCTATCTACCCCCTTATGCCACGTTTGAGTGGTCCACCTCCTGGAAACACAATCTGGATCGCTACCGGATCGAGATATCTACCGACTCGACTTTTCTGACGGATGTCATCTCAGCTGTGGTCGATACCAACTTCTTCCCCAAGGATACCATCACATCCGAAGGTCTCCACTACTGGCGGGTGAAAGCATTCAACACCGCCGGAACCGACAGTTCCGAGTACTCGGAGGTCTGGTCGTTTGATGTCGACTGGACACCGCCCGAAGTGCCGACTTTGCTGGAACCGGAAGACGGCAAGGTAACCAACGAGCCGACGCCGACCTTTGACTGGACCACCTCCACCAGGCTGAGTTCGCCGGTCGTCTACGACCTGTATGTCTCCATCGATTCGACCTTCCCCGCTGGACCCGACACTCGTGTCTATGCCAATTTGCCCGAGTCATACTACACCCCGGTTGATACCCTGCCTGATTCGGTTGTATCCTACTGGCGAGTCGATGCCCGGGACGGAGTTGGCAACTCGTCATCGTCAGTGATTTATGAAGTAACCTTTATCCCCTATATCTGCGGTGACGTGGACGGCAGCGTTGCTGTGGACGTGGGTGACCTGTCGTACCTGGTTGGTTACCTGTTCCAGAGTGGTCCGCCGCCGCCGGTTCTCGCCGCAGCCGATGTTGATGGATCTGGCTTTATTGATGTTGCCGATCTGACTTACCTGGTTCAGTACTTGTTCCAGGGCGGCCCCCAGCCGATCTGCTGAAATCTATGTAGCAATTGCGTATGGTGTGGTTTTAATCCTCATCATACGCACTGCCGCTCGAATTTGCCCTTGCAGTGCTGCCGGGGTTCTGTGCTTAAGTCATACCCCATTGCGGACAGGTTTGTTTGACGTGATGGCGAGGACGGAGCAACCGGCTAAAGAAGCGAGTTCAGCAGTCTTTCGATGTCGGACATCATGAAAGGTTTGGCCAGGAAACCATCAGGTTTGCAGCCCTCGGTTTCGGTTTCCAGTTCGGCTATGGAGTACCCGGAAATGAGGACTACCGGTAGTTTGGGATATTGGCTCTTAACTTTTTCCAACAATTCCAGGCCGGTCATATTGGGCATACGCAAGTCGGAGATGATCATGGCAAAGTTCTGTTTCTGCAGTTCTTCCAGAGCCTGCTGACCGTCGGACGCCCGAACCGACGGATAATCGAACACTTCCAGCATGTCAGAAAGCAGCGACGACATGTTGGGGTTGTCGTCCACTATAAGAACCGGCTTACTCATCGAGCCTCCTTGCTTTCTAATTATATCGGTCCTAAGTACTGGGTAATTAACGCCCCCGACCGCCCCGCCGTGAGAATTGAGTCGATTGCGCCACCAACTCAGCCTGCAGCGCCGAAATCCCGATTATGTCCCGGGCTGATATTGCAAAAGCCCCGCCCCCTTTCTCAGGCGGAAGAACAAATTCCGGCACTATATCCACTTTGTTATAAATCATCAGGTAGGGAATCTCGTCGGCGCCGATTTCTGAAAGCACCTGTCGGGTTTGAATGATTCGTTCGAGAAGGTTTGGATCCGAACAGTCGGCCACGTGCAGCAGCAGGTCGGCCAGGCTGACTTCTTCGAGAGTAGACTTAAACGATTCCACCAACTGGTGGGGGAGTTTCTTGATAAACCCCACCGTGTCGGAAAAGATGATATTGCAGGGATAACCGGCCGACATTACGCGCGTAGTGGAGTCGAGGGTGGTGAACAACATGTCGGCCGTTCTCACCCGGGCTTTCGTCAGCCGGTTGAACAGGGTTGATTTGCCGGCATTGGTATACCCTATCAATGCCACCTTAAATAACGATTGTCTTCTCTTGCGCTGGGTGGCCCGTTGCTGTGACAGTTTCGCCAGTTTTTTCTTCAGGTGGGCAATTTTGGCCCCCACCTGGCGGCGGTCGATCTCCAACTGCGTTTCGCCGGGTCCCTTGGCGCCGATACCGCCATACTGCCGGGAAAAGTGTATCCAGGCGCCGGTCAATCGGGGCAGCGTGTATTCCAATTGGGCCAACTCGACCTGGAGTCGTGATGCACTGCTACGGGCGCGAGTGGCGAAGATGTCCAGAATCAGGACGGGACGGTCAATAACTTTGACCTGAAGCGCTGTTTCCAGGTTGCGCTGTTGGGCCGGGCTGAGAGTATCGTCAAAGATGACACAATTGCCGCCCCCGTCGGCCAACTGGTCCTTTATTTCGTTGACCAATCCCTTTCCAATGAAGAAAGCCGGATCAGGCCTGGCCCGCGTCTGGATTCTGGAACCGATTACAACAGCTCCGGCGGAGTTGGTCAAGCGCTCCAATTCCTGAAGGGATTCGGTGACCTCTCGACGGTGGAGGGAGTTAAACGCCAGCCCGATCAGAATTGCCTTTTCTGTATCGGTCTTGCCGTATTCGATGACCATCACCTTATTATAACTACCGATAATAGATTATCCAAGACGTTTGTTTGACGATACGGGGTACATTTCCGGTGGCTGCGGTTCATCCCGGCTGTCTAACCAGGTCCGTCAGCAACTTGAGGCAGTCTGTATACTTCGCCCCAGGATCAATACGAGCCTCCACCCACCGATATCCGGGATGTCCGCACCAGATATTACGGATAGCTCGTTCGATTGACAGGGCCTGCTCGATTGTTTCCTGCCGAATTTCGTCACATTGATAATATGCTTCACCCAGCGAGGCGGTGCTGCCAAACTGCACAACAGCCGTGTAGCGCCGGTATTCCCTGTCCAGGGTGGTGCCGACCTGGTGCATCGTCTCACGATGAAAAGCGAAAGCGTCGGCGGTGCCCCGGTCGGTTATGAATGGGCGCTCGCCAAGATGTTCTTCCCGGGCAACCTGCCGGCGATAGAGTTCACTGTGGAAGCGGCGCCGGTCCTGACGGTACTGTGGGTCCTCCAGAAGAAGCTGGCGGGCCAGTTCGTCGAAAAAAACAAAATCGCAAAAGGAATGGTGATCTTTCAAGCGATGGAGAAATTCCGTTTTGCCCGAAGCTGGAGCACCGGTGATGACTATATGATGACTCATTCCGCGGTGCAAAGTAGTGGCACAGTGACCCTCTGTCAATCGGGGGAGAACATTTTCCTTGATGAGATCGTACCAATCGCATATTGTGATTGTACCCGGAAAGGAGAGTAGTGCCACGATCGATTTTAGTCCCGGTAAAGCAGCGAACATACTTCGGGCTTTCTTGTCGGAGAAGCTCGGGCAATCAGGTCTGGACGGTTACGTGGTCGGTCTTTCCGGCGGCATTGACTCGGCGGTATCGACGGCGCTGGCGGTGGCGGCCATAGGCCAGGGGAAAGTGCTGGCGGTCATGATGCCTTACCGGACTTCATCCCCCGACTCTGCGACCGATGCCCTGGCGCTGGCTCACCGGCTCGGGATCGAGCACCGCCAGGTGGACATCTCGCCCATGATTGATGCCTATTTCGATGACATCGACAAGTCCAATCGATTGCGCGCCGGCAACAAAATGTCCCGCGAACGGATGGCGATTCTGTTCGACATTGCTCATCAAACCAATTGCCTGGTGCTGGGCACCGGTAATCGTACGGAAATATGTCTGGGCTACACCACCTGGTATGGTGACTCAGCCTGCTCGGTCAACCCGATTGGCGAACTGTACAAGACCGAAGTGCGACTGCTGGCCGAAGAGCTGGGAGTTCCGAAGGCGATCCGCAACAAACCGCCTACCGCCGACCTGTGGTCCGGGCAGACTGACGAAGGAGAAATCGGCGTCACCTATGACGAGATCGACCGGCTGCTGCGCCGCCTGATTGATGACGGCATTACATCCCGAAGGGCGTTAGAAAAGGAAGGTTTTGAGGCCGGCAGCATCAATCGGGTGGTTACGCTTTTGAACCGGAACGCCTTTAAGCGGCGGTTGCCCGATGTCGCCTCGCTGGGTCGTGTAGTGATTCCCGATTGCATTGAACTGTGCGAGTAAGCGGTACCCTATGACTGAATCTGCCGGAAAACTGTACCTGGTGGCGACGCCAATCGGCAACATGGGCGACATCACTCAGCGTGCTTTGGAGATACTGCAGCAGGTCGATCTGGTTGCCTGTGAGGATACCCGTCATTCCGGGTTGCTGCTGAAACGACTGGGTCTGAAAAAAAAGCTGATCAGTTATCACGATTTCAACGAAGTGACCCGGGCTGAACAATTGCTACGCAGAATCAGGCAGGGAGAGTCAATTGCGGTTATCACCGATGCCGGTTCGCCGGGGATTTCGGATCCGGCCTATCGCATCGTTCGAGCGGCTATCGGAGACGACGTGGAGATTGTACCATTGCCGGGAGCCTGCGCGATTATCCCGGCCCTGACGGCTTCCGGTCTGCCGACCGATCGCTTTTTCTTCGAGGGATTCCTGCCCCACAAATCGGTTGCCCGACAGAAACGTCTGGAAAGATTAAAAGAACTGGAGCATACGTTAGTCTTCTACGAATCACCGCACCGGGTCGGCCGGGCTTTGACTGACATGCTGCAGGTACTGGGCAACCGACAGGCTTGCCTGGCCCGAGAAATCAGCAAGCGATACGAACAGTTTGTGCGAGGTTCCTTAAGTGAGCTGGTTGATGCGACAGCTGAAAAGACCGTCAAGGGTGAGATCGTCCTGATTGTCGGCGGCAAGACAAAGGATTAGATGTTATCGATGACAGCAACTTCTGAGATCAGCAGGCCGCCGAGCAGATTCTACCCCTTCGACCGGCTGATAATGGGTTACTGTGCGGCGATGCTTTTGCTGATCATGTTGCTGGGTCGACCGCTGGCGGCCTACTACGATGAGGCAGTCTTCTATGCCACTGCTATCATCCTGGTCGTCCTGATGGCAAGGTTTGCAGATGAACAGAAAAGCCGCCGGTGGGCGCTGGTGCGTCTGGTTTACCCGGTGCTGCTGTTTACCTTTTTCTATCGCAACACCGGCGGGCTGATGTTTATCGTCTTTGACCACTTCTTTGACGGCCAGTTGACCGCTTTCGAGCTTTCGCTTTTGGGAGTCAATCCGACCCTCTATATCGATCAACGCCTGCTGTCGGTCTGGGCCAACGAAATATTCTCCTTTTTCTATTTCAGTTACTACCTGATGATACCGATTTTTGTGCTGGCGCTGTATGTCAGGAAGGAGTATCAACTGCTGAAGAGTTTTCTGACCGCATGTTGCCTGACCTTTTTTCTTTCTTATATTCTATTTTTTCTTTACCCGATTGAGGGTCCCCGGTGGTATTTTGCCGGTCAGTACATGAACCGAATTGAAGGTCCGTTGTTTAGAGATATGGTGAACCTGGTAATAGACAAGGCTGCGGTGCATGGCGGTTGTATGCCGTCATCGCACGTGGCGGTGGCACTGGTAATTATGATGTATTGTCTGAAGCGTTTCGCACGAATTGGCTGGCTGTTGTTGCCTGTCAATATCGGCCTGGCCATCGGTACTGTCTGGGGCAGGTTCCACTATGTTTCTGATGTTATAGTGGGAAGTGTTATCGGACTGGTGGTCACTCTGCTGGTATGGAGATTCTATCCCGGGTGGGGCTGCCCATCCGGATCAAACCAGAAGCACACAGTGTGGGAAATAGAGCATGCATGAAGAACTATTTCATATCGGTCCGATAGTCATCCGCAGCTACGGCGTGATGCTGGCCCTGGCTTTCCTGGCCTGTGTCATATATGTCCGCATAGTGGCGCGGCGCGACGGCAAACCGTTTGAGCAATACCTGTCAGTGGCATACATCATGATCTTCGGGGGCATTATCGGCGCTCGTCTCTTTTATGTCCTGTTTCACCTCGGAGAATTCACCGACAATTGGTTGGCATCTTTCAATCCCTTCGCTTCCGACCACTTCGGTATCGCCGGACTCAATATGTACGGCGGGGTACTGATAGCAATAGGGGCAACGGTTGTCTATTGTCGACTCAGGAAACTGGCAGTACTGGATCTGTTTGATTACTTCGCTCCCACCCTGGGGCTGGGTCTGGCGATTGCCCGTATCGGATGTTTCTTCAATGGCTGCTGTTTCGGAACTCCCACCAATCTGCCCTGGGGAATAGCTTTCCCGGTCGGGTCAATACCGTACGCCATATACTTCGACGCTCACCTGCATCCGGCACAACTTTATAGCTCGTTGTACGGGTTGGGGCTGTTTCTGGTTCTTCACTACCTGCTGAAGCGTCGCCGGTTTGTGGGACAGGTGGTCGGCCTGATGTTTATGCTTGAGGCGGTGGCACGTTTTGCTATCGAGTACGTGCGGTTCTACGAAGATGCTATGCAGTTTCAGATCATCGGAATGCATCCCACCTACAACCAGATTATATCGCTGGCGTTGTTCCTGCTGGGTCTTGGCATCTACCTGTACCAGAGAAAGAGAATCTCGAACTCGACGACTGCCGTCGACCTGAAGCAAACGAAATCGTAAAATAGATTTGGTAATGTCAACGTCGCTGGCAACGGGGGCAGAAGTGCGCCGACCGGGAACCTATTTTCTCCCGGACAATTTTCGTCCCACACCGGCCGCAGGGCAAACCTTCCCGGCCGTATGCTAACAGATAGTTCTGAAACCGTCCGGCTCGGCCGTTGACTCCCCGGTAGCTGTCGACCGATGTCCCCATCAGTCGGATCGCTTTTTTCAGTATGCCCTGAATGTGACCGTGCAACTCCGTAAGTTTGCGCCTTGAGATGGATGACGTCAACCTTCGGGGATGAATCCGCGCCAGGTAGAGTGACTCATCGGCATAGATATTACCCAACCCGGCCAGAAAGGCCTGGTCCAGCAACGCCGGTTTAATCATTCTATGGCTCTTTCT
>JBDRNJ010000068.1:0-85307 GCA_043811375.1 bacterium | reverse complement strand
AGAGGTAGGCCACCAGGAACGTCAGATCACCGACATCGCTACCACTGCTGCCGTCGACGTCACCCTGTTTTGGACATGGCGGCGGTGGGCCGGATTGGAACAGGTAGGCCACCAGATAAGTCAGGTCGCCAACATCAGTTGCGCCATTGGCATCAACGTCGCCACGTAAGGCACAGCAGCAGGAGTCGCCAATTCCGTCGCCATCAGTATCGTCCTGATTGGGATTGTAAACAAACTGGCAGTTATCACAACTATCACCCAGGCCGTCAGTGTCGACATCAGCCTGATCGGGATTGAGCGCCTCAGGGCAGTTGTCGCACTGATCACCGACACCGTCCCCATCAACATCCATCGTTTGATTGGGGTTGTAGACGAGCGGACAGTTGTCACACGAATCGCCGTAGCCGTCAGAATCGGTATCCTCCTGAAGCGGGTTATAATCCCACGGGCAATTGTCCACGCTATTCAAGACACCATCGAGATCATCATCGAACGAGTTGGATACGTAGACGTATGCGTACAAGCGATCATCGACTATCGAATCAACCCGGACAATAACCCCGGAATGCCCGGAGTAGGAATCGCTGGAAGGTGTCGTAGTGGGGCCAAACTCATTCTGGCCGGTCACGTCATCGGAAAACAGGGCTCCCCTGCGAGTCTCGTAGGGGCACCACCACTGAGCACTGTCGGTTACGTGACCCTCGGGGTTGGCGGAAGTATCGGAAGCTGGGTTATACCCGGCGTCTTCCACCGTGACCATATAGTGCGGCAAGTCCGGCGTGCCGTCGTTGTAATACAGCCCATCGTCGACGTGCGTAATCAGCAGGCCGCGATCGAGAGTGTCACAGCCGTAGGAGAGATAGGGCCAGAGATAGCAACTGAAATCACAGTCGAGCTTGTCGAACTGAGCCGTCGAATGCGGATTGCGATATTCCAGCAGGAAGTATTCCGTCCCGGTCTCATTCAAGTAGATCTTGAACAGGGAATTGCTGCTGTGGGTCTCAATGTCGTAAATCACCAGATCGTTGTGTGTTCCCTGCAGGACGGTCGGCTCTATCCAACCTGACTCTTTCTTGCTCCAGCCGCAAAAATGCGAAGGAATATCGGAGCCGATAGCCAAAATACCATAGCCATAGTAGCCCATGACGCACCAGTCGACCAGCGGGTGATCGTTGTAATCGCCCGGAGTGATGTAGGTCATGGTATCGAGTTTGTCGTCGTAGTCATACAGGTCCGGCAGACCCATGTTGTGCCCCAATTCGTGGACAAACACCCGTATCTTATTGAGCGTATCCACGCCAAGGAAACCGGGCGGATAGGACGGGTTGCGCAAAGGCCGCATCTCGGGGGAGGTGTTCCAGCGCGAGACATAAACACCGTCGAACGGACCCGGCCCGCCGGAGCCATAGCTGACGGCAAACGACCAGATATCCTTGGGGTCACCGGTATCCTCCTCGCCGGTACCGGAACGAATGAAGGTGACCGCATCAACGTCGCCGTCACCATCGGAGTCGTACTGGGAAAAATCGACATACGGATCGAGCGCATACAAGACGTCTTCGAAGTCCCACCATTCAAAATCAGAATATGATCCGGCGTTCCGCCAGTCGATGACATCGCCGGCAACAACTCTCTGACCATACGAGACTTCGTAGTAATAGTCGGCGACAGAGCCGCCCGGGTAGACATCTCTCGATAACACCAGGCTGTCAAAGGTCGGCTGTGAATAAGTACCGGGACGGTCAAACCACTCAACCATAATTACCAGCACTTTGATGGTGTCTCCAGTGAACCGGTAGGATGCGATAGCCAGACTGTCCTCAGCCGTGAGAGACGACCCCACCGTCACCTCCGGCGTTACTTTCAACTCCTGCCGGGGCAGATCATAGACTATTGCCCGCGACAGGTCACCGGCTCTGGCATTCAAGAAACACACCAGACACGATAACATTACCACACCTGACAGCACTCGCTTATTCATCAGCTTCTCCTCCTCGAATGGTTTCTTCTGCCGGGTGTTCAGTTACCTGTACCACCACAGACCGGATAGCAACTCGATAGTACCGACGATTCCGAGATGTCCAGTCCAATAAATCTTGCGACCGGATATCCTGAAGACGAGTAACACCTTCTCGCAGTATCTTAAGGCGCACCAAATGGAGCTTGAACTTAATATAAGGCAAATTCTGGAATTGACAAGACCTGCTGATATCCGTCGAACATTGTCCCTTGCCCCATACCGGAACAAGGTCACCCCTATCCGATGTCAGATTCTTTGAAGGTAATATGGATTTGGCCCAAAACTCGCAGTAGTTTAGTCGGAAATGCGCCTTAAACCGAGATGCCCGGCGGCGCAGCTGCACACCGCCGGGCAACCCCTCTCACCTCGATCATGCTCATCGGCACAATCGAGTCCTGCTCCCCCCAAAAGTCTTCCCCCGAAGAATAATTATCAATAACTAAGGCATTCCTTCAAACGCCAAGGACTCTCGGTACCGTAATAAAAGGAACTCAGAAGCCGTAGACTCGTCTTTCCGTCGACAAGTCCGGTTTCCAAGCATCCTGTCTGAGTAGTCAGACCGACCAGATACTCAGCAGTCCGACTATATATATAAACAAAAAGGGTGCCATCCGGAATGCGGCCGCCATGATTAGATAAGGACATATACCACAACGTGTTAGAGCATTGTTGCGATATTGCCTAAGGAAGTGGCAGGTAAAAAAGACCCAGATACCCTACTCTACGAGAGGGTAAAATCAACCCTTACTGAGGTCGAGGTTTTTGATTAGCTTGCGCAAATTAGAGGGGTCAAGAGATAAGTCCCTTGCCGCCGCAGTGACATTCTGATTGTGGCGGGACAGTGTCTTGATGACCAGCGTCCGCTTGAATTCGCGGACTTTCTCACGGAAACAGGTTACTCCCTGGTCAGGATTGCAGCCGGTGCAGGCCAGATAGCTTTCCACATCCCGCAATGATATGAACGACGATGGCGACAGATCGATCAGGGATTGCACTGTATCCGCCAATTGCCGGACGTTGCCGGGCCAGTCATATTCGACAAGAAGGTCCTGTGCGGTCGGTTCAAAAACCTTGATCCCCTGACCGTTTCTTAAAGCATAGCTCTGCATAACAAAATCAATTAGCTCGGGAATATCTTCGCGCCGCTCCCGCAGGGGCGGAATAGTGATGGTCACACCCTTAAGGCGATAATAAAGATCCTCGCGGAAGGTACCGGCCGTCACCAGCGTATCGAGATCACGGTTGGAGGCACAGATCAGCCTGACTTCAATACAAATCACCTCCGGCGCCCCCAGCCGCTGCATCTCACCGGTCTCGATAACGCGCAGCAGCTTCCCCTGAGTGGTGATATCCAGATCGCCGACCTCGTCGAGGAACAGGGTGCCGCCGTCGGCGTATTCAAACAACCCGATTCTGTCAGCCACCGCACCCGTGAACGAACCGCGCAGATGCCCGAAGAGTTCTGATTCAACCAGGTCCGGCGCTTTATGGTTACAGTTGAATATAACCAACCGGTTGTCGGCGCGCCGGCTGCGTTTATGGATGGCGCGCGCAACCAGTTCCTTGCCGGTACCGGTCTGGCCCAGGATAATAACTTTGTTGTTCGTTGGCGCGATTTTCTCAATGGTCTGATAGATTTCCAGCATGGCGCTCGATTTGCCCACCATACCAAACTCACCGCGGGCAAACTCAACCAGGCCGGCGCTGTTTGCTTTCAAGCGCTGAAATGACACCGCGTTTTTTACTGCCCTAACCAGTCTCGCCGGACTCTCGTTCTTGCCCACGTAATCGAACGGATGGTGGTCGCGGTCTATATGGCTTTCGGAGTACTCACCAGGATATCCGGTGTGGAAGATTATTGGCAGGTCGGGGTTAACCTGCCTGATCAGACGCGCAGTCTGCAGACCGTCCATACGGGCCATGCGTATATCCAGAACGACCGTGTCCAGGTCGCGGTGGGTTTTCACTGCTGCCACCGCTTCCTCACCGCTGGCAGTCGCCACTACCCGATAGTCATCCACGAAGGTCTGAGTCAGAGCTTCGAGCACCAAGGGGTCATCGTCAACAAGAAGAACCGTTCCCAGTTTGTCCATACACAGTCGCGTTACGATTCGGCACACCGCACCGGCCGTCAAAGTCAGCTCGTCACTACCCCGGGACGTGCTACCACCGTGGCTGCCGTATCCAAAGTTGATGATTCAGACAGGAGTGAAGTTGCTTCGCCCTCGCTCGTGACGAAAGGCGAATCTTGGCACAGCCTGTTCTTTGGGGCTATAGCAATATAACGAATTTCGTGCCTTTGTCCAGTTCCGATTCGACTTCAATGCTGCCATTGTACAATTCAGCAATCTTTTTTGCCATCGCCAGCCCCAGTCCGGTGCCGTCCTTGGGTCGGGTACTGAAAAAAGCGCTGAATATTCTGCCTTTGTTTTCCGGAGGGATACCCGGTCCCGAATCTGTAAATTCAACCCTGATTTTCTCGCCTTCACGGGCAGCCATGACGGAAACCTCCCTGCGGGACACTTCCTCCAGAGCATCCAAGGCATTGACCATTATGTTGTTAAACAAGCTGTAGATATGTATATGCCAGCCACGGCAGGTAATATCCGATTGGAGGTTAAGGTTGACAGTAACGCCGAGTTGCTCGATTCGAGAGCGGTTATCACTGACAACCGTTTGTAGTAACTGTGTCAGATCAACCGACTCCTGCCTCTTTTCAGATTCCAGCCGCGAGTAGCGGGTAACCAGTTCCGTCATGCTGAGAGCGCGGGTGACAGATTTCTCAATCAGCGTAATCAGTGCCTGGTGGCGGGTAAGGTCGTCGCTGCCGACCAGGGTCAGCCTCTCCTTGAGTTTAGCTACCGAGCTGGTGGCCGGGTAGAGGGCATTATGTATTTCATGGGCGACACCTCCGGCTATCTGTCGGACCTGGTTATAGCGTTCCCGGTTGGCCAACTCGAGTTGCCTCTCGGCTTCCTTGCGGTCGGTAATGTCCTGACCGACGGCAAGCGCCGTCACCTCATCGGAGTCATCGGAAAACAGAGCCGAGTTGGACCATAAAATAGTTCGAACCTGACCGGATTTGGTTATCAGGGGACCTTCATACATATCCTCCGGGTGCTGTCTGACCCAGGCAGCGAAATCCTCTATACTGTGGTGATGGTGGTCCCTGGGAAGGAAAATACCGGGCCAGCTTTTGCCTAAGACCTCTTCTCGCTCGTATCCGGTAACTTTTTCGCATTCCCGATTAAACACCGTGATTCGGGCCTGGCCATCCAGACAGACGATCAGGCTGTTGGCGGTGTCCATCAGCGAGTGTACGAAATCCCGTTCGTTCTTGAGGGCTTCTTCTGCTTGTTTGCGCTCGGTGATATCCAGGGTCACTCCGACAACTTTCACCACCTCACCCTTGTCATCTCGAACCAGATGCGCACCGGGTGTGAAAACGGTTCGTACCTCACCATCCGGTTTGACAATGCGATATTCCAGTGGCACCGGTTTCCCGGCTGCTACCTGCCGATACGCCTCTCTTGCCCCCGGTCTATCATCAGGGTGAACGAGCTGCATACCTTCTTCGAGGCTGATTGTGCTCTTATTAATACCGTATATCTCCGTCATAGTCGGCGACAGAATTTCTACACCTTGTCGGACATCCACCTGCCAGCTTCCGGTCGAGGCAATTCGCTGAGCCTCAAGCAAGATGCGTTCGCTTTCACGCAGGGCTTCCTCCGCTCGCTTGCGCTCAGTGACATCCACGGCAAAAATAGCAAGCTGGACAACCTCGCCATCCGCATCAACAGCAGGACAGTAGTTGGTGTCATAGAGGCGACCATCACGTTCGTCTTCGAATCGCACGGGTTTATTCTGACCAATGGCTTCATCAATTCGTGACAGTCTGTCTTTAGCCACTTCCGGCGATACCAATTGGGAAGCTAAATCCTGCACCCTCAAGCCGACCATCTGATCGATGTTCCTGCCGAATCTATTGGCGGCTGACTGATTCATCGTGAGGATTGTGCCATCGTTGTCTATTAGGATCATTGTCTCGGTAATGCCGTCCAGAAGCGTTCGTGCGCGCTCCTCGCTCTTACGCAGGGCGGCCAGACTCTGTCGTAATTGTTCCATGCTGACGATTTCGCGCACTTTCTGGCGCACGATGTCAACTACCTGTTCCAGAAAACGTACCACTTCCGATGTTGGTCGCCGGCCGTAAAACGGTGTGTCCACCGACAGCCAGCCCTCGTACCGATCATCTTCACCGCGAAGAGGTACAAACAGTTCATCGCCGGTTTTCCAGGCTGTGTCGCCCTCGGCGGCGGCGGCTTCCTGCGCCACGTAGCGGGGAGTGTCTTCCAATGACAGGGCTGCTTCCTCGGGAACAAAATAGGCATGACCGATGCGAAACTTGTCCTGAGTCATATTGCGGGTAAGTTCATCGTCGGGAGCGGGCGCCTGGCGGGCGGCCGTTATCACCTCCGGATCCAGACCTACCTGCCCCAGATTGACAATCTGGCGATGTTCATTGTGCAATGTGATCACTGCCCGTTTGAACAGACCGGCCTCATAGATGGCCCGACACCCACACTCCAGGCAGGCATCTACACTCAAGGCTGAACGCAGGTCATTGAAAAGCTGAAGCCGGGCTTTCTCACGATCAGCAACTCTCTGGCGCTCAGTGATGTCAATGACGGCTCCGAAAGCACCGATGTATTGTTTGCTGTCGTTGAATCGCGGGGAGGCCGACACAAGAATAGTCTTACGCTCCTGTTGGGCCGTTATGATATCCAGCTCGTACTGTGAAGCCTGGTTCTTCTTTCGCTTTTCAGTCTGGGCAAGGATGATGCTTTTCTGATCCTCGGGCACAAAGTCCAATATGTTCTTACCGATCAAGTGCTCTGCCGACTCTACCCCCAGGATGTGTGCATAGGCGGGATTACAGAATTGGATGATTTCGTTTTCGTCGACTACACCTATCCCCTCAATAATGGACTCGAATAGCTCGTGGTAGCGCGTCTCCGACTCCTTCAGCGCTTCCATCGCACGTTTGCGCTCAGTGATATCCAGGAGGATACCACGTAACCCAACCGGTTGGTCGCCCCGCATGATGGGGCTGGAAAAAATCAGGACCGGGAAAGTGCTGCCATCCTTGCGCCGGAAGGTGTATTCGTGATCATCAAATTGCTCCCCACGCAGGACTTTGGCCATATTCTGCCTGGCACGATCCTGCTCATGTACCGGGAACATAATTTCGGTATTCAAGCCCTGATCGACGTCATCCTGGGTGTAGCCGGTAACTGCGAATGCCTGCCGGTTGGCAAAAGTTAATTTACCGTCCAGATCTACCTCATAGACGCCCTGCGGCAGCAAGTTCACCAGTTCGCTGTACCGCTGCTGACTGGCGCGAAGTTGTTGTTCGGTACGGCGGTACTGCTCAACCGCCACCAATTGCTCCTGGGCGGCCCGGAGTCTCTCCAGAGCGCTATCCAACCGGTCACGCTGCTCGGAAATGACCCGGTTTTTCGCTCGTGTCCGGTACCAGCTAATGCAGACCAGTATCACCACCAGACCCATCGGTACCAGCGCCGCCAGGAACGCCAGCCCCGGGTGTCGGAAAAACACCGTGCTCCAGGGACTGTCCACCAGGGCAAGAAAATAATTGACGTGTCCTCCATCACCGGCCAGGACAATCCCGTAACCGGCACGGGTGTCGCCATGCGAAAAAACAGCCGACTTGCCGCGATCAAAGACTTCCCCCGATGAAAATTGAGCCAGTGGCTCAAACTCGGTGTCCAGCAGCCAGAGCTTATTGTCGCGGGTCACCATCAGAAGCTGTTTGCGGCCCTGGCCGAGGAAATCCCGACAGTCCCAGACTACACCCACCGAGTACAGCTCTACCTGCCGGACCAGCCGCAACATCTTATCGTAGACCAGCAGACTGGCATCAGTGAGTGAAATGAACAGTTCCATTTCACCGTCGGTATCCCAATCAAACTGCTGCAGCCAACTGACTACCCGGTCGGCTCCAAACACGACTGAGTCAACCAGTGCGCCGTGCCGGTCAATCACCTGTAACATGCCGCCATATTTCGTCTCGTCGCCGGCCTTGGCACCGGGAGTTTCGTAGCGACAGGTAGCCAGGATTTCGCTGATGCCGTCGCCGTTGCGGTCAATCATCACCGGGCAGCAACTGCTGAAAACACCACCCATCTCTTTCTTCCACCGCAGGCGACCCTCGTCATCAAGGACAATCAGGTAGGCATGGCGGTCATCCATGTCCGCCGTTACTGCCGCATTGCCTTTGGAACCGGTGGCAAAAACGATGGACGGCTTTTCTCCGTCTACCAGTCCCTGCACGAAGACAAATCCCGAATTGACGATACCGGCGACATCGAATTCCCACCGAATCTCGTCGTTAAACCAGTCAACGCAGATCAGTTTTCGAGGATAGAGATCGTAGCCCGTGTCACAGTTAATAAGAAACTCCGGGTAACCGTCACCGTTGAAGTCATAAGCGGTAGCAATAACACCGGCGCCATCCCAGAAACCATTGCCGTCAAGGTCACGGCCGACGATAAGAACCATTCGGCACAGACTCTTCTGCACGGGATCGATCAGTTCCAGCCAGAGAGTGTCCTGCCGCGTATAGGTGACGGCCACTTCGATGACGCCGTCAC
This sequence comes from bacterium, assembly GCA_043811375.1. Classification (GTDB taxonomy): domain Bacteria; phylum Zixibacteria; class MSB-5A5; order GN15; family FEB-12; genus JBDRNJ01. The sequence continues at coordinate 76,613 of JBDRNJ010000068.1, read as the reverse complement.
CATCATAATCACCGTGTCGATGAGACGTGATCCGATTCGTTTTGACATTGACGTGAGAGATGGTCTTTTTCTGCTCGATATCGGCATAGAAGATGATTCCGGTCAGACTGTCCGCCGGACGCCAGTTATGGCCGATGCCGTAGAGACCGGTAGTGCCGTGTCCGAATATATCGGCCGGTACGAATTGTTCCAGAATCGATTGTTTGTCCTCCCCCAGACCGATTTTCTTGAGATTGATCGTGAACCGATACGGCAACATCAACGGGTCATCAACCGGCTCCAGACGAACAGGTTCACCGCGATCGATATCGGCGACTCCCCCCGAACTGAGGAGTGCCAGCGTCATACCAACCAGGAGGATATACTTTCTGACCATATTGAAATCTCAGATGTTGAGTACGCAGTTAATATAACGATAGCGTCAGGTAAGTCAAGGAGGCTGTAACAAAAGTCAATCGTTCGGTCAGGAAAGGATTCCTGACCGCGCGTAAAATGTAGCGATGCCAAATAAGAGCGGCGATGCCACCGGCCGGGGCCAGGTGTAATACAAAGCCCAACTTTCGGGCGTGTCGACAGGCTACCCCGTCTTGATCTGATTCAGGGCCGCCATCACTTCGTCAAGCTGATCGCGTTTGAAGGTGACGCCCTTCTTGGTCGGCAGCCACTCTTCTTCCTTGGAGAGGAAGTATATTCGCAGAGACACCAGGTCGTGTCCCTTGTATTCGCTGCTTTCAATTATCAGCTTCTCTGTCGGCGATCTTTCCAGTTCCACCCGCATAATCATTCCCGTCATTTAACGTTCTGTTATCTTTTGTATCCGATAGTCCGCAGAAACTTATTGCGTTCCGCCTTGTCGTCGTCTCCCTCCACACCCAGCGGCGTCTGTCCGTCAATTACTCCCATAACACCCCGACCCAGGTCGGTCTCAGCAACAATAACCTCCAGCGGGTTAGCCGTTGCGCAGAAGATGCGGCAGACTTCACTGATGTTTTTAATCCGGTTCAGTACATTGACCGGAAAACCGTCCCTGAGGTATATGAAAAAAGTATGTCCGCAGCCTGCCGAGGAAGCTGCTTCGGTTGCCAGCAGGATGAGATCGTCATCATTGCCGTCGGTGCGAATCAGTCGCTGCTGCGAGGCCTCGCAGAAAGCGATACCGAATTTCAGCGCGGGTGAAGCCTCGATCAGCGCTTCATAGAGATCTTCGACCGTCTTGATAAAGTGCGACTGGCCGAAGATCAGATTGCAGTCGGCAGGAATCTCAACTTTGACGACTGCTGTTTTGAAAGTACCGTCAGTCATGGTTAACCTCGAATATTTCATCTGATAAGCCGCTGTTGACTTCCGGGTGGCGGAAGTATTCGGTAGCGGCAAACTTAACGCCAATTATAAAGGTCGACTTGCCCCGGCCTTCGACATCCAGTTGACGCGGCAACCACCAGCCATCGGGGTTCGGACCATACCGGATCGACATATCCAGACGGCTCAACTTAAACATCATCCGGCGCACCAGCTTAACGGGAGTGAAATCCACCCGCACCAGGTGGAACGACTCGGCCTCGAAGTAATAGTCCCCGTTGAGGCCGTCGGGAGGTTCTCCCCGGCATTCGACTCGAAAGTGGTGACATACGTAGCCGTCAACCCGATCTGAGGCAACTCCCCGGTAGAGGATATCATGGTCGTCGCGAGATTTCGGATAAAACGGATGCAGAACATTGTATGATATGTCGCAGACGTGACGTTTTCGATTATTCTCGATCTGCTCTTTTCCGGCCTTCCGGCATTCTTCCGGGTTCAGCAGTTGACTATCCCGATAGCACTCCAGGTACTCTTCCTGATACCAGGTCGTATCCGGCAGGAACTTGATATAGATATTCTTGAGAAAGCGATTCTCTTCCTTAACGCTGCCGTCCTTTTGCGGTTGACCGCCGATGTACTCGGCCCGAAGGGTGAGGTCGCTGATCTCCGCTCGCTGCCTGGTATCAACGGTTCGTATCTGGTCGATCAATGCCTCCGGATCAATCCCTGACACCGGCAGGTCCTGCCCTGCCAGAGACCCTATAAAGACAGCAACCACGACAACAAGCAACCCGGCAGCTTTCATTATCATTTCTCGTGTATCAGTATAGCTTCGATGAGATCACCCACCACAATCCGGTCGACTACATCCATCCCGGACAGAACCTGCCCGAAAACCGTGTAACGGCCTTCCAGATGTGGCTGCGGCGACAGAGTTATAAAAAACTGGGAGCCGCCCGTATCTTTGCCGGAGGTGGCCATCCCGACAGTGCCACGCCGAAACGGTTCGTCGGAGTACTCGCATCTGATGTAGTATGGCGACCCGCCCCAGCCATCACCGCGGGGATCGCCACCCTGCACTACGAAATTCGGAATCACTCGATGGAATGACAAACCGTTGTAGAAACCCTCTGTTGTCAAATCGATAAAATTCAGCACCGTCAGTGGCGCTGTATCGAAAAACAGTTCCACCTCGATTTCTCCCCGGCTGGTGACGATCGTGGCCGCCGGATTGATCCGATAGCCTTCCAGAGCAGCCGCAATCCTGGCTTCACTGATCCTGGTGTCGGGCGGAGCCACAGAGGCAAACCGATTCTGCCCCAGTTGCTCGCGCAGGATAGCGGACGCTTCCCGACGGACAACATATTCCGGATCGAGCAATCCCGCATACAATATCCCCAGCGCGGTCGTGTCCGGTTCGTCGGTATCGGCAAACGATCGGGACGTCTGAAGCAGAGTCCGGCGAATATCGACATCGACATCCCCCCCGCGACTCATCAGGGTGCTCATAACCGGCAGATAGCTGTCGAGCTTCATCTCCGCAATTCGATCCAGAGCGGCAACCACCAGAGTGAAATCGGGATCGGCCAGCGCCTTACGTAAATAAAAGTCGGTATTGGCGGAATCGACCAGCAGTAATGCTTCCAGAGCGTGCCGGCGGACTACCGGATCTTCATCGTTGAACAGCACCGCCAGACGTGGCACCACGTTTTTGCCACCGATAGTTCCAAAGGCATCGGCGCAGGCAGCTATCACCACAGACTCACCGTCGGCCACCAGCGAATCGATCAGCTTGACCGACCGGTCTCCCTGGATTGCAGCCAGATACTTGATGCCGGCTGCAACGATATTGAGCGGCGGTTCGGTCGACAGGATCGTCCGGGCCGTCTCGACACCCTGGTCGTTTTTCTGTCGACGCAGGCCATCAAGCAAGGCAATCACCAGTTTCTCATCTGATTCCCTGGAGAGCCTCGCCACCAACTGTGCCCGTGCTTCCCGGTCCTGTCTTCCGGTCAGTTCGCCGATAGCCTGAGCGACAACACCGGCATCGGCGTCATTCAGGGCAATCGCCAAATAGTGCCCGGCCTGGGCTGTCTCGATTCGTCCCAGACCGCGAACAGCCAGCGATCGTATAAACGGATCCGGGTCGGCCAGGAACACGACAAAGACCGGTTCGGCCTCGTTTGCTCCCAGTCTGGCCAGAGCATACAGGGCGGCATGGCGCACCAGTTGGTCCGGCTCACTATTGACAAAATCGATAATATCTTGCACCCTGGAACGTGCCCCGGCCCGAAAAAGTGCCAGGCAGGCAGCCTCCCGGACATCCGGTGACGGGTGAGTGAGATACCTGAGCAGGTCTTCGGCAACCTCGGTCATGCTACTGTCGGCCAGTCGCCCGGCTGCTTCCACCGCCTCGGCGCCAACGGCGGCCGGCAGATCAAAAGCGACATCCAGTAACCTCCCGGCCAATTCTTTCTCGCCGGTAAGACCGACAGCAAAAGCGGCCGTAACGCCCAAATCGATGGAGCTGTCGGCAATCAGTCCCCACAGTAATTCCCCGCTGCCCCGCCCTCCGATACGCCCGACCGCCAGCGCCGCCCGGGCGCGGATTTCAGGATCGCCATCCTGCAGATACTGCTTGAGTTGATTGGAAATCAGCCGCCGGTCTTCAAGGTGGATTATCCCGGCCAGTTTCTCAGTCTGGTTTCGTGGCTTGAAGGCACGGTACAGATAGTAGGCGGCGGTGGCCGCCAGCGCCACCAGCAGCAGCGCGGCAATAATTCTCAGTTTCTTTTTCATGCCGAGGAAGAATCTACGTCAGAAGCTCTCGGCCGTCAACTTTTATGGTACTGAGATAATTACCGACCTGACCGGTCATCAGCAGCAATCGATCAAAAAAAACCCCTGATGGTCAGTCAGGGGTCTGGTCTAACACCACTGGTGTGGTAGAGGCACCGGACCCGGATCGCCCGGGTCTGTGTCCTCCGCTTCACAAGCAAAGCCCGTGCCCCCATCGGCCGGGATCACCGGTGCCGGACACTATGTTCTATGTGATTGTCTCAAAGAACGTTAGCAGATACACCCGAATCCGGAATACAGTCGTTGTTTAACATTTGCACAGGCCAATTTTCTGGATTTTGGGAAAAAAACCGACACCGGTTGCGCAACCGGGCGCCGGACTCGCTCCATCCTGCAGTTAGAGCCTGGTTGATCTGGATTGAGACATCTTTTTTTTCTTGGAATGACCCCTCTGCCGGGCATACTAATACCTGAGACTGTCGTTCAAGATCACTCTCTAACAGATAGACAAGGGAGTCCGACCATGAAAATCACCCGCGTTGCTCAGATATCATGCCTGCTTACCCTGGCTCTGCTGCTGGCCTGCGCCACAGTACCCATAACCGGCCGGAGACAACTGATACTTGTTCCCCAATCGAACCTCAACTCGATGAGCTTTCAGCAATACTCGCAATTCATCTCCGAACACAAACTCAGTGACAACACCCAACAGGTGCAGATGGTCAAACGGGCCGGCAACCGGATAAAAGAGGCCGTCCAGCGCTATTTCGCCGATCAGGGCAGATCCGACGCGCTGAGCGGGTATGCCTGGGATTTCAACCTGGTGGAGGATTCGGCGATCAATGCCTGGTGTATGCCCGGTGGCAAGGTGGTGGTGTACACCGGTATACTTTCGGTGACGAAAGACGAAACCGGCCTGGCGGTAGTGATGGGGCATGAAATCGCTCATGCCGTCGCCAACCACGGCAACGAACGGATGAGCCAGGGGCTGCTGGCCCAGATGGGCGGTGTGGCGCTGTCGGTGGCTCTGGAGGAGAAACCGGAGGAAACGCGCAACCTGTTTTTGACTGCCTACGGAGTGGGAGCGCAGATCGGTGTGATGCTGCCGTTCAGCCGCCTGCATGAATCAGAGGCTGACCGATTGGGATTGATCTTTATGGCTATGGCCGGTTATGATCCGCGAGAGGCGGTCGGTTTCTGGCAGCGCATGGCGAATCTAAAACAGGGAGGTGCGCCACCGGAGTTTCTAAGCACCCACCCTTCCGACGAAAAGCGCATTGCCGATATCCGGCAACTCCTGCCGGAAGCGATGCAGTACTACCGGGCACCGTAGATAAGTGCTCCGGTTTTCCAGCCCTGCCCTATGGGGAGTGTTTATAAACTTAACAAACGTCATAGCGAGGAGCAAAGCGACGTGGCTATCTCGTTGACATTCAATATCCGAGATTGCCACGCTGTCGCTCGCAATGACGAGAACAGGGCTTTTTCAACAAGCCTTACGGAGGGTGGCCCCACCAAACTTGTTTGGAGGGGGCTTCAACGATTGTCCACCCAGGTAAAAACTGACGTCGGCGGGATGGCATCCTGTGCTGTTCCAGCTACGATGAAATCGTACGATTTGAGAAAACCGGCTATGTCAAAAGGAGCCTGCTTCTGAGAACGGCTGCCGTAAGCGCCGATTATCAACCGCCCGTCTTTGTCGACCACCCGGGTCAGTAAACGGTGAACGTATTCTTCGAGGTATTCCTCCAGTACACAATCATAAACGGTGTACACATACTTGAACCGTCGCGGCGGCTGCCAGTCCCAGGCGTTACCGACGTAGAAGTTGGCGGCGTATTCGCTGAGCCGTCGCCGAGCCAGTTCGATCAGCTTGCTGCTGAAATCCAGCCCGTACGGTGTCAGGGTCACCCCCCGTTCCCGACCCCACGCTGTCAGGCACTGAAGCAGGTAGCCGTTGGCGCAACCGATATCGAGCAGGTCGCCATCGGTGGTGACGGCATCGAGAATCGGCTCCCGTTCCGCCCGCCAGCGTTTGGGTCCACCGCCGAATCCTGACTGCCGAATCGGGTCATCCGTTGCCAGATACGACTCTTCCAGTTCGTTCAGCCGCCTTATAAACTCAGCCGGCAGTTGTCTTTTTGTGGGCATGGGTAAGCACCTGCAGGGCAGAATCCCTTGGTGGTTCTGCCATTAGATCAACATTGACTATCCTGACCTAATGGTCAATTACGCCCGTATGTTTAGCATCCGACCTCCACATGTTCACAACTGTATCCGCCACTTGCACATCTCCAATGCTGTCCGTGTATTGCACCGACAAGTACACACTTATCGTGTCCACCGCTGTTGGGATAACATGTCGTCCGAATCTGAAGTACCGGCAATGGTTACTTGTCAGAGAACCACAGGTGCTGATTGTGTCTTCCAATACAGGCAGCTCAGGTAACACCTGATCACTCCCCACAAACTCAACCGAGAAGCCAAGCAAAGAAAGGTTCTCCAGAAAGCGGAGGTTCTCTTCTTCAGTCACTTCAGCCGGTGTAACTCTAAAATGCATGTAATAAGAACTGTCGGTAACCGGCTTGCGTGAAATCCCGGCTACTATAATAATACTAGCAGAGAACGAGTCGAAGTCAACATCAGGGTCTGGATAGAAAGGGCTGCCACGAATGAGAAAACTCTTGTAATATGTCGAACCAATGATACAACCGATGAGCAGCATAAATACCAACATTGTCAATATATTGAGTGTGATACGCTTAGAATACATAGTGAACCTTTACACCATACGCGGTCCTGCCATTAGATCAGCATCGGCGGAACCGCTAAAGGGTTCCGACCTACAATACTGTAATGTTCAATGACTTTGCCTAAAAGTCGGTAGTGGGTCATTTTGACGGTAATACATCCTTCCAACTCCATTTTGTATCGGTTATCTTAGCGGCCATTGCGGGTGTCATTCCGAGTGACCGATGGACTCTGATAAAGTTATAATGGTAAAAATGCAAGGCTAAGGCCGCCTCAAGATTCTCAAGTGTCTTTGAGAAGGCATTAGTCAGCCTGGCAAATCGTCTCATCTGCATCCTCATGGTCAGGTTTTGCCTTTCCACGAATGACGTGCTTATTTTATCTCTGCTTGGTCGTCCTATTCTAATTTTTATGCGTACCCCTTTGAGGGCCGCTGGGCTATACCCTTCGCGCCCGGAGCCGTCACCATGATAGACCTTGCGGAGCATAGCATAGTGTACACCCACTCCGAAAGCGGAGAGCACAGCTTCCTGATATGCCGCAAACTGATCGGTTGTAATCTGAGGCGTGTTTGACACCCGCCGTCTTAGGTTCTGCATAAACACCCACGCATTGAAGCCATTGCGCTTGCCTACCAGATATTGAGGCACCAGTTTGGTTTTCCTGTCCAAAGCTACAAAGACGTACTGATCGCCGAACCCCTTTTCCTTGTCCCCTTCTTTGAGCTTCTTTTGTTTCTTGCCTACATAAGTCCAAATCTCGTCACATTCGATTGACTCAAGGTGCAGATTTCTCATTTCGGCATTCAACACCTCTCCGCAATTCTGAGCAGTTTCACGCATAAGTCTGACTATGGTATTCTTACAGACTCCGGTGATTCGGACTATGCTACGGATTGAATTACCTTCTGCGAGTAGGTCAAGCACTAAGCTCTGCCTTTCAGGTTTGAGTCTGTTCATCGGTTCTCTCTTGACATATTCTGCGAGAGAGCCGATATTACTATTAGGCTTGGCTATGCGGCTCACCCCGCATGGTTTAAGTTGCCCCGTCCCGGTGTTCGCGCACCGGGCGGGCGTTTATGGGGGAGGGGCTTTTAGACCCCTCCCGATTCCCTTTCTTTCGAGCTTGGTGGCGAGCGTGCCCGCGTATTAGCAATTGACAAACGGGGATTTATGTCGTAGATTCTCATATGAGAATGTTCCTATGAAGCCAGTAGGTCATATTCTCGATTTGGCCGGTAGTTGCTGCTACCGGCCTTTTGTTGTTAAGTCCCGAAGGAGTCGGGTAGTTCTTCTTCTGTCGGAGCCTCAAACTCTACGAGACCAAAGGTATTTGGGGCAGGTCTCGTAAAGACCATTTCCTGTCGTACGTAGAATCCAAGTGAACCACTAAGCGAAGTTCTGTTCTTTTTCGTTGGCTCCTTTCCCATATGTTGCAATAGCTCGTTGACGTGCATGGGCTTCTTGGCATTGCGAAGAGCGGTTAGAGCCTTATGAACCATGCTACCCGGCCTAATTGTATCACCATTCGCAACACTTGACTTTTTCTGTACCATGTGCAGCGAGTCCTTTAATGCCTCCAAGTATGACTCCGCTCTAAGCAATTGATCCCTAAGTCCTTGAACCGCTTCTTCTTTCTGCTTGATCTTGCGCTCAATATCTTTTTCGACGTTCATATTTGTTACCTCCGAAACGAATATACTACATTACAAACATGGGCGCAAGTGGAAAGTTGGTAATATGTGGAAATATGTGGAGAAATTGTCTTGACATTGTTTTCCCGTTTTGCGATATTGCCCCTAAGAGTTTATATTTCCTCATACTAAGGCGAGGTAGACATGGATATTGTAAGTCAAGTTCAGACCTCCTTGGACCAGATTAAGCGGCTGACCTCCAAGGGGATAGAGTATTGGATGGCGCGGGACCTAATGGCCCCACTTGGCTATACGAAGTGGGACAACTTTGAGCGTGTGATTGAAAGAGCAAAGATGGCCTGCGAGTCCTTGGGTAGTGACCCGAGTAACCAATTTCTTGATGTCGGGAAAAAGGTCAGCATTGGAAGTGGCGCAGAGAGGTCACGCCGAGACTATGTTGTGTCACGCTATGGCGCCTATTTGATAGCAATGAACGGAAGCCCTAAGCTACCGCAAGTAGCTGCCGCACAGAGCTATTTCGCTATCCAAACGCGTAAGCAAGAGATTTTGGAAAGCCAAGTTGAAGCGGTAAAACGTATCGAATTGAGAGAGCGTGTCAAGGATGCCAATAAGCACTTAGGCGATGCCGCCAAGGACTCCGGCGTGCTCCGCTGGGGGTTGTTCCAGGACGCTGGGTATCGTGGGCTTTACGGTATGAGTCTGAAAGAGGTCAAGGGCTACAAGGGGTTATCAAAGGCTGATAACTTACTGGATCGGTCTGGCCGCGCAGAGCTTGCGGCTAATGAGTTTAGAATCACTCAAACCGAACAAGCCTTGAGGCACGAAAATGTCGCTGGCGACATTGGGGCACGTGAGACTCACAAAAAAGTAGGTCGGACTGTTAGAGAGACAATTTCCAAACTCGGCGGGACTATGCCAGAGGATTTGCCGCCTGAACCTTCTATAAAGAAGTTAGAGGCGAAGCAGAAGAAAGAAATAACAGAAAAGAGTGAGCTACCTGCTGAAGATTCAAATTAGGACACTACCAACTGATTAAGTTGTCAAAGAACAGATCAGGGGCTATTATGTTCAGCGGCACAAATCAATCAAATCAAGGAGGGAAAACGTATGGCGCTTCCAGCTTGCCCGAAGTGTGACAGCAGGCTTTTCAGCATGAGCGAATTTGAACCGACAAACTCAAATCACCGTTATCAAGCAATAGTATGCTCCTCGTGTGGCTGTATTGTAGCTGTCTTACCGTTTGAGCACACTAACACCCTTATTCGGGAGCTTGCTGCCGCTCTTGGTCGGCCCCTGAAGTAGACGCCGCCGCGCATGTGGTGCCCAGTGACTCTATCGCAGCCCGTGAGCCGTCTTTAAGCACAGCCTCAATCTGCTTGCGAAACCTCTCGGTAATTTCGGGAGATTGTAGCAGTCTCTGTAGCTGCTCTATTGTGTAATACTTGTCTGACATGATAATCTCCTGTTAGATTCAAATTGTGCACTAATTCAGTGCGTTAGCTCATAATGACCCACTACCCAAAAGTCAAGCCCCATCCATATGCTCAAACGCCACCCTCAAACACAAATAATTACTAACAACCACTAATATCACTTGACAAACAATAATAAACAGTTATACTTAGCTAAACAGAACCATTGCGGGAGGTTTGGTATGGCTAAGTTGTTGTCGTTTGAGTATTTTCCGTCGCTGTCCAACAGTGAGGAGTTTTTTCAGCGGATTACCGCCGATTCCGGCGCCGGGGCGCGAATAGGCGGCCAATTGCTGCACCTGTGCTTTTTTTCGTTTCTCTACGGCGTCATTATGGGCAGTTATCACAGTGTGACACAAGCGGTTGTGTCGGGCGGTAAAGTGGCGGTGTTGTTTTCGCTGGCGCTTTTGATCTGCTTCCCGGCTTTCTTCATAATCCAGTACATTCTCGGCTCACGGTTGAAACTGAAGCAGATGATCTCAATCGTCCTGTCCGGATTTGTCCTGACCGCCGCCATCATGGTCTCTTTCGCCCCGATTGTGGTCATTTTCCTGCTGACCGGCAGCAACTACTATTTCCTGCAACTGCTGCATATCCTGATCTTCATTCTGTCAGGCATATTCGGGATGAAGGTGATTGTCGACGCCCTTAAATATTCCTGCGAGACCAAGGGTGTTTACCCGCAGATCGGGGTGGTGGTTTTCCGTTTCTGGGTGGTGATTTTAGCGTTTGTCGGTATCCAGTTGGCCTGGAACCTGCGGCCGTTTTTAGGCGACCGGGGCCAGCCGTTTGAGGTGTTTAGAGATTATGAAGGTAATTTCTACACCGCCCTGGTCTACTCGGTCAGGCAACTGGTCCAGCGCGTTGATCCGGGTCTGAGACCAGAAGACAGCAATAATAACCATTCCAAGACCTATGAGTATCGCATCGATGACAGGGTTGATCTGGATTCCCTGCCGAAATGCCTGATCGCCGACAGCAGCAAAGGTGACGCCGGTGAAAACTGATATGATGACACTGGAAGAGGTAGCCGCCTACCTGAAAGTGAAACCGCAGACGATCTACACCTGGGCGCAGGAGAAAAAGATGCCCGCCGCCAAGCTGGGCAAGGAGTGGCGGTTTAGAAAATCACTAATCGATGAGTGGTTCCTGGCGCATATCGATGAGAAGTTCGCTGATATCATTGAGAGAATCAAAGCCGGGGATCCGTCGCTTGACGAATCGAATCTTTAGATAATCAATACGGTGGAGGTCCGGTCTCTGCCGCTCGCTACGATTCCCCATTTTTCCTTTATTTTCGCGGGAAAAGACCCTCGCGTCCCCGGGATATTCAGATTTGCCCGGAAATGACGAAAACATATAAGACAGGAGGCGTTTTCATGCCTTAACGGTAACGAAAATACGGGATTGCTGGAATAGAGTATGTTCATTTTTATCGGAGCCATTGTTGTCCTTGGTGGGGTTCTTACCGGCTATATACTGGAAGGTGGCCATATCATGGCACTGAATCAGCCTCTCGAAGTTCTCATCATCGGCGGCGCAGCTCTGGGGGCGATGCTGATATCAACCCCGTTGCCGGTTATCAAAGGCATCATCAAACAAATTACCGGCGTGCTCGGCGGGGGTCTCAAGAAACAGGATTACCTGAACCTGCTGGTGATGATGTTTGAGATCTTTAACGTCGCTCGTAAAGACGGACTGATCGGACTGGAAAACCATGTCGAGCATCCTGAAGAAAGTGACATTCTGACCAAGTATCCGAAATTTTTGAAAAACCATCACGCCGTGGCCTTCTTTGCCGATACCATGCGCGTTATCATTTCCGGGTCCGTCCAGCCACACGATCTGGATGACCTGATGGAAAACGATATCGAGGTTCTGCACGAGGAGGAAGAGCGGCCATCCACCGCGCTGAATACCATGGCAGATTCATTGCCCGGATTGGGTATCGTAGCGGCGGTACTGGGTATCGTGATTACTATGGCCGCTATTGACGGCCCCCCGGAAGTTATCGGTCACAAAGTGGCGGCGGCGCTGGTGGGAACTTTCCTGGGCATCCTGGGCTGCTATGGTTTTGTCGGCCCACTGGCAGGCAGCATGAAGCACCGCCTCAATGACGGCAAGCAGTATCTCATGTGTATGAAACACGCGCTGCTGGCTTTTCACAAAGGTGTAGCCGGGGTCATCGCCGTCGAGTTCGCGCGTCGATCTCTCTACGCCGAAGTGCGCCCCGGTTTCACGGAGCTTGAGGATGCCTGTAACGAGACCAAGAAAAGGTAGCTGCCGGTGCCGAACAACGAAGTACAACCAATAATAATCAAAAGGAAAAAGGGCGGGCATGGCGGGCACCACGGCGGCGCCTGGAAGGTGGCCTTTGCCGACTTCATGACGGCCATGATGGCCTTTTTCCTTGTGATGTGGCTGGTCGGTCAGAAACCGGAAGTGCGCGAAGCAGTGGCCGGTTTTTTTCGTGATCCGGGCAAGTTTAAGAGTCAGGGGCAGTCCGGGCTTCTCAAAGGATCGCAGGGCCTACTCCCCAAGGAAAATCCGGATATCAGCCTAAGTCCGGCCGACAAGAAAAAATCGACGTCACAGGAAGAGAAACAAGAGTTGACCCTGACCGCTAAACGAATCTTCGAGGAGCTGAAAAAGCAGAAGGAGTTTGAGAAACTCCGCAAGAACATCAAGCTGCAGATGACTTCAGAAGGGCTGCGGATCACCCTGAATGAGTCGGAGAAGTCAGCCGCTTTTTTTGAACCGGGCTCGGCCAAGCTGTTGCAGAAGAGCGCCATCATCCTGATGACAATTGCCAAAGAATTGGGCAAACTCGATAATCGTATCGTTATTGAAGGTCACACTGATGTCTCTTTTGGAGGTGACCGGGGCTACAGCAACTGGGAGTTGTCTGCAGATCGCGCCAATGCCGCCCGCCGATTGCTGGAAGTCTCCGGCCTGTATGAAGGACAGACTGCCGCCGTCCGCGGCTTTGCCGACCAGCTGCTGATGTTCCCCGATGATCCCGCCGATGAAAGAAACCGCCGCGTGACACTTCTGGTTCTCTACAAATCACGCGAGAGTCAATACGACCATCTCGAAATGGGCGCTGACCTGATGGTCGCCGCCGATGAGTGAGCGCATCGTTTGCAGTTTCAATCCCGAACAAGTTTGGGGTTGCCACGCGGCGTCACATTGATCGGAGTGACACAAGGCCACCCCCCTACGCGGTGATTGTCATGCTTCCGCAGTCGTTTCACCCTGCATGAACTACATGCTTGCGGGCAGAGTGAGGTTGTCCTACAAGTAAGCTTTGAGTACATTTAACATTGCATCGAATAAATCGTCATTTGGTAAACCCGCGTAGCGGCGGGCTTTATGTCCGCCGTTTGTTGGTGGGAGACAAGCCCCCACCCTACGCGCGTTAGAATAATCACCTTGTGGGACAACCTCGAGTCACCCGACAGCACGACGAAATAGTTTCTACACTTCGGTCGTATTACGTGACCGGCAGATGTCCACATCTACCGGTTCGTCAGTTTGTAACCCTACGCCCCGGCATCTTTAGCTCCGCTCCCTCGGTCGAGGAAACCCTTAAGAGAATCGAGCAGGTCGATCGGCACCGGGAAGATCAGCGTGGAGTTGCGTTCGGTGGCCACCTCGGTCAGCGTTTGCAGAAAACGAAGCTGCATGGCGTTGGGCGCACTGGCGATAACCTTGGCCGCGTCGGCAAGCTTTTGCGATGCCTGGAACTCACCTTCGGCGTGAATAACCTTGGCTCGCCGCTCACGTTCGGCCTCGGCCTGCTTGGCGATGGCGCGCTGCATCTCCGGCGGCAGATCGACGTTCTTAACCTCGACCACACTGACCTTGATCCCCCACGGTTCGGTCTGGTCGTCGATGATCTGCTGCAGTTGAGCGTTGATCTTCTCCCGGTTGGCCAGCAGGTCATCAAGCTCGACTTGTCCCAGCACCGAACGCAACGTCGTCTGGGCGATCTGCGACGTCGCCTCAAAGAAGTTGGCCACGCTGACGATGGCCTTGTTGGCGTCAACAACCTGGAAATACAAAACGGCGTTGACCTTGATCGAGACGTTGTCCTTGGTGATGACATCCTGGGACGGTACATCGTACGTAATCACGCGCAGATCGACGCGCACAATTTTATCGATGACCGGGATCAGGATTATCAGCCCCGGTCCCTTGGCGCCGATCAGGCGGCCCAGTCGGAAAATCACTCCCCGCTCGTACTCGCGGAGAACCTTGATCATGTTGAACATGAGGATCAAGAACAAGAACACCAGGACTGCAATTGTCGCCAGATTCATGACATCCCTCCGTTTCTATGAATTCAATCGCTTTACTTTCAGCGTAAGTTTGTCCCTATCTATAATCTCAACCGAGTCGCCGACCCGAAGGTGTTCATCGGAAATTGCTTTCCACAGCGCGCCGTCCACAAAAACGAACTTATCGGTGCGCATTTGAGCGGTCCTGCCGATCAACCCCTGCTGGCTGCTGATCGGCTCCATAAACAACGCCCTGACTGTTAAGAAGGTCACTACTACCTCGAAGGCCAGGTAACCCAGGGCAGCACCAAGCAACAGGCTCAGAACCACAGACATAGTTGCACCGACAAGTCAGGAGTCGCGCTTCCGCACTTTCAACAGCAAACTATCGACACTTACGATTTCAACCGTCGAGCCTACCTCAAGCTCCTCTCCCGACACGGCTTTCCACAAAGCGCCATCAACATATACAAATCCATTGGGACGCACCTCGGCCATCTTGCCGATCATTCCCTCCTGACCGATAGCCGGCCGATTGCGCGCCGCCTTGGCCACCAGCCATATGACCAGCAGTAAAACCAGACTGAAAACAACGGTCATCGTGATCAGCAGCGATATGGAAATACCCAGGGCGGGATCGGCAGTATCAACAAGCATCATACCTCCCAGGAAAAATGAGATCACACCCCCGACAGTAAGCATCCCGTGACTGACGATTTTTATCTCGGCAATAAACAGTATGATAGCCAGGACTATCAAAGCCAGCCCGGCATAGTTGATCGGCAACGTCTGAAACGAGTAGAAAGCGAGTATCAGCGAAATAGCTCCCACCACACCGGGGAAGATAGAGCCGGGGTTGTACAGTTCCAGCACGATACCCAGCCCGCCGATGGAAAAAAGAATCAGCGCGATATCCGGCTGCGTAATAATCTGCAGCACCCGTTGAATGAAAGTGATCTTGATCTCTTTGGTCCGGTTGTGCTTGAGGAGCATCTTCGTCTTGCCGTAAGGCAGATCAACTTCGCGACCGTCCAGTTTCTCAAGGAGTTCCGAAAGGTTTTTAGCCCGCAGGTCGATGACTTTCAATTCGAGCGCTTCGTTGTCGGTAATCGAGACCGACTCGCGCACCGCCCTCTCGGCCCATTCGGCATTGCGGCCCCGTTTCTCGGCGGCGGCTTTGATTTGCGCCACGGCGTCGTTGGTAATCTTCTCGTTCATAACCGAGTCGATTTCCTCCCCGGCGCCGGAAACAGGATGCGCCGCACCGATATTGGTAGATGGCGCCATCGCGGCAAAGTGAGCGGCGTAGGTCATGTACACACCGGCCGAACCGGCCCGTGCTCCGGAGGGAGCGATATAGATGCAGACCGGTACGTGCGAATTGAGGATGTTCTTGCAGATCGACCAGGTTGGTTTGGTAAAACCGCCGGGAGTATCCAGGAAGATAACCAGCAGCCCGGCGCCATCGTCTTCGGCAGTTTCGATAGCCTCGGCAATGCGGTCATCGGTGACGGTGCCGATGGCACCATCGATAATCATCGTATAGACCAGTGTCGGCGATATCGGTTCTTCTGCTTCCAGGGAGTCGGCTACCTCAGTGGACTGGGTAACAACCGCCGAGTCGTTCGTCTCGGACGACGGTTCCTGCGCGGTTACCACAAGAGAATAACAAAGGAGCAGGAACAAAGCGAGAATGGCCGATCGATTCAATATAAGGCACGGAGTGCTCATGGCAGGTATAATATGCCCTTATTTGAAATCGGTGTCAAACCTTTTCGGGCATCCTGACCAGGGCCGGTTTCACAGCCGAAGAGAACTATCGGCGTATTTCACACGGCCGTTCAGGACTGTCGCCAGTACCTGCACGTCATAGATTCGCCTGGGCGGTACCCTGGTAATATCGTCCGACAGGACCACTAAATCGGCCGGATATCCCGGTTGCAGACAGCCGCGACGATTTCTTTCGCCGGCGGCAATAGCCGGCCCGACGGTGAAATTGTACAGCGCTTCCCGGGCACTGATCTTCTGTTCAGGGTAGAAAACATCTCGGCTGCCCGGCCGTGCGCGCCGCACTGCGGCAGCGATGCCGCCAATGGGATCGAGCGGCTCGATGGGCACGTCGGAACCAAATGCCAGGTCTATACCCTTGTCCAGCAAGGTACGGAAGATAAAGGCATTGGCGCCGCGAACTCCCCAGTAACGACGCACCAGGGCGATGTCGGTCGGACAGTGCGAGGGCTGCATCGAGGCTATGATATTCAACCGTTTGAGGCGGGGAAGGTCTTTACGGCGCACCAGTTGCAGGTGTTCAATCCGGTGACGGGCACCGGGCGGCAATGGGGGGCAGTCTTCGAGAGCGTCAATCACGTTGGCCACTGCCCGGTCACCGATAGCATGAACAGCGCAGGGAAGGCCCAACCGGGCCGCCGAGCGTGACAGCCGTCGAATCCCGTCAGTGGAAGTTACCTCAATCCCACACCGGTTGCGGCTACCGAGGTAGCGCCGAAAACAGAGCGCCGTCCGGCTGCCCAGGGAACCATCGGCAAATACCTTGATGCCGGCAATCCGAAAGTAGTCGGTGCCGGTGCCGTAGCGGGTGTCGGTGCGACGCAACTGCGGCAGCAGTCTGGCAGGCGCATAGTAGTTGATCCGCAGACCCACCCGATTCTTTTCAGCCAGTTCACTGAAATAGGCAAACCCGTTCGGGCCGTCAAACGAATGAACGCCGGTAACACCTTTGCGATATGCCAGGTTAAGTGCCTGGCGGTAGCAGCGGTCAATCTTCCGGCGGGGAGGTAGCGGAATAAGGTTGTAAATCTGTCCGTAGGCGGCATATTCGCACAGAATACCGGTGGGGGTGCCGTTTTCATCACGGATAATCTCACCACCGGACGGATCGCGGGTCTTCCGGGAAATCCCGGCTATCTGAAGGGCGCGGCTGTTGACCCAGGCGGAGTGACCATCTTTTGAGAAAATAAAAGCCGGTCGGCCGCCGGTCACCCGGTCCAGCATAAACCGCTCCGGCTCAACCCGTCGACGGAACCGGTGCGGTTCGTAGCCTTCGCCGACAATCCATTCGTTTCGTCCCTGACGACGAGAAAACTTCTCGATCTCTTTCAGACAGGCCTCCGGCGAACTAAGGCCATAAAGTCGAACATGCCCCAATGACATCGCGAAAAAAAGAAAATGCGTGTGGGCGTCGACGAACCCCGGCACTACTGTCCGGCCATCAAGGTTCCAGCGCCGGTAGCTTCGGAACTCACCGGCATGTTGCAGGTTGTGGCCGATAGCCTGCACGCAGCCATGTCGCATGGCCAGTGAATCAACAACCACGTCTTCCGAAAGCGTGTAAATGCGGGCGTTATGAATCAGCGTTCCGTTCGGCAAACTTATCTCCTTTGACACGAATATCGCCCTCGCGACGGGTCAGTTTGATGCGGTCGGTTTCCTCCAGAATCGGAATGGCATACTTGCGCGTGAAGCCAAACCGGTCCCTGAGATCGGCCACAGCCAGCTTCCCGGACTTATTCAGGCTCTCTTTGATGAAAGTTACTATTTCGCGCCACGTCTCCGCCGGAAACAGAAAGGCCGACCCGCACTTGTAGCTCTCACCCGTCTCGATAATGTATTTGATGGCTTCCTTATGGTTCTTGCTGCCGGACGCCAGCGTGCTCAATGACGGCGGGGCATAGGGCTGCTCATGCAGACTGCTCATAATAGACCGATAAGCCTCCCTGACGGCGCCTTTCAGCTCCCTGCTCCGTCCGGCCAGATTGTACCTGTCGGCAACAAACGTCATCCGCCCGGCCGCCACCAGGTAGTCCAGCAACACCCGCAGCGTTACCTCATCCAACACGGATACCCTGGTCAACTCTTCGAAGGAAAGACCGACCAGGTGTGACTTAGCTTCGAGAAGCTCCTTTACTCCCTGAGTGAGCCGGTGTCCGACGGTTTCAATTGTATCGGCGTGGTAAACGTACCGGCCGGACATACCGAACACCTTCTCCTCAACCAGAGATGACACGACCGCACCAACATCGGACTCAGAGCAATCAGCTTCCCGCAGCAAGTCATCGGTAGTAGCCACTACCCGCTTTTGCAGTTCACTGACGACCAGGCTGCGAATGTCACCGTCCAGCCGGAACAGCAGGTAGCGATAGTCATCCAACTGTTTCCGTCGCGGGAAATGCGTGAGGTGATCCAGTACCCGACCGCCGCCCAGTGTTACCATCGGTGTCGGCAGCCGGGCAATGTAGTGGTCCCCAACGAGGCAATACGGCGGGATGTCAGGCTTGAAGAACATGATACCTTTTTCGCCCGGCCTGATCTTTTTACGGTCGAACAGTCGGATTTCCCCTTCCATCTCGGAGGTGCCGGCAATAACCAGCAGCCGACGACGATCAACCAGTGCCACCGGCGCTTCGGAGACGACCTCCACCGAAAGAGCCAGCACCGGATGTTCCCTGAAAAAGGACAGGTCCAGCCTGTCGGAGACAACACCCCCGCGAATCAGTACCTCCCGGTTAACGCCGGTAAAGGACACAGCCGTTCGTTGTCCCGGCAGTGCTACGGACACTTCCCGGTTATTGGTCTGCAAAGAGCGAATCTTGCCGGCAGTTATGGCCGGCCACACTGCCACCGTTTGCCCCACCGAGAGCCTGCCGCCCCGCAGGGTGCCGGTTACAACGCCGCCGACTCCCTGACTCACAAACGATCGGTCGATATACAGACGGGCTCGGTCGATATCCCCGGCGGTTGCGGTCTGTTCGGCCAGTCGGTCAAGGTGCCGGCGCAGGGCATCAAAGCCGTCACCGGTTTCGGCCGACACCGACAGAACCGGCGCTTCGGCCAGAAACGAACCGCGCACTTTATCTCTGATGTCCTGCTTGAGCAGTTGAAGCCAGTCACTGTCGGCCAGATCGGTCTTGTTGATAACAATGAAACCGGACTTGATCCCCAGCAGCCGGATAACCTGAAAGTGTTCCTGGCTCTGCGGCATCCAGCCGTCGTCAGCGGCCACTACCAGCATGGCTACATCAATACCGCCGGCACCGGCGATCATGTTCTTGACAAACCGCTCGTGCCCGGGAACATCGACGAAAGCAATGTCGTCTCCCGACGGCGTGCGATAGAATGCGAAACCGAGATCAATCGTCATGCCGCGTTTTTTTTCTTCCGGGAGACGATCCGGATCGGTTCCGGTCAGCCGTTTGACAATGGCCGATTTGCCGTGATCAATGTGCCCCGCCGTACCGATGACTATCATTTTTTCTGCGGTCCGATCGCTTCAGCCACACTGTCTTTGAGCAGTAGAAGTTGGTCTTCCGCCACTGCTCTCAGATCGAGGATAAAACAATCATCATCGATGCGGCCGATGACAGGCGGATTCATCATCCGGAAACGACGCATTAAAGAAGTGGCTCGATGCGGCGGGCCAAATACGAGACCTACCGACGCGATTCCGGACTCCGGCAGGGCACCGCCGCCGACAAAGCCCCGGGTGGCTTCTACGGATAGTCCCGCCGGATGGCCTAATTGCTTCAACAGCCGTCGACCCCGGCGGTACAACTCCGACTCCGGCAGGGACAACAGTGCCCAGAGTTTGATCTCCGTCTGCCAGGTACCGTTTAAGTAACTGGTCAGTAACTTTTCCATCAGCGCCAACACCACCTTGTCGACACGCACCGTGCGAAAGAGGGGGTTGCGCTTTATTTTTTTGATAAGTGACGCCCGTCCCACAATCAACCCGGCCTGAACGCCGCCGAGCATCTTGTCGCCGGAGAAGCAGGTCAGGTCGGCGCCGTCTCGCACCGACTGCTGCACGGTCGGCTCCGAGTAGCCTATGATCTTTCCGGTGTTGACAAAGACGCCGCTGCCGAGATCGTTGACAACCGTCAAGTCGTACCCGGCGCCGAGCTTCACCAGTTCCTTCACCGATACTTTGCCGGTGAAACCGGCCTGCACAAAATTGCTCTGGTGTACTTTCAGAATAAGTCCGGTCTTCTCATCGACAACATCCTCATAATCGGCGATGGTAGTTATATTGGTGGTGCCTACTTCGTGTAACCTGGCGCCGGACTTCCTGAGGATATCCGGGATACGAAAGCCACCGCCGATTTGCACCAATTCACCCCGCGAGACAATCACCTGTTTACGATTGGCCAGGCTGTTGAGAATCAGCAGCAGGGCGGCGGCACAGTTGTTGACGATGGCGGCGCTTTCGGTGCCGGCCAGGAGCGACAGATACCGTTCACAGGCAGCGCCCCGTCCACCCCGGGTTCCACGGTTCAGATCAAACTCAATGTTGCCGTAACCACTCAGGACTTCCCGGACAGACTCGAAAAACGCCTCCGACAGGGGCGCCCGACCCAGGTTGGTGTGCACAATGATGCCGGTGGCATTGATTACCCGGCAGGTTCCCACCCGCCGGGCGGTTGTGAGCGCCGTCATGATTTCCTGACGCATTCGGCTTAGAGACACCGTCTCCGACTTGCGGCGCAACATTTCTTTGTGGCGGGCGACTACCTCTCTGACGATTTGTACCGCCAGCGGTCGCGGAATCGCCTCCACGCCGGAGCGCAGTTGTCGGTGTTGCAGCAACTCCTCGACAGCCGGGAACTCTCGCAGCTTTTTTATCACGTTTCGGGCCATAGCGTCGGATCATAGATCAGTTCCACCAGCACTAGTCCGACATTGGATAGTGCCGTCGGTGAACACTTGTCAGGCGTATCAAATTCGGTGTGCCAATAGGGATAGTCGAAATCAATAATGTCGATAGTCGGCACGCCGGCAGCTATCAGGGGCAGGTGATCGTCCAATACCGTATAAACGACTGAGTCATGGAAAGTAGTAATGTTCAAACGAGCCGCGGCGCTCCAGACAGCATCATTAAGAGAATAGCAGAATCTCTCCGAATAACCCTCCCGAAAAATCTGTTGCGATGAGTCACCCACCATGTCGATAACAATACCGAAGAGGTACCTGCCCCGCACGCCGCGGCGGGCCAGTTCGCGCGACCCCAGCAGGTAGTATTCGTGGTCGCCCTCCCGACCCCAGTCCTCACCGTCTACCATCACCAGATCGACATTTATCGGCGGTGCCCGCCGGGCAAAGAGATTACCCAATTCCATCAGAATCGCCGTTCCCGAGGCGCCATCGTTGGCGCCGTCTATCGGCTCCTCTCTCAGCGCCGGGTCATGGGCGTAATCAGTTCGTGGGCGGCTGTCGTAGTGAGCCACCAGAATAATGCGATCAGCCTTTCGATCGGATCCGCTGAATTTAGCTATTACATTAACCAGCGGAATGGTGGTTTGAGAATAGGGATCAAAAAAGGAAAATACCTGTGAGTCGACCTCGGCCCCCAGATTCCCAAAGTGGCGTACAAACAAGTCCCGGCATTCAACCGAAGCCCTTGTCCCCGGCACCCGTGGTCCCAGGGCAACCTGTTGGACCAGGTAATCAAAAGATCTCTCGCCATTAAATGCCGGTGGCGGTTCCTGGGAACTCCCACAACAAACCAGCAGCGTCAGTATCAATGCCGGCACTATACCACGACAGATCATACCGTTAATTACTGTGGACGTTCGTTGACTGTCAATGGAAAAACACTTAGAAGCGAATCTCAGCCCAGATTTCAAGCTGTCGGACATGATTGTTTCGGTTTCTGAAGTTATCAGCCGAATCCTGCCATCCGCCTCTGAGGCCACCCTTGATCTGTTGACTGAAAGTGTAGGCTATATTGGTATTGACCGAGAAATCAGACTTGTCGGTCGATATCACCCAGCCTTCACCGGCCCTTTTGGTTTCATTGAGACTTTTGGATTTCTTAACGTCAACGGTGATGCTCATGGTGGAGCGAAAACGAATCTTACCCAGTATCGGCACCGAGAAACCGCTCGGCGCCGAGAAAGAGTATTTGGTCGACAAACTGATAGCCCGCCGCTCACCACGCGTTTCCGACTGGAAAGCGCCGGTGGCCGGACTGTATTTCTCAGCGTTGTCCCTGGACAGCGTGTAGGTTCCGGACAACGACAATGATCGCACCAGATTGAAGTTCAGCGCCAACAGCGGACTGTGATTGATGCTGACGGACCGGCTCCTGAGAAAACCGCCATCGATATCATACTCTTCCTTGGTCTGACGGCCATAGCCGGTCCGGGGCGAGAAAACATCAATGAACTTGTTCACGACCGGTTTGATAAGGGGCAGTTTCTCGAACTTACTGATGCGAATCTGGAGATCCGGCCAGGAAGTGGACACGTGTTCATAGCGTGAGCCCTGTTTGACGATATCCCGACTGATGGATCGGCTGAACTTCACGGTGGTGCCAATCCCTCCCAGGACACGGAAACCTGAGGAAAGACCGTACGCTTGATCCTCGCCGGAACTGATGGCGCGTCCCTCTGAAACAGTCGGCACGGTCGTTTCGCGCTCAACGCCAAAACGGTATTTCCATTCCGGCCGCTGGAGCATACCGGGTAACGAAGCATTGTAGCCTTCCGAGAAATTGTACGCGATCGGATTTATCCAGCCGGTAAGGAAGCGCAACACCGCCAATGGCGGGTCGTAAAACGGTCGGCCCGGTTTGTCGCCTGCGTCCTCAGTTCCCTTTCGTCGCCGGTCGCTACCTTTGCTGTCACCGGCACCCGAACTAATCCAGCTTTCCGGTTTCAGGAACTTAAGGTGCTCAAACTTGCCGCTGACGCTCCACTTGCGAGTCATGCGCGACTGCCGCGATTTGGACGAACGGGAATAGTTGTCGGAGTAGTTGGCACCGTAGGAAAAGGCGGTACCGAAGAAACTCACCAGGTTCGGACTGTACCCCATACTGAAAGACTGATTGAACTGTGTCTCGATACCCAGCCGGAAGTTGTTGAGAGAGACGTTTACCTCATCGGGATTACTCAAGTCCCGAGTGGTCCTGAGATCGAGGCTGGCATCCATGTTGTCGAAAATATTGTAGCTTATGTTCATCCGTCCGGAGAAGTCCCGCTTGAGTGTGGAGAGACGATTGTAGTTGATATCGTCGCTAATCGACAGTTGCCGGTTGTAGGTGCCGTTGACGGTCCAATTGCTGGGGTACAGCCCCAGCCGCGAGCCCGATACCCGCTTCAGGATCGGCAACGGTTTGGTCCAGAAAAACAGAGGCAGTGTTGGCGGCTTTTTAACACCCAGGTTGAAACTGGAGCCGACTTGGTAACTTTCGGATAAACCGTACGGCCGGTTCACTGATTTCTGTGTTCCCCGGCTGTAATTCAAATCTGTCTTCAACCGATTCAGCAGCAGGTTAAACAGCGGATTTTTGCCCTGCCGGTTGAACGATTCCGAAATTCTGATGCTGTTTGACTCGGAGATGGATTGCTCTTCCTTGCGAATTTCCTCCGGCAGCACGATGTCGGAACTCGTGCGCAACAAAGGCGTCGTCACCGACTTGGAGTGAGAATAACTCAACGGGATGTTGGCTCCCCATGATTTCGGCAGAAACAGGTGCAGACTCAGCCGGCCGTTGTAGCCTATGTTAGTGGAGTTGCTGCCACTGCCCAGGTTATTGTTGGAGCCGCCACGCGTTGCCGAAGAGAGACCGCGAAAATAGGCGTCTTTGTAATCATAAGAGAAACTGTAACTCATCAGATCGGCCACCGTGCCGCCGCACGATACGCGCGCCGCCGTGCCGACATCGCGGCGAACCTCGGTAACGCGCAGCTCGTCCAGCCAGATTTCTCCATCTATCACCTGTTGAGACGGATCGGTGATACCGGCCGCCTCCGACCGGTTGATCACACCGGCCGCGAAGTACTTCACGTCGTTGATATTGGGGTTGCCCCGAACACGATAAACTCCATCGGCGCTGGTGGTGTCGATAGAAGAATACTCCTGTCGCGATCGATCGCGCAGGGCGGCGTCTTTCAGTCCCGTCACATCGTTGAAGTCGAAATTGATATGGTTTCCTTCGTGCCAGCCCGGCTTAATGATCCGCCGTTGCTCGTAGAAGTTGTCGGCGTTGCTGCCGACACGCAAAACAAACATCACCTGTTCATTTTGGATCGCTGCAACGTCCTCACCGTACACATACATCTCCAGACGGCGGTAACCGGAGTACTTGTCGACGGTAATGAGCTTCTTGACGGCCAGGCAGGTGTCTTCGGGGGTAAAACCCTCGAACTTCAACAGCAGCCCGCGCTGTGCTTCCACCACGTTGTAATTGGGATCCTTAAACGGCTCCACACCCGGCGGCGGTGAGAAAGTGCGGTCCTGCTCACTTATCGAAGCCACCTCGAAGTTGGTGCCACAGTCCGGTTCCCCGTTGCAGGTGATGGTATCCCGCCAGTTCGACTGCACGAAATACCAGGCTGCTATCTCTAACGTATCGTGGACCTCCTGGAACGGTTCCGACTCAAACCAGACCCGCACGTGGCTGACTTCGTTCCACATCGGCTCTATGTCGCCCTCCCGGGCCGTATCAGTCACCAGCGGATCCTTGATGGGGATGCGATAGGTCCACCAATCGTATTTATTCGAGCCCTCGACCCGAAACTGTTCGATGTCATCGAAGTCGATGACGTAGGAGAAATATGAGTTGATGTTATTGAAACCGCGCATCCTGTTTAGTGTTTCTTCGTCGGGGATACCGATCCAACCGGGATCGTCGCGATTACCCTCGGTGCCGTTGAGCCATTCGTAACGGACCGACTCATCGTCCCAGTTGACGTTGTTACATTGGTTGTCCGGTAACGGGCACGTGCCGTCACCCAGGAAAAACCAGTTGTCGTCGTTGGGATCGGGCAGCGTGTCCGTGTCATACCCGTCTTCGAACACGTCAGCCAGACCGTCCAGGCCGACATCCTCTTCCACGTCCAGCGTCCCGTTGCGGAAGATGTTATCCTCCGTATCGGCGTTGCCGTCGTTATCGACATCCTCACTGATGCTGCCGACATCGATGTGTAATTTACCTCGAGCGCTTTCACTGACGCGGGCGCGGATTTCCAGGTGCTGCACTCGTTCGGCGTCAATTCGGCCGGCAAAGCCGCGCATGACTCCGGCCCAGCTCGGGTCGCCGGCACTGTCGGGTTGGGGACGGAATATCATGCGCATAGTAAAGATACTGCCTTCGCCCTGCTTGGGATCAACGTCCCATACCTCGGTCACGTTGCGGCGGTCGCGAGGGGCGTGCCAGAGAAGCTTGCCCTTGTTGAAGCCAGCCTGCATATCAAACGGTTTGGAGGCGTGCTTCCAGGTCGTTCGCTGGGTCCCCAGCGAGAGCTGTTCCTGGGCGGCTTCGAAATCATCCACATAAGCCTTGCCTTCGACGTTGGGGTTAGGATGTGACTGCGCTATTTCACCCTCTATGCGGAAGCTGGAGGGCGTCTCGGTTTCCACCAGCGGCAAAGCGTCGGCCAGCGATGTCAGGAAATTGGTCTGCGTTCGCCAGGAACCGTCAAGGTCATAGATGACTGCCCGCGAGGTTTCCTGTCCCACCCGTGGTTTTCGCTCCTGGGCCTTATCTGACTTGTAAAGCATGGTGGCGCCGAAATCCAGATCCTTGTTGTAGATATATTCCGCTCGCATGCCCAGCAGCGTCTTTTTCTGTAGCGCCAGGAAAGGGGCATATTCAAACTGAACGTTGATATCGGCGTTGGGATCCATAGCTTCGTCCGACGTCAGTGTCAACTGGCCGAAGTCGTACTTGATGTTGTAGTCTTTGCCGCGCTGCATTACTCGGCCGTTGACCGTAACCCGTTCCGATCCTTCAATGATATTGGCGTGCCCCAGCCGGATAGTCGAACTGCGTGCCCGCGTAACCAGTTGGACATAATACATGGTGGCCTGACCCTGGTCAGTACCTGAAGTGTAGTCGTAGATATCGGGTGTCTTTTCTGCCAGAGTGTCAGTGGTTTTACCGTTGGCGTCGACATAGAACGTATCGGCTGCGAACGGTCTGCGGTGCGGGAATATTATCAGCCCCCACTCCGGTCGAAAGACTTCCAGGCGTTCATCAAACTTGCCGTCGGCCAATTTGTCATCGCGCTCGTTGTACTGATCCAATCCCAGAATCTCAAGGTATTTTTGTGTGCGACCCTCCAGCTCCTGGTAGTCAAAACTGGATGACGTCCCCTCATTCCCGGAGGAACCCTTAAACACTCTGATCTCAATATCGTCAGCCGTTACACCACGCGGAATCGGGTAGCAGTTACGCCACATCAAACCCCAGGTATGATACTGCGGACTGGGGTCCTGGTGGTACAACAGCTTCAGCAATAGTGATTCGCCGGAGATGTCGCCCACGGTACTTTCTGAACCGTCTGAATGCAATACCCTCATGTAAACCCCAACCGATTTGATACGAGATCCGCTGAAGACGACATAGTGCTGGTTGCGATCAGGGAAGCTGTAGAAAGTATAGGTGGCCTGGTCGATCAATTTGGCACCGGACTCCGTGCTGGACCTGTAATCCACATCTTCGTCAAGGTACTTCGTGGTGTCACCAGGATCAACCACCAGCCAGGCCGGAAGCAAGACGTCGTCCGAATTGAGCGTGCTCACCACCTCGTAAGCAAACAAGCTGATTACCGAGTCGCCTTCACTGAAAGCCGCCGAGTCTCCGAGGTCAAAGATGCGAGCCTTAACGTAGTTGTAGTCACGGAAGCGCTCAGCACTTTCTTCCCCGGTGGGAGTAATCGACACCTGCTCCGACGATCCCTGCTCCTGCGAGGCGATAGCGATCAGTCTCAGTTTACCGACCTGGGCTTCCGTCTTGAGCCCGAAGAGACCACGGATGTTGGACGAGTAGCCGACGAATTTGGTTCGCGGTAAGGACAGGTTGGTGTTGCCGGCCTCAATTGACTTGAGCACGTCATCCTCGTCACCCTTGTAGCGGATTATCAAGCGGTTGGCCAGGGGAATATCCTGCTTGGAATCCTCGGACACTTTCACTGAAATCTTGGTGCCGATAGTACCATTGATATCAAACCGGTAGGACTGGTCCATGTTCAGTGAGGGAAACTTACTTTGCTGGTAAGTATCCGATTGGGCGGCATCGCTCCACTGGGAACGACCGGAAAACATAATGCGGCGATACCCTGATACCCGCAACCCGGCGCCGCCTTCGCCAAAAATCCGGTTTAGCCGCTTGGGCAGACCGACCGAAAGACCCAGACCGGCACGTCCGGCGGCCTGTCCCGGATTGGCGATGGCGCCGGTCAATGATTGCGAGAATTTCTCATCGACTCGCTTTGACTTGCGGAAAGCCAGATACTGCGGGGCGTTCACAGTTACCGGAATAAGCCACTTTTTCAGTTGTCCGTGGCGATAGTAAAACGAATTAAAGGTCAGGGCTGTGGTGATATGGTTGGATCTGACAAAATCCAACTTGCTTTGCAGGCTGTAGCCGTACAACTGAGGAGCCCGCAGTGACAGAGACACATTGGGCCGGTACGGAGAGATATCGTACGCGGCAACGGGTGACGGCGGTGACTGCAGGTAGCCGGTATAACGGGTTGCCGCTGATGTCGGGCACACCATAACTCGGGCTATCAACAAGCCGACGACAGCAACCCATACGAGTTGTCGCAGTGAGGCACTCACAGTATTAGTTAGTATCGGTTTTTTTAGCACATTAGAAACGTTTCAATAAGCATCCTCCCTTCGCTCAAAACTCACCCAGATGTACTACTTCCGGTTGCAGTCTGACGCCGAATTTTCGGTAGACTTTCTCGGCCAGCAGATCGGCCAAAGCCCGGATATCCCCGGATGTGGCGGCGCCGGCATTGACTATGATATTGGCATGTTCGGCAAACACTCTGGCATCACCGACCGATATTTCCTTGGCGCCGGTCTCATCCAGCAACCGGCCGGCCGGAATCTTTTCATCCGGATTGTCGGGATCGATTATGTTCTTAAAAAAACAGCCGGCCGAACGGCCCTCTACCGGGTGCCTGTTCCGCCGCTGGGTCATAATCTCCTCCATCCGACTGCGTATCTTTACCGGATCTCCTTTTTTAAGTTTCAGGCGTGCCTCGATTATCACGTCGCCACTACTTTTCAGGCGGGAATCTCGATAGTCGAACCGGCAGTAATCTGCCGTCACTTCTTTTAGTTCACCTTGCGGGTCGATCAGGGTCACCCTGACAATTGTCGAACCGATATCGCCGCCATAAGCCCCGGCGTTGCCGCACACGGCGCCACCTGCAGTACCCCAGATACCGGCCGCGAATTCCAGGCCGCTCAACGACTTTGCTGCGACATATTCTACCAGCGCCGATAGCGGTTCACCGGCGCCGCAGTCAATCTGAAGGTCATCGACCAGATCAAGGCCGCGGATATCGACCCTGATAACCAAACCGCCGTACCCCTTGTCCGACACCAGCAGGTTGGTACCGCCGCCCAAAATGAACCGGGGCAGATTCAACTCTGACGCCACCCGAACCGCCCGTATTACATCATCGACACCGGCCGCGGTATAGAAATAGCCGGCCGGACCGCCGGTCCGGAAACTGGTGAATTCGGCCAACTCGCGATCAAACTCGACAGCCGGTCCCAATCGAGCGGAAAGTACCTGTTTTATCTTCTCCTGGTTGACAGCGTGCCTCTCAGTCACCTTCATTCGCTATAATATAGGTCGAAACGCCGCCACAATCAAGGATATACGGCGATATCTGATCTGCAGCCGGGGCAAACCTGCCCACTTTCTTATACATCGTTCACCGACAAAAAGGCCAACCGCCGGGCCACTACTCCTGTCCGGGCCGGTCTAATTCAGATTCGCCGGGTTCTTCTTGCTCTGTAACCGGTTCCGATTGATTATCAGACGGCTGCGGTTGCTCATCGTCGCTGTCTTTGGATTGCTCGCCATCTGTGTCTTTCCCGGACTCTTCGACGAAGTTCATGCGGAGTTCGTAAAGAGCGTGCTGAATTAACTGTTGTTCCTGCTCGGTCAGATTGCCGTCCATTTTACCGTTCAGCATATCAAGCATGTCGATTGTATGCCGAGCCATTTCCAGGTTGCGCTCGATCTTGCCTGAGATCGGCGAAGCGATTTTTCCCAACTGCTGCATGGCGCCGGCCTGCAGCGACAACACCAATTGCAACAGATGCGGGTCAAGTTTTTCCTGCGATTGATTCATACCAAATGCTCCTGATGCTGCCGTGAATTAAGGTCGGCAGCTATGACTGTTATCATCCCCCGCCGAGAAGTGTTTTCCGGTGGGTGGCGCTTTCCTGAAGATAGGAATACAGCTTGCTTTGCTCGTTGTCAAGGCGGTCCGGGCCGGCCGACATAGTCTGAAGCAGACGTTGCCCGGCCTCGATTAAATCTCGGTCAACCGCCAGCCTGGCTGTTCTGAATTCCGGCAGACCCGACTGGCGAACGCCGAACATCTCCCCCGGACCGCGCAGTTGCATATCCGCCTCGGCTATCTCAAAACCGTCAGAGGTAGAGACAAACATAGTCAGCCGGCGGCGGGCAATATCCGAAAGTGGCGGGTGAGCCAGTGCCACCAGCGTAGCTTCCCGGGAACCACGGCCGATGCGACCGCGCAACTGGTGCAACTGGGCCAGACCAAACCGTTCGGCATGTTCAATGACCATAAGGGTGGCTCCGGGATTGTCGATACCGACCTCGATTACCGTCGTTGACAGCAGAATATCCAGTTCCCGATCCCGAAACCGCGCCAGTACGTCATCCCTCTCAGCCGCTTTCAAGCGCCCGTGTACCATACCGACGTGCAAACCGGAGAAGACGTCTTTGGAAAGCTTCCGGTAAGCTTCTTCGACACTCTCCAGCGGCAACTGCTCGGATTTCTCAATCACCGGATATATGATATAAACCTGTCCTCCCCGGCCTGCCTCTTCCCTGACGTACTGATAGACTTTGTCACGAGTGTCCTGCATCCGCCACACCGTGCGTGTTTTCTTGCGTCCGGGAGGCAAGCTGTCGATAGTCGAGATGTCCAGGTCGCCATAGAACGTCAGCGCCAGTGTCCGTGGTATCGGCGTAGCGGTCAGGACCAGCAAATCCGGACTGTCTCCTTTGGCGCAGAGCCGACTCCGCTGTTCCACGCCAAAACGATGCTGTTCATCAATTATCACCAGCCCCAGATCGCTGAAAGAGACGTAATCGTATATCAGTGCGTGGGTACCGAAAAGAACCTGCACTTCCCCCTCAGTACATTGCCGGGCTACCTTCTTCTTCTGAGATCCCCGGAGGCTGGATGTCAACAGGGCACTGGTTACTCCCAGCCGTGACAGCGCTTCTCCCCAGGTCCGGTAGTGCTGCTCGGCCAGTATTTCGGTAGGCGCCATAAAGGCCGTCTGCAGGTTGTTTTCAGCCACATAGAGGGCGGACAGAATAGCGACCACCGTCTTGCCGCAGCCGACATCCCCCTGCAACAGCCGGGCCATCGGAGGCGGCAACTGCATATCCGAGATGATTTCACCGGTAACTTTCTGCTGGGCGGCTGTTAACGAAAAGGGTAACCGGTTTTCGAACGCCGTCATTTTCTCGCCGGGCAAACGGTAATGATGTTTCTTGACCACTGTCTCTTTGAGACCCCGGCGGCTAAAAACCAAAAACTGGAACTTCAGCAACTCATCAAAAGCCAGTCGGCGGCGGCTGGATTCTATATTGCTCTGACTGGAGGGGTAGTGCATCTGAACCACGGCCTCGTGAAGCGACGGCAGTCCCAGTTTCGTCTTTTCGGTTGCCGGAACCGGGTCGGTAATGGTTTCGCTCAGATTATCAAGTACCAGGGTCGTCAGTTTCCGAATACCACGGCTGTTCAGCCCCACCCGGTTTAACTCAGCCGTCTGGGGGTAGACCGGTACGATGCGACCGGCATGAATCATTTCATCGCTGTCTTCCTCCAGCCGCTCCAACTCCGGATGTAGTATCTGATACCCGTTGAAGTAGCTGACGATTCCGGTGGCGGCATACTTCTGTCCTTTTTGAAACATTCGCTCAAAGTATTTGACACCACGAAACCAGGTGAGCGTTATCGCCCCGCTGTCATCCTCCAGGATGACTTCATACATGGACCTTTTCCTGCCGTACAGCTTGCCGTGGGCTTTCACCCGGCCCACAATAGTTACTGACTGGTCGGGTTTGATCGAACTGATACGGACAATCCGAGTGCGATCAAGGTATGCTCTGGGAAAATAAAACAGCAGATCGCACACCTGAACCAGGTGGTGCCGCGCCAGAACCTTGGCGCGGTGCGGACCGACCCCTTTGAGATACTGCAAAGGAGAAGTTAGCGTCATCTCAGCCACAACCAGAGTGTGACCCTTTTGTGATTGACTGTCAATGACAAACCGGGCAAAACTCAGGCAGCAGGATTACCTACCCGCCGCACTGACTTACCAGTTTATCCCGGCATTGGTATCAATAGCCGCTCAGGTTTTAAGCTACCGGCGTCACATTGCGGGCTTGATGCCCGCGCTCTGTCCGTGCCAGCTCATACAGGACGTCCTGACCGACGCGCAGGGTCTTGAACCCATTCATTTTGATATCAGTGTAGTGAACGTAAATGTCCTGCCTCAGTTGTTGTCCTGAAATGATACCCCAGCCTGTTAAGTCGTTGAAATACTTAACCTTGCCTTTTGACATTCAGTCTGCTCCCGGTGTAACAGTGAACGTGTCTCTTTATTGATTATACGACGTTTGAGCCAAAAAACAACAAAAAATCTGAAGTAATCAGCCGATTACCGGCAGGCGGCTCAGAAGCGTCATGAACAGGCCGGATAGAATCGGTACCGATGTGTTATCGTCAATCTTCAGGGGGAGTCCTTCGACGACTGTCGCCACCACAGCTCCAGCCAGAGCTACTTCAAGAACCAACCCGGGCAATAACAGCGCTACCGCCACTGTGCTGACCAGACAGGCCAGAGAGCCCTCCAGTGATTTCCGACCCCAGCGGTGACGTCCGAACTTGCGCCCCACCAGCGCCGCGAAAGTGTCCCCGACCATGATAAACACCAGCGCCGCAATGGCTATCGGTTTGTCGTACAGAGCAATCGTAAAACAGACAGACAAAAGTATATGAGTGGCTCCGATGAAATCACCGGCGCTTTCGTGATGTCTGATCAGAGGGCCAATAACCGGCCGCGCCACGGATCGCCATAGCCACCACCCCCGCAGCCGAGCTACATCTATAAGGACCATCGCCACGGCGATCGGCAACATCACCGCCAGCATCTCAAGTTTATCCAATCGCAGCAGGTAATAGCCACCGGGGATTACCAGAGCACCCATGTGAGTGCCCTTGCGTATCAGTTCCCGGCTGAATGAGATCTGATGTGAATCAGCAGCAGTTTTGCGGTCAGCCATCACTACTCGTTGCGGCTGGTCATCGGCCTGAGATGAACAGGGTAGAGTTTCCCCTTGAAACGCACATTATACCGGGTATACAGATCATCCCGGTATCGGTTGAAGATTTCCCGCGCCTGCTGCTTTCTCAGTATTTCATTTATCTTAC
Source organism: bacterium (assembly GCA_043811375.1). Taxonomy (GTDB): domain Bacteria; phylum Zixibacteria; class MSB-5A5; order GN15; family FEB-12; genus JBDRNJ01. The sequence goes on along the minus strand of JBDRNJ010000068.1, from coordinate 43,891 downwards.
TGCTGACATGATGCAAACGAGTCGGTTCAGTGCGACTAACTACCTTGATGATATGGTATCCGTATTGAGTCTTGACCGGATGTGTCACGACACCGACCGGGGTTACCGATGCCGCGGTGTAGAGCTCCGGCGGCACGTCCTCGGGACCGATCATACCAAGATCGGCAAGGTCGGCCCTGACACCGGGTTCGCCCGGATAATACTCCTTAGCCAACTCAAGGAAATCGACCCCGGCCATAGCCTGATCTCTCACGAATTCCCCGAACACCGAATCGTCGACGATAATGTGCTGCACGTGGACACCGGCCTCGACCGTAAATTCCTCGATGTGTTCATCGAAGTACTTCTGAACCAGGTCTTTCGGGGGTATCCACCCCAACGACCGACCCTGCTTGGCAATAATTTCCTTGGAGTACTTATGCCGCAGAGCTTTTTCTTCGGCCACCACGTCCGGTATAGTATCAATCCCTGCCGCCCGAGCACCCTGTACATAGGAATAACGCTCCGCCAGGGTTAGAATTATCTCTTTTTTCATTTCCGGCGTCGTATTCTTGACATTGCGATACCCACGATACGACCGCTCCAACCGCCCCATTTCGTCCACGTTGATTGTGTCCTGTCCGTTGACGATCGCGGCCCAGGTAGTGATCTCCATAAAATCAATGTTGCTGTCCAAAACAGCTTCGTTGTAGGCCAATTCCACTTGATCAAACAGGGAATCCCGCAACGGATTCATTCTCCGACTGCCCTTGCTCATCGAAAGCGACGCTTCGGCAATTTCGTATTGTTCTTTGTCGAGGTTGGCCAGTCCCTCGTCGATACGTTCCTCGATATATAGAATATGCCAGCCGGAATTATCCTGGTACGGCTCAGAGATTTCCCCGGGCTGTATCGAAAAAGCAATCGAATCGAACGGGTCCTCGTATTTTCTCCGTTTCGTCCAACCCACTAACCCGCCTTGCCGGGCCGACATCTCGTCGTGAGAGTACTTGCCGGCTACTTCCTCAAACGCCACCCCAAAATCGAGCATACGGCGTATCTGGTAGACATATTTGACCATCTCCTGATTCAACCGTTCCTCAGTCAGAGTTCGGAAATTAACTGAATCGGGACCGTTTTTCAGGCCAACCGGCGATATTAATATCTGGCGTACCAGAACCTGTTCGTCAAGTGCAAACAAATCCGGACGGCCGGCACGAAAATCGACTACTTCCTGTGAGTCGACACTGACTTTCTTGTATACTTCCTCTTCAAAGTACCTGGTGATCAGGTACCGGAAATAACGCTTCTCGTAGGTGTTATAATAGTTGTAGTAATCACCCAGATTGAGATCGTCGGCTCGAAATCCGGCCAGTGTGTCACACAAGATACTGTCCAGAACGTCCGCCACCTCTTCAGCCGTAATCATGCCCCCGTAACGAGCCCGCTCCGTTTGTTCCAGCACCCGGTAAAGCTGCGGTATAGTTATCGAGTACAATGTGTCCGCCTGCGCTACGATATAATCGTGCTGATCGATATTCCGTTGCGATAAGAATTCCGGGCCACACCCGATCAACAGGGTTGCCAGACAAACTGCCGTCAGTTTAGAGCACTTCATATGTTGTACCTCAGTCTTGTCATGTTCAGGAGCCTGTAATCTATGCCGATATCGCCGGAAAAGCAACCCCCCCCATAAATGTCACAAGGCTGTCGGCTAAGGTCCATAACTGCTGTTTGGGCGGCGCTGACGGATCACCACCGGAGCTGACTCCGGGGAGCTTAGTCTAAGGGAACCGACTTATTTCCAGGGAGTGGGGGAAGCTTCGATACCAAATCCTTTCTCACGCAGAAACTGCTCGGCCTCAATTCGAGTACGAAATGTCCGTGAGATCTCCTTGGTGCCCCCCTTGTCAAACATTCTTCTTAGCTGGTTGAAAGTCACCGGGTTATTAATGATGTTCGTGGACCAGGCCAGGTTGTGCTCGCGACACCACACCAGATGATCACCGATGATATCAATTACTTCCGGATAGGCTGTTTTCCAGTTGGTCAAATCACACAACCGCGCCCAGGGTTTCTTGATCAGGGGCGCTACCTCAACCTCGTAGTCCCGGACGAAACTCTCCGCCGTGCTGATCCTCCATACACCGAAAATCTTTTCGTAAACAGTCCGGATCTTGGGATCAACGTCAATCGAGTATTCCAGGTGCCATCCACTCATAAGTTGCTTTCAGAAATCCTACAAATGTTGCGAATTACTACTGCCACGTGCAGCGAGAATAAGTAAATATACACTCAAACCCGTTGTTGTCAATAGAAAACCCTTCTTTTTATGGTCAATTGTTCTCGTCCGGGACCAGTTTTTGATGCCGACCAGTACCCGGCCTCTTTCCCGACCAGCCCTGATACAAGACAAACCGTGCCCGTAGTATCCCGTAGAAACTCAAAGAAATGACAGTGGTCCTTCAATCAAGGTGGATTGTCGAGGACCGATTCCCCTTTGGCCGGCGCATGTCCAGGGGCTGTCCCATAAGTATGTTTCACAAGGCAACGAATGTCGTCACCCTGAGCGGACAAGCTGTGTCATAATTAAGTTTCGGTCAGGTCTTGACACCGACGAAGTCGGGCCAAGCAACGAAGTCGGGGGTGTGACCTGACGACTATTCCACAAGTCCAAGTGTTCCCAAAGGAACAAATAAATGTGAGACTGAGGTGAACCGTGGAACCCATAAATCAGCCGATGGCTGCCACGTCGCTTCGGCTCGAAGGCCTCCGCTTCTCTCAACGACTTTTTCAACACTACAACTACGGACGGACCCAGGCAGGACCCACCTTCGGAGGGGAGCCACCCTGAAACAGGTACGCTACCAGATAGGTAAGGTCACCGACATCGCACCCATAGCTGCCGTCCATATTGGCCCGCCAAAACGGGTAATGAGGCGGCACGCCACCCTGGAACAACCAGGCCACCAGGGCGGTGAGGTCGCCAACGTCGGTGGCGAAGTCGCCATTGAAATCCCCCGGCAGGTAATTGAAATCGAGGTGAACCGGCCCGTCGCCGAGGGCGTAGTTTGCCAGTTGTGTCCCCGACGAGTCAATCCGGGCTACGAAATCCTTGAAATTGCCCTCGTAAACGGTCGAGTCCTGGTAGGCCACAACCATGGCGCAACCCGAATCAACGACGATGGGATTGCCGACGCCGTGATACACCTGTCCGGTAGCGGCATTATATGTGTAGACGTAGCCGTGAGTGACCCAGCCACCCGCAGCCAGGTAAGCGACATCGTCCGGACCTATCGTTAATTGACCGGGTGAGCCGCCAACCGAGAAGCTGTCGACAACCGTATCGGCACCGGGATCGATGACATATATCATACCAAACGAGGACGAGTAATCGCCGGTGCAGATGACATGTATTCGTCCCGACATATCCCGAGCCAGGTACTGCGGGTTCTTCCCAACGTTCATCTCGTTCAGGAGGGTATCGCCCTGGATATCATATACAACCACCTTCCCCTGTCCAAATGTAAACGTGTTGTAATCAAAGGCCGTTATGGCGATGTAGGCCTTGAAATCGGTAATAATGATCCCCTCCGGGCTGAGGCCGACTGAATCCTCGCGAACGACTGTCCCGCTGACAACATCCACTTTGGCCAGGCTGTTGTACATCATTTGAGTGACGTAACAGTACCTGTCGTCCAGGAAGGCCACCCAGAAAGGATTGGAGCCGGCGCCGGTGTTGATAAAACCGACGGTCGATTCCGTCTTTAGATTGATGATCTGCATCTCGTCGGTGCCGGAGGCAATAACGTATGCCAGCGTATCCCTCACAACAATCTGATTGGGGTAGCTCAGGATGTCTGATCCCAGCGGAAGTATGTCGTTGGCAACAACGCCGCTGGTCAGGTTTATTTTAGACAGGGATTCCCCGGAAGTGTTGATCACATACGCAATCTCATCGACTGCCGAAACCAGCGCTGCATTCAGCAGCACCAATACCAGAGCTCTATTTATAACACGAAACATGGTTAAGTTCTTTCTCATGGAAATTATTGACGATCTACTCTCCCTACCACTCTTGCTGCACCCCGTACGACAGTTTAAGACCTATGTCCCATTCGCTGTCGGGCATCGGGCAGTGCGTCATGAGTACGTAACTTTCATCGTTTAAGTTATAGACCTTGACATCAAAGGCCAAACGCCAATGCTCGTAGAAACCGACCTTGAGACCAAAACCAAGGTCATCGATGCGGTAGGCATCATACCACCTGGTGTTGCTCGACAGGGCATACCGTATGTCCACCAACCGGACGGCATAAGACGCATAAACGATGGTCTGTCTCCAGCGTTGCCTCAGCCGCGCCGTTACGCCGGTAACGTAACGGGGTGTAAAGGTGAGTCTCTTGTCGTACGAGTTATGTCCGGGAACTTTATTCTGAGCGGTGGTAATCGTGTTTTGATATTGTATCTCCAGTGTCTTATCCATGAAGCCAATCGTGATGTACTCTTCATGCCCTGTGATAAGAGCTGATTCGAGATTAACCGGAGTCCACACACCACCGTAACCCGCCTGCCACACTACCAGATCACTAACCCGGGAGTGGAAACAGGTCATACCCGCGCTGAAGCTCAACGATGCGACGGAACCGGTAAGTTCCATCCCGCCCTCCGAGTGCTCGGTTCTTTCCGGCCTCAGGTTGGGATTGCCGCGCGAACGAATATCGCCCCTCCAGAACAGGGAGTTAACCGAAGGTAAACGAAATGATTTACCATAGCTGGCGCGCACCAGCAACGAAACCTTTTCACCTTTTGACAGCGCGGCGCCGATCTTGGGCGACCATTGATCCACTGAATGCGATTTACCCGGGTCCTGCCACGAAGTTGAGTCCTTGCCGGTTGTTGCCTCGTCATAACGCAGGGCAAAATCCATCGAGACGTCGTCGAAGAAAACATAAGCGGGCAATCCGATACGCTGCTTGCCGGTGACAAAAGCGGCATAGCCGTCGCGGACAGCTTTACCCATGCTCAACTGCGGTCGCAGGTAGTCTGTGTGGTAAAGGATGTCTCGTGAGACCTGCACTCCGAGGTGCGTCTCGCTGCTGATCCAGGGGTGGGCAACGCCGACAACCTGAAGAGTAAATATGTCGTTAGTGTGTCTACTTTCAAAACGACTTACCGGCGACGCACTGGCCAAATCCCAGAAATACTGCTCGAACTGGGAAAAACCTATCTGCGCTTCCCCACGAACCTTCTGTGCCTGTCCGATTTCGTACCGGACTGAAATTAGTTTTCGCCTGTCTTCCGCAAATGCATACGCATTCTGTTTTGAGGCCCGATCCGGAAGACCTCTTTTCGCTTTGTACACCTGGCCTGAAACCTTCAGTTTGGATTGAGCAGCCAACTGGTAAATGCCGGAACCGAAGTAGCTGTATGAGTCCGTGAAGTTGTTGATACGGGTCCCTTCATAGACCTTGTTTCGTGGCTCAACTGTATAGTTGAAATCGAAATCGCCGTCCGATTTCCGTGAGTTGAAGGCAAACCTGGTTGACAGACCATCGAAACTAACCAGGTTCGATGCTGACAGCGTGTTGGACTCAGACCCCCAATCCCCCCTTCTCACGCACCACTCAGCCGATGGCTTGTGCGTGATAACCTGCTGGTGGGTGGTGATGTTTATCACTCCGCCGAGGGCGTCGGGGCCAAACTCGGCTGAGGCGCCCCCTTTGTGAATCTCGATCCGTTCGACCGTCTCGACCGGGATGGTATTCAGGTCGGCCACGCCGCTGCCCGAAGGGTTGATCTTCTGACCATCGACCAGAACCAGCACATGTTTCGGATCACTCCCCCTGATACGCACCTGTGCCTGCCCCGTCGCTCCCCCCGATCGCTGAACGAAAACACCCGGCACTGATTCGAGGAGGTCCGAGACACTGCCGGGATGGAGCTCTGCTATTTGCCGGCGCTCGATTACGGTCACCTTGTCGCTGGAGAGAGGTTGATACCTGCCGGTGACCGTGACCCCCTCAAGATAGTACTCCTTCTTTGCAAGCGGTGCCGCCACCTGGCGGGTTATGTCCCCGGTAAGATGAACCTGTTCGACAACGTAATCCTCGTAACCGGCGGCGGTGATCTTCAGACTGTAACCGGCAGGGGGGACGTTGTCAAAACTGAACCGACCGAAATCATCGGTGGAAACCCGGTAATCTGTCGCTTGCAGTTCGACTTTCGCCCGAACAACGGGGATTCCATCGTCGGCATCGTACACGTACCCTCTTAATCTTGTGATCGATTGAGCCATCACCTGTACGGCAAGAATAAAAAGAATGCAGGTCAAAAGCCCGGAGATTCTGATAAGACTTCCCAGATCGGCAATCTGGTATCCCCGGTCTGCCGGGCTCTCCCTCCGACTCCGCTCAGGGTGACAATCTCTGTGTCCTGCGTGAAAGGTAAACACCGCGTGCCATCTGTCCCGAACTCCCATCGCGCCGGAGACAGACCGCAATAAGAAGCGCAAAAAAACTCGCCTCATAGCGGCCTCCATTGGTCGCCGTCGGCGCGGAACAACCGCCGTCAGTCAGCCCGCGCTGACAGCAACGTGGTGAGATTGGATCGCGGCAGGTTTCCTGGCTGAGGCATCACACCTCCGGCGAGCGCCTTCCCCGTCGATGACAGGTGGCATCAGGCCCGTGGAGTAGCCTTCACAGTAGCGGGGCTGCGACGGATTCGCACCGTCTTCCCTATTACCCGTCCACACGGACGGCACCGCAATGTTGTGACGGTAAGATGCAGCATGCGTGCGTAGTTGTCAAGAGGGGAGTGGGGGGCGGGAAAACGCACTAAAATCAAGATTTTTCGCTTGACATCGTGGACAGCAGGGGCTATACTGGCTGTGTACTTATTTGAGAATACAGGGCAGTCACAAGGCAGCAGTGTTGATACGCAGGAAGTAATGTGAAGTTCTTGAAGTTACTCACGATTGCCACACTGCTTGTGGCGGATTCGCAATGACGGGCCTGTGTTTAGTGCATGACGTTCTGTCAGATGTTGCCCGCCCAGGCGGGTGTGACCTGACGCAACAAAGTAGAGCAAGGAAATACACGAATCTGATATGCAAATAGCTCAATTTCAAACCACGGCACGGCGGAGGTAGTTTCCCGCAACCGGAACAAAACAGGGGGACATGTATGGCAAGAATTGTCTCGGTAATGTAAACATGGGCCTGTTGAAAAAGTCCTATTCTCGTCATTGCGAGCGACAGCGTGGCAATCTCGCATATTGAATACCAACGAGATAGCCACGTCGCTTCGCTCCTCGCTATGACGTTTGTTATATTTTTCAACATGCCCAACATGTAACACACCTTAGCAGTAACTTGGGAGGAAAACAACAATGAAAGACGCAATGTCTTTTACATTGATTCTATCAATCACGGTGCTGGCTCTAGCCGGCATCAGTCTTGCCGTTGAGCCCCAGTTCGACACCGCAGTCAATTATGGGGTCGGGGATGGGCCCCATTCAGTTTTCTCAGCCGATCTTGACGGGGATAACGACAATGACCTGGCAGTGGCGAATTCCCATTCTAACAACGTCTCGATCCTGCTGAACAACGGCGACGGGACATTTGCTCCGGCGGTCAATTATGGGCCCGGGGATCATCCCGGTTCGGTTTTCTCAGCCGACCTTGACGGGGATAACGACAACGACCTGGCAGTGGCGAATGCCTGGTCTAACAACGTCTCCATCCTGCTGAACAACGGCGACGGGACATTTGCCGCGGCGGTCAATTATGGAGCCGGGGATAATCCCTTTTCAGTTTTCTCAGCTGACCTTGACGGGGATAGCGACCGCGACCTGGCAGTGGCGAATGCCCATTCTAACAACGTCTCGATCCTGCTGAATAACGGCGACGGGACATTTGCCTCGGCGGTCAATTATGGGGCCGGGTATTTTCCCACTTCAGTTTTCTCAGCCGACCTTAACGGGGATAAGGTCAATGACCTGGCGGTGGCGAACTTCGATAATTCTGACAACGTCTCCATCCTGGTGAACAACGGCAACGGGACATTTGCCCCGGCGGTCAATTATGGGGTCGGGGATTATCCCCGTTCAGTTTTCTCGTCCGACCTTGACAGCGACGGCGATTTTGACCTGGCGGTGGCGAATTCGGGATCTGACAACGTTTCCGTCCTTATGAATGTTATTGGTTCCTATGCCATTGAAAAATCTTTTACAGAATCCACTTTGTTTGAAACTCTCCTTGGTCAGAATGCCGTCCTTGACAATGTTGTAGTGAGCGGTGATTTCAACAGCACCCTCAATTTCACCAACTTTGAAATCGTTAGTATCACAACCGGATCCTTTGCCGGTAAGGGATTTTCTAAAGGTGAGTGGGAAGCTACGCTGGGAGGGATTTCCTATACAGGTGATTGGAAGGGAGCCCTATTCCTCAAGCCTCAAGAGGGAAAGATTTATCTAAAAGGTGCAACATCAGGAGAAATCTCAGCCACTGTTGAGGGATATCTAACCGAAACTATGCCAGGAAGTGACACTTATGACCAATATCAAGCTACCTGGAAAATAGGTCGGCTTGGAGGTACAATTACCTCGGCGACTATCAACTTAAATGGGACTGTGTCTTACCACAGCAGTTCTGAATTCCCCGCTACAGAACTTTATATCCTGCAAACCAACCTCGAAGGAAATGTCTATGGCGATTACATTGGGTCCTTGAGCACTGTTTTGACTCATCTTAGAGTGGTTGAGGAAACCAACCCATATTCTGGAGAAGGCTTTTCAATAATTTCTTATGTCTCAGAATCTGGGGCCGGAGAAGGCTGGACATACGATAACCTTGTCTCTCCGGGAAGAGTAGAATTGAAAGGGCTTTTTGACAATCCCCTCTTTGGTATTCTAACCGCCACCTTAGATGAAAGTAGCCTCCCAAGAATCCTATTCTTAGACATAGAAAGAGTTGATCTTGGTCTTCCCCCAATGGCTGATTTGAAAGTTACAATCTGGGGACCTGGAAGAGCAAGCCCTGGACAGACAATAACTTATGTTATCGAATTGAGGAATGATGGAATAAAGACAGCAGAAAATACTACTTTAATCGGTATACCCCCTACTTTAGCTGACATTGTGCAGCTTACCTCCCCAGGTATGTATGATGATGTTATGCACATGATCCGATGGGATTTCAATAATATTCCCCCAAAATCAATAGAATATTTAAGTTTTCAAACAGAACTATTTTGGGGTTTACCAATGGGCACTCAATTAGCCAGCCAAATATGGCTTTTCTCAAAAAAAGAAGCAGACTCGGTTTTCCAACATTCTACACCAGGTCTAACCCACGAAGATAAAGAAACGCTAGATCCTTTATGGGGGTTGATTACGTATGCAATTCCAAGTCCTTGGGGGGAAGCTATATCTCTTGCAATGGTAGCAGATGTATTATCTGAAGGTATATTAATAGCTGCCCTTGGGCGAGCCAGAATTGAATATCAAGTTTCACCGATTTACGGGAATGTGCAGTATTGGAGAGAGATGTACAAATTGTTATATAAAATCAAATATTCTCCTGAAGGTCTTAAGAATGGTTGGACAACCTCCGATGGAGAGCTAACATTTTCACCAGACATGTCAATAAACGAGATAATCAGAGGGTTGCGGGAGCATTATAATTACACACCTACAAGCATTCCTGAGCAAACTTCAACAGTAGAAATGACCGTTGCCCATGACCCCAACATCAAATACGGTCCTGAAGGCAATGTGCAGCCGGGGCAAACATTAAACTATGAGGTTGAATTCGAGAACGAAGGCGAAGGAATTGCTTTTGGTGTCTATATTACGGACGTGTTGGATGAAGACGTGGACGATCTGACGTTGTCCCTGGGCGGTGAAGGTACCTATAACCCTTCGACTCGAACGATTACCTGGTTTGTCGGTGAGGTTGGCCCCGAAGAGGGAGGCAGCTTCTACTTTAGTGTCAATGTCAGAGGTGACGCGCCGGTAGGAACTGACATTATAAACTTCGCCACCGTCTATTTCCCCAGTGTACCAGAAATCACGAGGACAAATGCCATAGTTTCGATCATTCCTCTACCTTTTGGATGCGTTGCGGGTTATGTGACGGCCAACTGCCCTGCCCCTGGTACTGGACTATTGGGTGTAGGCATTGACATATTTGACGGCGTCGGAACCTTAATTGACATCGCCGTAACCGATGCTAATGGTTATTACGAAATGTGTGAAATACTTGCTGGGGACTACACCTTCACGATAGTAACGCCTTTGGGTTACTACGTTTCTCCGGAGGTAATTGCTACTACGATAGTCGGTGGTGATACAGTGAATGTCGATTTTGCGCTCACCTGTGTGGAAATCACCGCCTCTCCGAGGACCATCGGCTTCTGGAAACACCAGGTTGGTGTAGCAACAGGGGGTAAGGGTAGTGCCCAAATCGACGCGGCGACTCTCTGCAGCTACCTGGATCTGATCGAGGCGCATTTCAACGGCAATGCCATCAATCAGGTTATCATTTATCAACCGCCGATTTCGGGCTCATGTGACGACAAGCTCCAGGCAGCAAAAGAGCTGCTGAACCTCAAGGGCAATGTTGGCATGACAGCTCGGGCAAAACAGCAGTTAATGGCATTGCTTCTAAACGTGGCCAGTGGAAAGCTCAGCCAGACGGAAATCATCAGTGTGGATGGTGCCACCGTGACGCAGGCAATCACTTATTGTGACAACCTGATCGATGACCCCGTGGGTGACCATGAAACGGCAAAAACAATTTGCGATGAGATTAACAACAACCGTCAGGTAGCAGCCGGGGTGATTCCTCTGTCAATTGCCAATATCGCTTATAAACAGGCAGAGATACCGGTTACGTACGGGTTGACACAGAACTACCCTAACCCGTTTAATCCAATCACCGAGATCAGCTTTGCTCTGCCGATTGCTTCCGAAGTGAAGCTACAGGTCTTCAATGTCATGGGACAGGTGGTGGCGACATTAGCTGATCGTCACTACGAGGCTGGGATTCACACCGTGACTTGGGATGGCAGCGATGTTGCCAGCGGTGTGTATCTGTATCGCCTGGAGGCGGGTGATTACGTTGAATCAAGGAAGATGATTCTGCTGAAGTAGACATCTACCTACATTGTTATTTGGCGGGGTGATCTTCAGATCGCCCCGCTTGACTTCCGCCGTCAGGCAGGGTCACCTGACGGCACGAAGTTGGGGCAGATGTGGACATCTGCCGCCCACAGGAATCCACCCCCAAACAAATCTGAAGGGGTCACCCGACCCCAACGGTTAAATTGAGATCGCCACGCATTAATACGGCTTGCCGTCTCGCGATGACGGATAAAATAAATGCGGCAAGCGGCCCACTTGTGGCTGCAACTTTGCTTGACAGCAGGCGTATTCCTAAATATCTGTGAATTAACATTAGGCAGGAGGAAGTATGCCGAGGAACAAACTTGCGTTCGTAATAGTACTGACGGCGGCAATCCTGATGGCGGCTGCATCCGCCAACGCCGGGGACTGGTTCGACAAAGTCTTCGGAATCAGAACTACCAATGGTATCGAGGGCTCCGGCGACCTGGTGTCCGAGGACCGCGATGTCGATGAATTCACCCGCATCGAAAGCTCCGGCCCCTTTGATGTCGTCGTCACTTTCGGGGACAAGCAGAGTGTCAGTATCACTTTCGATGACAACCTGATCGATCTGGTCGAAACCAACGTCAGAAGAAAGACGCTCCAGATTTACTCCGATGAGAACTTTGACTCGGAGCATAGTTGCCGGGTGGAAGTGACGATCCCCAAATTGGAACGGGTGGTCACGCGCGGCTCGGGCGACATCACGGTCGAGTCTGTCAGCGGCAAACGCTTCGACTGCCGCGTCAATGGCTCGGGCGACATCATGGTCGGTGAAATGGCCTGCGATCGTGTCGAATGCTCCATTCACGGTTCCGGTGACATTGTCCTGCAACGACTTGATGGCGAGTTTGTCGAATGCCTGATCCACGGCTCGGGAGACTTCAGCGCCGAGGGCAAAGTGGACGAGATCGAAATCAGTATCCACGGCTCCGGCGACGTTGACACCCGCGACCTCCGGGCACAAACGGCCGATGTTACCGTCCAGGGTTCGGGCGATGTCCGAGTCCATTGCGAGGACAGTTTCGACGGAGCGGTATATGGAAGCGGGGATATTATCTTCTACGGCGATCCCAAGCACATCAGTAAACATGTGTCCGGATCGGGCAGCATCAGGGGCCGGTAAGAATAATCAGAGTCGCTTAGCCGACATCTGGATGGCTGAGTGGCGCACCTCATTGGTTTGTGCACGGCGTACGTTCCCGTTTGCTGGGAGTGCGGGCGCACGAGGACGTACGCCTGCCACGTAACATCTGCTGTAGGGCGGGTCCGTCCACGAACCTGCCAACATCATTACTAGATCAAACCTGACCAGAAAACCGTTTACTGCTCTTAACTAATAATGTTACAATAACTTGCCTCTATTTGTAATTTCTTATAAATAGCTCTTGCACTCTGGTATGAAATCCATATATTAACTATGTAGTTAGTTAAACTAAATGGTTAGTCAGCATGAGTGATCGAATAGCACGTCCTGAAAAAACTGCCAAGGCAGACAAAGGACCCGGCACGAGAGAAAATATCCTCACTGCAGCGCTGGATGAGTTCGCGCGGCTGGGTATGGCCGGAGCACGAGTTGATCGCATAGCACGAGCAGCGGGGGTCAATAAGGCGATGATCTACTATTACTTCTCATCCAAAGAAGCCCTCTACCAATCAGTAATAAAGGAACATCTAACAGCTATTCTTGGCACTATTAGGCAGACCATCACTGAAAGTGAGCGGCTGGAGGAGATACTATCGGCCTTCGCTGAGGTGTATCATCAGGCGTTTTCGAGCCAGCCCCTGTTGCGGACGATTCTTTTGCGTGAACTGGCCGACGCTCGGAGCGATGTGGTGCCCCGGATCGCTCAGACAATTATTGCTTCCGGTCTGCCGGAACAAATGGTGAAATCATACAAGGCCGGAATCGAGCGTGGCGAGTACCGACCGGTCGATATTCGCCAGACTTTTGTCTCGTTTGTGCTGATGAATGTCGGGTACTTTGTTCTGGCGCCGCTGATCGATCAGGTCTGGGCGGTTGAGGACCACCGGGAGTTTGCCAATGAACGCAAGAAAGCGGTAATCGATCTGTTTATGAACGGAGTTAAGAAGAGATGAAGCACTCCCCAATACCTTCCGGTCTGTTGATACTGTTGTTGGTGATGTTAGTTACACCACCGTCCGCTCAAACCGGAGAGCTGTCACTGCAGCAGGCACTTGAATCGGCAGTTGAAAACTCACACCAATTACGACGTGCTCAAGCTGAGCGAGAAGCATCCCTGAGTTCCCTGCGTGCCGCCAGAGCCGCCCGCCTGCCCACGTTGTCGGCGGAGGTAGCTTCGTTCTACATTGACAACGTTCCCACACTGGACATCAGTTTGCCGACCGGCCAGACTTTTTCGCGTCCGGTTGGCGTTCATGAGAATTACCAGATGGATTGGCGGTTGATGATGCCATTGTACACCGGCGGACGGATTCGCGGCAATATCGATGCCGCCACTTCTACGGCAACCATGAAGGATGCTCTCGAGCAGGACTATCTCAATCAACTGTTGTACCAGACGCGGTTGGAATACTTTTCACTTTGCCGCGCCGAGCGACTGCGGGAAGCTGCGGACGCCGCTCTCCGGCGAGCCACAGTCACCAGTGAAGATGTCGCGTCCGCTTTCGCGGCCGGTACCGCCGATTCGGTCGATCTACTGGAGGCCGACCTGGCCCTGGCCGGCGCTAATCTCCGTATCAGGGAAACCGTTACACTCCGGCGTTCAGCGGAAATCAGGCTATGCCTCCTGCTTGATCTGCCTATAACCGATAGTTTACAGGTAACACTGACATTGCCGCCACCGGACAGCATCCGGCTGCAGCAAGCTCTGCACGAGATACCGGCTACAAATCCCCGACTGCAGGCAGCGGAAGCAGCGCTGGGTATCAACCGCGCCCGGGTACGTCTGACCCACAGCGCCTATATGCCCACTTTAACGGCATTCGGCGGCTACTCCAACGGCAAGCCAAACCTGGATCGGTTCCACAATGACTTTAACGACTACTTTACAGTAGGTGCTCGTATTGACTGGTCGTTTAATCTTGGTCGGCAGCAACACCACAACATGCTGAGCGCCAGGCAACAACACACGGCGGCGCAGCAACAGCGGCATGACGTCGCACGCAGCATCGACCGTCAGATTCGCCTCGCTTCGGAAAACCTGAAACTGGCCTACCACACTTATCAGACGGCCCGGTATTCACATCAGGTAGCCCGGGACAATTACCGTCTGGCGGCTTTCAAACATCGGCAGGGAGTATTATCGGCCAATCGCCTGTTGCAGTCAGAGGCTTCTCTGAGCGAAGCGGAAGCCTTTCTGGCGACAGCACTGGTTGATTACTATGTTGCCCGGAGCGGCTTCTACCTGGCTGCGGGTTCACCAAAACTGAAGGAAGGTTTGTAAGACATGATTTCAGACAATGCCGGATGTATACGGATCCCTTTTCTAATCGGTCTGGCCGCCGCAGTGTTGACAGTTTCGGTCGGCTGTGATGACAGCAACAATATGAGCGGCAGTTCCGGGATGCTGGAAGCCGATGAAGTTATCATGTCGGCCGAGGTAACCGGACGCGTGCAGTTGCTTCACTACGCCGAAGGTGACGCCGTCCGGGCTGGTGACACGCTGTTGATTATCGATCCCAGCCGCCTGGAACTGAAACTGGAATCCGCACAGGCCGGACGACAGGCAACCGAGGCCGGGCTGCACACAGCGCGACTGCAACTTGATCAGGCCGAGGAATCGGAACGCTATGCCGGAACCGAACGGGATCGCATTGCCACCCTGGTCAACTCCGGCACCGCCACGCAAAGACAACTCGACCAGATCGAACACACCCTGACGGCAGCCACACTCCAACGGCAGACAGCGGCGTCCAACATCGCCGCCGTTGAGGCCGAACTGGCCCGTATCGATGCCGACATCAAGAATCTCTTCAGGCAACGACAGGATTGCTATCCGGTTTCTCCTGCCGACGGTATCGTAACCGAAAAGTATATCGAGGCCGGGGAACTGCTGGCCGCCGGCAGCCCCATCGTAAAAATATCCCGCCTGGACACACTGTGGGTGAAAGCCTACCTGCCGGCAGGCGACTTTGCCGATATCGCCATAGGCGATCAAGCCGTGATAGACATCGAATCCGGCGACCGCCGCTACCCGGGCGAAGTGGTCTGGACATCGGCAGAGGCGGAGTTCACACCCAAGAACGTCCAGACGAAAAAGTCACGGACTAACCTCGTCTACGCCGTCAAAGTTCGGGTGGCCAATACCGACGGACGTCTCAAAATCGGTATGCCGGTCTTTGTCACTTTTGAGGAATAGTAGTCTTGGTAGTCATATCCGAACTTTCCAAAAAGTATGGTAAGGTCACTGCCGTCGATAGTTTCTCATGTGAGGTCCGGCGGGGCGAGGTCTACGCCCTGGTGGGACCGGACGGCGCCGGCAAGACGACCATTATCCGCTCCTTGTGTCATCTGCTGGGGTTCGATGCCGGAAGAGTTCTGATAGACGGCCACGATGTCGACCGCGACTTTGATCGGATCAAACCTCTGTTGGGCTATATGCCGCAGGTGTTCTCTCTGTATCCGGATCTCAGCGTCGAGGAGAACCTGGTTTTCTTTGCCGGCATCTATGGCGTTACCGGCCGGGAATACCGCCACAAACGCGATTACCTCTACCGGTTTTCAAACCTGGAGCCGTTTGCCCGGCGACGGGCGGGAGCATTATCCGGCGGCATGAAACAGAAACTGGCTCTCTCGTGTGCCCTGATGCATGACCCGCAACTGCTGCTGTTGGACGAACCGACCGCCGGTGTGGATCCGCTTTCACGACGACAGTTCTGGGAAATCCTGGACAATCTGCGCCGAGAGGGAGTAACCATCATGGTCTCGACCCCGTACATGGACGAGGTGGCCCGTGCTGATCGAGCCTGCTTTGTGTTCAACGGTCGCAAGCTGGCTGAAGGCACACCCGCCGAACTGACGGCTATGTTCGATGGCCGGGTATATTTTCTCGATGTCGCCCCCGACCGGCGTCTGGTTGATCACATCAATAGTGTGGGAGAACTACACGCCGAGCGCTTTGGCGCCGGACTGCACATCTACGCCGATAGCCGGACAACAACTTTCGACCTGCAAAAGAAACTGAAGCAGCTTGATATCGATCCCGACCATCTGACCCCGGTGGTCGCCGATCTGGAGGATACGTTCATCCAGTTGATGGGAGCCGGATCATGAGCCACCCGGCGGTCGTGATTGACAAGCTGTCTCGACACTTTGGCCGTTTCAAGGCGGTGGACGACATTTCACTCACTGTAGACCGCGGCGAGACCTTCGGTTTCCTGGGCGCCAACGGAGCCGGCAAAACAACCACCATCCGCATGCTCTGCGGCCTGCTGATGCCCACCTCCGGGGGCGGCACGGTGGCCGGTCTGGACATTACCACCCAGCCGGAAGCGATCAAGCGACGTATCGGTTACATGTCACAGAAATTTTCCCTGTACTCGGACCTTACCGGGAACGAGAATCTGCGCTTCTACGGCGCAGCCTACGGACTGTCTCGGAGTCGAGTTAGACAGCGACTGGCAGACCTCTCCGACCGCTTGTCGCTGCATGACTTTATCAATCGTCGCACCGGCTCCCTGCCGGTTGGCTGGCGGCAGCGCCTGGCCCTGGGCGTGGCCCTGCTGCACGAACCGGAGATTCTGTTCCTGGACGAACCGACCGCCGGTGTCGATCCGGTGTTCCGTCGTCGGTTCTGGGAGATTCTGTATGATCTGGCCGAGGACGGCGTTACTGTCTTCGTGACCACCCACTACATGGATGAGGCCCAGTACTGCGGCCGTATCTCCATCATGCACCAGGGTCACCTGATCGAAGTGGGACGACCGTCCGACATTGTGCACCGGCTGGACTGCTCCAATCTCGAAGAGGCTTTTATCACGCTGGTACGCTCGCAGGAGAACGCCCATGCACCGGCTTAGGTTTATCGCCCGCAAGGAGTTTTATCATATTCTGCGTGACCCTCGCTCGCTCACCATTGTGCTGTTGATGCCGGTGATGATGACCTTCCTGTATGGTTATGCCGTCAACATGGATATAGAAGAGGTCGTCCTGTCCGTGGTCGACCATGACCGGACAGGAGCATCGGCTGATCTGATCCGCTGCTTCTACAGTTCAACCAGCTTTGTCCCTTCCGAAACCGAGATCGACCCTCGTGACCCACAACGAATTCTCCGCGCCGGGCAGGCTCACGCCGTGCTGGTCATTAAACCCGGTTTTGACCGGGCGCTCACCCAGGGTAAGCGGTTCTCCCTGGGCCTGATTGTCGATGGTTCCGACAACAACATGAGCGCCGCCGTTCAGAGCTATTGCGAACGAATGTTGCAGCGTTTTCTAACCGACCGTCTAGATCCCGGGGTACGCCTGCCGGGTGTGGTAATTGCACCCCAGGTCTTATATAATCCCGACTTGAAATCCTCTCATTTCTTCGTGCCGGCGCTGGTGGCGATAATCCTGATGATGATCGCGGCGCTGCTTACCTCCGTCACTCTGGCCCGCGAAAAAGAAACCGGCACCATGGAACAGTTGCTGACGGCACCGGTGAAACCGATTGAAGTCCTGCTGGGCAAAATCCTCCCGTATGTGGTGGTGGCGCTGGCTGACGGCATCCTGGTCCTCACGTTTGCCAGGATCATTTTCGGCGTGCCGTTTGTCGGTTCACATCTGCTGCTGCTGGGATTTGGCCTTATATACATCGCCACCTCACTTTCCATCGGCATACTGATATCATCGCTGGTCAAAACCCAGCAGGTAGCGGCCATGCTTGCCGTTATGACAACCATGCTGCCCTCGGTGATGCTGTCCGGGTTTATTTTCGCCATCAAGAACATGCCCACGGCGTTGCAACTGCTCAGCAGCATCGTGCCGGCCAGGTACTTTGTCACGATCATACGCGGCATTATGCTCAAAGGAGCCGGTCTGGAAGTGCTGGCCGGGCAGGGTATGTTTCTGCTGCTGTTGATGGTTCTCATGGTGTCGGTCGCCGCGCGACGTTTCCGAGCCGGGGCGGTATGATTATGTGGCGTCCCTTTATCGGTCTGGTCGTCAAAGAGTTCCGGCACGTCTTTCGCGATGCCAACATGCTGAAACTCATCTTCGCCATGCCGCTGATGCAGTTGATCATCTTCGGCTACGTGGCCAATACCGAAGTCCGGCAGATTGCTCTTGACGTCTACGATTTTGACCGCGGTCGGATGTCCCGCGAGTTTGTCGGCGCCATGCAGGCGGGTGACTACTTCATCGCTGACGAGCCGGCAACAGACGTGAACGACCTGGACAGTCGTTTCACTACCGGCCGGGCCGAGATGGCTCTGCTTATCCCGCCGGACTTCTCCGAAAGCATCCGGCAGCGAAAGCAAGTCACCGTCGGTTTAATAGCCGACGGCTCCAATGCCAATTCCGCCACGATCGGGCTGGGTTACGCAGCACAAATGGCCCGCAAGTTTTCGCAGGATAAAACCGGCTTGCGACCGCCGATTGATATCAGACGCCAGGTGCTGTACAATCCCGAAGCCGAGTCGGTGTACTTCATGGTGCCCGGTATTGTCGCCAGCCTGCTGCTGATGCTTTCGGTGATGCTGACCTCTATGGCCCTTATTCGCGAGCGTGAAGCCGGCACCCTGGAGCAACTGCTGGTGACACCGATCTCCAAACTGACGTTGCTGCTGGGTAAGATCGCCCCCTTTGCCGTTCTCGGTCTGTTCGAGATGATGGTCGTTTTGACGGTCGGCGTGCTCTGGTTCTCGGTGCCGTTTGTCGGTTCACCGTTTTTGCTGACCGGTCTGGCCGCCGTCTACCTGCTGGCGGCTCTGGGGGTGGGTCTGTTTATCTCCACCGTAACCACGTCCCAGCAACAGGCGATGTTCTTTGCCTGGTTCTTTTCGATCTTCGCCATGCTCACCTCAGGTTTTTTTACTCCCATCGCCAACATGCCCGACTGGTTGCAGTATATTACCTGCATCAACCCGATGCGCTTCTTCCTGAGCATTGCTCGCGGCATTATGATGAAAGGCTCAGGCTTTGCCGATCTCTGGCGCGACATCGCCGCCCAGACGGTCTATGCCGTTGTCATTTTCACTTTCGCCACCCTCCGCTTCTCCAAAAGGTAACAACGTTACTCTTATTTAATGAATGTAATCGTAGTGCAGCGACGGAAAAGAATTTATACCGGAAACACTTCCGATTCTATGCCGCCTCGCGGTGAAGCAGTCGCACGATCAACAACGGCACCATCGGCAGGAAGTACTTCTCCCAGCACAAATACGAAAACGGCATAATCACCAGGAAAGCCGGCACCGCCAGATCAAGAAATAACGGTAGATCATACTGACGTCGCCTGATGCGTGTCAAGCAGTCACGGATGAGCCAGATCAAAATCGGCAAACCCAGCAGGAAGCCAAAGTAGAAAACGATTTGCTCGAAGGTGCTTCCTCCGATCCAGCGGAGAAAGCGGTGGAAGAGACCGACCGTGTCAACATCGATAGCCAGCGCGTGCGGTGACGCCGTCACCGGAAACAACCAGTAAAGCCATGAGACGATCAGGGCCGCCACGTTTGTGCGTCGATCACGATAGAACCAGCGCCACCTGGCAACCACAACCGGCAGCAGGTAGATCGACAGCAGGCAGACATACATCACCAGGTAATTCAGGTGGAAAGTAAGCCCCTGCTCAAGATAGTGCGCTCTCAGTTCATTGTCCGGACTGACTCCCTGCCACAATAGAAACAACAACCCCAGCGGTACCACCGAAAAAAGACCGGCGACCAACAGCCGCTTCGCGAATTGTGCTGCTGATTGGCCGCCAGTGCTTTCATGGCCGCGTATGACTCCCATCAATGCATACGCCGCCGCCGCCAACGGCAAAAAGATATAGTACTGACGGCACAGGAGCGCACCGGCTGCCGCCAGAGCGAATGCACCCGCACTGTGTTTCACCAGCGCCAGGCAGGCCAGTATCAGCAGCAGGATCGGCAGCATGTCGGTGAATACAAAAATGCTGAACCCGACCATATACGGATGCCCTGCCAGGAACACCGCCCCCAGAACCGAAACCATCGGTTTTCCCGTCACGGTGTACAGCAGGCGGTGAAAGACCAGGCCGGTCAACAGGGCTATGATGACCGAAAGGATACGCAGGACGTGGATTTCAAAACCGAAGGCTCGACCCCAGAGGGCGTATACGACAAACGGCAGCGGACCGGACATTTCGTTGTAGTGCTTCAACCGGTCAAGACTGATCTCATCACCAAACTCCCGCACCGTCGGCACAAAGTGGGACTCATCTCCCCAGTACGGCCGATCCAGTCCGGCCACACCGATCACGACTGATTGCAGTGCGATCAGGGATACCACCAGTGCGAGGAGTGATTTGGTATAGCCGGTCATATACGCGATCTTATGTGGTCGAGGGCAGTACCTTTTAGTTGTTCTGCCGTACGTACGTTACGATCGGCACAACCACTTCGGGTTGTGCCCTGCCAAACTCCACAGTAGATGTGCAAGTTGCGTCTGGGATGATTTACTAACGTTTAACTGTCGTCAGAAGATTCGTTGTCTTCCAGTCCATACACTTGTTTTGGTGCCAGATACTGCGGAAACCTGTCAATCAACGCCCGGCGCACCAGGTAACACATGTGGCACTCGTCCACGTACTTGTCCTCATGTTCAACATCGTACTCCTTGGCCAGTTGTGCCGGTCCGCCTTTGATCAGGGGGCCGCAGACGGGGTGCTTGTCAGCATCATATCGTTTGACCAACTCCGACAGCGGCGTCTCCCACATGTTGCCCATGCTGACTCCCTGGCAGATATGCACGTGGCCATAGGCGTCAAGGTGAACTCGTTCCGGATCCTGAAGTTCTTCGTGAGGGCAACTGGTTAATTCCTGCCAGGGTCGCCCTGGCAATCCGGTGATCAGTTTTTCCACCGCTCGCCCCTTGAACATGGCGCCGCCGCCGATGACCGGCGCACCCTTCTCCTGCCCTTCGCCCGGTTTCACAACCTTTGGTTCCTCGATACAGATGGTACCGGCGTCTATGCCCAGTTCAGTGGCGGCAACGTACGCCTTTTTGGCGGGGCTTTCCTCTTCGGAATCATGGTGGAACAGGTCATCGCTCAGGCTGATACCGGCGATACCCTGTTCGCACAGCGGTTTCAGCCAGAGTCCGGCGTCCTCGACCGATGTTGCCCAGTAGGCGTTGCTGACGGCGGATGCCTTGACGCCCCGTTGACGAGCGATTCTGAAACCTTCGACCATCAGGGGATAATATAGAAACGGTTCGCCACCTTCGAAGTAAACCGTCTTGATGGTGCCGATACGGTCGATTTCATCGAACGTGCGCCGCATTTGATCCAGCGTGAAAGTCCCCTGTGCCCGCGGGCTGCTGTATAGAAAGCAGTGGTCGCACTCAAAAGTGCAGGCGTAGGTCAGCAGGAAGTGTATTCCGGTCAGCATGTTGCGTTTCCTCCTGAAAGATGTTTCATCTTAGAGACTACGTACCTCGCTGCCGGTCAGAACTTCGCCCATCGCGGCACCCGGGGGAAGGCTTGCACGTCACGGATGTTGGTCATACCGGTGATGTACATAAGCACCCGGTCAAACCCCAACCCGAATCCCGAATGCGGCATGGTGCCCCATTTGCGGATGTCCAGGTACCAGTCGTACACTTCCAGATTGTTAAAACCCTTGCTCTTCATCCGCTGCTTAAGGACATCGTGCCGTTCTTCACGCTGGCTGCCACCTATTATTTCCCCTACCCGGGGCACCAGCACATCCATAGCCCGAACGGTTTTGCCGTCGTCGTTGAGACGCATGTAGAAGGCCTTGATTTGTTCCGGGTAGTCATAGACGATGACCGGCTTGCTGAAAGTTTTCTCCGTCAGGTAGCGCTCATGTTCGGTCTGAAGTTCAAGTCCCCACTCAACCGGGTATTCGAACTTCTGTTTGGTCGCCTGCAGAATCTTGACGGCTTCGGTATAACTGACTCGTTCGAACTGAGCCGCAACAACTCCCTCCAGGGTCCGGCGGACCTCTTTGTCGATCCATTTGCCGAAGAAGTCCATGTCCTCGCTGCATTCTTCCAGCGCGCAGCGGAAGAGGGACTTGAGGAAATCCTCGGCCAGGTCCATGTTGTCGTCCTGTTGGGCCCAGGCCATCTCCGGCTCGATCATCCAGAACTCCGAAGCATGACGACTGGTGTTGGAGTTTTCGGCCCGAAAGGTCGGTGCAAACGTGTAGACATCGCCCAGTGCCGCCGCCATCAGTTCGGCTTCCAATTGTCCCGAGACGGCCAGGAAGGCTTCCGCTCCGAAGAAGTCACTGTCCCAGTCGATCTCGCCATCCTTGAGAGGCACGTTCTTGAAATCCAGGGTCGAGACATGAAACAGGTCGCCGGCCCCTTCGGCATCGGAGGCCGAGATGACCGGTGAATGGATATAGAAAAAGCCGCGTTGCTGAAAGTACTGGTGAATGGCATAGGCGATCCGGGAACGTATACGAGCGACGGCTCCGAAAGTGTTGGTGCGTGGACGCAGGTGGGCGATCTCTCGGAGAAATTCAAAACTGTGGCGTTTTTTCTGCAGCGGGTAGTCGGTGTCGGCAACCCCGGCCAGTTCCAGGGATGTGACCGCGACCTCATACTTCTGACCCTTTCCCTGCGAAAGTATCAATCGGCCGTGGATGCTCACAGCGGCGCCGGTTAGAATCTGCTGCAATACCGGAAACTCTGACGGCGACCCGATCACTGCCTGGATGTTTTCCAGGCAGGAACCGTCATTGACCTCAACAAAAGCCACATCCTTACCGATCCTGATCGTGCGCACCAGTCCCAGCACGGTAACGGGTGTATCGACCGGTATCTTTTCATCCAGAATAATCGAGCGGATCTTAGTTCGGGTTTTGTAGTCCATCCGGATATCTCCAGTCAAGGTCATTATGTCAGGCCAAACGGCCGGGACAGATATCAGGGTCTATTTATAGGGAGAAAGAGCTTTGTTGGCAACAATTGAGATCGATATCAAAAAAACAAAGGGAAAACAACCGGGCTCCTGAAACTTTATACGGCTGCTGCGTATAATAAACATAGAGAGTTTGATAAACAGCTTCTCAGCAGAGACTAACGTTCCCAACCTATCACCCACAGTCTCCGGCCACTGGATGGCCGGAGACTCCCTTTTATGTTCCTTACTACCGTTGCCGGGGAAACGCAAACTCTGCGTTGTGACCGAACAGTTGCACTGCCGCAGGTCGGTCTACTGCGTCAGTTGTTGTTCGATCTGTCTAATCTGCATCTCGGCCTTCAGCCAGTCATCCAGATCGTTGCCCGACGTAAAGTCGCGTTGTTCATAAAGAGCATAGGCGAGCTTCGCGATCATCTGTTGTGGCTGGTCGGGAGCTTTTTCACCGGACAGTTCCACCCGTACTACGGTGCCGTCTTCGCCCTCGACCGAGAGATGAGTGTCGATCCCCTGACTGTCCTTTTGAAGCATCATCCTGACCGGTCGCTTAACCGCGGCGATGGGCCGGTTAAACTGCTCAGGATCTTCCTGTCCGACGAACATACTTACTCCGTCGATTAACCGTCCTTTCTTGACAATCTCCAGGCCCATGAAAGGTGCGGTTGAACAAGAATTAGTCTCTTCCTGATTCGCCGACTGCAACTTTACGGTCGTCGGGCGCATCTGGTTGCTGGCGTTGAATTTCTTGCAAAATCGCGACCAGTTGTTCCGCTTGATTTCGTTGGTCATAATTTACTCCCTACTAAACTCGACATGACCCCGGACGTTGTGTCCTGGAGCCGACTGATTCGTATCTCAATTATCGGCGATCACCGGGACAACAATTACCCCTTGTGGCTGCCGATCGTGTCGTTGCAGGAACTCCCATTGGCCGACCACCACAGGTCAATCTGCAGGTGACTGCCGATATCGGCAACCGGTTGCACACATACCGTCAGCCTGATCGAACTCCGGGCTTCGGAAGATTCTGGTGTAGACAGAGATCGGTATTCGTAAATGCTTATCAATATATATGTTAACAACAAAAACGTGGAGTCGGCAATAATGCAGGTGAGGTAAATCCGCTTTTTCAGCTGCGGCATACCGGTTGCAATACAGGTTTTCGGAAATGGGCTGTGCTGTCGGTACCTGCCCCAGTGGCAGAAGCAGACAGTCGGCCATGATAAGGAGGGTTTTTATGATACATAGCTCACGATTGGTCTTCGTCCTGACGCTGGTTGTTGTTTTGACGGCATCCGGCGCCTGGGGGCAGACATACTCGGGTGTTATCACAGTTGACTCGGTTGCTGCCGAGGCGGGTCAGCAGGTTGCCGTGGGTGTGCGGCTCAGCGGCAATGATGCAGCCATTTCAGCTCTGGAGGTACCGCTGCGTATTCGCGGGGCGGACTTAACGGTCGATTCGGTTTCGTTTGCAGGTTCGATCCTGCCTCTGGATTTTGACGGCCTGGCCGCCATAGACAACAGCTCGCAGGAAGTCACCATCACGTATCTGTCCCAATACATCAACCCGGTTCCCGTATTGACCACTGACGGATTGCTGGCCACGCTGTTTGTGTCGGTGGATGGGGGGGCAACTCCGGCAGTGGCAGCTATTGATTCCGTCTGTGTTGACTCCGTCACCGGTGACAGCGGACCGGCGGTTCGGCTGTGGAAGAAGATTCATGCTACCGATCAGACCGGGACCGTAGTCTATGTACCCGGCTTTGCGGCCGGAGAGGTGGTTGTGACGGTGACTACCGGTATCGAAGATAAAAGTGAACCGGCTCTGCCGAATTCCTTCAGTCTGGCTCAGAACTTCCCCAACCCGTTTAATCCCTCAACAGTGATTGAGTTTGTCCTGCCGCAGGCGGGATATGTAAAGCTGGAAGTATTTAATATCCTGGGACAAAAAGCGCGGTCGCTGGTCGATCGACGAATGAGTGCCGGCCGCCATCAGGTAAGGTTCGATGCCGAGAATCTCCCCAGCGGTATTTACTTCTATCGACTCAGCCATGGTGAATCCAAACTGACGCGAAAAATGGTCCTTATCAAATAAACGATTGGCCCGATCTGCCGATTCTAACAGGGATAGCCGTCATTATCGGCTGTCCCTGTTTGTTTTGGGGAGATAGGTTTGGGCTATGGTACAAACGGTTAAAGCAAAACCGACGGTTAGATTTGGCGATTACCTGTTGACCGGCAAAATCGGTCAGGGTGGTATCGCCGAGATTTACAAAGGTCGCCAGGAATCGCTAGATCGCGACGTGGCGATCAAGATTCTCTCTACCAAACTCTCAACCGATCCCGATATCGTGCGGAGGTTTGAAAGAGAATCACTGGTCATAGCCAGGCTGAATCATCCTAATATCGTCCACGTCATCGACAAAGGCTCGACCGGCGGACGGTACTATTTCGTGATGGAGTATATCGACGGTCCCTCATTGCGGGAAGTGATCGACTCCGACCGCATACCGCTAAAAACCAAGCTGGAAATGATTGTCCAGGTCTGCAAGGCTCTGGACTACGCCCACAAAAACGGGGTTATTCACCGCGACATCAAACCCGCCAATATCCTCATTGATCGCCAGGGAAACGCCCTGGTAGCGGATTTCGGTATTGCTCAGATTGTGGGTACCCCCGATGGCGAAACCACCGCCTTCGACGTGGTCTTGGGCACTCTGTCATATATGTCGCCCGAGCAGAAAGTCAGTTCCACCAATGTCGATCAGACCACCGACATCTATGCGATGGGGGTCATCCTGTACGAGATACTGGTGCAGAAGAAACCCTTTGGCCATTTCAAAGTCCCTTCCGAGATCAACCCCAATATCAGCAGCGAGTTTGATCGGATCGTCCTGAAGTGTATGGCGCAGGAAGCCAAAGATCGTTATCAAACGGCGGTGCAACTTAAGGATGCCGTGCTGGAGGCTATGAATGGCGAGGTCGATGCCGCTCCCAGCCACGACTTCTCTCTGGGCGGTGACGATTCGTTTATGGGTAAGTGCCGCCACCTCGATACGATCAAAGAAACCCGCTTCGGCACCACCATTCTGGTGGAAAACCGACTGAACAAGAGACTGTATGTTATCAAGAAACACAGCAAAGGAGAAGTTGGCCGCAAAGAGGCCACCCTGCTGACGTCACTGAAGCACAAAAATATCATCAACATTCACGGCGCCGGTGGAGACCGCAAATCAACGGTGGTGGTTTCGGAATATGCCCAGGGAGGTTCGCTGGCCGACCGGATGGCGCGCAAGCACGAATGGCGCAAAGGGATGGATATCATCACCGAAGTCGCAACGGGGCTGGATTTCGCTCACAAGAATAATATCCTGCACGGCAACCTGCGGCCTTCCAATATACTCTTCAATGCTGACGAGACCGTTAAACTCTCCGATTTTGGGATGCCGTCTCACTACGAAGGTCCCCGCAAACGGAACTGGTACGGACCGCCGGAGCGCAAGAAATCAAAGGTCGGTGATATCTATGGCATGGGGATCATTCTGCACCAGATGCTTACCGGTCGCAACCCCGGCTACGATGGAGCCGACAATCTGCTGCTGGACGACGTGCGAATGAATCTGCCGGAAGATATACAAACGATGATGTCAAAGCTGCTGGCGATCCGGGTGGCTCGCCGCTACCAGACCTGCGAGGAATTCATCCAGGACTATGATTCTTTCCAGCAACGCCGTCGGGAAACCTCCTCCCGCAAGACAGCGCCGAAATCACAGCAGCCGGCCGGCCGGAAACCGGTGCCTCTGTGGGCTTATTTCCTCTTAGCCTTTGGCTTGATCGCGATCGCAGTGGCTGTGGTTTATTTCAGTGGGGTACTGAAGTAAGGTTTACTGTCGGGTAACCGGCTCCCACCCAGCGCGGGATATATTCGTCACCTCCCCCCGGGACAACCTCCCAAAATGCCTGCGACATAAGTCTGAATTGTCTTGTTCCGAGGGTGGCGTCAGGCGACTCTGCCTGACGCCTTTCTCATGCAAGTTCGTTTTGCGTAGTATTTAGAGCTGTCGGGCAGAGTCACCCGACAGCACCTCGTGACGAACTATGTATCTTCTGTCGCTGCCTCCCAAACCGTCTGCAGTCAACCAAAATCGCCGGTCAGATTTCCTGGGCCAGTTCGACAATCCGTTTGTAGGGAATGGCGATCCAGCTCTCCGCCTGCGTGGCGCCGTTGGCCAGGCTGATCATCGAGACCTTGGCGGCGACCTCTTCATCGGGAGCTTCATAAATGTCCATAAAATCGTACTTGCCTAACAGACCGTAATGACTCACGAATTTGACTTGAGGGCACTTCTCTTTCACCTGCTCCAGCCAAGCGCGACCTATCGAGGCCCGGTCCTTCATCTTCGAGGTCACTTCCGGTGACAGCTTTGTCATCAGAACGAACGTCTTCATGGCTACCTCCTTATATCAGTTTCCCCGTAATGGTCTGTAACTCCATAAATTACCATAGACAACAACAGCCAGCCAGCTTTTTTCCCAACGGAGTCATGCACCAGTAATTGTAGGGAAGGCCCGGCACGGACCTACCACCGCCTATATTGCAAACGATATGTTCACAGGCAGGTCTCTGCGAGACCTTCCCAGTTCCTGTAGGTCGGTGTTCCCAGGGAGCCCCTGGCGACCGCGAAACCCAACAATAGTTTGACAAGACCCCACCCCACCAGAGAGATGTCGGGTTTCTCATTCGTCCGTCTGACGCCGGACTCACTCGGAACGCCGACCTACTGGATCTAAGAAAAACTCCTGCGAATCAAGACCGACGCGCAGGAGTTGATAATTTGGTGGAGCCAAGGGGGGTCGAACCCCTGACCTCTTGACTGCCAGTCAAGCGCTCTCCCAACTGAGCTATGGCCCCATATTCAGGCGGCGCAGTATACTTATCTCTTCGGAAACTGTCAATGAATTATTCAGGCAAGCTGCGTTACTTTCGGCGACCGAGGCAAAACAGTAAACCCGCCACCGATACGGTGACAGCCACATACATTACCTGCCGGTAACTGGCTACAAAGGCCAGGCTGTCGGCGACCGGATCGCCTGATTGTGTATACCAGTATGCAAACAAAGCGGTGCCCAAGGCGACACCGGTCGACATGCCCACGTTGCGGGCGGTGGAGACGATACCGGATGTTATGGCTCGCTGTTGAGGGGTCACGGCACCCATCATTGCTGAGGAGTTGGGCGTGTTAAATATCGCCACGCCGCTGCCCATGACCACAATCGACAATACCAGGTAACCGGCGCCGGTCTGGACTCCCACGCCTGACAGGAGTAACAGGCCACTGGCCAGGGTAGCCATACCGAAGCTGGTGAGAAACCGAAACCCGATCTTGTCCGACAACCGACCAGCCAGTGGCGCCAGCACAAACATTAACAGCGGCAGGATGACCAGAAACATCCCCACTTCTCCCGGTTCGTATCCTCTTACCCTTTCCAGGTAAAACGGCAGCAGAATCATTACCGAAGCCATAGCGACAAACATAAGGATAGCGGCCATCAGGGCGACAGTGAACCGAGGGTTCTTAAACAGGCTGAGGCCGATAAGAGCTCTGTCGGGATTGGATTCGAAACGGAGAAAAATCAGTAATGCTGCTATCGCAACGGCAGCGATCAGCAGGACCCGGATATCGGTCGGCCCGTAGTCACTGACAAGTGACAGAGCAAAAATCCCGGCGAACAGGGCCAGCGAAATGGCAATGCCCGGTGCCAGGGGCACCTTTCGGTGGCTGACGCGGCGAGGCAACAGCCGGAAGTACAGAAACGTCAGCGCCAGACCAAACAGACCAATCGGCAGGTTGATGACGAATATCGACTGCCAGGGGAAAAACTGCAACAGCAGGCCACCCAGTGGCGGACCGGCCATCAAACCTGATGAGACCATCATGACCATCAGCCCGATCCCCTTGCCCCTTTCACCCTCCGGGAAGACTTCGGCTACCATCCCAATACCGACCGCCTGAAACATGGAAGTTCCGATAGCCTGAATAATACGGCCCGCTATCAACGAATAGACAGACCAACTGAGCACACACAACAGTGAGCCGGCCAGGAAGAAAGTGTAACCGAACCGATAGGCGAAATCGTAGCCCCGGCGCTCTGTCCAGGCACCAAAAATCAGAAGCAGTGAAACCAGAGTCAGGGTGTATGACAGCACCACCCAGGCAACTGTATTGATACTGCAGTTCAGGTCACCGGCAATGGTCGGCAAGGCTACGTTAAGGATGGAACTGTCGAGCGTAGCCATGAAAGTTCCAATAGCCCCGACGGTAAAGAACTTGTATCTGTGATTGCGGATAAAATTTTCTGTCACGCCGGTTGTCTGTTCCTATAACTCGTTGTGCAAAAAAAAGTTTGACAACCTTTAAGGGTTACCATAAGGTGACTGACGGACACCGTCAACCTGTTTTTTTTTGCCCGGAAGGTTAAACAGATGCCCCGTCCGTTCGTCTATACAATCACAAAAGGCCTGTACGGGGTATGACTAAAACTGTCCCGGAATTGGTAGAAAGCTTTGTTGATGGTGACCAGGAGGCGTTTACTGAACTGGTCAGGAGGTATCAGAAGAAAATATACTCTCTTGCATACCAGGTATTAGGAAATCATCTTGATGCCGACGAGGTCGTGCAAGAGACTTTTGTGCGCATCTACAAGAAACGTAAGGAGTTGAGGGATGTAAAATACTTTTCGACGTTCCTGCTGAGGATTGCCGGTAACTACTCGATCGACCTGCTGCGGCGGCGCAAGGGACATACTCGAATCTCAGATCAGGTGAGTCTGCCGGGCAGTGTGCAATTGGATATGTCACGTCGGATAGCGACTCCCAGCGAGGACTTCGAAAATAAAGAGTTAATGGAGGAGATCAAAAAGGCCCTGGAGCGATTACCGCCCCGCCAGCGGCTGACGGCCATCCTTCACGATATTGAAGGCTACAGCAAGGCCGAGATAGCAGAGGCGCTTGATTCGCCCGAAGCAACGGTCCGTTCGAATCTCCACATAGCTCGCCGAAAACTTAAGAAAATATTGACACAGCGCTTCAAAGGCAGACGAGAGGAGCAAAAATGACATGCCGGTGTGCGCTTGAGTTGATTGAAGATTACGTTGACGGGGTACTTCCGGAGGTTACAGTTGAGGCTGTGACCGGGCACCTGGATGGTTGCCGCAGTTGCCGTCAGCGTTTCCTCGAAGCAAGACAACTCAAGCAGTTGATGCAACGGATACCGGGCCATGACCCCGGCCGGGAGTACTGGCATCAGACGGAACAACTGATTCGAGCCAGAACGGTCGAAGTTCACCCCTATTTATCGCAGCCGTCCGAGACGACGGTTGCCGGTGTCGGTGAAGGGCGTCGTGCCCTGATGCGGGCACTGGTGTCCCTGGCGGCTTCGCTTTCAATCCTGGTATCGGCAATCCTCATTGGAGTCGGGCAGGAACCGGAATTGTCCGCCGTTCGGCAAGCAGCGATGCCGATTCTGGCCACAGCACCCGTCAGCGAATTACTGGCTGCCGATCACGGCCCGGTGGTAACTCACCAGGAACAGATGCGCCTGGCCAGGGGCATGCTGCTGATGGGCACCCCGGGGTTTCTGGGGCGGTTCTATGGTTTGCCGGACCTGATGATGGCCGCCGAAAAATAACCGCCGAGAAAGTCATTGAGAGAGGAGACCGATATTGAAAAGACTAACCGCCACCATTCTTACCATTATGGCCCTTTCTCTCCTGATAGGCTGTAGTCAGGGAGAAAAGAAAGTAATGCTTCGCTACCGGTATGAGCCCGGGACGAAGCTGGCCTATCTGCAGATTGCCAAAAGGAAAAGCCAGGTCGTGCAGGCTGATTCGACGATCAAAGAGAGCACCGGTTCATTTGAAGTGAGAATCGAACAACTTGTGAAGCAGGTTTTCCCTGACAGTACCGCCGAGGTGGATGAGTCTGCCACCTGGGTCTTTGAGAAGCCCAACAAGGAGGATACAACCATAATCGACACGGTCGAGCAAAACCGTCGGATGGTTTTCCGGGTCAGCCCGCGAGGGAAAGTGCTGGATATCAAATTTACCGGTGACGAGGGTTATACCAGCATCCAGTATATCAAGAACTTCTATGAACAGGGGATGCCGGTATTTCCCGCGCGGGAGCAGTCGCCGGGAGACAGCTGGACCCAGACTACCAGGGTGATTCTACCCGGGGAAGCGATGGAAGCCTCAATGACGTATACAGTGCTGTCCCTGGCGCGTGAAGCCGGTTATGACTGCGCTGTGATTGAAAGCGAAGGTAACATGGTCCTGCCGATCGAATCCCAACCACAGGATTCGGTGCAGCGATCCGGGCTGGATCGCATCAGTTCTTCAGGAGTGTTTTATTTCGCGTACAGAGAGGGACTGGTCGTTTTACAACGCGAGCGCTGGACGATTGACCGCGAACGTACGACAACCTGCACCGAAGAAACCAAAGAGTATCGGGAAACGGTTGAACTGGATATAGAGTTCGCACTGAAAGAACGTTCTGTTGTCGACAGCCTGACGCACTAACCGCGTACCGGGTGCGGCAGCAGAAACCCAAAAAGCGGCAGGTCTCCCCCCTCCTGCCGCTTTCTACATCTGCCGGGTGGCCCGGGGCTTGCCCCGGATTTCTGGCCGAACAATCCCAGATTCGTATTTGCAGCCAGTGGGTTCATACTTAAATTGCGATTGTGGTTTATCGACGAATTATCCTGGTGGTATTAGATGGCTGCGGTGTCGGCGAATTGCCCGACGCCTCCGATTACAACGACACCGACACGGCAACGCTGCCCCACGTGGCGCAGGCAACGGGCGGTCTGTGCCTGCCTCACCTGGGACGTATGGGACTTGGCAATCTGGCCGACATAGCCGGAGTCCCGAAGTTACAGTCGGGCGGCGGGAGGTTGTCGGACTACGGCTGCGGTTGGGGGAAGATGGCTGAGCAATCGCCCGGCAAGGACTCGACTACCGGTCACTGGGAGATTGCCGGAGTGATTCTGCCGGAGCCGTTTCCTGTTTTCCCCGATGGGTTTCCCAAATCACTGGTTCGCGAGTTTGAACGGCGAGCCGGGGTGCGGGTGGTGGGCAATCGAGCCGCTAGCGGCACTGACATCATTCTGGAACTGGGCACAGATCATGTCAGAACCGGTCGGATAATACTGTATACATCGGCCGACTCGGTGTGGCAGATGGCTGCCCACGAAGACGTCTGTCCGCCCCAACGTCTTTACGAGCTGTGTCGGATTGCCCGCGAACTGCTCACGGGCGAGCAGGCCGTAGCCAGGGTAATAGCACGACCCTTTACCGGTTTGGTCGGCAGTTTCGTGCGCACGGCCGGTCGCCGGGATTTCTCACTCGAACCTCCACGTGATACTGTCCTGGATCAGCTGGTACGGTTGGGTATCAGGACGGCAGCTATCGGAAAAGTGTGGGACCTGTATGCCGGACGTGGCCTGACGTCAAGAATCAAGGCCTCCGGCAACGACCGGATTATGCAGGCCCTGGACGATTTTGTGAGGACCGATCGGGAGCACAGCGTGGCCGTGACCAACCTTTCCGATTTTGACATGCTCTGGGGACACCGCCGCGACCCGGACGGGTTTGCCGCCGGTCTGGAACGGTTCGACCGTCAGTTGGGTGAATTATTGCCGCATTTTCGCGATGACGACCTGTTGCTTATTACCGCCGACCACGGCTGTGACCCGACCTGTCAACGCCACACCGATCATACTCGAGAGTATGTTCCCTTGCTGGTCTGCGGCCGGAGAGTACGGCCGGGTGTTAATCTGGGCGTACGGGAAACCTTTGCCGATGTAGCGGCGACACTGGCTGAAATTTTTGAGATCGGTAAACTTTTTCCGGGTCGTTCATTTCTCAGCGAGATTCTGCCGGGGCCACCGGCCGAAAAATAAACTGCGTTTTTTTAAAATAATCGTAGGTTTTAGCCAAAGTACCCGATATACTGAGTAGTTAATATTGATTTGAGTTCGGCCTTTTCGTAGTTTTGTCCTAATCCACAACACTCCGCTAAAGCTTAATCTTGAATTAATGGCGCAATCATGCGCAACACGTCATTTATCTTGAAGTACCTGACTTCTTAGGAACGCAGTCCACTTCGGGATAAGCATTTACGGAGTGTAGAATGAATATCTACATCGGAAACATGTCGTTTGATACGACAGAAGATCAGTTACGCCAGGCCTTTGAGGGTTTTGGTGAAGTCTCAACCGTCAACATCATCAAGGACAAGTACAGCGGAGAGCCAAGAGGTTTTGCGTTTGTGGAGATGTCGTCAAAGGACGAGGCTATGGCAGCCATTAGTGGCCTTAATGGCCAGGATTTGAATGGACGCGCGTTGAATGTCAACGAAGCGAAACCACGCGCCGATGGCGGTGGCGGTAACCGCGGCGGTGGCGGCGGTAACAAAGGCTACCGCAAGTCGTACTAACAGCGACATTATGAGACCCGTGGCAACTCTGACGCGGGTTTGATTTCTGAAGGGGACTAGCCTCCGGCCGGTCTCCTTTTTTTATTTTCTCATTTATTGATATGGTTGTCAGCGCGCTAAGCGTCGAATGCCGTCTTTACTATCAGGTAACGCCGGCTCCTGGAATACTGCAGGGAGATCATCTGTTTTACTGTAACAAGAGATAAGCGTTGGGTTCGTGGAGCAAGGCTCCATCCGGTAGCCAGTCCCGGAACTTACCCGGGTCTGAGCATACCAATCCAGGCGGGTACCGGTGGCGGTCAGTAACAACAGTAGGATTGCCGCCGGCAGATGAGCCAGACGGACTGCCGGACTGAATGTGTAGCGATTGTCGGGCGTGGCCGCAAGGAAACTGCCCGGTGCCGGAATGTCCAGGCAAAACCATTTACCGGGTTAATTCACGACCGGGGCCGGGCAGAGCGGCAGGTGTTGATCTATGG
Organism: bacterium; assembly: GCA_043811375.1. Taxonomy (GTDB): domain Bacteria; phylum Zixibacteria; class MSB-5A5; order GN15; family FEB-12; genus JBDRNJ01. Next base: position 9,737 of record JBDRNJ010000068.1, on the reverse strand, counting down.
TTGACCGCTGCCGGGCGGCGGAGCCGACTGCTGCTGGTTAAGGCCGAGAATCGATTTCAGCAGGGGATCATTCATGTTGATGCCGTATGAAGCATACAGATTCGCGGCCCGCTGAATGTCGCTATAGCGGCGCTGTTGCGACAACAGGCTGAAGAGCTTGCGGAATGAATAGTTGTGACTGGGGTTGCTCTCGAACGCCTGCCAGGAAAGATTGATGCCTTTGTCAACCATGGCCTGGTCTTGAAGGCGCCTGCCCAACTCCACTTTGGCCATACCGAGATCCTGCTGGTAAAAAAGATTCTCCGGGTTTGACTCGGCAAAGGCCAGCAGAGTGTCATGCATCTGATGCAGCAACTGCAATGCGGCGGCACTGTCGGCCTCTTTGTCATACAGGTCGCCCAGCAACAGGTACGTCTGCCAGTATTCCGGGTAGATCGAGATCAACTTTTTCGCGAGAGCTTTGGCCTTTTCCGTCTGCCCGGAACGCTTCAGTTCATCAAAGATACGAATGCCGTTGATGCCCACACTGATGAAAACACCGGTAGCATTGCCGTCTCGATAGACTTCCGAGTTCTCATAACCGGCGAATTTGTATGTGTTCATAAACAGGTCATAACTTTTCTCGGTATCGATCAGACTTTCCCCCGGTTCGCGTTCCAGTTTGTAGAGCAGACCCACCGAGGTGGTCCGCTCGCGCAGTTTCAGGGGTGACTCGGCGTAAGGCATGGAACTGAAATAAATGGGGTCCCGCCACTTGTTTTCCAGGACGATCTCGTCCATCATCATTTCAGCTACTTTGGTGAGGCGGCCGCCAAAGGGTGTGGGATGCAGGTAGGACATGCGACCGCGGGGACGGTCGGCAAACATCTTTTTGGGGCGGGAGATGAACTGTCCCGGCTGGATCTCGGTCGGGTACCACAGAATTTGTTCGTCGGTGAGTGATATGGGCACTCCGAAGCGGTTCTTCATCTGGGCCACATACCAGTCGGTATTCAGCAACGACAGGTTGACCACCCGCACGTCGAGCCGGTAGTTGTACACTTCCTGCAGACACCACAAAGGGAAGGTGTCGTTGTCACCGGAGGTGAACAGGATGGCATTCGATTCGCAGGTATCGAGAATATTGGCGCCGTAGTTGTAGGGAATGACATTCTGGGAACGGTCGCAGCAGTGATAGTTGTGAGCAATACTGACCACCGGCAGCGCCGCCAGGACCGATGTCACCAGCACGGCGGTTTTCTGCGTGCCTTTACCGGACAGCCGGTTCTTCGCAAAAAGCATCACCGCCGACACGCCCAGCCCCATGGCAATACCGAAAAAGACAAACGTGGGAGTGAAAAAGTAGTCACGGTTGCGGACTTCCAGGTAGGCGTCGCCGGTTCGAGGATTGTACTTGGTGCCGTCGGCGAAATTCATGTACAACACGAGGCCCATCGAGCATAATAGTAATAACGTCAGCAGAGGCAGTCCGATCCTGGGTCGTTTCCTGATGGTGGTAATCAAGCCGATGATGCCCAGGGCGAAGAACCCGAAGACAAAGACGGCGCCGCCCGGGGAATACTGTTCCTCGAAGTATGACCAGAATCCCATATTGGCATGGCGACCAAACTGGTTCTCCCAGGTTCCACGACGTTGAAACATGCGATCAATCATCGATGTCTGACCGTACTGTTTGCGGTCAAGGTAATTAATGAAGGTGCGTACGTCGCGCGAGGGATTGTTCTCGTCAATTCTCGGGTTGAGAGAAGAACGGATCGGTATGTACAGGTGGACCGACACGCCGATGAAACCCATAACTACTATCACCAGAGCCGTCTTCCATTGCAGTCGCCAGCCGAATTTTTCTGAGAGTATCGCCAGGATAATCAGCACGGCCAACACGATTGGTGTGGCTATCATATACTGGCTGAATGAGAGCATGATCGTGCACACCCCCACAATTGCCACCATGATGGCCCAGTTGATCTTGCGGTACAGGAGAATGAGCATGACACCGGCCGCCACCACGGATATGAGATAGAACATGCTGTGGCCTCCCCGACCGTCGGCGAACAGGATTATCATCAACAGTTCCAGGATGATGAAGCCGCACAGGATTACCCAGTCTCGTATCGAGGCATCCTTCTTGAGAATGAAAAAAAGCGAACAGATGGGCACTACCAGGAAAACGGTCATGTGAATGCCGATACCGAGCATGGCCAGGTAGAAAACAACAATCATGAACTTGGCGGCCGTCGGGGTGCCCCGCTGTTCAAAGAAACGCAGCGTCAGCCAGATAATCATAACCGACAGGGCCAGCGCCAGTCCGTATACCTCGGCTTCCACCGAATTGGACCAGTTGGTGCGGCCAAAGGCGACAAAAAAGCCGCCGGCCAGCCCACCCAGATAAACAATGTATCGGTTGAGCCAGTTGTCGTTGAAGCGGTCGACAAAATAGCGGGCTATTTTCACCGTCAGCAGATAACTGAACATCGCCGTAAAAGCCGAGGAGATGACCGACATGTAGTTGATGCGGTAAGAGATGTCCTCGACAAACGGGATTATCGAAAACAATCTCCCCAGCACCACAAACAATGGTGTTCCCGGCGGGTGCGGGATAGCCAGTGAATAGGAACAGGCTATGAATTCGCCGCAATCCCAAAACGACAGTGAGTGTTGTACGGTGAGAGCATAGAACACAAAAGATACGCCGAACACCAGCGCGGCCAGTATGGCGTTGGTTCTGTCAAACGGTTCTTTAACGGACGGGATCTGTACCGACAAGTTTTCCTCCTAAAGCAACAGTCGGCTGCTCCGATACTCATAAATGACAACAGGCTTCGGAGAGCAAGGATCAAAATATAATATCGGTCGGGTCAATCACAACCTATAATTTTACCCGACCGGGCACCTTCCGTTTCAAATCGGCAGGAGGAAAAAATGTATGTTTGGTGCAGTATTCTGGTGCTTTTGGGTATCATGGCTTTTTTGGACTCCCTGTTTAACATGGGAGAAATCTTCCGGCAGATAAACTCGGTTCTGTTTATGCTCATTTCCCTGGCTTTGCTGGTGAGAACAACCACCAAGATACGGTCCAGGAAAATCGAGCAATATGAAAGCCGGATTATCAATCTCGAACAGCAGGTCAGGACTCTCAGGGAAGGCAGGAAGAAGCTGGAAGTTCCGTAAGTCGAATCAACCGACGGAGATCCCCGGCTGTCAACGACCACAATTCCTGACTCGGCAGGCTGCAGAACCAGCCACCCGGGCTATCAAACTGCCTGTCACACCCCCGGATCGGACGGGTCCGTTTCTTATGCATCCCCTTCCAATCGGCGCATAGTCTTGCGAACATCAGAAATGAACGGGTAATCGGGGAAATCCTGAAGCAGGCGCCGATATATCGATCGCGCCGACGGCACATCCTCCGGCCGGTTCAAGAAAATATCCGCCTTGATTTTCAATCCGTAGGGGAGGTAGTATGATAGGGGGAACTCGTCGTTCAGTCGGTCGACAAATCCGATTGCCGCCACGGAATCAGACTGGTCAAGGCTCAAACCGGCCAGCTTGAAGAGGGCCACGTCGGCCAGAGTACGGTTGGAGTCCTCCGCAACGGCCAGCAGAACGGCAACGCTGGAATCCGGTCGGCTCATCTCCTGAAAAAGGATAGCTTTGGAAATCATCGGCAGCAGGCCGGGAGCGTCCTCGGATTGCTGCAGCAGCACGAGAATCTGCAGGGCGTCGTTGACGTAATAGCCCCGTGGGTACTCGACCATCAGTTTGCGCATAGCTGTTTTGCTGGAATCGAATTGCTGCTGAAAAAAGAGAATCAAGGCCAGGTTGTACTCGACCGCTTCGAGGGAGTTTTCGGGCAACTGGCGCTTCAGAAGGTCGGTAAACCGGCTGCGGGCCTCGTTGAGGAGACCCTGACGCAGGTAGCAGTACGGCTGGGCAAGGAGGGCGTTAAGGCCGCCCGTGCCGGCCGGATAGTGAGTTGCGATCGAATCGAAAAAAATCAGGGCGCGCTGGTAGTCCTGAAGATGGTTGAGATAGATGGCACCGATATGATACAGAGCTTCGGCCTTTTCCCGGGGTCTCAAACCTCCGGCAAAAAGTGAGTCATAGATTGAGATGGCCTGGTCCGGATGACCGGTTTGTATCAGTGCGTCGCCCAGCATATAATAGGCTTGTTCTCTCAATGGGAGATCCTGACTGGAACCCAGTATATACTCGGCCATGCGTATCACCTGCCGGTACAACCGCTGTTCGTGGCAACGGCGTATATAATTCAGTATTGGCACACCCCGGCCGTTTTCCTGGGAATCCTGCGCAATGGCGAAATCGAAGGCGCGGTCATACTGCCCCGCTTTCAAATAGTGCGCCGAAAGTATACCGGCTGCCCGGGGATTGATACGATCCCCGATGCGCTGAAGTAGGGATTGTTCAACCTCGGCTGAGGCCGACGGGTAGCTCAGCAGTGCCAGCAGCCTCTTCTCGGCGTCGTTGGCGATGCGGCCGGAATCCTGTAAGCAGGCGATGAACTCCATGGCGGCCAGTTGGAAGTCGCTCCGGTTCTCCAGAATTTCACCGCGCTCGAGGGCGAACAAGAATGGCTCGTTCATCCTGATACGGGCGGTATCAATAAGGTCAAGTGCCTTCTCTTCGAAGCCGTTAGTTATCATGCTCCGAAGAGCGGTTTGGTAGCGCGGTCTGTCATTGTTTTCGATCAGGGCGACAGCCGAATCGTAGGCCGCCACTGCTTCGTCGGGTCGAGCCTGCTTGACCAGCATTTCAGCCAGACGAAGCCAGTGGACGCAACTGAGCGGATCCTGGTCTATCATACGATGGCAGAGGTCCTCGGCTCGGGGCAGTTGTCCGAGATGTATGTAGCAAGTCAACAGCAGGTTGGTAACCCGGGCGCTGCCCGGGTGCTGCTCGTAGACTTCTTCCAGCAGGGCAGCCGCCGCATCGAAGCCTCTGGCCTGAATCAACTTTTGTGCCAGACGAATTTTGGGCTCGGTCTCAGAGTCGACAAAGTGCGGTGCGATTTTGGACTCAATGATGCGCACTTTGGGGGTTTCTTCAGCGTTCGTAACGGGCGTTGTTACCGCCAGCAAACCACCGGCAATAAGCAATACAATCGGGATTCTCATCAGGGTGTTAATTCCCGTGACTGGTCGCTTTGACCGGGTATCGACTGAAACTGCAACAGAGCCTTGAAATAGGCTTTGATCTGTTGCTCGTATTGCGGCGGATAGTTCTCACCCAGGAAGTGCCGCAACCGATCCTCCAGATTAATGTGGTCATCAAGAAGACTGGCCGGCAGTGGCGACGGCAGGTGGTACAACTGTTCCTCGGCGGTTTTGGCGCGACGCTGTTCGGAATAATCTTTTCTCTGCAGTGACCGGGTAGCCTGTAACATCCGCGAGTAAATCTTCAGTTGCCTCTGGATCGTTTCCTGGCCGACCTCACCGTCAGCCAGGTCTTCCTCGACCAGTTTCATCTCCCGGCCTATGTCATCCAGACGTCCCAGAATCTGACGCGAGTTGTTGAACTCGTCAGCGAGTTGCTGAAGCGATTTCCGGACTGCTCCCTGTTCGGCTGCCAGCCGCTCGAACCCGCCCGATCCCTGGCGACCGTCGTCACCGGGCTTGTTGCCCGGTTTGTTACACTGGCCGCCTTTGTTGCACTCTTTGGTTTGCTGGTTAATCTGGTTCTGCTTGTTACACATCGACTGTAGTTTCGACATGTTCTTGTCACACTTGCCGCCCTTATCACACTCCTTCTGCTGGTCCAGCGATTCCATCATGCGTATGGCGGCCCGGTTGAGATCGACCATGGCATCGTGTTGCTGGCGCATAGCTGCCCCCCCCTGCTTGCAGTCAAAACCGTCGGTGGCCTGCTGCATGTTCGAAATCGCGTTCTGCACCAGTTTCTGCAGTTCGGCAGCCACAAATGGCGATTCCTTGCCCAGTTGTGAGATTCTGTTTTTCAGTCCCTGGCAGGAAGAGGCCAGGTCCTGCTGCGATGAAGCCAGGTCGCGCAGGACGATGGAACGCGGGTCGACCATGGCCGCCTGCTTCAAAAGCTCTTCCTGACGCTGCGAAAGGTAGTTGGCGTCGTCGATAGCCATCCGCATCGCCCGGCGGATTTCTTCTTGGTCGCCGCCCTTCAGGGCTAGCAACTCCTGCTGCATCTGGTCAACCATCTCCGATAACTTAGCCTGTGCTACCTTGCCCTCGCGACCGGCCTGCTCTTTCTTTTGCTGTGCCAGTGCCTGCGACATCTTCTCCATGTTCTGGTCGGCATCGCTTTTTTCAACGGCTTCGTTGAATTTCTTTACTTCGGTGGCGTCGTCCATTTCGGCCTGGTGAGCGAGATCAGACAACTCCTGAGTTTGCGTCTTGAGGTCCTTAAGAGCCGATTGAAGTTGCTTTTCGGTATCAGCCATAGGCGGTAACTGTTCGGTCGACGCGGCCTGTGACTTATCGTTCATTTCCTGCTGCTGCTGCAGAAGCTGTTCCGCCTGGCGCAGCATGGCCTCCATCTTCTGCTGGACCTGCATCCGTTTCAGCAGAGCCAGCGTCCGCTCCAGCCGCTCAAGCAATTCCTCCTGGGACATCTTAAACTCCTGCATGGCTTTCTCAACCTGGGCTCGATCCATTTTCTGCAGGGCTTCCATCAGACGGCGCTGGGCTTCTCTCATTTCAGGAGTGGCCACTTCCTCGTAGAGCTTCTGAATCTGCGCCAGTTTTTCCATGACCTCGCGGCTCATCATGGAAGTCTGCTGAAGTTTGTCGACCGACTGCTCCATCTGCCGGGCCATGTCCTCTATCTTATCAACCAGCCTGGAGTTGTCCTCGACGATCGCCTCCAGTTCTTTCTGCTGTTGCCAGTCGGTGTTACGTGTCTGTTTGCTCTGGGCTTTGATCTTGCGAGCGGTATTCTTTAGCCGTTGTGTGAGTTCTTTGCCCTGTTGGTAAAGCTGCTCGGTGCGCGAGACTCTTTCAGAGCTTTCCGCCTCGGTTTCCGCAATCATTTCGTCCAGCGAAGGCAATCGCGCCACATACTGGCGAGAGCGACTCAGCTTAGGTCCCGAAAGACGGTCGTTGTCGGCAACTTCGAAGTAGTAAACAACAAAGTCCCCAGGATACAGGTTGAGTCGATCCATATCCCAGTTGAACTCTACTTCACCTTCGGTCTTAATGCGTTCTGAGAAATGCAGCACCGCCACATGCTCCTCGGATGGCTGCCCGTGCGATACCAACTGGTACTTCAGCATCAGCGATGAGAACCCGAAATCGTCAAAAATCCGTACTTTCAGCGGCAGTTGCATGTCGTCATTGAGGTTAACATCAAATCCCGGTCGCAGAACATCGACTGAGGGATACTCATCCGGTACGGCGGTGATGTAATACTCGATGGGATCGGGGTTCCTTTCGCCCAGGTGGTCCACCAGCCGCACGAAGTATGTCTGCGATTTCTCTATCAACAGGCTGGACGATGCCCATTTGTCTTCGATCTTCAACTCCCGGACGCTGCTGTCGGTGTAAATCAGGTTTGCTTGTTCAACGGGGAGATTGGTGGTTACCCTCATATTTACACGGCTGCCGACCAGCGCCGAGAAGGAGCCGTTGTTTTCGTCGATAACGGTCGGTGGCAGTTCCGTGTAGTCGGGATAGAAAATCGACAGTTTGATACCGGTTACCCGGGGTCGGTCGACAACATCGATCTTCTGCGGGTCACTTTTAATCCGTCCCGCTTCCACGTAATAGTCAAACGACCGGGCCACCTGGCGCAGGGTGGTGGCAGCCACAACGGAATCACCACCGGGAGTCGGGAAAAGTTTCTGCTGGCGCAGATCAATATCGTTTCGCTGCCAGTTACCGCCGGCCAGGCGGTAGTGGATGACGGCTTTATCGGGGAGGCCGTCGCCGATTATAGCGGCGCCGATCCGGATATCACGGTACTTGACCCATTCCGTCGATTCGGGGAAAGGCACCACCCTGTATCCCAGCGGCGGGGCAATCTCCAGGGTGGGGTGCGAATAGACTTCAAATGAATGATTAAACAGACCCGGCAGTGCCAACACCATAACCACCGCCAGCGCTGCCGACAAAATAAACAGCCGCCCGTTGCGCAACAGCGGGTAAAAGCTCAGCACCTGGTTGAAATTGACCAGGGTGGCTTGCCTTAGTGCCTGCTGCTCGGTCAAAGCCATCAGTTCCGCAGAAAAACCCGGTGTCTTTTTCATCCGGGCAAACTGGATGGCGGCAATCAGGCGACCCTTAAGATCGGGGTATTTTGTCTCCAGTCGCACCGCGACAGTTTCGACACTGCCGAAAAACATGCGACCGACAGCCAGTCTGGCCAGCAGAACCAGTGTCAGTGCCGTCGCCAGAACCAGTAATGATAGTTTCAGCCAGACGGGAACTATCATCACGGCGGCCACCAGCGTCAGTATCAGTATCGTCAACACCAGCACCGCCACCGTCGTCAGCAGCCCGGCGGTAAACATAACCGCGCGCTGTTTGAACAACACCTTCTTCAGGTGACGATACAGGTCCGCACTGGATTTAATGGCAGTCATAATTTCATTTTCGATTGCCGACAATTCTCGCCGGTCTCTTCAATTCTATATCGGCTGCCGCAGAAAATTGGGGCAGGTACCATTACCATTTATACTAATATAACAGGGCGTAGGTCAAAATGTTTACCCCCATCTTCAGCGCCTCAAGCCGCTTTTCGGGCGGGTCGTTGTGCACCTGGGAGTCTTCCCAGCCATCGCCGATATCGGACTCCACCAGGAAATACAGCACTACCCGGCCATTGATGATCATGGCGTACCCCCGGGGCGGTTTGTTGTCGTGTTCGTGGATCTTGGGCGGGCCGTTGGGAAAATCGTAAAGACAGTGGTAGACGGGATGGTCGAAAGGCACCTCGACAATTTCCCGCTCCGGGAACAGATCGGTCATTTCACGGCGGAAAGCGCGGTCCATGCCGTAGGAATCATTAACGAACAAAAACCCGCCGCCGGCCAGGTAGCGGCGAAGCCGCTCTTTTTCTTCCGTGGAAAAGCGGATTACCCCATGACCGGTGGCAAACAGGAAGGGGTAGCGAAACAGTTCCGGGTCCATGATAGTTACCTGGCGCTCGATAGTATCGACCGGGAAATCGGTGCTGTCGCGAAGGAACTTCAGCAGGTTGGGTAATGCCGAGCCACCCCAGTACCAGTCGCCGCCGCCGGAGTAGTGCAGACGGGCGATCTTAAGCGCCGACGGATTGGGATTGGTGGCGTCGGTGAGTTTATAGCTGGTGACCGATCGTTGTCGCGGACCGGTCCGCTGTGCCGAGACCGACGCCGCCAGCAGCACCAGCGTCATCAGAAATACTATCTGAAACCTGCCTCTTATCATACATCTAATATACGCCAGAAACGAGGATTGTGGTGAAGAAAAAATGGGATTGTAGGACTGTTGGTTTCCCAGCGGAACTGAGTGAAATGAGAAACCCAACAAGATGGCTGTGTACTTGTACCCCGCCTGTCAGGTTGGTCTTAATTCGGTAAGGTGGCATCCATTTCGCGATTAACCCACCCGTTGGGTGGGGTACAACATTGTATGACCGGTTACATAGGATACACATTAGACCGGTTACATAGGTAACACTTTTTTTGATTCAGGGTCTTTGTTGTCATCATTGTTCTTCTTCTGTTTTCGTTTTCTTGGCAGGTGAATCAAGCGTTTCTCAAAGCCATC
>JBDRNJ010000067.1:0-20606 GCA_043811375.1 bacterium | reverse complement strand
CCGACGAAGAGTCAGATTAATCGACTCTTTTCGGGATGAACAAAGCTGTGAAAGGATAGTATACACTCAGGTAATTGAACTGAACCAAAGACTCAGGGAAAACCACATAACTCAATTTACACAATAATCCTTGCACTACCTATTAAACGCTAAACTTGACAAAGCGTCTATAAAATAGCAGTTTTCTAATGGATAAGCAATCATGCAAATATCCGGGAGGATAGGGTATGGTGCATGTAGGGCGTTTTACTGTTGGTATTTTGACAGGTTTATGGTCGCTGTGGTTGCTGTCCTGCGACAGTACATCAATCCAGCCAGACGGATCCACCGGACTAAATAATGCTGACTCCATTCCCCCGGCAGCAGTCACCACGTTGTACGTCTTAAGTTCAACTGACACGTCGGCGGTGCTGATCTGGACGGCATCCGGTGATGACAGTCTCGTAGGGACCGCATCGGAATATGACCTGAGGCATTCCACGACACCGATAACATGCTGCAACTGGGATCGGGCTGTAAGGGATACGTCGGTGACGGTGCCCTCGGTACCCGGTGAGCTGGAGACACATACGATCATAGGATTGGACTCTGGAGTCATTTGTTACGTTGGACTCAAGGTTGCCGACGACGCCGGTAACTGTTCGGACCTGTCCAATGTGGTGTCGGTCCATGCTGCCGATACGACGGCACCGGCCCGGATTGCTGATCTCTCGGTAGCAAGCCAGGATACGGCTTCCGTGATACTGACCTGGTCAGCTCCCGGCGATGACGGCAGCATCGGTATTGTTGCCGCCTATGACATCCGGTTCGATGATCAGTTGATAACAGCGCAATCATGGGACGCGGCTCAGCAGCTTGATGGCGAACCGACACCGCAAATGGCAGGCCAGGTTCAACAGTATCAGGTCACCGACCTGACCAAGAACAGCACTTACTACTTTGCCGTGAAGGCAGTCGACGAATCCGACAACATCTCGGTGTTGTCCAATGTCGCTGTTGGGGAGACGCTTGATACCAGTGCTTTTATCTGGATACGTTCCTGGGGCGGATCGGGAAACGAAGAGGCCGCAGCGGTCGTTGTCACTTCTGGCGGCGATATCGTGATTGCCGGTAAAACCGACTCGTACGGTGCGGGTTACGACGATGTCTACCTTGTCAAGACAGATAGCGACGGCGACATGCTTTGGGAGAAAACGTTTGGCGGCCCCACTGATGATTATGTAAACGATCTGGTGATAGCCGACGATGGTGGCTATGTTATGGTGGGGCTGACTGATGCTCTGGGAAGTAACAGCGGGCGAGCCAATCTACTGAAGACGGATGCTGATGGAGATTACATGTGGGCGACGTTTCCGCTTGATTCTGTCAGTACGGGCAGGATTCGGGCACTCGATAGAGTGGGGAATAGTGGTTACATTCTTGCTGGCAGTGGTGGCGGTCGGAGTAAGGCGCTTCTAATGAAAGTCGATTCGGACGGCGGTGAGGAATGGCGAGTACAATACAAAGGCATTAGCGTCTGTATTGAATACGGATACTATGGTGAGGGGTATGGTTATGATGTGGTGACGACCTCGGACACTTCATTCGTATTTGTCTGGAAGGATATTTCCTGGCCGTGGTGGGGGCATGTGAACTGCGGTCCTCCAGAGCAACACCACGTAATCCAAGGTGTTGATTCCGGTGGAGCCGACATATGGTACAGATACGGTCAGGTCTATTCCGGTCTTGAGTATGAGGGTGGTTGGGTAGGTGCCTCTTGGTCTCCTAGCCTGGGTTTAGCTTTCCTGGATAGACAGCACTACTACGGTTACGCTCTGATCAAGACAGATCTGGTGGGGATGATAGAATGGGAGACTTCACTGGAAAGTCAACCGAGGATAGTACCAAGTGACTTACTGGCTCACTCTCTCAGCAAGTACATCGTAGCAGGACATGAAGACAACCGGGCAGCTATTGTTTCAATTGATCACAATGGTAATATTTCCAACCACCTGGTGCTGACAGGCGAGTATCACAGTTGCGCCACAGCGCTGGCGGAAGCACCGGACGGGGGTATCATTGTTGCTGGTTATATGGATTCGGGTGATAACGGACGGGAAGTACTGCTCATGAAGATACACAGCACGTTCTGAGCCTGTCATTATCCGCCTAGCTGAACCGCACCTTGCCATAAAAACAGGCGACGTTCGTGGCTTCTGCCTCCCCGACCAGAACAGCCCGCGCGGCCTCCGCTTACTCATTCATTGTCCGGTCTTTGCGTACCCAGAAAGAATACAGCAGCATCCCCACTGCCGACACCAGACCGATAACCGCAAACTGGTACCAGAGCTTGTATGGATGGTAAGTCGACCAGAGCATGTTGGTGGCATCGACGGCGTTCATACCGGTAACTTCCATCAGCTTGTTCATGGCGTCTGTGCGGGCGACATCCACGATATTATAGTTCCTGGTCAGGTAGTCCAGCGCCAGGTTGGCCTTGTCACCCATCTCGCTGTATGCGTGTCCGGCCAGCCAAGAGCCGCAGCCCCATCCGACGGCAACCGGGACATTGGCGTAGCCCATGTATAATCCCTTCTGGCCTTCGGGTGCGATAACGCCCAGGTATTCGTTCATTTTGGGCGAGGACAACATCTCGCCAACCGAGAAGACCAGAATGCCTATCATGCAGAAATAGCCGGATGTCGTGAATCCGGCCAGTACCAGCCCTACTGAAGCCACCGTGATACCGAGTGTAATGGAAAGCACCCGCCGCAAGCGAGCCACCATCCAGGAAATGAGTACTACCGCAATAATAATCAATCCCGGATTAGCGTTGATCATCCACTCCTGGGAAAGTTGCGGTCCGCGCGTCGAATGAAACTGGAGCATGAACTCCGGCAGGTGCAGATCGGCCACCAGCTTCGAACTGTCGACCCAGTCGACGATAAAGTTGGGCAGCATGTCAAACAACTGCATGAACATCAGCCAGAAGCCCGACATGATAACGATAAACACGACCAGGCGCAGGTTTATGAAATTGCGGGCGGTAATGGCCAGCACATGCAACGGGTTGCCTTTCTGCTCGCCCCCGGCCGGGACCTCCTTGTAAGTCAGCAGCATCAGGAAATTGAGCGAGACGACTGCGGCGCAGCCGTAGAACACCATCGGCCAGGAGACACCGTACAGGAAATGCGCCAGCGGTGGTCCCAGGAAACCGCCGATATTGACCAGCATGTAGAATGTCCCCCAGCCTACCGAGGAACTCTTCCTGGAGAGTACCTGACACATAGTTCCCTGCACGCCCGGTTTGAATATGGCCGTACCAAAAGCCAGCACGCAGCAACCGAACAGGAACGGCCAGAACTCGCGCTGGGTGGCCATCAGCAGGTATCCGGCGATCTTGATGATTATTGACACTGCAATGGTTTTCTTGAAGCCGTACCGATCGGCGAAACCGCCGGAGACCATCGGAACCAGGGACTGCACTAATGCCCACCAGAGAAATATCTGACCTTTTTCAATCTGGGTGAAATGCAGCCCGCCCGGTTCATCCGCCTGGGCGATGTAGATGGGAATGACCACCCGCACGCCGTAATAGGCCAGGCGCTCCAGCATCTCCATGATGTTGACCATCCAGTACGGTCGGGGGAGAGAAGTCAGTTGTGACAGCAGCCCCTCTTTATTGGTCACGGTGGTCGATTCCGTTGCCGGAGCTGATGGTGTCGACATGTGTTTTCCCGGATCAAGAGGTTGACATTCATACCAATAAAGCTTACCTCGTACTGTCGGTCAATAGTTAATCCGATACCGGGAACCTGGCCGACTGTCCCGATCTGCCGCTACATACCTTGACAGTGGCAGCCAATTTTTGTAAGTTTGCAAACAATTTCTTATTTATGGAGGTGAAATGAAACGAACGCTAATTGTGACTGTGCTGATTTGGGCGGTGATGATGACCACCGTATCAGCTTTTGATGACCAGCGCCGCGGGTTTGTGATCGGCGGCGGATTGGGTTTCTGCCCCAGTGCCAAGTGGGAAGCCGAGCGACCTGTCTTCAACCCGCCGCGCATCAATGACGAGACCGGCAGTGGTGGCGCGCTGAATGTCCTGATGGGGTATGCCTGGGACAACTACAACATGATCGTTTTTGAAGCAAATGTCGTTTCTTTTGAGTCAGAATTTGGGATACTGGATGGCAAGAAGATCAGTCAGGGATTTAACGGTGCCGTCTGGTATCATTACTTCGGTCCCCAGGGAGCGTCATTTTATACTGCCGTTGGTATTGGTATGTACGTATGGGATGTAGAGGCATACAGGCGCAACGATGCGGGCGGCGCCATTTTATTCGGCGCCGGTTATGAGTTTACCAAGCACGTTCAGGTAGGCGGCTATCTGGCAGCGGGGGAGACCTCACGATCGGCTGTTTCCTTCGATAACAGTCACTTCAGTATTCTCGTCAGCGCCGTAGCTTTTTAAGACCTCCGGCGGACAAAGCATTAACGATTACGGTCGGTCCGTTAATTCGGACCGACCGTTTCCATTCAGATAATAACCGATAACTGTTTTTGTTGCTCACCGGTATACGACCTGATTGTTTATGTCGGTATGCGAGTTGCACGTTTGCCAAGACTGGATGTCGATGCCGACGAAATCCGGGCGCGACTAATTCCTCACTGCCGCCTCAAACCGGGTGATATTTGGCATGATCCCCATGCCGGTCACGTTATCGGCTGTGGCGATGGCGCTGATCCGGCGTTTGTCCGCCGCGCTTTCAACAGCCGGAAGGCGACCCTGGCTGTTTTGGATCCGCCATATAATCTGGTAATGTTCGAGAAAAAGACGGTGCCGGAGTATATTGCCTGGTGCCGTGGCTGGATCGACTGTTGCTCGGATGTACTTTCGGACGACTGTTCCCTGTATGTCTGGCTGGGAGCCGATCAGAAGGATCACTTTCAGCCGCTGCCGCAATTCATGACCATGATGGCTGCAACCGGTTTTGAGTCTCGGTCATTTATCACCCTGCGCAACCAGCGCGGCTACGGCACCCAGAAAAACTGGATGGCGATCCGGCAGGAATTGCTCTACTACACGCGTGGCAAGCCACTTTTTGCCGTGCAGTATACCGATATCCCCAAAGTTCTGCGCGGCTATTACAAGCAGGTGGCCGGACAACGTACCGAAAACCTGCAACGCAGCCGGTCGGATACTATCCGGGCCGGAAACGTCTGGGTGGATATCCAGCAGGTGTTTTATCGCCGCTGGGAAAACGTCAATGGCTGCTACGCCCAGAAACCGTTAGCGGCGATCGAGCGTATCGTGCTGGCCTCCTCCGTTGAGGGCGACCTGGTGACCGACTTCTTTGCACACTCCGGCACCACACTTCTCGCCTGCGAACGAACCGGCCGACAGTGCCTTACGTTTGACATTGACCCTGTCTTTGCGGAGATAACCGTTCGTCGGCTGGAACACCACCGCAGCACCGGCCGGACCGGTTGGCAGGCGGGTCATCCGTTCGAGCAGGAACTGGGCGCAGTCGAAGCTGCCCTGCCCATTGAGCCGGTATCGGCACGACCTGGTAACGATCTCACTAACGTAGCGTCACGATGACTGTTGAGGAAATATGAAAGAAATCACCGGCAGGATATTCAGACTGGACCACGAGGTCGACACCGTCGTATCACTTCCGGACAAAATCAAGGCGGAAATACTGATCTGTCCGGGGCATTTTAGTTGTGGACGGGCAGCGGAGCAGATGATTCAAAAACTCAAAGCGGCCGGTGTCAGGGCGGTCGTGGCGCCCGGTTTTGATCGCTCGTTCTACCGTCAGGCTATCAACCAGGGTCTGGCGGCGGTGATTGCCGACATTCCGGGTGATGCCGACTCCATCCGGATTGATCTTGATCAGGGCAGGATTTTTCATTCCGGCGGCGAAACGACATGTGCTCCTTATCCGCCGTTCATGCAGACCATCATCGAAACCGGCGACCTCATCGCCGCGGCAAAAAAAGAGTTGGGGAAGAAGTAGGGGGGATCGCGAGCATCAGTTTCAGACAAAGATGTTCACTCGTTAAGTACCAGCCGCCATTATCGCTATGGGGGCAGCCCCGTTCATGTGTAATGATCTAACGGGACCAACAACATTTCAACCTCAAGGCCTCACTCACCTAACGCTCTCCAGCCTGATCTCCCCGCCGGCCAGTTTGGCGTAGGTGAAATGCTCGATGAAATCACCGGTGTTGATATACACCCGGCCGCCGAATGATTTCATCACCGGGATATGCAGATGACCGATGGCTACGATATCATAACCCGAAGACGTCAGCCTCTCTTTGGCATACATCTCGTAGTCGGCGGCGAACGTCTGGTCACGTCGCGAAGTGTACTTGCGCGATGAGCCGGAGACTCGTTTGGCTAATGGCATCGCCCAGTCGGGGGGGAGCTTGCGATAAAGCCAGATGTTGACCCGGTTGCGCAGTATCCGCTTCAGCAGGCGATAACCCCGGTCGGCTCCGGCCAGACCGTCGCCGTGAATGAGATGCAGGCGCTTGCCGTCGTACTCCAGGTCCAGTGCGTCGCGGTGCAGCGTGATACCCATCTGCCGGGCAAAAAAGTCGCCCATCCAGAAATCGTGATTGCCGCTGACGTAGTCGATCTTCACCCCGCGCCGGACCAGGTCGGACAACATGAACAGCACGTCGTGGTGGTCCTTGGGGATGGCGTGCCGGTACTCAAACCAGAAATCAAACAGGTCGCCCAGAATCACCAGCCGGTCGCCGTCGGCTTTGACCAACTCAAACAACGCGGCGATTTTTGAGACTTTGATTGTTTCTTTCTCCGGCGGGTCGGCCCCGAGGTGAGCATCGGAAAAAATATAGAGCGCCATACCGTCAATATAGGCAACCACCACCAAACCAAAAGGCATATTTACAGTGCCGTGTGTCCGCAACGGGGGAGAGGATCGGGTGATGACGATTACGTCGGTTCCAAAGAAGAAGCCCGAGCCGTCCGGCCCGGGCCGTGAGATTCGTTTAGTGCCGGGAGGTCACACTTCCATGACTTCCTTTTCTTTTTTGGCCAGTAACTCATCGATTTTCTTGATATGATCGTTGGTGAGTTGCTGGGATTTTTCCAGATCGTCAGCCTGCTGGTCCTCGGAAATTTCTTTGTCTTTCTGAGCCTTCTTGATGCGCTCGTTGATGTCGCGGCGGATATTGCGAATAGCAACCCGACCCTCTTCGGCGATGTTCTTGCAGTGCCGAGCCAGTTCCTTGCGCCGCTCTTCGTTGAGTGCCGGAATCGGCAGGCGGATAATTTGTCCGTCAGCCTGCGGATTGAACCCCAGATCGGCTTTCTGTATCGCCTTGACGATGTCACCAACCGTCGCCTTGTCAAAGGCCTGAACTACCAGCAGACGAGGTTCCGGCACGGTCACCGTGGCGACCTGGTTAAGAGGCATAGTGGTACCATACACCTCAACCTTGACTGAATCCAGCACCTGTGGCGAGGCTTTACCGGTGCGCACCGTCGAGAACTCCCGCGCCATCGCATCGAGAGTTTTGCCCATCCTTTCTTCAGCTTCCTTGTGCAACTCTGGCAGCATATTTTCGATCCTCCTGATATTGGCCGAGACTATTGAGTCATGTTATCAGAGTCCCGATATCTTCTCCCAGGACCACCCGTTTCAGATTACCCGGCTGGTTGAGATTAACCACCCGCACGGGGATATTGGTATCCATCAGAAGAGAGATCGCGGTCGAATCCATTACTTTCAATTCTTTGGTCAGGACATCCATATAATTCAACCGGTGATAGAATTCGGCATCGTCGTGTTTCCTGGGATCAGCCGAATAGACGCCATCGACATTGGTAGCCTTGATGATCACCTCAGCGCCGATTTCGATAGCCCGCAACGAAGCGGCGGTATCAGTGCTGAAATACGGATGTCCGGTGCCGGTGGCAAAAATCACCACTCGCCCTTTTTCCAGATGACGCACCGCCCGACGGCGTATGTAGGGTTCGGCAAAAGCTCTCAGGGTGACTGCCGACATGACCCGGGTATAGATCCCCTGTTTTTCCAGCGTGTCCATCATGGCCAGGGCATTGATGACCGTGGCCAGCATACCCATATTGTCGGCCGTGACCCGGTCCATACCTCTCTCGCTGGCGGCCAGGCCGCGAAAGATATTTCCTCCGCCGACAACAATGCCGACTTCGACCCCCAGTTGTTTGATTTCACGAATCTGGTGACACAGCGATTCCAGGGTGGCTGAGTCCAACCCGAACTCACCGTCCCCCATAAGAGCCTCCCCGGAAATCTTGATCAGGATTCTCTTGAATGCCGGAACGTCGCCTTCAGATTCCACGTCATTCACCAAGACGGAACCGGGCAAACCGACGGATATTGATATTCTCGCCCAATCCGGCCACCATATCCTTGACAAAGTCCCCCAGGGTTCGATCGCTGTCTTTTACGTAAGGTTGTTCCAGCAGGGCTACCTCCGAGTAGAACTTCTCTAAGCGTCCGTCGACGATTTTATCGACTATTTTCTCCGGTTTACCCTCGTTAAGAGCCTGCTGACGATATATCTCGCGTTCTTTTTCAATCACAGCAGCGTCCAGATCTTCGCGGCTCAGGCAAAGCGGTGAACTGGCGGCGATATGCATAGCGATATCGCGGGCGAAAGCCTTGAACTTGTCGGTTCGGGCGACGAAATCCGTCTCGCAGTCGACTTCCACCATCACCCCGAGCTTGTCACCGGTATGCACGTATGTGGCGATGACACCCTCGGCGGTGGTTCGGCCGACCTTGGAGGTGGCTTTGGCGATACCCTTCTCCCGAAGTACCGAGATCGCCTTCTCGGCGTTACCATCGGTTTCGACCAAAGCTTTTTTGCAGTCCATCATGCCGGCCCCGGTTTTCTCACGAAGCTCCTTGACCAGTTTGGCTGTTATTTCCATCGCTGTTACCTTCTCAACTATTTTTTTTCGTCGGGTTTATTCGAAGTATAAGTCTGCGGTACCTTTTGTTCTGCCTTGGTTTCAGTGGCGACCATCTCCATAGCCAGTCCGGTCCGGGCCTCAGCGGCGGCGTCGACCAGCGAGCGGATAAGAATCCGTATCGACTTGATGGCGTCATCGTTGGCGGCAATCGGGAAATCAATCGGATCGGGGTCGGCATTGGTGTCGATGATGGCAATAATGGGAATGCCGAGTTTGGACGCCTCCGCCACGGCGATTTTCTCCTTGCGAGCATCGACGATTATTACCAGGCCGGGCAGGTAGTTCATTTCTTTGATACCACCGAGAACCTTTTGTAGCTTCTCCGCCTCATGCTCGATGCGCGACCGCTCTTTTTTGGTAAACTTCTCCAGCGTACCATCAATCTTCATCTGCTCAATGTCTTTGAGCTTCTTGATGGAGTTTTTGATAGTGTTGAAGTTGGTCAACATGCCGCCCAACCATCTCTCGGTAACATAAAAGCCGTCGCACCGGGCAGCTTCTCCGACGATGACTTCCTTGGCCTGCTTCTTGGTTCCCACGAACAGAATAGGCTTGCCGCGACCGACAATCTCGCGAACCTTCATCTTGGCCTTTTCCAGCGCGTTGAGCGTCTTTTGCAGGTCAATGATGTAAATGCCGTTGCGAGCGGCAAAAATGAATGGTTTCATCTTGGGGTTCCAGCGACGGGTCTGATGACCAAAATGAACCCCCGCTTCCAATAATTCCTTTACCTGGGGAGAAACCATAGGTTTCCTCAAATGATAGGTTGTTCTTCACCCCGGCATCGACCCCGACCGGACCGGCGATACCGGACCTCCGGGCAGGTCAACCGGGATTGACTATTTCCCTCCGGTGTAGGGAGGGATGTTACTTTTCGGTCTAACGCTTGGAGTACTGGAAGCGCTTACGCGCTTTGGGTTGACCGTACTTTTTGCGTTCGACCTCGCGGGCGTCACGTGTAAGTAAACCACTCTTGCGCAGTACTTGCTTGTGGTCGGGATTCATCAGAAGCAGAGCCCGGCTCACCGCCAACCGTACAGCACCCGACTGACCGGTATTGCCGCCGCCACTCACCCGGCACTGAATATCAACAGTGCCCGCAGTTTCAGTTACGACCAGTGCTTTCTGAGCATGCTCAACCAATGAATCACGAGTCAGATAGTCGCGGATATTGCGGCCATTAACGGTGAATTTCCCCTCGCCGGGAGTCATTACTGCACGAGCCACTGATTCCTTGCGACGACCGGTGGCGCTATAGACCTCTTTTTCCATAATCCTCAAATATTCAACTGAGTTTCAATTCTTGTAGTTTCTGAGACCGGTGAGGATGAGTGCCGTCGGCATAAACGTGAAGCTTCTTCAGCATCTTGCGACCCAGCCGGTTCTTCGGCAACATCCGTCTGACCGCCAGGCGGAAAACTTCCTGCGGTCGGTTCTCCATCAATTCCGCCAGACTGGTTTCACGCAGTCCTCCGGGGTATCCCGAGTAGCGATAATACTTCGTTTGAGCCGATTTGTTTTTACCCGTCCACCGCAGTCCGCGAGCGTTAACGGCTACGATATGATCGCCGGTGTCAAGGTGGGGCGTAAAGATAGGTTTGTCCTTGCCACGTATTTTATTGGCCACCTTAACGGCAGCCCGGCCAAGGATCACATCGTTTAAATCCACCAACCACCACTTGCGGCCACCGGGATCAACCTTCGGCACAAAAGTTCTCATCCTACTCCTTCAAACCGTATTTGTTCAGTCAAAAACAGACTTACATTATATGTAAAAGTCGCTGGTTGTCAACAGTATCGGAAAAAAAATATGGGATTATTCAACACTGCTTCCGACACCGACCGGCCACTCAATCTTTTTATCGACAAGAGCGTCAACATATTTAATGGCAGCAACTTACATTTCACACCCGGATTCACCGTTGACCGGATAAAGTCCTGCCGGCACCTCCGTTTTGGCCATGCGGTTTCAGATTAATCAGATACTATTTCACCTTGGGGCTTGACACGGCCTCACCGGCTGCTATATTGGCACCTGTTCAGCGGGGTGGAGCAGTCTGGTAGCTCGTCAGGCTCATAACCTGAAAGTCGGAGGTTCAAATCCTCCCCCCGCCATTTATTAAATTGGAAGTCCCATAGACACCAGGATTCCATTGGATGGTAAGAACATGGGTGTGCAGGAATCCGTGACCACGCCCCTACCACCATTTCTGAAGTGGGCAGGTGGTAAGAGGTGGCTCGTCGAGAATCATCTTGAACTCTTGAATATTCACTTTGAGCGCTATATTGAGCCATTTCTCGGTAGTGGCGCTGTATTCTTTAGGCTAGCCCCCAAAAGCGCGATCTTGTCAGACTCAAATGCGCAATTAATAGATACCTATCGGGCAATAGGTGATGATTGGAAGAAAGTGCTGAGATTGCTCAGAAATCATCACAGAAGTCACACAAAAGAATACTACTATAAGATAAGAGCACAAAAACCTCGATCAAGTGCTGGTGGGGCCGCACGATTCATATACTTGAATAGAACATGTTGGAACGGGTTATATCGAGTAAATCTAAGAGGTCAGTTTAATGTACCAATCGGTACAAAGACAAATGTGATTCTCTCAACTGATGATTTTGAGAAATGTGCATCACTTCTAGCTAATGCCAAGCTTTACTCACAAGATTTTGAGACCATTCTAGGTAAGGCCAAAACTGGTGATTTTGTTTTTGTAGATCCGCCGTACACGGTCAGACACAACGACAATGCTTTCATAAAGTACAATGAGAGTCTATTCTCCTGGGAAGATCAAATACGTCTCCGCAATTGTGTGAGGTCGGCGCTGGATCGCGGAGCTAAGTTAATAATCACAAATGCCTGTAACAAATGTATTCAAGAGCTTTATTACGGGATTGGTGAGCATATTACATTGAGCAGAGCTAGTGTCATTTCGGGCAAGTCATCTGCCCGAGGGAAATACGATGAGATGGTGATCAAATGTCTTGGATAAAAACCAAGAAGATCTTATCGTCTATTGTCACGAAAATTCCGTTTCTTCAATCTTTAGTGTTCTTCTCATGGCAGAGCCACAAAAGTGCTCTACCCAAATTCATTATTCTGTGGCTATTTTCATCGGCCCCAGTGATTTTGAGCGTCACCTTATCGAGCATTCCGGATGGTAGCCACCCAGTGTTAAGTAAGCTGCTTCTGGAATTTAAGAAGGCCGTTTTTAGCGCCGAATTGTTTGTCTATGCAGCATCTTTTCTGTCACCCGTATTATACATCAGCATCGAACGCTACAAAGAACTTGAAGACCATATCGATAACAAGTTATCAAAGGTATCTAACGTGATCAAACGTACTTTTATCGGATATGGATGGATCTGGATTTTCGCTCTTGCAGTGCTGTTGCTAACGGCTGCCGGATTTAGCGCCACGAAAACCGATAAATCAATGTTCCAGACGACTTTTCTTTACTGGATTGCAGTACAAAGCGCGCCCTGGCTGTACCTTTATGCTTCCTTCTGCTGGTACCTTTCGATTCTTGATGGCATTGGTCAAGCCGGTGATTTTGTTGGTATCAATAGGGAGAATGAGAAAGGCTTTTCTGATGAATTTACTAACCGGGTAAGGAAATAGGGTAAAAAGAATGATGGTAGCAGGAACGATCAAATTGCCAGTGCTCAAAGTATCACAGCCGATAGGTGATTTTTATATTGCTTCGATTAAGGCGCAGGACCTAGTGAAAATCTGCTACAATGATGTCAGACGTCTTGCCACAGAACTGCGCGATGTAGAGAGATATTTGGGGATTCAGAGGCCAATCAGCAAGAAGCGTATTAAGGAGATAAAAAAATATGTAACCGCTCAAGATGCTACCTTTCCCACGGCGGTAATCGTTACTATAGATGAGCGATGTGTTGAATACAACGAAGAATCACGGGTATTGACCCTGTCTTCTTTCGGTGGTGATCCAGAAACAGGTGAGGAACAAATACCCTATGAGATGATTGCCAAAGTAATTGATGGGCAACACAGAATAGCCTCGTTTATGGATGAAAATGGCAATTGGGCTTTCCCATTCGAAGATCGGGATTTTGACATTAACCTTTCCATTTTTGTTGGAGCTGATATATCTGAACAGGCCAACATCTTTGCCACGGTAAATCTGGCACAGACGAAAGTAAGCAAAAGCCTCGTTTATGATCTCACAGAACTTGCAAGAACTTCCAGCCCTCATAAAAGTTGTCATAATGTTGCCGTAGCGCTGGACAAAGAAGAATCAAGCCCTTTGCATAAGAGAATAAAGAGGTTAGGAACAGCAACTCCGGGTCGTACCAAGGAACCGCTAACGCAGGCGTCATTTGTGGAGGCGCTCGTTAAATTCATTACTCCAGACGCAGTACGTGATAGAAATGATTTGCTGGACAGTAAGAAGCTTAAAAGAGCAACTATTGACGAGCTAAAAAAACACCCTTTTAGAAACCTATTCATTGAGAATAAAGATCTGGACATAGCGGAGATCCTGTTCAACTACTTTGTTGCTGTTAGAGATAAATGGCCAAAATCGTGGGACGCTAAAGATCAAGTAGGAAATCTGCTTCCAAAATCTAATGCTTTTAAGGCTCTGATGAAGTTTTTGAAGGATGACGTGTATCTTGATATCGTTGGTGAGGAGATCGGAAGGATCCCCTTATCTAAGGAATTCTACAGGTATTTAGAACCGATCGACGTAACGGACAACGATTTTACATCAAAAAACTTTGTGCCGGGCAGCGGTGGACAATCAATGTTTCTCAAGATGCTTCGCCTACAGATCTCACGTAACGACATAATTGAGTAA
Organism: bacterium; assembly: GCA_043811375.1. Classification (GTDB taxonomy): domain Bacteria; phylum Zixibacteria; class MSB-5A5; order GN15; family FEB-12; genus JBDRNJ01. Next base: position 6,797 of record JBDRNJ010000067.1, on the reverse strand, counting down.
CTACTTGAGCTTGCTCATGTACGGCGTGCAGCCTCAGTAATCAATTACTTTCCAACGACTTCCGTCATGCAGGTGTGATCACGGATTCAGGCAAGCACGCTACTGGACAGGTTGGGCCGAGAATCCCCAACCCCGGAATTATTAGAACGATCTATGTACTGTCCCTGCCGAGTAGCTCTATTTGTGCCAAAGCAGCGGTTACTGCGGATTCTACTCTCAGGAGCCATTGTCCCAGGGTGAAAGACTCAAAACCAATTTCTTTCATCAATGCTACCTCAAACGGAACCCAGCCGCCTTCAGGTCCAATGGCAAGAAGAACTCTACGGGGATCTGAATATATCTTACTCAGGAGACGTTTGGTTTCAGTATCAGCCAGAAGTCTGAGAGCATCTCCCGTTTCATCTTTCGCATTGTCTTTCAGTGTATCTTCAAAGAAAGGTTTGAAACGCTTGTGGATCGTAACTTCAGGTAACCGTGTCAGTTTCCCCTGGGCGAGACCTTCAATCAAATACGGGGTATAGTTGTCCGGCTCCAGAAGAGGAGAATGGAAATAACTTTTCTCTACTCGGTTTGCCCTGATCAAAAACAACTTTCGTACACCCATTGTCGCTATGGTACGCAATACTCTCCGAAGGGTCTGCGGGCGCGGCATGGCACAAATCAAGTCAATCGTAATCGCAGGAGCGGGCATCATGGTGAAATCACTACACTTGAGAATCAGCGTGTTCCCACTTACTGATTCGATTATGGCTTTCCCTTGAGGTCCATTCAGAATACCAGCTTCGACAGTATCTCCTGTATCGAGTTTTAATATCTCGAGGATATGCCTGGCTCGATTGTCCTTAATACGATAGAGGAAATCGTCAATTCGATCTTCTTTTTGCAGAATAATCAGATTCATGTCCAATAATCATAATAAGAACAGGTTGGAGATCAAATCGGTTTTATATGAATATCAAAGGCCTTGGCACTGTTAAGAATCAACTGGCGCGAAAAAGCAGACTATCACGTAAGTGAGGTCACGGATTTCAACAAGCACGCTACCGGGCGTAGCTGTGTGTGAAGTTGTTAGTCAAGAGGTCTTTGAGCGTGACATACAACGAGCGACTGGTGTAACCCAGTTCACGGCGTGCTTTGCGGGACGAAAAAGCCCAGTCGTAGTCGAGAAGTCTGATCAGGTCAGGATAGAATGATACTTTCCCCGAACCTGTCAGCCTGCCCCGCAACGCCGCCAGGCGGGCGGCAGAGAACAGTGCGGCTCTGGGAAGCCGGACAAAATGTGGAGCACGTCCCAGCACCGATGAAATGATCAGCAGCAGTTCGCGGGCGGTGACGTTGTCGCCGCCCAGAATGTAGCGCTCGCCCGGGCGGCCGTTGTTCATTGCCGCAATTACTCCGGCGGCAACATCGCGAATATCAACCAGGTTGACAAAATTGGGCAGACCGGGCGCCAGCCAGCGGGGGAATTTCTTGAGCGCTTTGCCTCGGTCGTCGCCGGTACGCGATGGCGCCACTATGACCGACGGATTGACAATAACCAGTTCTGTCTTCCCGTCTGGGGCAGACTGAAGAAGTTTTTCCTCGGCCTCTCGCTTGGTCATTATATAGGGAATATGCAGGTGCCCCAGATTAAACGGAGTGTCTTCACTGGCTCGGTCAGGCGGACCCACCGGATTGAGTTCGCCATGTGATTGACGGGGAATAGCCCCCACGGCGGCCACCGTCGAGACGTGAACAAACCGTTTCACACCGGCTTTTTGGGCGGCTGCAAACAGATGCCGGGAACCATCGGTGTTGAGGGCGACAAAATCCGCCAGACGATCCTGACGAAAGTTTACCCAGGCCGCCGTGTGGATGATCGAGTCGACCCCGGCCACCAATCGCGACAGGTCAGTCTTGTTTCGCAGGTCGGTCACGCGCTTTCGGACACCGACCGAATCGAGATAGCGCGTGTCGGAACTCTGACGTACCTGGGCAACGGGGCTTAAGCCCTGCCGATCAAGTTCATAAACCAGTTGCTTGCCCAGCGAGCCGGAGGCGCCGGTAATAAGAATGTCGCCGCCGGGATCCGTCATCGCCGCCCGGCCAATAATGAATCGTGATAATCTGTAGAAATCTGACTATATTTCATTGAGAGGCACATTATGGATGTTCAGATAAGAGTCAATCGATTTCTTGGTTTTTGGGGCCGATGACATGAAAATGATTCTACGAAAGGTCTGGTCAAAGTGGAAAAAAATCGCCCTGACCGTGGCGCGCTTCCAGACTAAGCTGTTGCTGACCCTTTTTTACTTCCTGGTGCTGTCACCGCTGGGTGGGCTGTTTCGTCTATTCGGCTGGGACCCGTTACAAGCGCAGTCGCGGTGTCTCAAAAAGGCCAGCAACTGGAAACCGACCGACGGTCGCCAACCCGATCTGGAGAAGCTGCGGCGACAGAGCTGACTATGAAGATTCTGGGCATATCCTGTTTCTACCATGACGCCGCCGCAGCCCTGGTTGTCGACGGAACCCTGGTGGCTGCTGCCGGTCAGGAGAGGTATTCGCGCATCAAGCACGACGCCGAGCTGCCGGTCGAGGCCGTCGCCTATTGCCTGAAACGGGCCGGACTGACCACGCTCGATCTGGATTACGTGGTCTTCTACGACAAACCTCTAGCGAAATTCGATCGTATCCTGACCGGATATATGGCCACGCCCTTTCGTTCCTGGCGGGCTTTTCTGGCGGCCATGCCGATCTGGCTGCGCCGCAAGCTCTGGACCGACTACGTTATAAGTCGAGAACTGAATTACGAAGGTGAAATACTGTACCTGTCGCATCATCTGTCGCACGCCGCCGGTGCGTTTTTCTCATCCCCGTTTGACCGGGCTGCCATTCTTACTGTTGACGGCGTCGGCGAGTGGGCGAACGCATCGTATGGTGTCGGCGATAATAACAGTGTCAGACTGCTGGGTGAGATGCACTATCCGCATTCCGTGGGATTGTTGTATTCAGCGCTGACGTACTATCTCGGATTCCGGGTGAACTCGGCCGAATACAAGATCATGGGGCTGGCTCCCTATGGCACACCGCGGTTCGCCTCGTTGATGCAGCAGAAGCTGGTGCGAATACATGACGATGGTTCGATACATCTCAATCTCGACTACTTCACTTTTCATCACGGGTTGACCATGACCGGCTCCGGGCTGGAGAAGTTACTGGGTCGACCGAGACGAGACCCGCAGGATGAGATCGAACCATTCCATGAAGATGTAGCCGCTTCCATTCAGGCCGTTACGGAAGAGGTCATGTTGCGCATGGCGCGTCATGTGCGTCGGCAGACCGGCCTCGATCGGCTCTGTATGGCCGGGGGAGTGGCCCTGAACTGCCGAGCCAACAGCGTGCTGCTGAGGGAGAAGGTGTTCGATGACATTTATGTTCAGCCGGCGGCCGGAGACGCCGGTGGCGCTGTAGGAGCTGCTCTCTACGCCCACTACCACTTAAGCGGGGAGGATAAGAGGCCGCAGTCCTTCTTCGACCTTGGCCCGGTTTACGATAATGATCAGATCAAAACCTTTCTGGACACACACACCATCCCATACCAACAGATGACTACCGAACCACTTCAGCACCAGGTGGCGGAAGCCGTTGCCGACGGTAAAATTGTGGCTGTCTTCCAGGGCGCGATGGAGTTCGGTCCGCGAGCACTGGGCTTTCGGTCGATCCTGGCCGATGCCCGTGATGCTCGGATGAAAGAGAAGATCAATGCCGCCGTCAAGTACCGGGAACCATTCCGACCCTTCGCGCCGGCAGTGCTGCGGGAAGATGTCTCTCAGTACTTTAAGAATGTCGGCAATTCGCCTTATATGTTGTTCAATTATCCTGTCGTTGAAAATAAACGTCGGGTAATTCCGGCGGTGACCCATGTTGACCATTCATCCCGCATACAGACGGTGACCCACCGGGACAATCCCTTTCTGCACGGAGTGCTCAGTGAATACAAGAAGCTGACCGGCGTAGCGGTGGTACTCAACACATCGTTTAATCTGCGTGGTCACCCTATAGTCAACACACCCGAAGATGCCTTCGCGACTTTCTGTTCCGGTGAGATTGACATTCTGGTGATGGAAAACTACATTATACGTCGAATCCGGGTGCCGCTTGAGTTACGACGGCAATTCAGTCTCGAGATAGCGCCTGACTAATGTTATGGTATGTCACTGACTCTCGGCACGGTTAGTGACTTTGTAAGGATGATTTGACGGCCATGTTTCGACGGATGCGAATTCTCGCGGAGTTCTGGTACTTCCTGAAAACGTCCAGGAAATGGTGGCTGGGACCGATTATCATCTTTCTGCTCTTGTTGTCGCTGCTGGTGGTGTTTACCGAATCGTCTGCGCTGGCTCCCTTCATATATACTCTGTTCTAAAGCGCTGACAAGAGTGCTGCCACAGGCTATATTGGTGTCATGAGCGGGTTCAAACCGACTGTTGCTTACCGGCTGGTAGCGGCCGCCATCTGCCTGCTGGTATTGCTGGGACTGATCGAGACAGTGGTGCGCCTGGCCGGTGTTGATACCTATTTTCAGAATCGGACCTTTGTTCTCAATCGGGCGCTGGATTATCCGGACGTATTCATGAAAGACGCCGACCTGTTCTGGCAGCTGCGACCCAATCAAACCATAACATCGCGCTTCTTCGAAGGAAAGACCTATCACATCAATGCGCTTGGTCTTCGCGGTCGTGAGGTGTCGGAGACCACAAGCGGCTGTCGCATTATGGCATTGGGCAACTCATGCACTTTTGGCTGGGGCGTGTCGCTGGAGGAAACCTATACCGCTCAACTGGAAACCATGCTGACGGACAGGTGTGAGGTAATCAATGCCGGTGTTCCCGGCTATACGAGTCTTCAGGGAAGGCGCCTCTTCCAGCGGCGTCTGGTCGGTTTACAGCCGGATATCGTACTGATTCTGTTCGCCTGGAATGATCACTGGGCGGCCGCCGGACAGATCAGCGATAAACAACAACAGTTTCCTCCACCGGCAATCCTGACGGTGCAGAACGTCCTGTCACGGTTTCACAGTTATCGTCTTATGAAGAAGCTGCTTCTGAATACAATCGAGCGACACCCGGATTCCACCTGGGATAGATCTCAACCGGTTTACCGCGTCGGTTTGACTGACTTCGCTGATAACCTGGCTGCAATCTGCCGTTCTGTTCACCAGGTCGGTGCCACACCGGTTTTGCTGACATCGCCGATACCATCTCTTGTCTCCTACTACCCGCCCGGCAGTCGGTCGCCGATGCACGATTTCCATGAACGGTACAACCGGACTATCCGTGGAGTCGCAGCTGCTGATGGCATCGAATTAGTGGACCTGGCGCACGACTTTGATGAACATAATGATCTGTTCGATGATGCCAAGCGCGATCCCACACATTTCAATGCCCGGGGTCACCGCCTGGCGGCGCAGTCGATTGCGCAACACCTGTATGATTGCTGTCTGTCTGCGAAGGACACACTGTAAATACAGTTGTTTACCGTAAAAGAAGCATCTTCCGACTGAAGTGACGGCCATCGGCCTCAAGGCGGTAGAAATAAACTCCACTGGCCGCCGGTTGACCGCACAGGTCGCGCCCGCACCAATCGATGCTCATCGTTCCCGGTCCGCTGCGGCCACGGTTCTGAGCCACCACCTGGCCCATAAGGTTGAATACCTCAAGTTGCCAGTCACAACGGCACGGTAGAGAAAATTCGATCCTGGTATCAGGATTGAAGGGATTGGGGTAATTCTGGGCCAGCATGATTTGGTTCGGCACTGTGGCATCCGACGATTCGTCAACTGCCGTAGACACTGAGAAATTGATCCGACCACTGCGAAAGCAACCGGCTACGATGGCCGCCGTGTCGTCATGCGATAACTGCGCGCTGCACTCCGAAGCCGGTCCGGCTGTTGAGGGGAGGGCGTGACCGGTGTCGGTGATGTCGATACCGTTAGCGTTCAACACCTGTCCGGCCAGCAGGGCGGTGTCATATCCGCGGGACCAGAAGACGTTGTCGTAGCAGTCGCGCCAGTAGAAACTGATATCGGTGGATGTATTGTGCAGTATGGAATCTTCAGCCACGACAAACCGCAATGTAAGGTAGTGGCTGCCGGTCAGGACGAGGGCTGATTGCGCGGTGGCGGCGCCGACCAGTTCAAGCAACATGGTCGCTGTCGGTATGACCGAGTCAGAGTGCAAAACAAATTCAAAGAACCAGTCGTTGTCCGCTGCCAGACCGCCATCCGAAACGCCGTCAAATTGTATTACCGCGGAATCCCAGGCTATGGCCAGATTAAGACCGTCCAGCAACAGCGAGTCAGTGCCGATCGCAGGTGAAATTTCCACTGTAATATCAACTGTGTCGCCGGGACTGACATTGTCGACAGTAGCCGCTGTTACCTCTATGACAGTCGATGACAGGACTGAGCAGAAGTCGTCGCAGAAGGCGGCTGGTGCCATTATAATTGTGACTAACAAACATACTCCGGCGCAGAGTACTGCACCGAAGCCGGCCGGTTGGAGAAGGCTTTGAGAATTGGGCAGGTTAGTGTTCATTTGTACTGCCGGTGTGTAGGGGGTACCTGCGGTCGATGGGCACGCCATAGCCGAACCACCGGTCCCGAACACCGCGAAAAATGTATGACCGGTTACATAGGATACACATTAGACCGGTTACATAGGTAACACTTTTTTTGATTCAGGGTCTTTGTTGTCATCATTGTTCTTCTTCTGTTTTCGTTTTCTTGGCAGGTGAATCAAGCGTTTCTCAAAGCCATC
>JBDRNJ010000066.1:0-13070 GCA_043811375.1 bacterium | reverse complement strand
CCGACCTGGCCACCCTCACCGACAATCGCTTCCTCGAACTCATCCAGGCATACAATAACACACCACGAAAATGTCTGGACTTTCTAACACCAGCAGAGATATTTTGGAATAACATGTTGCACTTCAAATGTGAATCCACCTTCCTGCTTTCGCAGGAATGACGAAGTGTGTTGGCAATTGAGCATGATAGAACACTTTTTCAACACCCTGTTAGGTCCGGCAGTTCCGGCAACTTGCCTTGCGCTCCCGCCGCATGTACTTTGACGGCGTTGTCGGTGACCTGACGTTGTGGAGGTTAACAGGATTGGACCAGATTCATTATCAACCGATCGGCGTAGTGCATTCGCCGTATAAAGATACCACCGGCGTGCCGATTCAGCCGCGAGCGGCACAGGGTATTAAGGGGACCGTGGAGGTGTTCGACGATTTCCGGGAAGGACTGGCGGACCTTGACGGCTTTTCTCATATCATACTGATTTACCACCTGCACTTGTCCCAGGGCTACGCATTGCAGGTAATACCGTTTCTTGATAACCAGCTCCGCGGACTTTTTGCCACACGCGCCCCACGACGGCCGAACCCGATCGGGCTGTCGGTGGTAGCGCTGGATCGTATCGAAGGCTCTATACTTTATATTGAGGGTGTGGATATCGTCGACGGCACACCGCTGCTTGATATCAAGCCTTATGTTCCGGAATTCGACCGAGAGATCGACATACGCACCGGCTGGCTTACCGGCAAATCCCGCCACACCAAAGACAGACTCTCCGACGACCGGTTCCGAAAATAAACGCCGTTATGGTTATCCTCACTGATAATATTGAATACTCCCGGGAGGTGCTGAACCGAAATCCGGGATGGGAAACAATCGCTGTCAATGCAGTACCGGATCCGATCAGAAAGCTCACCGCCGGTCTATTCGACACCGATTTCCTGTCCGTAACCGAAGTTGATTCCGACCGGCTGTGGCAATACATGTTGGTGGTCAGGCTGGCGGCGGAGTCTCAGTACGACACCCTCATACAGACGGCTCAATCGGACCCGTTGCTGCCGGGCGGAGTGCTGTGCCTGGCCGGGTTCGGCGGTGGTCTGCATGGTTTCAAAAATCGGCCCTGGGTAGCGCTGCCGGGCAATATTCACCTCTGCGCTTTTCTGGCACCGCAGCAGAAAGTAGATCATTTCGGTGTCGGCTTCACTATTCTCTCGGCCGTCTCGGTAATCGAGGCTGTGGATAATATAGAAGGTCTGACAGGCAGGGCTACGGTCAAATGGGTTAATGACATTGTTATCGACAATGCCAAGGTGGCCGGCGTACTGGCCCACACCCTCAGCCAGGGGGAGGTAGTTTCCGGCGCTATCCTGGGTATCGGTCTTAATGTGGAAGCCACGCCGCAAGTACAGCGCGATCCCTTTGTGTCCCGGGCGGCCGCGCTGCGAGATTTTGTGCCAATATCCGACAAGTGCCATCAGGGATTGTTGCTGGAGCATCTGACCTCTGCACTAAGCCGGAATTACAGGTTTCTGCTTGATGGACAGTACGATCGATTGCTGGATGTCTACCGCCGCCGATCGCTGGTGATCGGCCGAGAGGTTGCCGTCTATGCCGATACCCCGGCCGGTCCCGGCGAAAAACTGGCCGCCGGCACGGTGGCCTCAATCGGCAAGAACCTGGAACTCTACCTGGAGGGGATTGATCGGCCTGTAACCAGGGGTCGGCTGATACTGAAAAACTGAAGTGTCACTTGACAGTGGCTGTTTCGCTCCATTATTTAGCAGTTTAACATAGAGCGGGTCACCGAGAGATATGGAGAGCAGCCATGAATCCAACAGTTGATCTCCGAACCCGGCCGAACCGGCTCAGCTACGTAATGGAGTAACCTCGAATGGAGTCTCTTGACTTGCTGGCTATATGCGCCTCGGCCTTTGCGGGCGTTTTTCTTTTGCTGTCCGTCCTGGCAATTGTCATGCGGTTGATACTGGTCGTCTTTCCCGAGAGAGCCGATAGTAACGCCGCCATGGTGGCTGCCGTCTCAACGGTCCTGCAAACAATTTACCCGGGAACGAAGATTACCAATGTAGAGGAGTTGAAATGATATACACGCAAAAACCCAAAACCATCCGGGTGATGTTCACCCCGTTTCGTGACGGTTTGCAAAGTTCTTTCGGCGGCAAAGTCCGGCTCAATGATTTTCTGCCGGCTATGAAAGCGGCTGCCGAACTCGGTATCCGCCACTTTGAATTCGGTGGTGGCGCTCGCTACCAGGCGCCCTACTTCTACCTCGGTGAAGATCCTTTCGAATGCATGAAGACTATCAGGGAAGCCGTCGGGCCGGAGCCGGACCTGCAAATACTGACCCGCTCGGTGTCGGGAGTGACTCTTACCACCCAGTCGATGGAGGGTCTCCAGCTTCAGGCTAAACTGATGAAGGAGTACGGCACGACCTGGGACCGCAATTTTGACTATATGAACGATGTCGAGAACCTGATCAAAACCGGCCGCCCTATTGTCGAGATTGGTATGCATCACCAGGTCTGTATTGCTCTGATGGGGCTGCCGTTCAAATCCGACAAGGTCCACACGGCCGAGTTCTATATTGATATCGGCCGCCGTCTGCTCAAGGGCGATATTCAGATCGACAGCATCTGTCTTAAAGACGCCAGCGGTACCACTGACCCCAAAACAATCTACGATACCGCGGTCGGGCTGAGAAAAATCATGCCGCCGGAGATGCCGCTGTGGCAGCATACCCATGACACGGCCAGCATGGCGGTCGCCTGCTACATGGCCGGTATCCAGGGCGGTGTCGACGGGATCGACCTGTCGGTGCGGCCGATGGCCAGCGGCACGGTGCAGCCGGACGTGCGCTCGATGGCTCACGCACTGAAAGGGACCGGCTACAGCCTTGATATCGATGACAGCAAGATGCCGATTCTCGAAGACATGCTCAACGAGTCGATGAAAGACTACGCCTTCAACCCGACTACCACCACCGCCGACGCCCGCGTGGTGGGGTTCCCGATGCCCGGTGGTGCTATCGGGCCCAATGTGCACATGATGGTCAAGGCGGGTATTATTCACAAGTATGGCGAAGTTCTGGCCGAGTTCCCTGTCGTGGTCGAGGCCGCGGGCGCCTGGACCAGCGTGACACCCGGCAGCCAGCAGTACTGGTTGCAGGCTTTCAACAACGTTATGTATGGTCGCTGGGAGAAAATCGAATCCGGTTACGGCCGCGCGGTTCTGGGCTATTTCGGCAAGACGCCGCTGCCATCCGATCCGGAAGTGGTCGAGAAAGCTTCCAAACAACTTGAAATGGTTCCCTTCAAAGGCGATCCCCTCGAAGCGGCGCCAAAAAACATCGGACCTGCTCGCAAGATACTCGAAGAGAGAAACATCCCTATCAATGATAAAAACATCTTCCTGGTCATGGCGGCCATGGTGCCCGGCAAGAAAGTGGAAGTCAATGAAGGCGTTCGGCTGCTGATGGGAAAACCCAGAATCGATGTGCCTTTGAAAAAGAAAGAAGAGCCCAAACCGGCCACTGCGGCACCGGCCGCCGCTCCCGCCGGAGGTCCGGTCATCACCGGCCCGGTGATCTCCCGGTGCACGGTCCAGGAAAACGGTCGCACGCGTACTTTCATGGTAACGGTCGAACCGGCGACAGCAGCCGGTACGGCACCGGCTGCAACCGTAGCTGCCCCGGCGAACCCGGCGGTACCGGCCGCCTCCAACGGGACGCCGGTCTTCTCTACTTTTGCCGGCATGGTGGAAGTGGTCGATATCCTGGTAAAAATCGGCGATGCCGTTACCAAGGGTAAGGTCGTGGCCAAGGTGGAGGCCATGAAGGCTCAACACGATATCAAGTCTCCGGTAGACGGCAACGTGGCCTCGGTCGACGTCCAGATCGGGGATGAAATCGACTCCTCCAAACCGATTCTGACCATCGCTTAGGCGGGAGAGTCACAGCGCATGGATACAGCTTTAGAACTGCTGCAGCAATCCGGTTTTGCCAACCTGCAATGGGGCAACTGGGTCATGTTTGCCGTGGCCGGGGTACTGATCTACCTGGCCATCACCAAAAAGTACGAGCCGTTGCTGTTGATCCCGATCGGTTTCGGCACTATTCTGGCCAACCTGCCGTTGGCCGAAATGGGTTCCTATGGCAACGGTATCATGGCGCTCATATATCAGCAAGGAATCAGGACGGAACTGCTGCCGCCCATTATCTTTCTGGGTGTCGGCGTGCTGACCGATTTTCGCCCGTTGCTGGGTCGACCGCTGACGTTCCTGCTGGGCGCCGCGGCACAGTTGGGTATCTTTGTGGCCGCTCTGGGCGCAGCTTACCTGCTGGGGTTTAATTTCCGGGAAGCTGCCTGTATCGGTATCATCGGTGGCGCCGACGGCCCCACCTCGATCTTCCTCACCAGCCAACTGGCGCCGCACCTGCTCGGCCCGGTGGCGGTGGCGGCCTACAGCTATATGTCTTTGGTGCCGATTATCCAGCCGCCCATCATACGGATGCTCACCAGCAAAAAAGAACGCGCCATCGACATGCCCCAGGCCCGGCCGGTTTCAAGAACGGCCATCATCCTTTTCCCCATTGTCACCGGCGTTATCGCTTCTCTGGCGGTGCCGTCCAGCGCCCCGTTGATCGGTATGCTGATGTTCGGTAACCTGCTGCGCGAATGCGGCGTCACCGAACGGTTACGCAAAACCGCCGGCGGCTCTCTGATTGACATCGTAACGATCTTTCTCGGGCTTACGGTCGGCGCTACCATGGATTCCGAGCATTTCCTTAACCTGCGCACGCTGATGATTCTGGGACTGGGCGCGATTGCCTTTTCGTTCAGTACCGCCGGTGGAGTGGTCTTTGCCAAAATCATCAACCTGTTTCTTTCAGCAGGCAAGAAGATCAATCCCTGTATCGGTGCGGCTGGTGTCTCGGCGGTACCGATGGCCGCCCGGGTGGTGCAGAAGTTCGTCTCCGACGCCACCGACGGTCGGGTCAACCCGCTGATGCCGGCTATGGGTCCCAACGTCGCCGGTGTGATCGGCTCGGCTGTCGCCGCCGGAGTGTTTCTGACGCTGCTGAAATAGGGGGGGACACATTCGGGTTTGGCATTGCCACCCTTGCGAGAAACTCGACACGTGTACGATGAACTGTTCGCTTTTACCTGTAAGACAATTATCGGGGGGCCTTGCAGTTATAGATCAAAACCCCTGCGGCTTTGACATCTTTCGAGTGAGATAAGTGCGACACTATGATTAAAGCCATTCAACAACTCTACAATGATCGCATCCTGGGCGATGCAATGAAACGCTTCGGTATCGCGCCGGATAAAATCAAGAAGCTGGGCAGCTTTGAAAGCTATGTCTACGAATACGAAAAGAACGGGCAGGAGTATATCCTCAAGATAACCCATACCCTGCGCCGCACAGCAGCGTACATAATGGGCGAACTTGATTTTGTCAACCATCTCTCCGATGGCGGCGCGGCAGTGGCACGGGCGGTGCCGTCGGAAACCGGCAACTTCGTCGAGGAGATCGAGGCTGACAGTGGCCGGTTCCTCGCTTACGCATTCGAGAAAGCCAGGGGGCATCACCCCGGGGAAGAAGACTGGAATGACAGTCTGTTTGCAGCCTGGGGTCAGGTAATCGGTCGCATGCACGCCCTGACGAAAAGCTACCGACCGGCTGATCCCTCGTACCGGCGACAGCAGTGGCACAAAGACGAAGATCTCAAAGTCGACCGTCACCTCCCCGCCGATCAGATTCTGGTCAGAGACCGCTTCGATCAGCTAATGGATCGCCTGCGGGTGCTGCCAACCGACAATGACAGTTACGGGCTGGTGCATGAAGACGTCCATCACGGCAACTTCGTTGTCCACAACGGCTCAATCACCGTTTTTGATTTCGTTGATTGTCACTACCACTGGTTTGCCGACGATCTGGCGGTGGCGTTGTTTTATGCCCACCGTGACTCAAAGTCAGGCGGTACAACAGATTTCGCCCGACGTTTTTTGTCCTGCCTGCTGGAAGGTTACGGTCGAGAGAACAGTTTTGACTCACAGTGGCTGAACCACTTTCAGGATTTTCTGAAACTGCGTGAATTGATACTCTACATTCTGTTGCACAAAGAGGGTATTGACGATCTTAATCCGTGGAGCGAACGTTTCATGCAGGGTCGGCGGGAATCAATAGAGAATCGGACGCCGATAATCGATATGGATTTCACCTGTTTCGCGTGAGTGGCTTGCTGCTGTCGAAACCGCAGGGGTTTCGACCTACAAAACTTCAAACAAAGGTGATTCAGCGCAAATCAGGGTAATAGCCGATCTTCTTCTTAAGTTCAAAGAGTCTCAGGTGTGCCCGGTTGCCATCTTCTTCGAAGCCATTGAGACGATATACGTGCATAGCCTTATCCCAACAGTACAGGGCTTGTGAGATACTATCTTGCGACTCGTAAACAAGTGCAAGTCCCTCGTATGTTTTTCCTTCTCCGCCACCATCCTCGATTGACTGGTATACCGGGAGTGCCTGCAAATAGTAGCTGACAGCACTATCCGCACGATGTTGCTTCAGATGCACGACAGCTAGATTCGCGTATGCTTGGGCATACAGTGAAGAATCGTGGCAGAGCCTTGCGACTGTGACAGCCCGATGAAGCAAGACCGCGGCACTGTCTCGCAAGTGTGGGACTCCTCTCTCGCCCAGCACTATCCCCATCATGTTCCATGTGGAGGCAAGGAGACAACTGTCATCGTTTCTTTCGGATACTTTAATTGCCTCGTTGCACCACTTCTCGGCATCTTTCAAGCGTTTTTTTATGAAGCTAGCATACGCAAGGTTATGGAACGCAATGGCTAGGGCTGCTGGTTCGCCTGTCAACCGACCGCCGTCAACCGCTGCCGTGTAGTAGAACATTGCTTCGTCGATTCTGCCTCTGTTGATCCACACATTGCCCATTTTCAGCAGAGTGGTCCCACTGAGGTCTCCGCCAGCCTCGATATGCCGCCTCACATATTTATGCAAGGTGTCAAAGTTCTTAGGGGAATCCGGTATATCATTTTCGTCGATTCGTACGAGAATTCTGTTGACGTTCTTATAGAGTTCGCCTGGTTTCAATCCCTCTATCTGTTCGGCTCTAGTTAGTGCCTGATCTCTGAAAACTCTGTTTAAAAGCTCCGTGAGCATCCTATTCTGCTGTTTTAGCTCATTTTGGTCCATCATCCAGGATACGAACATGACAATTCCGAAAATCGACGCTGGGATTCCCAAGGCAAGTGCCGTGATCTCAGCTCTTCTACGCCATTTACCCTTTTTCTGTGTAGGCATAGGCCTCCTTCGTTTTTCTCTTCGCTGCTTTTTTCGAGCCATTGTATGCCCCCCTACCCCTCGGTTTCCTTTTTCACCCAGGCGAGGTATTGGGGGAGGCCTTCGGAGATAGGCAGGGCGATTATCTCCGGTAGTCCGTAAGGGTGGTTGACGACTACCCATTCACGCAGAGCGTCAAAACGTTGCTGCGTGGTCTTGACGATCAGCATAGCCTCGTTATCATGCTCGATTTTGTCATCCCACCAGTACCAGGATTCGATTTTAGGCACGATGTTGACACAGGCGGCCAGACGTTCGTTGAGCATCCCTTTGGCCAGATTGTTGGCTTCCTCACACGGTACCGATATGAAGACAACCCGGATATCTTCCATGATTTTCTCCTTTTATGTCAAGTGTCGGGTTTTTTGTCCCGCTGCGCGGGACGGCAGAACCCAATCTACAGAATAGAGCGGTTTGCCTTTGGCTTGCCGCCCGGCAGGTCTCGAGGAGACATACCCCACAACTATTTGTTCACCTCTCGTCGGAGTCGTTTTTCGATTGATTTGACTTTGCCGGTCAGGCGGTTGCGGGCGCCCTTGCGGTCATCGATGGTAATCACTATGTAAACCCGGCTGTGCCGCCGACGCAACATCAGGCGCGCCTTGTTGATGACTTTCATTACCCGGTCCCAGTTACCCTCGATAATGGTCGACATGGCCGACAATTTGTACGGCAGGCCGGACTTATCGATGATGTCGATCACTTTGGAGACGTCGGCCGAGATCGACGCGGACCGTGTGCCGGTGGGGAATATCGCTACCTGGACTAACATGATCAAACCTTCCTGGGGTGATCGGGATAAAGTGGAAATCTCTCACACAGGGTGGCGACTTCCCCGGCGATTTCAGCCAGCACTTCGTCCTTGCGGCGGTTCTGGATGGCACGGTGGATAAGCTCGGCGATAACCGGCATCTCGGAGGTGCCCATGCCGCGAGTGGTGATGGCCGGGGTGCCGATACGGATACCGGAAGTGACAAACGGTTTCTCCGGATCAAACGGAACGGTGTTCTTGTTGACGGTGATCCCGGCCTTGTCCAGCGCCTTCTCGACTTTCTTGCCGGTCACTTTGGGTACGTCGATGAAGGAAACCAGCATCAGGTGTGTGTCGGTGCCGCCGGAAACGATATGGTAGCCGTAGTTCTTGAGAGCTTCGGACAGAGTTTTGGCGTTGTCTATAATCCGTTTCTGGTACTGGCGGAACTCATCGGTGAGCGCTTCCTTGAAGGCGACTGCCTTGGCGGCGATGACGTGCATCAGCGGTCCGCCCTGAATACCGGGCATGACGGTGCGGTCGAGATCGGCGGCGTACTTTTCTTTGCACATGACCACCCCGCCTCGCGGTCCGCGCAGGGTTTTGTGGGTGGTGGAAGTCACGAAGTCGGCGTAGGGGATAGGGGAGGGGTGCAGCTCGGCGGCGATCAGACCGGCGATATGAGCGATATCAACCATCATGTAGGCATCACAGACGTCGCAGGCCCGGCGGATTTTCTCGAAGTCCAGTGTTCGTGGGTAAGCCGAGGCGCCGGCGACTATCATCTTCGGCTGCACCTGTTTGGCTTGCTCGATAAGGCGGTCATAGTTTATCACTTCCGTTTCCCGGTCGACCTGGTACCCCTCGAAATCGTACAACATGCCGGAGAAATTGATCGGGTGGCCGTGTGTTAGGTGGCCACCATGCGACAGGTCGAGCCCCATCACTTTATCTCCGGGCTTGAGGACGGTAAAATAGACCGCCATATTGGCCTGGGAGCCGCTATGCGGCTGGACGTTGGCATGTTCGCAACCGAACAGTTGTTTCAGCCGGTCGCGGGCCAGGTCCTCGGCGATATCAACGAATTCGCAACCGCCGTAATACCGTTTGCCGGGGTAGCCCTCGGCGTACTTGTTGGTCATGATGCCACCAGCCGCTTCGAGAACCGCCTCGGACACAAAGTTTTCCGATGCGATCAACTCCAACTTGACTGACTGGCGGTCGGTTTCACCAACCATAGCGCTGTATATTTCAGGGTCGACCTGCTTTAGATATGACATAGATTCACTCCGTTTTTGTTACTGGTTGTGAGGGTAAGTTAGCCAAATCACTCCGGAGCGTCAATCCATTCCGACTGGACTGCGGGGTGCCATAAAATTATCGAGCAGTACTTGAATTGTTGACCCGGTTGGTGTTATCATACCTGCAGACAATTGGTGCGGCGCTCGATACAGGTAAATAGAATGGCTCGACAGTATCTGATAAAATCAACATCCGGTATCCGCGGCATTATCGGTCGAGGTATCGACCCGCTGCTGGTCGGCCGCTATGGGGCGGCGTTCGGCACCCTGCTTAAGAAAGGCAGGGCGGTGGTCGGTCGTGACAGTCGTCCCTCCGGTGAAATACTGGTGCCGGCGGTAATTTCCGGTCTGGCATCGGTGGGGATCGATGTTGTCGATATCGGAGTGGTGCCGACACCGACCGTAGAGATAGCCGTCAAACAGCTCAAGGCTGCCGGCGGTATCTGCGTGACGGCGTCGCATAATCCGGCTGAATGGAATGCCCTGAAGTTCTTTAACAGTCGCGGAGAGTTTATTACTCCGGCGCAGTTTAAGCGACTGGAGAAAATCTTCGACTCCGAACGTCTGGCGTTCAAGTCACACGAAAAGTTGGGGAGCACCGATTGTCAGACTCACTGGATCGAGGAGCACGTCAAACGGACTCTGGCGGTGAAGACCGTCAACCGGGCGGCCATACGCAGACGCCGGTTCAAAGTCGTCGTTGATGCCGTCAACGGCGCCGGCTCGGTGGCATTGCCGTTGTTACTGCGAAAGTTGGGCGTGCAGGTTCATGAAATCAACTGTAGCGGCGATGGTCGCTTTGTCCATCAACCGGAACCGGTGCCGAAGAACCTGGTGCAGCTTGGCCGGGCGGTACGCCGTCACCGGGCCGATCTCGGTCTGGCCTGCGATCCCGATGCCGACCGACTGGCGCTGGTGGATCATCGGGGTCATCCGATCGGCGAGGAATTAACCCTGACTATCGCCGTCATGGCGGTGCTGAAAAAGACTCCCGGTGTCACCGTCATCAATTTGTCGACGTCAAAAGCCACAGCTGACGTCGCCCGCCGTTATGGGTCTCGGGTCTGTTATTCGCTGGTCGGAGAAGCCAACGTCGTGCAGACAATGCGATCTCGGAAGGCAATCATTGGCGGGGAGGGCAACGGAGGAGTCATCTATCCGGATTTTCACGCCGGTCGTGATTCGCTCATCGCCGCCGCCCTGACGCTGTCGGTGCTGGCCGAAGAAAAAAAGACACTACTGCAACTTGTCGAAACTCTGCCGAAGTATTATAACATGAAGTCGAAGGCGGCTCTTCCCGGCGACTTCTCCGGTAAACTTGAGAAGTTCACTGCCGAAGCGCGGAAGTTGCTGGGTACTATCAAGGTTGACCGACGCGACGGTCGGCGTTTTGATTTTGCCGACGGCTGGGTGCAGATCCGAACCTCAAATACCGAACCTATTTTTCGGTTGATTGTTGAAACTGGTGACCCCGGGAAAACCCGCCGTTTGTCGCGGGACGTTATGGCCTATTTCACCTGATTGAAGGGATATAGTGTATGTGCGGTATTGTCGGATATGTCGGCTCCAGGAAGGCGCAGCCGCTGCTAATCAGCGGTCTCAAGCGGCTTGAGTACCGTGGCTATGATTCAGCCGGAATAGCACTGTTGACCGAGGGTGGCCTGATGGTGGCTAAATCTGCCGGAAAAATCGTGCGTCTGGAGGAGACGCTGGGTGATCAGGATTACGACTGCATCCAGGGTATTGCCCACACCCGCTGGGCAACCCATGGCGAACCGACTGAACTCAACGCTCATCCGCACACCGACGACAAAGGGGAAATTGCACTGGTTCACAACGGCATAATCGAAAACTACCGGACTCTGCGGGAGTTCTTGATTCGCCAGGGATTTGATGTCAAGACCGAGACCGATACCGAAATCCTGGTACACCTGATTCGTTTTAACTACAAGGGTTCTTTAACGGAAGCGGTTCGGGTGGCACTCACCCAGGTCGACGGGACCTACGGCATTGCCGTCATTTCGTCCCTGCACCCGGGCATGTTGGTGGTGGCCCGCATGGGCTCGCCGCTGGTGATAGGTGACGGCGACGGCGAAAACTTTGTCGCCTCCGATGTTTCCGCCATGCTGGAACATACCAACCGGGTAGTGTACCTGGAGGATGGTGAGATCGCGACTATCACGTCCGACGATTACAACATTACCACCATTCAGAACGTGAAGATCACGCACCAGATACAGGAGATAAGCTGGACTCTTGACCAGATCGAGAAAGAGGGCTACGAACACTTCATGCTCAAGGAGATTCACGAGCAACCCACCACGCTGTTCAACGCCTTCCGTGGCCGCCTGAACTACGAAGAGGGCATCCCTCGTCTGGGCGGGCTGAATCTTCAGCACGACGAATTACGTGATATAAAAAGGGTAATCATCACCGCCTGCGGCACATCCTGGCACGCCGCCCTGATCGGTGAGTATATCATAGAGGAACTGGCGCGGGTATCGGTGGAGGTGGAGTACGCCTCCGAGTTCCGTTACCGTCTGCCGGTGTTCGATGACTCTACGGTACTCTTTGCTATCAGTCAGTCGGGTGAAACGGCCGACACCCGGGCGGCGCTGCGGGAGGCACAGAAACACGGCGTCACGACGCTCGGCCTGGTCAACGTTGTCGGTTCGACCATAGCCCGTGAAACCAACGGCGGCGTTTATATCCATGCCGGACCAGAAATCGGCGTAGCTTCCACCAAGGCGTTTACATCTCAGGTTATGGTTTTGTCAATGGTAGCCACATTACTGGGACGTATGCGCACCCTGTCGGTGCAGCAGGGCCAGGAGATTCTGGATTTTATTCAGAATATCCCCGACCAGGTGGATACGATTCTGAAAGCTGAAGAACAGATACGTGAAATCGCAGCCCAGTATTACCGGGCCAACAATTTCCTTTACCTGGGGCGCGGCATCAACTTTCCGGTGGCGCTGGAGGGCGCTCTCAAGCTCAAGGAAATCTCCTATATCCACGCCGAGGGGTATCCGGCGGCCGAGATGAAACATGGCCCGATTGCTCTTATCGACGAAAACATGCCGGTGGTAGTAATTGCTCTGAAAGATTCCGTCTATGACAAGGTCATGTCCAACATAGCTGAAGTACGAGCACGCAACGGAAAGGTGATCGCGATCGCCAGCGAGGGCGACACCGAGATTGCCGACCGCGTCAATCATGTCATTTATATTCCCAGGACATTTCGACTGCTGACACCGCTGCTGTCGATTATCCCCCTGCAATTGCTGGCCTACCATATTGCGGTCATGCGTGGCTGCCCGGTGGATCAGCCCCGGAACCTGGCCAAGTCGGTAACGGTGGAATAATACTAAGTTACATTCATTAATCAAGTATTCGTGCGCGGCGGACGTCCTCGTCTGCCGCGTCCCAGAGAGAAGTCGGCGCACGAGGACGTACGCTGACCACAACAATTCTGTACTGATGAAAGTGAAATGGTATAAAACCTTTAGCAGGGTGTTGAAAAACACCGAATGAAAGACATGAATGTTACTACCTTGCTTTTTCTGTCATTCCTGCGTAAGCAGGAAACTATATATATCAATAGGTTACTGGATTCCCTAGCTTCACAAACGAAGTGCAACACCTT
>JBDRNJ010000065.1:0-68746 GCA_043811375.1 bacterium | reverse complement strand
ACCTGCCAAGAAAACGAAAACAGAAGAAGAACAATGATGACAACAAAGACCCTGAATCAAAAAAAGTGTTACCTATGTAACCGGTCTAATGTGTATCCTATGTAACCGGTCATACACAGTCGAAAGTGTTATTTCTGTCATTCCCGTGAAAACGGGAATCCAGTTCTTAAAAGGGTGGTTTCGCAGAGACCTGACAATACCACCGTCTACTTTTGCTTTTGTTGATACCCCACCAAACAAGTTTGGTAGGGCCACCCCTCGATGAAAATGGGTTTGTTTCGTAATTTTAACTTTTTTCACCTCCAAGCGTGGTTATCAGTCTCAAATCCGTGTAATAAACGGTGTCATGTACAATTGTGGGGTGAGTTTGCAGATAGCACAGGTTTTGTAGCGAATTTGTTCGGGCGGCAGGTCACACCACCTCCTGCGGCGACGCCAAGACCTGCCGCAACTACGCATGTGAGTCACCCGGCGAAATCAGGGGACTACTAAACCCAGAAGTTTCTCGATTTGACTTCGTACCTCGCTGTTACCAATTGGGTCACCTTGATGTACGCTATTGGATAGGAATATGAGCCTTTTTGAAGCTTCGACTACATTGCTGTATCGAGGGACAACGGTTAGCCTGGCCCAAACACCGTACAACGGAATTGCCCCAGAGTCAGCAAGAAGTTGACTAGCATATTGCCGTAACACATGCGACGCCTCGTCCATTTTCTCTGGCTTTCCGCTTCCAGGATTACAGTACTCGTTAGCATATAAGATTAACGAATAGCCGACCTCACCAGTTCGTCTTCTGAATTGGTGGATCGGTTCAATGAAGAATTTTTCCCCTATTCTTCCTATAACATATACAACGACACCTGTAATAACCGTGAGACATGCGATTGTAATAGACTCAAGCATCCCTCACCCCACCAACCTACACAACGTTCCCGCCAGTATCGCGGCGGGGTTGCCGATGGCGTAACCGAGCAGGGCCATCAGGATAGAGACCGGTACCAATGACATCCGGTGATATGCCGCTACAATCGGCGCCGAGGCGGCACCGCCGATATTGGCTGCCGAAGCAATCGCCGCCGTGTGGACGTCGACTTTGAAAATCTTCGCCGCCGCTACCAGAAAGCCGCCGTGGATGAATATCCAGATGTACGCCCCCAGTAAAAACCAGAGGACGGAAAAACTCAGGTCGGAGAGGTCGGCTTTGGCCCCCATGCGGGCCACGAACAGGTAGACCAGCGCCATCGCCAGCGCGTGCGAGCCGGGAATCTTGCTGGCGCGAGTAAACGACAGGATAATACCGCAACAGGTCACCAGCAGAATCTTGTATGTGTTAAACGTCAGCACCGCACCCAGCCAGGTGTTTTTATCCGGAAGCGGGATAGTTCCGGCCAGCCATGATGCGAGCGCCGTTACGCCAAAGCCAAAGAAAGCCAGGTAGAGGTAGTGGCGCATCTCTACACGACCTTTGTCAGTGGTCAGTTCAGATGCAGCCTTTTCCATCTTCTCCAACCGGTCTTTGGAAATGCCGGTGAAGCGGTTGAACCATCCGGCCAGATTTTTTGAAGCCAGCATAATCGGCAGCCAGATCAGGTAGACGGCGTTGTCGGCAATGACGGCATAGCCGAAATCAAGCGTGCTTTCGTCGAGTTCAAACGCAATGGCAACCGAGGCCATATTGCCGGTGCCGCCGATCCAGCTTCCGGCCAGCGCCGCGAACCCTTTCCATGCCTCCGGCCCGAGGCCGTGCTTGACGATGGCGTATCCGATTGGCGCACCTATGACTACCCCCAGAGTCCCGGCCAGCATCACAAAAATGCCTTTGCCCATAACGCGAACGGTGGCCAGGATGTCGACATCGAGCAACATGATGACCAGAAACATCGGCAGGATATTGGCTCCCATGAAATCATAGACGGGCGCTTTGGTGGGAATAATGCCGCTGTTGGATAGTGCCACCGGTACCAGGTAGATGAATATCAGGGGTGGGAAGTAGTTGAATAACTTCCAGGCGGTTTTCTTTTCCAGCAGGAAGAACAACGATGTCACGGCGGCCAGGACGGCCAGCACACCGGCTGCGGATGTTATCAGTGGGGGCATAATTCCTTTCTGTCTGACGTCTGCTTATCTTTCATCCGAATCTATCGCTTCACGGTGTAAAAGACAACCACAAAGGCCACAGCGTGGCTATTATCGCTGTATTTCCCGTCCCGTATGTACTATATTGCCGCTATGAGTGAGGAAATCCGGCTTAAAGAGCAGTACACACTGGCACGTTGCTGTACACCTTTGCGGGATGACAGAATAGTCGGTTACTATAGTCATGACCGCTTCCTTAAAGTCCACCGCCACGACTGCCCCAGTTTTTCCAAGGTTGACCCGGACCGGTTAGTGCCGCTGTCATGGGATGATATTCTGGAACCTGGCGAATCTCCTCCCGAGGTCGATTACGACGATCTTGACAGTGAAGACATCGCGGTACTCGGACATCACCTGGAGTATGGAATCGACTACTCGCTCAAAGTGGCGCAGGTGCTTGGTCTGGACAAACAGGCGGCCTTTGACAGTCACCACAAACTGCGCGGTTTAGGTCTGCTGCAACGCGTGGAACCGCGAATAGTGCAATACCGCAAGGGGATTGTCGACAACAAGTGGATCAAACATCGCAACCACACCTACTATAACCTTACTCCCAGAGGAAAAAGCTGTATCAAATTATATCGCAACGCCGGGAACCGGTAGTCGCCCGGCAGCGTAGTAAATGGAATAAACAGAATCAATTAATTGTAAAGGAGTTTTCGATGCGTAACAGGATCGCATTACTCACCACCATTGTCGTCATGACGCTACTGGCATTCTCGGGCGACGCCCTGGCTGGTCGCAAGGTGCGGACATTCGGCGACACCAAACCGAAATCAACCAGCGACAGCAAGAAACCGGACAAGGACAAACTGAAGCCGTTTGATGAACTGATCAAGGATCGGGTCGTCATTGAAGGCCTGTTTACGTTCTATCACGACACTACCGACAACAGCATGCTGATGGCCGTCAAGCCGGAGCAGATCGGTCCTGTCTTTCTCTGCGGCGGCACTCGTTCCGGTTCCGAGGGAGCCGTTTATGACAACGCTGCCATGAGCGGCTCATTTCCGTTCTTTTTCCGACGGGTGGGCATGAAGCTGATGATGCTGGAGAAAAATGTTCGGTTCCGCGCCGATACGACCGCGGCTCTCTACCGGGCGTTGGACCGTGGCGTCAGCGATCACCTCTTTGCATCGACGACAATCAAATCCAAGCCGCAGGATTCGACCGGCACGATCCTGATTGATCCGGCTGATTATTTCATTCGCGACGCGCAGAACGTCGGGCATTTCCTGGGCGGTACGCGCAAGACCGGGTTCTCTTTCGATGATAAGAACAGCTACTTTGGGTTGGTGAAGTCGTTTCCTGAAAACACCGAAATCGACGTCAGGTTGCACTACGAGACCAAGAAGCCGTTCCGGGCAACCAGTATGCAAAACCCGTACAGCATGTTTCACACTTATCACTATTCTCTTTCGACCCTGCCCGAGACCGATTATGTCTCGCGTATCGGCGATGACCGTGTCGGTCATTTCCTGACCATGTACCAGGATTACAGTGAACTCGACAGCGAGACGCCGTACGTTCGCTACGTAGAGCGCTGGCACCTCAAGAAAAAGAATCCCGACGCCAGGATATCAGAACCGGTGGAACCGATTGTCTTCTGGGTGGAAAACACCGTCCCGCCCGAATACCGCGATGCCGTAGCGGAAGGGATCGAGTTCTGGCAACCGGCTTTTGAGAAGATAGGTTTTCGCAACGCGATAATAGCTAAACAGATGCCCGATACGGCCGACTGGGACCCGGCCGACGTTCGTTACAACACCGTCCGCTGGGTGGTGATGCCTGGCGCCAGCTACGCCGTCGGGCCGAGCCGGGCGAATCCGTTCACCGGTCAGATTTACGATGCCGATATCCGGGTCTGTGTTGATTTCATCCGGCACATGTTTCTCAATATGGAGAACTTCATCTCGCCGGTTTCGCATGACGATAACTTCGATGCTGAAGAGTTGTTGACGAACCCTGATATAGATATTCCCGATCCGCGTGTATGCACTTATGCGGAGGAATCCGCCCGGGAGGCCGCTTTTGGTCTCAGTTACCTGCAGAGCGCAGCCGGCGACCTGGCCGACAAGGACTCGTTGACGAAAGAATATGTCCATGCCTACATAGTGGAGTTGGTAGCCCATGAGATCGGCCACACGCTCGGTTTTCGGCACAACTTCAAGGCCTCCACAATTTACACTCTCGATCAAATGAACGACCGCGAGTTCACGCGACAGCACAGCATGACCGGCACCATCATGGATTACACGGCAGCCAACATAGCCGGTCCGGGGAAAGTGCAGGGTGAGTTTTACGCGTCGGTCCCCGGTCCGTATGACGACTGGGTTATAGAGTATGCCTACAGCGACTTCGGAACTATCACACCGGAAGAGGAACTGCCGCGACTTCGCGAGATTGCGGCCCGGGCACCGGAGGCGATGCTGGTTTACGGCACCGATGAGGACGCCTTTGGCTACAGCGCCAAATCAATCGATCCGCTGTGCAACCTGTTCGACATGGGTGATGATCCGATTGCCTATTGCGAACATCGTATCAATCTGACCCGTGAACTATGGTTCAACTCGATGGACGAATTCGAGAAACCGGGTGAGGGCTATCAGAGAGTGCGGCGGGCTTTCCAGTATGGCTGGCGCCCGTATACAGAGGCGACGCGCTTTGTGCCCAAGTTTGTCGGCGGAATCTATCACAACCGCCACCATGTCGACGATCCGGGTGGTCAGATACCATTCCGGCCGGTGCCGGCTACTGAACAACGTCAAGCGATGGCTTTTCTGAGCGATCATATCTTTGCGCCGGATGCCTTCGATTTACCGGCAGAACTTCTGAACAAACTCCAGCCGGAGCGCTTCCCGGACTTCAACTGGTCGGTGTACTCGATTTCCCAGATCGATTATCCCATTCACGATCGGGTCCTGGGTATTCAGAATGGTGCCCTGCGGATGCTATACAGTCCCTATATTCTTTACCGCCTGGTCAACAATCTCAAACGGTACGATCCGGACGAGGAAGTCTACACGATGTATGACATGTTCACTGATCTGCGGCATTCGATCTGGGGTGAGTTGGATCAGAGTGAGAATATCAACAGCTTCCGTCGGCAATTGCAGTTGCGGCATCTCAATTATCTTATTGCCATATACCTGAGCCGGTCTTCGTCCATACCCTCTGACGCCCGTTCACTGGCCGCCAATGATCTTGACATACTGGAAACTACCGCCGGGGAAACCGCCGGTTCTGCTGCGATTGATAACATGACGCGCGTCCACCTCAAGGAGGTTCAGCGCCAGATAGCGTCCGCCAGGGGCGCCCTGCGAAACTTTTCCGACGGCAAGTAGCGGCCCGTCGGCCAAAGAGACCTACAGGTCAAATAATATCCGGGTCGGAGGAGAAACCCCCGCCCGGATTCAGTTGTCACTTTGAAACAGACGACAGTCGATTTTTAGAACGGTCGGGACCGGCCGTTGCCGCGCGACTCATAGAAATACTTGATATAGTCCCAGGCCTGGGAGGCCTTGTCGGTATAGACAAACAGCCGGATATCTTCTTCGTCAATTGTGCCTTCGCGTACCAGGTAGTCAAAATCAATAAGTCGCCGCCAGTACTCTTCCCCAAAAAGGATAATGGGTAACCTCTTGATAACCCGTGTCTGAACCAGAGTCAGGGCTTCAAAAAGTTCGTCCATGGTGCCATAGCCGCCGGGGAAAGCCAGCAACGCCCTGGCCCGCAGGAAAAAGTGCATTTTCCTCAGGGCAAAATAGTGGAACTGCATACACAGATCGGGCGATATGTAGGCGTTGGGTTCCTGTTCCATCGGTAGTTTGATATTGAGCCCAATCGACTTGGCGTCCACATCGTGCGCACCCCGGTTGGCGGCTTCCATAATCCCCGGGCCGCCACCGGTTACGATAACATATTCATGTTTCTCGTCCCGCTGGCACTCAAGAGATACCAGATGGCTGAATTCCCTGGCCTCATCGTAGAAATGTGATTTGGTCAGGATCGTCCGGGCTATGCTCAACTGCCTCTTGAGACCGGTGTCGGTCGGTTTTCGGCGTAGTCTGGTCTCCAGTCGTTTGACCTGGGTGCGAGCCACCGACGGCTGTACAATCCGGGTGCCGCCAAACACAACAATAGTGGACATTATCTTGTGCTGGCGCAGGATCAATTCCGGTTTGAGCAATTCCAATTGCAGGCGTACCGGGCGCAGGTTGTCGGTATCGATGAAATCGTAATCGTGATAGGCGATGCGGTAGGCACGAGATCGCTTCAGCTTAGTGATCATCGAGGTCGTGTTGTTTTTTTTCTTCGGCATCCTATGTCCTTGTTGGCGGTTGGCGGGAACTTTATCAGAGTTATGGCAGTATCGGCAGTACCTGCCAGTAACGCTCACCGGACAACCGTGTTTTAAGCCGTGACTTTACCAGTTACAGCCTCTTCCAGAGGCGTTCCCGTCGGTACTCCCAGACAGATTCCCAGTGATTGAGCGGTTTTGACCAGGTGATGATCCGGCGTCACCGTGCGGAGGCTTCCGGCCACTTCGCTGATCGGCGTCATGCTGATGTGGCTGCCTTTCATCGCCACCA
The DNA here is from genome assembly GCA_043811375.1 of bacterium. Taxonomy (GTDB): domain Bacteria; phylum Zixibacteria; class MSB-5A5; order GN15; family FEB-12; genus JBDRNJ01. Next base: position 62,018 of record JBDRNJ010000065.1, on the reverse strand, counting down.
TATTGCCGTATTCTCCCCGCGCTGCCAGATGAACAGCTTCAGAGCCAAACCTGGTGGCAAGAAGCCGGTCATGGGCCGTCGGCGAGCCACCCCGGAGAAGATGTCCCAGGATGGTCACGCGGCATTCAATGTTGGTAAGCCCCTCGATCTGGGCCGCTACCTGATGGGAGATACCTCCCAGCCTGATGGCATCAGGGGAACCCTCAACTGTCCGCTTAATGACAACCTTGCCGCCCTGAACCTTGGCGCCCTCACCGACCACCACGATAGAGAAGTTCTTGCCCATGGCATTGCGAGTCTTGACCTGGTCACAGATAGCTTCGATATCATAAGGGAATTCCGGCATCAGGATAATATCTCCACCGCCGGCCATTCCGGAATAAAGCGCCAGCCAGCCGGCGTAACGGCCCATGACCTCAATGATCATTACCCGATGGTGCGACTGGGCGGTGGTGTGAATGCGGTCGACCGCATCGGTGGCCACGGACAGAGCCGAGTCAAATCCGAAAGTGACATCGGTGCCGACCAGGTCGTTATCGATGGTTTTGGGCACTCCGATCACCGGCAGCCCCTTAGCCATCATACCGGCTGAGGCCGCCATAGTGCCGTCACCTCCGATTGCCACCAGGCCTTCCAGCCCCAGAGACTCGAAATTGCGCAAGCCCTGACTGGATCGATCGAGATAAACATACTCATCCCCTTGCAGCACTGGGAAGTGAAAGGGATCGGCCCGATTGGAAGTGCCCAGGATGGTCCCTCCCCGAGCCAGGATTCCCGAGACGTCTTTGGGGCTCAGTTCCCGGTAGCGGCCCTCGATCAATCCCTCGTAGCCGTCGGTAAAGCCGATTACTTCCATGTCATAATCGTTGTTAGCCGTCTTGACTATAGCCCTCAGGGCTGCATTCAGGCCGGGGCAGTCGCCGCCGCCTGTCAGGACACCAATTCTTTTAGGTGCTTTTGCCATATTTTCTCACGCCCCTGGCTCTTGAGCCACAGTTTGGGTTTCCGATTCACTGTTGAAGTTACCAATTATTTACATTATCTACAATTGGAATTTTGTCAATAACGGATTCGATTTGCCGGTAGTGGTGAAGCTTATGACTTGACTTAACTTATAAAAGCGGTGTAAAATAGGTTCGTGATTTGGGCGATAAAGATGTATGTAACCTGGCAACACTGGGAACGCCCGGACGGGAGTAACCGATGCGCGTGAAGCAGTTTCTTGTTCTACCGAAACTTCCGGAGAAAATCAGTGCCCTGCAGCAGTTGGCCCGAAACCTCTGGTACTGCTGGCACTGGGACCTGGTTAAACTCTTCATCAGGCTTGATTCCGAAATGTGGGAAGCCTGTTATCAGAATCCGGTCGAAATGCTGTCCAAACTGTCACAGCGGTCATTGCAGGAAGCGGCCGACGATGACGGTTTCGTAGCCAACCTTAACCGTGTGTTCCGGGATTACCAGAGTTATCTCACTCGTAAAAGATGGTACCAGCATAAATACGGCGATGTCGGCGATCACCCAGTGGCCTATTTTTCACTGGAGTACGGTCTCGACACCGGCCTGCCGGTCTATTCCGGCGGATTGGGCGTACTGTCCGGGGATACGCTGAAATCGGCATCTGATCTCGGCCTGCCGATAGTAGCTGTAGGGCTGTTGTATCGCTACGGTTATTTCCGGCAGTTCCTCTCCAGCGATGGTTGGCAGCAGGAACGCTACGAGGAAAACGACTGGTATCATATGCCGGTACAATTGGTCAAAGACAAAGATGATAACCCCCTGCGGGTATCGGTTACTATAGACCGGACACCGGTTCAGATACAGATATGGAAAGTCAGTGTGGGGCTGATACCGTTGTATCTGCTGGATACGAACATTCCCGAAAACTCTTCGCGCCACCGGGATATCACTTCAGTTCTCTATGGCGGCGACAAGGATATGCGCATTCGTCAGGAGATTGTTCTCGGTATCGGCGGCGTCAGGGCTCTGAGAGCAGTTGGCGTAGAACCGGCTATCTACCATCTGAACGAGGGTCACTCCTGGTTTTTGATGCTGGAGAGAGCCAGGAGCCTGATCGAAGAGAAAAAACTCAGTTATGCGGAGGCTTGTCAATATATCTGGTCGACAACAGTATTCACTACGCATACACCGGTACCGGCCGGAAATGAGAAATTCGACCCGGTGCTGATCCATCGCTATCTGGGAGACTTTGTGTCACGATTGGGCCTGGGGTGGAAGGACTTTCTGGCCCTGGGACGGGTCATCGCCGATGACGAGACGGAACCGTTCTGTATGACGGTGGCGGCACTGAAGATGGCGGCTTATGCCAACGGTGTGTCTCAACTGCATGGGAATACCTCCCGGACCATGTGGCACAACATCTGGCCCGGTCTGCCGACGGAAGAGATTCCTATAGGTGCCATTACCAATGGTGTCCACCCGGCTTCGTGGATATCTCACGACATGAGCGAACTGTATGAATCGTATTTTGGTCCGCGTTACGTCGAGAGTCCGGGTGATTTGGAAATGTGGCAATTGGTGCATAAGATTCCCGACGCTGAATTGTGGCGGACACACAACCGGCGCCGAGAACGATTGGTGTTTTTTGCCCGCAAGAGATTAAAACAGCAACTTCTGCGACAGGGATCCTCGCAATTGGAGACGCAGAAAGCGGAACAGATTCTGGATCCCCGTGTTCTGACAATTGCCTTCGCTCGACGTTTCTCGACATACAAACGCGCCACTCTGCTCTTTAGCGATATCGAGCGACTCCAGCGCCTGGTCAACAACGACCGGCGCCCGGTTCAGATAATCATTGCCGGCAAAGCACACCCCCTGGATAATCCCGGCAAGGAACTCATCAAGCAGATAGCCGGCTATACCTCCCAGGAGCAGTTTAGCCGGCGAATCATTTTCCTGGAGGACTACGACATAAACGTGGCCCGATACCTGGTGCAGGGAGCTGACGTTTGGTTGAATACTCCCCGCCGTCCCCAGGAAGCTTCCGGCACCTCGGGCATGAAAGCCGCTCTTAACGGCGCCCTGAATGTCTCTGTTCTCGACGGCTGGTGGGTGGAAGGTTACAGTCCGGAAACGGGATTCAAGATAGGCAATGGCGAGGAATACGATAGCGTGGAGGTGCAGGACCACCTCGAGGCGGAATCGCTCTACAACGTGCTGGAACGCGAGGTAATACCGCTGTTCTACGAGCAGAACGAGGTCGGTCTGCCGTCCCACTGGATCGCCATGATGAAGGCCGCTATCCGGATGGCCGGGGAGGGGTTCTCGGCACAGCGAATGTTGATGAACTACACTGATCGTTTTTATGCGCCGGCTATCGACGCCGGCGTCCGCATGTGTGAGGATAACTACCGCTTAACCAGAGAGGTCACAGCCTGGCTGGACCGTATGAAGAGCAGTTGGAGTGAGATTGCTATCCGTAACGTCGACACACCGGATTTGGGTCCGACGCTATATGTGGGTCAGAAATTCCCAGTTTCCATCGAGGTGTATCTCGGGTTCCTGACACCGGCTGACGTCAATGTCGAGATTGTCTGCGGCAAACTCAACTCTCAGGAACAGATTCTTAAGTACGCGCAGCATCCGGTGGCATTGACTACGGAATCACAGCCGGATGGGTCCGGCGGAAACGGAACTTACTCTTTCACCGGTGAAGTAGTCTGCAATGAGTCCGGACGTTTCGGCGTCACGGCGCGGATAATTCCCAAAAACGACAACCTCGCCCATCCTTTCAAACCTCGCCTTATCAGTTGGTGGTAAGCATCGCTGATGCTTCCCGGGATTTGCGATTCTCGTGACCGCCCTCATAAATGCCTGTTATCATTCATTGTACGCTATATGACTCAAGTGATACTTAATGTAATCCAAATTGAAAACCGGCGGTTCCGGTGAACAACCCCGATCTCTGACTGGATAGCGGTCGCTTTGAATCGAAATGCCGCTTCTCCGAGCTTGACAGAAGCCTCGGCGACGCCTTAATTCACAACTTAAAGGATTAGTCACTCAATAATAAACTGGAGGAAACAGGAGTGAGAAGAGTGAAACGTGCATTTGTCCTGCTGTTCTGTCTGAGCCTGCTTTCCGGGGTGAGTGTTTTCAGTTTTGATTTTTCAAAGCTGGAAAGCGCTGTCACGGAATTTACGCTGGAGAACGGCCTCAAATTTATCGTCATGGAGCGGCATGAAGCTCCGGTGGTTACGTTTGTAACCTGGGCAAACGTCGGCTCGGTGGACGATCCCAAGGAGTACACGGGCCTGGCCCACATGTTCGAACATATGGCCTTTAAGGGCACCACAACGGTGGGTACCAAGGACATTGACAAGGAACTGGAGTTGATTGCGGTCGAGGACTCCCTGTTTCTGGAACTCAGGACCGAAAGGAAAAAGGGACGTCTGGCCGATTCGACGAGACTTGCTGAGTTGCAAACAGCCTACGAAGAAGCCCGTGAGGCTTCGTATGAACTGGTGGAACCCAGCGAATTCGGCAATATCGTTGATCGTGAAGGCGGTACCGGACTCAATGCCGGTACCGGAAACGACTTGACCGTCTATTACATAAACTTCCCGTCGAACCGGGTGGAGTTATGGATGATGCTGGAATCGGAGCGGTTCTTAAATCCCGTATTGCGAGAGATGTACAAGGAGCGCGACGTTGTTGCTGAAGAGCGTCGGATGAGAACAGAGTCGAACCCTTTCGGGCGTCTTTTCGAGGAATTTCTCGGTGTCGCCTTCAAGTCCCACCCGTACGGGATCTCCGTCATAGGACATATGTCCGATATTCAGAACTACTCTCGCGATGCCGCCAGAGATTATTTTGAAAAGTACTACGGTCCATCCAACCTGACCGTGGCCATCGTGGGCGACGTCGATCCCAAGAAGATCGAGAAACTGGCCAGGAAGTATTGGGAGCGCATTCCTTATCGTCCGGCTCCGCAACTGATCGCTACAATGGAGCCGGAGCAGTTGGGCGAGCGTCGAGTGGAACTGCTGGATCCATCGCAGCCGATCTACCTGGTGGGATGGCATATTCCCGAGGGTACTCACCCGGACCGTCCGGCTATTGATGCCCTGGCCGACTACCTGGGTCAGGGTCGCACATCGCTACTGTACAAGAACCTGGTAAAGGACAAGAAGATTGCCATGACTGTGGCGGCTTTTGCCGGTTTTCCGGGCAACAAGTATTCTTGTCTGGCGGGTGCTTACGCCATGGCCTCGAGTGGTCATACCAATGAGGAGATCGAGGCCGAGATTTTTACGGAACTTGAGAAGCTCAAGGAAGAGTTGATCGAGGAAGTTGAGGTTGATAAGATCAAGGCTCGGGCCAAGGCCCAGTTGATTAACCAGATGGACGACAATCAGGGGTTGGCGTTCCAGTTGGCCGCCTACCAGGTTTACTGGGGTGACTGGCATGAACTTTTCCATGAACTCGACAGGATAAATACCGTTACTGCTGACGATATTCAGCGCGTCGCCCGCACCTATTTCACGAAGAAGAACCGGGTAGTGGGCATGATTAACACTGAGGATAGTGAAGCCGGGGAGCTGTGATAATGAGAAGAGCAAGCACGATATTTTCTGTGGTTCTTGTCGCGGCCTTGATGCTGGTGGTTGTCAGTGCCACCGGACGAGACATCGACGACTTGAAATTCCCCAAGCTGAACAAGCTTGAAATCCCGGAAGTGGAACGGGTCACCCTTGACAACGGCCTGCGGCTTTACCTCTTGGTAGACAAGAGCCTGCCAGTGTTTGATGTCGCCGTCAGGGTGAACTGTGGGAGCTATCTGGAGCCGGAAGACAAGGTGGGACTGGCCGGTATCTGCGGCACCGTCATGCGCACCGGTGGCACCGAGAAGTGGACCGGCGACGAGATCGATGAACTTCTGGAGGGGGTGGGCGGTTCCGTCGAGACCTTTATCGGCACCACCTCGGGTGACGCCCGGGTCAATATCCTCAACGATTACACCGATCTGGGGCTGGAGGTACTGGCGGAAGTGCTTCGTCGACCAGTCTTTGACGAGGACAAGATCGGGCTGTCCAAGGTCCAGGAGAAATCATCTATCTCCCGCCGCAATGACAACCCGCAACAGATTACTTTCCGCGAGTTTCGCAAGGCAGTATACGGGCCGAAATCACCCTACGCCCGTCACACCGAATACGCCACTATTCAAGCCGTCTCCAGGGATGACCTGATTGCCTTCCACCAGGCCTATTTCCATCCTCAGAACATCCAGATGTCGATCTGGGGTGACTTCGAAAAGGAAGACGTACTGGCAAAAATCAATCAGTACTTCGGCGACTGGGAAAGGGCGGGTGATCCGGTTCCGCCGGTGCCGGAGGTAGACTACGAGTTCGATACCAAAATCTACTACGCGGAGAAAACCGATGTCAACCAGTCCAACATTGTTATGGGTCATATTGGCGGGTTGATGACGGACGAGGACTATGCCGACCGGATCGTCATGAACAATATCCTTGGAGGTGGTTTTGGCAACCGTCTGTTTAATGCTGTTCGATCCAAAGAGGGATTGGCCTACGCCGTGTTTGGCGTTTACACCGCCAATATATCCTATCCGGGTGTGTTCTACAATTACGCTTCGACGAAATCGGAAACGACCGGCAAAGCAGTCAAGGAAATAGTCAAGGAAGTCAAGCGTATGCAGACTGACCCGCCCACGGAGAGTGAAATGCGGTTGGGGAAGGACGGCTATCTCAACTCCTTTGTTTTCAATTTCGATTCGAAGGAGGAAGTTGTTCGGCGTCTTATGAGATACGACTTCTATAATCTTCCGGAGGATTTTCTCTTTCAGGAGAAAGAAAACGTTGAGAAAGTGACTCCTGAAGACGTGATTGCCGCCGCCAACAGGAACCTTCATCCCGAGGCTCTGCGCGTGCTGGTGGTCGGTAAAGGCGAGGATTTTGAGATTCCGCTGGATGAGTTGGGTTTTGGCCCGGTGGACACGCTCGATATCACTATCCCCTCGGCCGAGGAGAAAAAAGATCTGACGATGACGCCGGAAAACCTCGAAAAGGGGATGGCTCTCGTGCACCGGGCGGTTGAGGCTCACGGTGGTTTGCAGAGTTTCAAGAACGTCAAATCAAACTCCATGAAGAGCACGGTGATGTTCAACATGGGCGGCAGCGAGATTCCCATATCGATGGAGATGGTGCGAGTTTTGCCCGACAAGATCCGTACCGTCATGAGTGTCATGGGCCAGAAGATCATACAGATCAGAAACGGTCACAGTGGCTGGAAGACCGACCAGATGTCGCCGGATATGATTGCCATGACCGAAGATGATATCACCAAATCCGAGCGCGAATGGTTGCGCAGCACAATCAGCATCTTTGCTGCCTCGGATGATCCGTATTACCGGGCCGTCTACGATGGTTCGGGAGAAATGGCCGGATCTCCGGTGAATTTTGTGGTCCTGGTGGACAAAGAGGGTGAGCAACTGTGTCGACTGGCTTTCAACAGCGAGACGCAGGTGCTGATCGGCAAGTTCTACTTCCAGGAAACACCGATGGGCGCCGGAACCATAGAGGAAACTCAATCCAACCTGGCCGATGTCAACGGCATTAAACTGCCGATGGCTTCCACGCAAGTACTGGACGGGCAGAAACTGACCGAGACTGTTGTCAATGAGTATGTGATCAACGGCGACGTACCGACCGACGCCTTCGACAAACCGGAATAATATCATCAACAAAGAGTGAGTGAAAGGCCGGCCGCTATGGTCGGCCTTTCTTCTTATCTTTGTTTTAAGGTGTAGGTGAAAACTGCCATTCTTGCGCTGTCACGAATCCTTTCGTGACGGCTACATTTGTTACGGTCAGGAAGGGATTCCTGACCGCGCGTAAAACGTGGCTTGCCACTGGCGATGCCACTGGTCAGCCCTTGTAGATTCTGCCGATGGGTGACCAACCCATTTATGGGGCGAGATTCAGAGTAACGGCCTACCGCCGTAGTGTCTCCAGCAGCCGCTGGTTGTAATAGTTCAGCAAGGCTTCGCGGCGGATTACGCCGATCACCTTCGTTTGCTGCGATTTGTCAACCACCGGTATCAACTTGAGACCTCGGGCGTCGAATTGGCTGAAAGCGTGTTCAAGATCGTCACCTGAATTCAGTACCACGGTATCTTTGCGAACCAGGTCCTGGGCAATGACCAGATAGTCCAGTGAATGCTGGCTTAGTACCGACCGGATATCCTGCAGGGTGAGCACACCTCGAATATGACCGCTGATATCCTGAACGACAAAGTACGACTCTTTGGAGTGCTCCATCATATCGAATATCCGCACCAGCGACGTCGACGCTGAGATCGTCTGGAAGTCGGTGTCCATGATCTCCGACACCTGGTGAGATTTCAAAACGTTGATATCCTTGCCGCCACGAATGTCGATACCGCGCCGAATCAGCTTGACGGTGTAGATAGAATGAGGAAACAACCGCCGTGCGACCAGGGCCGAGAAGACGACAGTCACCATCAACGGCAGGATTATACGATAGTCTGACGTCATCTCGAATATAATCAGCAAGGCCGTGATCGGCGCATGTGTGGTGGCGGCAACCATGCCCGCCATACCCACCAGTGCATATGCTCCGGGAGCAGCGGTACTGGACGGGAACAAATCATGAACCAGCACGCCAAAGGCGCCACCGGCGACGGCGCCCATGAACAACGAAGGAGCGAAAATTCCGCCGGAGTTGCCCGAGCCCAGTGTCAGGCTGGTAGCCACCAGTTTCATGAAGATCAGAACGATCAGCAACCAGACTGTTATCTGCCCGTAGAGAGTGAGCTTTATTGTTTCGTATCCGTCGGCCAGCACCTGCGGGTAAAAAATGGCGATAATACCCAGCAGCAGACCGCCCAGAGCAGGCTTGAACATCGGGTTCATTTTTAACTTTTCAAAGCCATCTTCAAAAACAGCCAGTGTTCTCGTAAACAGAACGCCACCGCCTCCGAGGATCATTCCCATGACCACGTACAGAGGTATCTCCCAGGCCGACACCAGCGAGTAGTCGGGTACGTCGAAAGCGGGGTGGTTTCCCATAACGCTGCGGGTGATGATGGAGGCCACTACCGAAGAAATAATGACGGGAGAAAATGTGGTGATAGCGTAGTTCCCCAGTATAATCTCCAGTGAAAAGATGACACCGGCTATGGGTGCGTTGAATACCGATGAGATTCCTGCCGCAGCGCCGCAACCGACGAGTATCCGGACCCGGTCACCCGACATACGAAACATCTGGCCGATAGTTGAGCCAATGGCCGAGCCGATTTGCACAATCGGTCCCTCTCGTCCGGCGGAACCTCCGGAACCTATGCAGATGGCCGAGGCGATTGTCTTGGCAGCCGCAACCCGGGGACGGATAATGCCCCCCAGTCGCGCCACGGCGTTCATTACTTCCGGTACACCGTGGCCCCTGGCCTCAGCAGCATACTTGTAGACGATCGGACCGACCAGTAGTCCGCCCAGCATCGGGATTACGGGAAACCAGTACTTGATGCTGAATCCCTGCGAACCTATGGCCTCAGTTAAAATTTGATCGGTTAACCCGAAAAAAAGGTGGTTGAAGTAACGGATCAGTGCAATGAAACCGATTGCCCCCAGCGCCGTGCCGACACCGACCAGGGCTGACAGTACAAGCAGCACGTTGGTCTGCGAGAAACGGAGCTTGCTGATCCATCTGTCAATAGTCGGAAGTTGCATAGGTGGCTGAATCTATCCGGTTGGCGGCCTTGCCACAACAAAATTATCGCAGGGTCATCAATTGCGTATGATTTGACACGACCGGCAATAGGTCTTGACATGCAGGCCTTTTCGCATACCTTTTGGTGGAAAATATCATGAGAACTGGTGTTGCTGAGCCAAAAGAGGAGTCCTGATGCGAGCGACTGCTGACGTTGTCATCATAGGTGGAGGAATTGTTGGGGTGGCGGTAGCTTTCTACCTGGCTCGGCAGAAGTATGGCCGGATCGTGCTGGTTGAAAAGGAACAGTTGCTCGGTTCGGGAGCCACCTCCAAGGCCGCCGGCGGAATCAGGGCACAATTTTCCACCCGGGTGAACATAGAGTTGTCAATGCTGTCTGAGAAGATTTTCACCGATTTTGAAGATGAAACAGGCGCCAAAGCTCTGTTTGACCGGGTCGGATACATGTTTCTTCTTCAGCGCGACGACGACATCCAACAGTTTAAGAAAGCCTATCAACTGCAACAGTCATTAGGACTTAAGGTGGAGCTACTGACGCCGGAAGAAATCGGCAGGGTGGCGCCGCACGTTCGCACCGACGATATCAAACTGGCAACTTACTGCAGTGATGACGGCCTGGGTGACCCCCACGAATTCCTCACCGGGTACGAGCAAGCGGGTCGCAGACTTGGTGTCAATTTCGAGCTGGACACGGACGTGACCGATATCGCCGTCACCGGCGGCAAGATTACCGCAGTAGAAACCGGCAACGGAAACATCTCCACACCCCTGGTGATTAATTGTGCCGGTCCGCAGGCCAGGCTGATCGGAGCCATGGTTGATGCCGAAGTGCCGGTGGACCCGATTCGCCGACAAATTGTCACCACCGGTGTACTTGATTTCGTCAAGCCGTTTTTCCCGATGGTGGTCGATGTTGAGTCAGGGTTGTATTGTCATAAGGAATCAAAAGGGATGCTGCTGGGATGGGCCGACGGTTCGGTAGAACCATCCTTTGACACTTCCATTGATCCTGACTACACCGATGCCATTCTAGAGAAGGCGCTGAACCGGATTCCACAACTTGAACAAGCCGAAATAGCCAACCAGTGGGCCGGACTCTATGAGACAACGCCGGATCATCATGCCATAATCGGCTACGAACCGTCAGTTTCGGGAATGTTTCATGTCACCGGCTTCTCCGGGCACGGTTTTATGCAGGCTCCGGCGGCGGGACTGGTTACCGCCCAAATCCTGACCGGGCTGAAACCTTCCCTTGATATATCAAAACTGGCACCGGATAGGTTTGTTACAGGAACCGTTGTCAACGAAACCAACGTAATCTGAATTAACTGCATATTCGTATAAGTATGCAATACTACAGGAGGTTGTATGCACAAGCATTTGTTGATCCTGGTCGCGGTATTGTTGTTGGCGCCGATGGCTACAGGAGGTGAAGCGCCGGTGGAAGAGGGATCGGGACCGGGTCATGCCGGATGTCCGGCGAACCGGGCTGCCGAACTGGGGCATGATCCCTTCCACCAGTTCCATAAGATTCTGGCTCCAGTATGGCATGAGGCGTGGCCGGACAAGGACTATGAGTCCCTGCTTTTGGCAGGTTCCAGGTTCGCCGAAGCGTTTGTGGCAATCGCCAAAATGGAACCGACCTTCAAATCCCTGAAGCGCCAACAGGATTTCATGAAGTATCGCGACGAGTTTGCCAAATACGTCAAAGCCTATTCGGCGGCCGCCGAAAGAGGCGAGAAGGACAAAGTGTATGAACTTATGCCCGGTCTTCACGACGCCTTCGAAATGACCGCTTCAACGCTATTGCCCGTTTCCTACCCGGAGATCGAGGCTCTGGCGGTGACGCTGGATTTGATTGTCGGAACCCATATGCCTAAAGATAATCTGGAGGGAATTGTCGGTTCTACAGAAACCCTGCTGAACCGGTTCTCAGTATTGGCGGATACGGCCAGTGTTCCTGTTGAATTGAAGGATCACCAGGCTGAGATAATGCGGGCTGTCGCCGTCATGAAGAAACTGGCTATGCAGATGAAGGAATGCTGCGACAAGAAGGACATGGAGACGTACAAAAGCCATGCCGCCATATTAGATGAAGTGGTAAAGAAGTTCTACGAAAAGTACATCTGATCACCGGCGGATCATTTGTTACGAACCGAGTCCAATGGGGCAGAATCTGACATGGTTCTGCCCTTTTTCTGTCGCTGCCGGTTATTGATAAGATGACCGGGCAAACCCGGTGAGCAGGCTACTCCTCATCGGACGACAAATCGAGCATTTTCGTGCCTTCGGTATACTCGACTGTGCGGGGAGTGGAAATGCGCATCAACCGCTGAGTGACATCCCTGATCTTGAGAGCCGAGGTTTCTATTGTCTTCAGCTTGGCCACCAGGTTCTGGTCAAGATCGTCACGTTTCAGTAACAGCAATTGCACGTTGCCCAGGATAGCGGTCAGCGGGTTGTTGACTTCATGGTTGACAGCCACGGCGGTTTCAACGATGGCGCCGAGGCGTTCCTGATCCAATCGCTCTTTCGCCGGAGCCGCGTCTTTAGCCAGTTTACCGACCGCGAAATTGAGCGCCAGCAGGGCACACAGGGTACTCAGAAAATCATCCTCAGTGACGGCAGTTCTCTTGCCCTCCTGCAGACCAGTTACCGCTCCAAAGACTTTGGATTGGTAGCTCAGCGGCAACGTGAAGGTGTGGCAGGGGTCATCGCCGCCAAAAGACAGGTAAGCTGAGACCAACTCTTTATCCCGGCGCAGTCTCTTGAACAATTCCTGTTCCACCGAATCGAGGCGCTGTCGGGATTTCGGGGACCTGGTATGACTGACCGTCACCGTTATTTCGAGTTGATCGTCAAACAAAAACAGTGAGGCTGCCGCCAGACCGACCAGTTCGGCTGCCTGCTCCAGCGCATTTTGCGCCGTTCGGTTCAGATCTTCTCCATCGGCGGCTTCCAGAGCCAGCCGGCTGAGAATAGCGAATCTGTCGAGTTTTTCCTTTGCCATATCGAAAACTGCTCTGCCTGGTCACTGATGTTGAGCAAAAGCAGTGCCCCTGTGAGAGCTGCGTCGGTACTCTGTCAAGTAATGTAGTACGGCGTAAGATACTGCTGCCGGCGGCACTTATCCAGAGTTTTCTGTGTGCAATAATTGAGCAACTCCTGCCGGATATCGAAGATCGCAATTCTCTGCACACCCGATATGCAAACCCCTTCCAAAACGGTTGACAATCGGCGATGGGCGGTATAACTTCCAACTTTTCGCCCTGTGGCACCGGAGGAATGACGGATGCTGGACCGAATGATACATGATCAATGTGGTGTCTTTGGAATTGTCGGGCACTCCAAGGCTGCCGAGTTGTCCTACCTTGGTTTATACGCTCTGCAGCACCGGGGCCAGGAATCGGCGGGCATTGTAACCTCCGACAATGGTAATATTCACCTGCATAAAGCTATGGGGTTGGTGTCGGAAGTATTCTCAGACAAGCAAGTACTGGAACAACTCCGGGGTCGGATAGCTATCGGCCACACTCGCTACAGCACCACCGGAGCATCATCGCTGATAAACATTCAACCTTTTCTCATTACCAATCGCCACCGGCACCTGGCTGTGGCCCACAACGGCAACCTGACCAATTCGCTGCAATTGCGCACCGATTTGGATGCCCGGGGCTGCATATTCCAGACAACCTCAGATACGGAAATCATTTTACATCTGGCTGCCCGATCAAAAAGGCGCACCCAACTGGACAGGATCTGCGACGCCCTAAGGAAGGTTCGGGGCGCTTACTCATTGCTGTTTCTAACCGAAGATTCCATTATCGCCGCCCGTGACCCGTACGGTTTCCATCCCCTGGCGCTGGGCAAGTACCGTCAGGCCTGGGTGGTAGCTTCGGAATCGTGCGCTTTTGATCTGATCGGAGCCCACTATGTTCGCGATATCGCTCCGGGAGAAGTCGTTGAGATCAAGCGCGGCGGGCTTAAAACACGGCAACCTTTCAAGAAAACCAAACCGGCCTGCTGCATCTTTGAGTACATATATTTCTCCCGACCCGACTCGATCGTATTTGGCGAGAACGTCGACAAGATTCGTCGTCGCCTGGGGCGTTTGCTGGCGCGGGAACATCCGGTTGCAGCCGATATTGTCATCGGCATTCCCGACTCGGCCAACACAGCCACCCTGGGCTACTCGGAGGAATCCGGTATTCCCTTTGAAATCGGTCTCATTCGCAACCACTACGTGGGGCGAACGTTCATTGACCCCCAGCAACAGGTGCGCGACCTCGACGTAAAAGTTAAATTCAACCCTGTCAAGGGAGTCCTGAAAGGACGGCGGGTAATAGTCGTCGACGATTCTATTGTTCGCGGCACTACCTCGCAGAAACTGGTCAAACTCATCCGCAATGCCGGCGCTCGGGAGGTACATTTCCGGGTATCTTCGCCGCCGATCATATCTCCCTGCTTTTTCGGAATCGACATGCCTACCAGGCGCGAGTTGATCGGGTACCGGATGTCGGTGGAACAGATCAGGAAGTTTTTGCAGGCCGACTCTCTGCAGTATCTGTCGCTATCGGGAATGCTGTCGATGCAATCGCTGCCCCGTACGACCTTCTGTTCAAGTTGTTTTTCCGGTCGCTACCCGATCAAACCTCCGCGCGTGAACGGCAAACACCGGTTAGCCAACGGAACAAAACGCAAAGCCAGATTGTAGCAGGTTGCCCTTTATCTCATTTATTTCCCGGCTTAACCGATACCCTTCCCGTAGGATAACTTGTTGACAATTTTGGGATTAACGATATATTTGTAACAGGGTGCCGCATGGTTGTGGTATCCGTGCCCGATCTGTTACTCACCATCAACGGGCACTACCGTCGGAGGTATCATGAAACCCATCGGAATTATCCGATCAGCATCAGTTGTGGCGTTCCTGACCACAGTTGCGCTGGGGAGCATGATTGCCTGGGGCATGAGCCGGTTGGACAATCCCTCTCGGACAACCGGTCATCTGACGTCACGAGTATTACCCCTCAAACCGGCGGTTACGCAGATCGACCCGGCAGCATCGGCTTCCTGCGTGGTAGTCAAGTTTCGGGATGAGTCAGCCGTTCGGTACTGCGGCAGTCGGTTTGTGTTGAAAAACGAGGTGCCGGTCGGGGAAATTAACCGGGTGCTGAAGGGACGTCTCGGCACAGGTTGTCGACGTTTGTTTTCAAATTTTTCGGAAGCCCGGCTGGATTGTGACCGACAGGTGTGGCAGTGGGCTGCTAAGCAGGAACTGGCCGATCTCAACAGCTATTTCTGTATCGATGTTTCCGGTCCAATCGAGGCGGAACAGATAATCAACGATTTGAACCGGCTGGATGTTGTCGAGATCACCTATCTCCAGCCGACGCCCGAACCGGCGGCAGACATTCCACCACCGACTCCGGATTACCAGGCTGACCAGGACTACCGTAAGGCGGCTCCGGTTGGTATCGATGCCGACTACGCCAATAGTCTGGCCGGTGGCGACGGCAGTGGTGTTATGATAATCGATATCGAAGGTGCCTGGCAGACAACGCACGAGGACCTGGACAAGGCGGCATCGGGGATTATTCTCGGTGAACCGGTCAGTGACCCGGTCTGGCGTAACCATGGCACGGCCGTGATCGGAACCATGATCGCCGGTGATAACGGGTACGGCGTTACCGGCATCTGTCCCGGAGCTGATATCGGCATGGTCTCGGTCGGAAATTGGTCGACGGCGGAAGCGATCTATGCGGCCATTGATACGTTGCAGGCGGGAGACATCATCCTGATAGAATTACACGCGCCCGGACCCCGCTATAACTTCCAGCCGCGGCCCGATCAACTGGGGTATGTCTGCATGGAGTACTGGCAGGCCAACTATGACGCCATGCTTTATGCCTGGGCTAAGGGGATCGTAGTTGTCGAACCGGCCGCCAACGGCGCTGAGGACCTCGATGACGTCCTGTACGGTTCGCTGTTTGACACTACCTGGCGCAACTCGCACGCCATCATGGTGGGAGCCGGATACCCGGCGGCTTCAGCCGACGATCTGAAGAGGCAGGATTTCTCCAACTACGGTGCCCGCGTCAATTTACAGGGTTACGGTTCGGACGTCTATTCCACTGGATACGGCAACCTGTTTGACGGGGGCGGCGATGAAGACCAGTACTACACGGCCATCTTTAACGGGACATCGGCAGCATCGCCTATCGTGGCCGGAGCCGCCGCCTGTTTACAGGGACACTACCGCGCGACATACGGAATGGCACTGACCGCCGACATCATCAGGGATATCCTGGTGGCAACCGGGACACCGCAGGCAGGGGATACGTCTGAACAGATCGGCCCCCGCCCGGACCTGCTGGCGGCCGTGGTGACATTGACCGGACCGCCCTCATTGTATGCAAAGCCGATATTTATCGACACTGTGGTCAGCGAAAGTGAAGTGGGTGTTGTCGAGTTATGGCTGGTCAATCGATCGGGAACCACCACTTTTGATTTCGACATCATCGGTAATGATTCTTTAGTCAGGCTGGTTGAAGAGGACTGGCTGAGTGCCGCACCACAAACCGGCAGCGTTCCCGCAGACGATTCAGTCAGGATTGACATCACTCTGGACGCCACCGTCATAGAAGACCGTATCAAACGGTATAGCGGTGTGATCGAGGTATCCTGGGGACCGTCGGGTGGTTCGCTTGATTCAATGATCTTTATCCCGGTATTTATGGAAGTACCCTGTTTAGATACCACCTACTTGGCGATTTCGTCGGATGATTCCGGTGGACCGGCATTCGGCTGGATTTCCGCGAAGGATCTCGGGGCCAGGATCAGCCACAATGCTTTCTCCGGTTACAATCCTCTCGACGACGGCACCGCCGGGCCGCTGTGGATCGGTTTTGATATGATATATTTCGATTCCAGTTATGACATGGTACACGTCGGTGTGAACGGCGGTATCTCGTTCACCGACGATGATCTGAGTGTCGACGGTTTCTTCTCCAGCTTTGATATCCCCGGCGCTCCGTTCGCCACGTTTCTGGCGCCTTTCTGGAATGACCTCGTTATTGACACCGCCGGCGTAGCGGATGCCGGCGTTTATCTCTACCGCAGTCCGGCCTATGATACCTGTGTCATCGAGTGGTACCATCTCTCCAGTGCTCTAACTCCCGATGACAGCACTATCAATTTCGAAGTAGTGCTTACTGAGGACGGCCACATTCTCTTTCAGTACCGGGATATCGGCGGCAGTGGACTGGAGCAGTCGGCACTGATAGGTATTTCTGAAGAGGGCTGTTTAGCCCTGTGCCACTTCGATGATGGTGATATTCCCCAGAATATTGTCTCAGATTCTGAGGCCGTCCGATTCGTCAACACGAACGGAGTCTGGACCCAATCCGGCGACGTTGACGGCGAGGCGGGTATCAACGTTGGTGACTTGACCTACCTGGTGGCTTATCTGTTCCAGGGCGGCCCGGAGCCACAGCCGCCGCCGACCGGTGATGTCGATTGCAGTGGGGGAGTAGACGTTGGCGACCTGACCTACCTGGTAGCCTACCTTTTCCAGGGTGGCCCGGAGCCGTGTTACTTCTGGCTGGAACTGTAGTGGCAAGAACTGGTCGCTCGAACATCTAACGTTATCTAAAATCCTTTTCTGAAAGTAGGTGAACAACTATCTTCTGTTTGTGGCTAATCAAGTGTTTGACAAATCATCTTTGAGACAGTTGTTGGTTAAATGCTCGGAGTTATTTGACCAGAACGAACGATTTGCGCTCTCCGATAGCGTAATCACAACAGCAATTAAGAAGTTTCAGGGAAGTAACACTATTCAAGCCGTGCTGCCAAAGGTCATGCTTATCAATTCGTTCTATTCCACTCAGATTTACGATACAGAGAAAATTGCCAAACACATCTTGAATACCGTTTCAGGCAGGCGGCTCGCATCCGGCGATCTGTCACTAGTTGACGATATGCGGTGCGGACACGGCATAAGGGCGAAGAAAACAGGAAGGGAAATAGACTTCTATTCCTTCGCCACGAAGTACGCCGCTCTTCATGAGCCAACTAAGTATCCGCTCTTTGACAGTCTGGTAATGAGGTTGTTGACCGCACTCAATAAACAGCTCAGATTTTGTCCGCATTTCACTCAATCCAACTTGCGCGAGTATAGGCGATACGTTTCAGTCATCGATGCCCTTCTTGTCTATACTGGCCTTGAGTCCTTCAAATACAAGCGCCTCGATCAGGGTCTGTGGGTGTACGCGAAGTATTTGTACGCTCAATCGAATCTCATGGCAAAAGAGGTTGACTCAATCACTACCGAAGTGCAACGATACGGCAAATAAGGAAAAGCTGATACCGATTACTCTGCATGAAGAAATTGTGGCGACGGGTGGCCTTCTTCAAACTTGTTTGGAGAGGATCAGTGGTGGACATATCTCCTTGTGTGTCCACGCCACCAGAGGACACAATAAGTGTGCCTTCGGCACCCGCCGTTACGTGATTGAGAATATAGGTGGCTTGCCACTGGCTTGCGCCACCCTGAGATTGCTCTACAACGAGTCGCTCGACTGGCCGGTATCGGCAGGGGCCGCCGTCTCAACCTCCGGGGCAATATCTATCGTGAATGACGTGGAACTGAGAACCTCGCCGTCGGTGTCCAGCACGCGTACTTCCCACTGACCGGTCCATTCCGGAAGGATCGTCTTGGAGCTCCAGGTCCTCCAGGAGGCACTGCGCACCGGTAACTCGACGGTAGCCATCTCTTTTCCCTCGTAGAGCCAAAGGTGGCTGACGACTGTCGTATCGACAGCACCGGTCACCCGACACCACAGATATAGACGTTCAACATCGGCAGTATAAGTCGCAGCCGTGCCGACGGGTATCCGCTCCTCGACAGCAGTGCAGATTTGTGCTTCGGCTGTCACCGAAGGTTCGTCAATTGTCGCGGAATCCTGAGCAAGGCTCAAAACCGGAACCGCTGTTACCAGGACAGTCAGACTGACTTTGAATATATTATTCATAATTCCTCCCGTTAAGTGAGTTGTTTCTGATCCAGGATACGCAATTAATACCGATGTTGCAAGTGCCGGGACAATACCCTGGACGATATAACCTGACTATCGAAAACACCAAAGACTGATCGACGGCAGGCAGACTACTGTTCTACCTCACCTCGCATGGGGACAAAACGGACTTCGTACAACACCTGTTTCACAACACCTTCGGCCATCCGGCGTAACTTAACCAGGTCCTGCCGTCCATACTCATTTACAGACAGCGGCAGCACCATCCGGCCACCTTCGGCCAACTGTTCGATCAGTTCCTCAGGTATCCTGGGCGCGGCGGCGGTCACAATGATGGCGTCAAACGGCGCTTCCCCGGCCCAGCCGAGTGAACCGTCATTGAGCATGGTTCGGATATGACCGTAGCCCAGTTGGTGCAAGCGCTTGTCTGTGCGTTGCAGTAATTCCGGAATCATTTCGATAGTGAAGACGCGGTGGGTTATCTCGGCCAGCACCGCCGCCTGATAACCACAGCCGGTGCCGATTTCAAGCACTTTGCTGTTCGCTTGCAACTCCAGATGTTCTGTCATCGAGGCTACCACGTACGGCTGTGAGATCGTTTGCCCGTAGCCGATCGTCAACGGGCCGTCATGGTAAGCCTGGGAGCGCGATTTCCGGGGCACGAACAAATGTCGCGGTACGGTGCGCATAGCAGCCAGCACGACACTGTCACGAATGCCACGCGCCGTCAACTGTTCATCAACCATTCGCAGACGCTGTGAGCGGTATGCGTCGTCCGTCGTTCCGCTGTGCTTTCTGATAGACATCGTACTCCAACCAGTCAACCGGTGATCCGATCAGCAACCGTCAGTTTAATATAGTATCGATATTATGAAAATGGAAGAAGAGGATCAGCAGTCTGGACCTTTCCTGTCGACGAGCACTGCTACTTCAAGTCCCTGTGAATACATAGCTTGTGCGGTAATCCCGGAATCGTGGTTTGGTCGGAATACCGGTCAATGCAATTCCGGTTCCACCGATGGAACTACCTTGCGTGCCGGGATGTTTTATGTATATTGGCCTGCGAACAACGAGCGGAACAAGAGAAAGCAATGCTGATCACAGTCCTGAAATCAAAAATCCATCGGGCCACCATTACTGACGCCAATCTCAGCTATGTCGGTTCCATAAGCATTGATGCCGATTTGATGGCACAGGCCGACCTGGCTCCGTATGAAAAAGTCCTGATAGCGAATTGCAGTAACGGAGAACGTTTCGAATCGTATGTAATCGAAGGCGAGGCCGGCAGTGGTGTCATTGCCCTCAACGGTGCGGCAGCACGTAAAGGTTCGATCGGAGACATCGTTATCATTCTCGCCTTCGGCCACGTAGACAAGGCTGATGTTGCCCGTTTCAAGCCGGCCGTTGTCCATGTCGATAAGACTAACAAACCGATAAAACTGTGACTCCGCACGGTGTCGGCAATATCCCGAGAACCTCACCCCGAACAAAGCCATGTCCCGCAGTAGAGCAGCCATAGTCCTGGCCGCAGGCAAGGGTAAGCGAATGAAGTCGGACCTGCCCAAGGTTCTTCATCCTATCAATGGTCGCCCTATTATCGCCATTTTGCTGGACTCATTGCTTCAGTTGCAGTTGTCGCAGGTGGTCGTCGTGATAGGTTACATGGGGGAAGCGGTGCAAAAGGAGCTGACTGACTACCCGGTTACGTTTGTATGGCAGCGACAACAGCTCGGCACCGCCCACGCCGTACAAATGGCTCGGGAGGTACTTGGTGGCTTCCAGGGAACGACCCTGGTGGCGCTGGGGGATGTCCCGTTTCTGACGGAGGCAACCATCAGACAGCTGTACACCGTTCACGAGGATACCGGTGCCGCCGCTACCTGTCTTTCGGCGGTTCTTGAGGATCCGACGGGTTATGGTCGCATCGTACGTGACGGGCAAAGCAACCGTCTCAGAGATATCATCGAGGACAGAGATACCTCGATCCGGGAGCGAAAAATTCGTGAGATTAATACCGGGCTGTTCTGTTTTGACAACAAGCTTCTCTTTGAGGTTCTGGCCCAGGTGAATAATGACAACGAGCAGGGCGAATACTACCTGACGGACACAGTTAAGATTCTACACCGCAAGAACTTAGTAGTCTCGGTGGTAACGGTGGAGAATCCGGATGAAGCACTGGGGGTCAACTCTGAGGAGCAGTTGCAACTGCTGGCGCGCAAATTCGACCGTCTGTCCGGAAACAGGTAGCTGTTTTTAATCATCTTCATTGACGGTTCGAGTGTAAAAAAGCATAGAACGAAGCCCCGAAACTGCCGAAAACACTGACAGTACGGTACTTTTTTATGTTGACCGGCAGAGAATCGGAGCCTAAATTAGGTAATAAGTTTGAGAGTTTACGGATAATCGAAATGAAAAAGATTCTTATCATCCTGGCAATTCTGGGTCTGGGCGCCACAGTGCTGGCTCAGTCTTCTGAACGAGCCCAACTGGAAACGTTGACCAGGGCCAACAGTCTGGGAGTAAAGCCGGTGGCGAGTCCGTTTTCACTGCTGGACTTTTCTCGTATGCAATGGTCTCACCGTTACTCTGTTTCATACTTTTCCGGAGGTTACGGTTCGGGGTCGCTGGGTATGCTCAACAGCATGATGTTATACGAGTTATCTTCCAGCTTCACGCTGGGGGTTAATCTGAATGTCGCTCACGGAATAAGTGGCGCGTGGCGTGACTCCAATAGCGACATATCGGTTTTTCCGGGAGTCTGGCTCGATTACCATCCGTCCGACAAAGTTCACATGAGTGTGGGTGTTCAGAGATATCCGGGCTCAGTGAATCAGTTGTGGAACAGTGGTTACATGCGACCGCTCTGCCCATTTTAGATAAGGAGACTTTCTGTAGCCTGGTGTAATTCGTTTTCCGCCCCCAGCCTTCGCACCCCAATACGGTTCTTCGGGGAACTTCAAATCAAGTGAGTATTAACCGATTGGCAGTTTATCAATGAGAGTCAGAAGGACGGTCCAATACCTGGGGATAGTCATGGCCGCAGTGACCATGATGTTGTTGCTGTATATGGTAATTACGACCCTGACAGCAGCGGGTGGGATATCCCGCGTGGTCGAGCGACCGGTCCATCTGATCATGCTTCAGATCGTCAATGGCACTGGAGTTGACGGATTGGAACATCGGTTGGCCAGGCGTCTTGAGGGATATCAGGACGCTAACCTGGAAATTCGAGTGGTAGCAAAATCCAGGTTTGATCGGAGACCGGTTGCACACACACTGATTGTAGCTCGGCAGGAGGACAAGACAGCGGCTGTACTGCTGGCGAAAAAACTGGGACTTGACTCTTCGCTGGTGGAGTTTCGTGCCCTGGAAAATAACAGTAAACAGGTTTCGACGACCCTGATATTGGGTGAGGATTATCAGGTCATGTCGTTGCCCGAATCCCGGTGAGAGGAGAAGCGGCTGCCAAAGTTGAAGAAACTGTCAGCTCTTGCTCTGGCCAGAAGGGCCGGACGCTTGGCCTTATCCAAAAAAGGTTTTGATGTCAGGATCATGAAGGTCAAGGGGTTGTCGTCTGTTTGCGATTTTTTTGTCATTGTTTCCGGTGGGGCCGATGTCCACGTCAAGGCGATTGCCCAGACAATTGATGAGGGTCTTCTGGAAGTCGGCTACCGTGCCGGTCATCGTGAAGGAACGCGTGAGGGAAACTGGATTCTCCTGGATTATATCGATATTGTGGTTCATATCTTTCAGGAACCAACCCGTCGTTATTACGCTCTTGAGAAACTATGGGGAGACGCTCCTATCGAGGAACTTACCGATGGTTGATCATCTTAAAATACAGTATGGTGCAAACAACCACCTTCAAACTGCAGGATAAATTATGGAGACGGAAACAGGCGAACTCAAGTCCAAAACAATAGCCGAACTTCTGAAAATCGCTGAGGATATCGATATCCCCGGAGTCTCGGGACTGCGCAAATCGGAACTCATTTACAAAATCATGGAATCAAAATCTTCGGCGAATGGTATCATTCTGGCCGAGGGCGTTCTGGAGACTCTCGATGAGGGCTATGGCTTTTTGCGTTCTCCCGACTACAATTATCTGCCGGGTCAGGATGACATCTATGTCTCGCCATCTCAGATAAAACGATTCGACCTGCGCACGGGTGACATTATCTCCGGGCAGGTGCGTTCACCGAAAGACAATGAGCGTTATTTCGCGCTGCTGAAAATCGAGTCGGTCAACTACGAGGATCCGGAGTTGGCCAAACATGTCAGCCTGTTCGACAATCTGACGCCACTGTATCCGGAAGAACCGTTTCATCTGGAACTGGAAAGCGAAGAACTGACAACGCGCATTATCGACCTGATGTGTCCTATCGGGAAAGGCCAACGCGGCCTGATAACTTCGCCGCCAAAGGCCGGCAAGACTATGATCCTGCAAAAAATTGCTCAATCCATTACAACCAATCACCCTGAAGTGAAACTGATAGTCCTGCTGATCGATGAGCGTCCCGAAGAAGTGACTGACATGAAACGCTCGGTCAATGGGGAAGTGGTTTCCTCCACTTTTGATGAGCCGGCCGAGCGGCACGTCCAGGTGTCCCACATGGTCCTGGAAAAGGCCAAGCGGCTGACCGAACGAGGTCATGACGTTGTCATTCTCCTGGATTCAGTCACGAGACTGGCGCGGGCGCATAACGCCGTGGTACCGCACTCGGGAAAGATTCTTTCCGGTGGGGTTGACTCCAACGCCCTGCACAAACCCAAAAGATTCTTTGGTGCTGCCCGCAATATCGAAGAAGGCGGATCACTCAGCATTATTGCCACCGCTCTGATAGAGACCGGATCGCGCATGGACGAAGTGATTTTCGAGGAGTTTAAGGGAACCGGCAATATGGAAATGGTGCTGGATCGGCGCCTCTCCGATCGCCGGATATTCCCGGCCATGGATATCAATCGTTCCTCGACAAGAAAAGAAGAACTGTTGCAGGATTCCGAGACGCTGAACAAGATCTGGATTCTGCGCAAGTTCCTGGCGGAAATGAACCCAACTGAAGCTATGGAGTTCCTTGTGGATCGACTCAAGAAAAGCAAGAACAATGAGAAATTCCTGGCTTCAATGAAAGATTAGTGTTGATGGGCGGGCACTTTTCGCTATTGCTCATTGCCGGAGCTACTGGAAAATAACAACTGAATGTACATGCCCGGTTTAATGATATCGTGTTGGAGGAGTAGGAATCGAGACCTTCTTTCTCCCCCCGTACTAAACGTTATTGAACACATGATAATCCGGTTGTGGAGATCATAATGGAAAATAGTAAAGTCTATGTCGGTAACCTCAAGTACTCGGTAACAAACGAACAGCTCCAGGAAATCTTCTCCGGTTACGGCATGGTCAAGAACGTGAACGTAATTGAAGGCCGGGGTTTCGGTTTTGTCGAGATGAGTTCCGTCGAGGAAGCTCAGAAAGCCAAAGAGGCCTTGAATGGTACCGACTTTGAAGGTCGCGTTCTGAGAATTGATGAAGCCCGTCCGCCGCGTGGTGGTCGCAGTGACGACGATCGGTAATTCTAAACTGCATCCGGGAGATCGGATGTAAAGCAAACGGATGGCCAAACGCTCGGGGCAGGAGGGCCGCCTTGTCATGGTTGTTCCCAAACAAATAGTCAAATGCCCCCTCTGCAAAGAGCCCATCGTGGCCGGGGCCACCAAATGCAAGCATTGCCACTCTGATCTCTCCGACCTCTCATCCGGCAGGAAATCATGGTTCGCCGGTATCAACAATTTCCGCACCGGTTTCTTATGCGGAGTTCTATTTACCCTGGTGTTGGTGATCCTGACGTACATGCACTGCAGCGGGGGCAACTGAACCACACCGTTCCTGAATCATCTCTTTGAAAATGCCGCCGAATTCATCGGACTACCTGTCCGATCATGAATCCGATTGACTTCAATCGTCCTGACATTTGATACTCGCATGCCGATAATCATGAAGAATGCAGTGACCATGCCAGATTCAAAGGTAAACAAACCTAATGTCGAAATCTTCCCTCCATGATAAGATTACCAATAAAGGCTCAGTTCTTATTGTAGATGACGAACCGGTGATAAGAGCGATCCTGGCACAGACAGTGACTCGGGAGGGATGGTCCATCACCGAGGCGGTCAATGGATTGGATGCCCTTGAGAAACTGAAAAGCACCAGTTTTGACATAGTTATCAGTGACATCAAGATGCACTGACTGGACGGCATGGGATTACTCGATGAGATCAAAACGCGGTATCCTCAGACCTCCGTGCTTCTGATAACCGGCTACGGTGGTGAACACAACTCAGAGGATATCCTGGTGGCCGGAGCTGACAATTTCATCACCAAGCCGTTCAAGAATGTAGAAATTGCCCACACCCTGCGAAGTATCTTCCTCAAACGCCACCTCAGACGCCGGAAGCTCAAACAACTCCACTGAAAGTTTTTTGGGGAAGCGGTTTTCCGGCTCCATGAAAACTATCCTATCTGTCTGTCTGACAGCAGGTTTAATATTAAGCATCCCTGCCATTCGGCCGATACTGTAATTACATAGCAACCACGACTCTTGTTTGACCCCGGCGGCATTTTGAAACAAGGTTTTGAATTGAACCAGATCGCGAACAAACAAGAATCCGCAATAGAGACGAAATAGTGAACCAGCCGATGGAAAAGCAACATCCTAAGGTGACGATGCCCCGGCGTTTGCCGGTACTGATTGCAGGTCTCGCCCTGACGCTCATGGTTGTGCTGGTGTATACCTGGTACATTGGCTGGAGGATGAATGTTGTCTACGGACCTTTGAATGAGGCAGCCCACGAACTAGAAAAGCAGACGACCCTGGCGCATCTATGGGCTATGGAAATTCTTGCCGGTAATACTTCAGTGTCAGTGGAAATTGTATCGCAACATCTGGATAGAATTGATTGGCTCAGTCAGGCAATGCTCGACGGAGGGCAGGACGACCGGTTCAATCTCAGGGGCACTGAGGATGAGCAAATGCGTCAGGCTATCGGTGAAGTACGGCAGTCTCTGGCACAGTTCGCAGGCACGTTGCACTCCCGCCTGAAGAAAGGTGGCAGCTCTGGTTACGGAATCAATGTGGACGGGGACTGCGACTCAGTCTTTGAACAGTTCCATCAGAGAGTACATGCCTTTGAAGAGTCGGTCAGTCGGGCGGCTGCCAGGGACGGTCGCAACTTCCTGTACGCTCAACTTGTAATGGCAGTGGTCGGTCTGTTTCTCCTGGTGTTGGTTCTGCGCAGCTTCTGGATGTGGGAGCGGCGCCGGAAAGCCTATCTGGATAACATCTATGTGACCAATGAGCTGATGCAGGCCGAAATACTCGACCGGGCACGTGCCGAAGAATCGCTGCGGCAAAGTGAAGAACGTTACCGCAGCCTGGTGGACCTCTCACCCGATGCTATAGCCGTGCACAGCGAAGGTAAGCTGGTCTACGTCAATAGAGCGGGATTGATACTCTTTGGCGCCGGCTCGCTGGAGGACATTGTCGGCAAACCAATACTTGGTTTTGTGCACCCGGACAGCCAGACGGTTGTCAGGCGTCGAATGGAGATGATGGCGCAGGACGGGAAACACCAGGAACTGGTGCAGGAGAAAATGGTCCGGCTGGACGGGGAGCCGTTTGATGCCGAAGTTGTGGCCGTTCCAATCACATACAGTGGTACAACCGCAGTACAAGTAATCGTCAGGGACATCACCGAGCGCAAGCGGGTGGAGGAGAAGTTGCAGGTGAGTGAGGAGCAGCTGCGTCAGATCACCGATAATGTCAGCGTAGGTTTCTTTCTCAGTGATACCTCTGACGACAGCGCGATCTACGTCAGCCCCGCGTACGAACAGATATGGGGCCGACCAGTCGAGTTCGCATACGCCAGTGCTCAATCCTGGATGGAGATGGTCCATCCGGAGGATCGCGAGCGCGTCAACGCATACATTGAAAAGCACGGCAGGGGGAAGATTGCATTCAGCCAGGAGTACCGCATTCTGCGGCCAGATGGGTCAATCCGTTGGGTACGTGACCGCGTGTATCCCGTTAAGATCGAATCCGGCGAAATCTCTCGCATTGTCGGGGTCACGGAAGATATCACTGAGCGGAAGCAGGCGGAGGAGATCGTTCATCAGAGTGAAGAGGGCTTCAGAAACCTGTTTAACTCAGCCATTGACGCTATCTACATCCATGACGAACAAGGACGCTTCCTGGATGTGAATCGAGGCGCCGAACTCATGTATGGGTACACACGAGAAGAGTTTCTGGGACACACTCCCGAGATGCTTGCGGCACCCGGGCGAAATGATATGGCCGAGATTGAACGGCGTATCCAGAAAGCACTTGAGGGGAAGCCACAACAGTTCGAGTTCTGGGGCAAACGCAAAAATGGTGAGGTTTTCCCCAAGATTGTGCGCCTGAGTAGCGGTATGCGCCAGGGACAGAAGGTTTTGTTCGCATTCGCTCTGGACATCACCGAGCACAAGCGGGTCGAAGAGAAATTAAAAGAGAACGAAGAACGCTATCGTATACTCTTCGAATCAGCCGGCGACGCCATCTTTGCGATGGATGGAGAGCGGTTTGTTGATTGTAATGCGAAGACACTGGAAATGTTTGGCTGTACCCGAGATCAGATCATCGGCACTCCACCCTATCAATTTTCCCCCGCGCAGCAACCTGACGGGGAAGATTCGCGGGATAAAGCTATTGAGAAAATCAACCTCGCGCTCAAAGAGGGTCCTCATAGCTTTGAGTGGCTGCACTGCCGCTATGACGGCACGCCGTTTCATGCCGAAGTGAGCTTAAATAAGATCGAATTGTCAGGAAAGCCATTTCTCCAGGCAATTGTAAGGGACATCACCAACCGCAAGAAGGTCGAAGAGGCGCTACGGGACTCGCAAAAGAGACTGTCACTACATATGCAACAGGTACCCCTCGGTGTTATCGAATGGAACACCGACTTTGAGGTCACCCAGTGGAATCCTGCGGCTGAAAGGATATTCGGTTACACTTGTGAAGAAGCTCTGGGCCGGCACGCGGCAGGTCTGATCGTTCCCGAAAGTGCCAGAGAACATGTCGACAAGGTGTGGCAGGACCTGCTCAGCCAAAAAGGTGGTACCCGGAGCACTAATGAAAACAACACCAGGAGTGGGAAGACTATCCTTTGTGAGTGGTACAACACCCCTCTGGTCGATGACCAGAATCGTGTAATTGGAGCCGCATCGCTGATTCAGGATGTCACCGAGCGCAAGCAGGCCGAGGAGGAATTGCACAAGCTCTCGGCGGCCGTCACCCAGTCGGCCAATATGATAGTTATAACCGATCCCATCGGTATCATCGAATATGTCAATCCGCAGTTCAGTCGGACAACGGGATATAGCATTATCGAAGCCGTGGGCCAACCGGCCAGTATCCTGAAATCAGGAAAACAGGATAATGAGTATTACAAGTCTCTCTGGGAGACTATTACTACCGGGAAAACCTGGATCGGCAATCTGCAGAATCAACGTAAAGACGGCAGCATCTACTGGGAGCGCAAGACTATCACACCCGTCCAGGGCTACAACCACGAGATAGTCAACTATCTTGCCGTGGGTGAGGACATCACTACTGAAGTTATCACTCAGCAGAAACTGGTCGATGCCGACAAGATGTCGGCTATCGGTATGCTGGCAGCCGGTATTTCTCATGAGTTCAAGAATTACCTGGCCGGTATAATCGGTAACGCTTCGTTTGCACTGGGTGAGTTGCAGGAGGAAGGCGGTCTGGAACTGGCCGGCGAAACACTGGAAAAAGTAGTCGAATTGGGGGAGAGAGCCAATGAGGTGGCCATGTCTCTTTTGAGTTACTCCAAGGCCAGGGTGGATGATTTCAACAGGGAAGATGTGCGCAAGATCATTCAAAAATCAGTCAATTTTGTGGACAAGGAATTGAAAAACCTCTCCATCGAGGTAGTGACGTACTTCGAAGATGTCCCTGAAGTCGAAGTGTCGGCCAGCAAAATCCAACAACTGTTGTTGAACCTTCTGATAAACGCCCGACACGCCATCAAGTCCGATGGTGTCATCAGCATCGCGGTGATTAATGCCGGGGATCACCTGGCGATCAAGGTTGCCGACACCGGTTCAGGGATTCCGACCGGGATTCTCGGCAAGATATTCGATCCGTTCTTTTCCACCAAGGGCGTCTGGGGTAAGGACGAACTGGTCGGGACCGGTATGGGACTGGCGATTTGCCGCAATATAGCTCGCGAACATGGCGGCGATCTCACCGTCGAGTCCATTGAGGGTATCGGGACTACCTTTCAGTTGACGCTCCCATCGGACGAGTCAGGAGATGGCGGTCAAACGATCAAGATGGACGGTCGAGTCAGGAACGTGCTCATATTTACTCTGGACAAGTCGATCGTAAGTCAATACTTCCAGGCGGCCTGTGAAATCGATGCCCGGATCATCACGGTGGATGATATTACCAAACTGCCCGAGGACTTCGATCGCATGGTCGACCTGGTTGTGTGTGATGCCAGGTTCTCAGGTAAGGTGGAGTTGCTCAGGATGGTCGAATCTTGCCGGAAGGCAGGAGTACCGTACATGATGGTGAATTGCGGGACGATGGAATATCAGATGTCCGATCTGTACGAGGATTCGAAGGCAAACTTCAAGCAGCTTCCCGACTTCTCAAAACTTGTCGGCCACGCGGTCGGTAGTGAACCGCGCAAATTGTCTTCCTGAAACGGGTGTTCTCTGCGGCCGGTCGATTTCGTTTAAGACGACAAATTCCGCCCGGACAGCTTTAGTAACGGACCTTAACGTAAAGTATGCGCTGCCCCTCGACTCGTTCGATCTCGAATTCCAGATCGTGCCAGCGGATGATCTGCCCCTGACTGGGAACGGAGCCGACCAGGTCATAGATCAGCCCGCCGACCGTATCGTAGTCCCCTTGTTCGTACTCGGTGTCCAGGTAATCCTGGAGCTTTTCCACCAGCAGGCCGGCGCTGACGCGGTAGTAACGGTCCGACAGCCTGGTGAAGTCGGATTCTTCCCAGTCGTGTTCGTCCTGGATTTCTCCGAAGATTTCCTCGATGATATCCTCCAGAGTCACCAGTCCGGCGATCCCGCCGTATTCATCGACCACTATGGCAATATGCAAACGACGCGCCTTGAACTCGGTCAGTAGTTCCCCGATAACTTTAGTGGCCGGAACCAGGTAGGGCTGGCGCAGGTAGCGAGTGATGACAAACTTTTCTCCCGGCTCCGGCATACGGCTGAAGAGGTCCTTGACGTATATTATCCCGATCACTTTGTCGATACTGCCATCATACACGGGGTAACGGGAATGACCGTCATTATATACCAGTTGACGGATGCGGATGAAGCTCATCGATTTTTCTATACCGACGATATCTATGCGCGGTACCATGATTTCCTGCACCACCGTCTGGTCCAACTGGAATATCTGGCCGATCATCTCCTTCTCGTCTTCCTCAACGATCGCTTCGCCGATACCGGCCTGATCAGCCAGGGTTTCGATGGCGCGTTCCACGATTTCATCTTTCTCAGCTTCTGAAACCTTGTTGTCTTCACTGCGCCGCTTAAGTGCCCGGTGATAGACACGGACCACCGGAAACAACAATACCCAAATGAATGCAATAAGCCCCAGATGTCCGACCATGCGATGATCGATCGCTTTGCGGGACGAGCGCCGCGGCAGAAATTCAACGATCATAATGTACAGCAGCCACTGGACCAAGACAGCCAATATTACCGGCGCCCAACTGTTGTTCGTCGTTGACCACAGCAGTTGCAGGGTAATGACAGTCGTAACCACCAGCATGAGCGATTTGTATAAAACCGCTATCTGTACGAAAGCGCGCGGGTCCCGGGCAACCTTCACCAGGAAGCGACGGCGGCGGGTTGAGATATTGGGGAACAGCGATTCCACCTCGTCGGGATCAATGTAAACCGCCAGAGAATACAGCGACACCAGGTAGGCCGTGACATACCCGACGACAATAAGAATCAAATACAGTGTTTGCAGGAGGAGCATGGTCATTTGCCTTGAAGACGGGACAGATAATAATCTTCGCGGTTTTTCATGGTCGCAGCTTCGGTTGGTCGCCGGTGATCATAGCCAAACAAATGCAGCAGGCCGTGACAGGTCAGGCGCAGTATTTCGCTGGTAATCGTTGCCCCCAGTTGCCTTGCCTGACGTCTCGCAGTCGGTACCGAGATGTATATCTCACCGAACACTTCATCGCTGTCCACATCACCGCCCAGATCGAACGACAGAACATCGGTGACTCGGTTGCGGTTTCGGAAACGGGAGTTGAGAGAACGTATGTGCTGATCGGAGGTGAATATGAGATTAATCTGCTTATGTCCACACCGTCGGTCTTCGGCGGTGGTTATGGATATGGCCAGCAGAGTCAGCCTCTGACGAGGAGCTCGTAATCGTACGCGTTTGAAGATGCGTAGTCGCATCAGTTTACTTCCTCTGCTTTCTCCCGGGTGGGGTAGACTACTCTCTGGTGAAAAGCCGCTATCAGTATCTGGGCGAAAGAGTTCTTGATTCCAGCCAGATCCCGCAACGTTAAGGGGCACTCGCTTAGTTCACCAGATTCGAAGCGATCGTTGATAATCCTTTGAATAAGACCGTTAATCCGGGCCGGTGTGGGTTTGTCCAGTGTTCGGCTGGCTGCTTCAGCAGCGTCGGCCAGCATCGCAATACCGGTCTCTCGTATCTGTGGTTTCGGTCCCGGGTAGCGATACTTATCGCGCGTGGAAGGGTCCGCTCCCTGCTTGATGGCTTTGTCGTAGAAGTAGGTCATCACCATCGTGCCGTGGTGTTCCTCGATGAAGTTGAGCACATCGTCCGGCAAACCGGCTTCCTCACCCAGGGCACGCCCCTTCTTTAAGTGTGTCGCCAGCACGATAGCCGACATCGATGGTGTCAGTGACTCGTGTTTGGATTTGAGGCTTAACTGGTTTTCGACATAATACTCAGGAATCTCCATCTTGCCGATGTCGTGATAGTAAGCCCCGACTCTGGCCAGCAGCGAATTGCCGCCAATCGCCTTGGCCCCGGCTTCACACAGGTTGCCGGTGTTCAGCGAGTGCTGGAATGTTCCCGGAGCCTCCAGAGCCAGCCGTTTCAGGAGAGGGTGGTTCAAATCGGACAGTTCCAATAAGGTGATATCGGTCGTAATACCAAAAAGCGACTCAAACAACGGCAGAAGACCGATCGTCAGGAAGACAGAGATCATGCCATTGATAAGTCCGAAGCCGATATTGGTGACAAACTCCGTACCCGGCGCCATCATCATGCTTTCCACCAGCAGTACAAAGACAGCATATGCCAGGGACACCGAAATCATGATCTTGACGAAATGGGAACGCCGACGGACTCGCTGCGAGGTGAAGCAGGCTACGATACCTACCGCCACCGTCATCAGGCACAGCGAGAAATTAAAGCGATGCATCATCCCCAGCAGCAGGGCCAGCACCAAAGTCGAAAATATCCCCACCTCGGCGTCGTAAAGGATAGTCACCATCATGGGCAGAATCGCCACCGGAAACAGATAGACCGACAAATCCCAGCGATCAGCCATGTAAACCAGTGTCAACTGCAAGGCGAACACCAGCAGCAGGGCCAGCAACCGGGCATTGGAGTTGAATACATCGCGACGGAAATAGTACAGCAATAGATACAGACCGATAAACGAAACGGTCACCATCAGCAGGCGAGCCACAACCGGAGCACTGACTAAAAGCCAGCTTTCTTTCTCTGCCTCGGCCCGTTGCAGCACCGCCAGTTCCTGGAGGATTCGCTGCTGGCGTTCGGTAACCCTGGTTCCGGAGCGGACTATTACCTCATCGGAATAGACTACTTCCTTGACGTTGGAGATGGTAGCCAGTTCTTCATCAAGCCGTTGGCGGTAGGCTTCGGGATTGGGTTGCAGGCTGGGTCGGATGAAGGCCCGCCCCACCAGGTAATAATAATCCGCATCAACCGAACCGCCGGCCGAGAGCCGGTTGATTGCCGTAAGCAGGTGCGCATTGGCCTGGGCCAGATCAAGCACCCGGTTCCGGGGATAGATGTTCTCTCTTTCACCGGTGCGGACAAGGACATTTTTGCCTGCCTCAGCGGGCAACATGCTGCGGTCGGCCAGGACACCCACACGATATATTTCATCCCGCAGGATGTGTTGCAGCCGCGTATATACATCCATCAGGTCTGTTCTCCAGATGGACTGACTGATCGCGTGCTGATCCAACGATGGGAATCGAGCCGCCACATCCGGCCATGATACCGGGCGGCTGACAGTTGCCGAGTCGGTGTTTTCTCGCAAAGAGTCAATGACCTCAAAGAACAAGCGGAGTTCCCCAAAGACGGTTCGCTTGACGCCGGCGTCGTGATCGACCACATACGGGACCGACAGTCGCACCACCTCCCGTTCTTCCGCCAGCTCCTGCTCGGTTTTGTAGACCACAATCTGAGAGGCGGCGGTAATGTCTTCCCGGCAAACTTCGCCACGCCGCGGCATATCCAGAGGATCGTACAACTGCTCTCCGGGATAGAAGATGGCTACCATCACCGAGATCAGCGCCAACAGAAAGAACTTTATCGTCCGCGATCGTACCGTCGACTGCCGGACCTGGCGACTCTCGCTCTGTACCTTGAAGAGTCGAAGTATCTTGCGCTTCAGCCTGGTCAGTAATGAAAACATGGACAGGTTCTCTCAGCTAAGACTTCTTCTTTCGGGGTACCGGTTTTTCATATCTCTCGTACGCCTTGATAATACTCTGGACCAGTTTGTGGCGCACCACATCCCTCTCATCCAGGTACACGAATTCAATACCGGAGATACCCTTCAGAACGCTCTGTACCTTCACCAGCCCGGAAGCACGGCGATCGTCCAGGTCAATCTGAGTAATGTCGCCGGTGATAACCGCCCTTGATCCTTCACCGATCCGTGTCAGCAGCATCTTCATCTGGGCACTGGTCGTATTCTGAGCTTCATCTAAAACAATAAAGGCGTCATTTAGTGTGCGCCCCCGCATGAAGGCCAGAGGTGCAATTTCAATAACGCCGACCTCCAGCAGTTTCCGAATCTTATCAGGCTGAAGCATGTCATACAGTGCGTCATACACCGGACGCAGGTAGGGATCGACCTTGGCGCGCACGTCGCCGGGGAGAAAGCCCAGAGATTCTCCCGCTTCTACCGCCGGCCGTGTGAACACCAGCCGCGTGACACGGTTGGCTTTCAGTTCCGCCACCGCCATGGCTACGGCCAGATAGGTTTTGCCGGTACCGGCCGGACCAATGGAGAAAACGATGTCGTTATTGTCTATTGCATCCACATAGCGGGTCTGACCAATCGTCATGGGCTTGATGATTTTCTTCAGAGAACTGGTCAGCAGGGCCTCGGTGGAAATATCCTCTGCCGGTCCGGAACCGCTTTCTTTAACCATCGCGATGGCGTAGTTCAGGTACTGTTCCGTTATGTAGTTATCCTGCTTGATCCTGGTAACCAGGTCTCCCAGCAGTCGAAAGACCCGTTCCACGTCCTCCTCAGGACCCTCGACGACAATCCTCTCGCCGCGAGCGACAATCCGACTGCCGAAATGGGATTCGATCATTCGCAGGAAAACGTCGTTTTGGCCAAAGAGCAACCTCTGGTCAATCCCCTCAACCATAAACGTGCGCACCGCTTTGTCTTCCTGATCGGAGTACATACCAGCCGGCGCTAAGCCTTATCCTCCCTGAGCATCAGACCGAGTTCCTCAAGTTGTTCGGGGTCGATCTCCGAGGGTGAACCATCCATGAGGGAAAGGGCGGCGGTTGTTTTAGGAAAAGGAATAACATCACGAATGGAATCGGCGCCGGTCATAATCCACACTATGCGGTCCAGGCCGGCGGCAATGCCGGCGTGAGGTGGAGCACCATACTGAAGCGCACGCAGGAGAAAACCGAACATCCGCTCCGCCCGCTCGTGGTCGATATCCAGAATCCTGAATATCTTTTCCTGGAGTTCCCGGCGATTGGCCCGCTGACTGCCCCCGGCGATTTCCATCCCGTTAAGAACCAGGTCATATTGCATAGCCCTGGCTTTCCTCCAGGGATGGTCCAAACTCGATCCCGGCAGGCTGCTGGTGAACCCTTCATCGAGAAGACCCAGGTCTTCCTCCATCGGGTGCGAGACGATATTGTGCATAGCCTGGAAACGGTTGATCTCCTCGTTATATTCAAACAGAGGAAAATCGGTTACCCACAGGGGTTTCCATTCATTATTCCGGATGAGATCGTGCTTTCTGCCAAGATGCAGACGTAGCTGCCCTAATATCTCCTCGGTTTTCAATTTCTTATCGGAAACTAAGAAGATGGCATCACCGGTGGTCGCATTGGCCTTATGGCAGAGTTTATCCTTGAGATCATCGCCGATGAATTTCAGAATCGGCGATTTGTCCCCGGCTTCAGCGCGAAGTATATAGACCAACCCTCCGGCGCCGTGTTCCCTGGCAACTGCCGTAAGATCATCAATCTGCTTGCGGGAGTATGTCCCGCCTCCTTTAAGAACAATTCCCTTGACCACACCTCCGGCGGCAACGTTTTCGGCAAACAGCTTAAAACCGCAGCCCTTTACTTCTTCCGTGAAATCCATCAGTTCCATGTCAAAGCGCAGGTCAGGCTTATCGATTCCCCACCGGGTCATCACTTCCTCGTACGTTAAGCGGGGGAAAGGAGTTTCCAGTTCCACCGCAAGCATTGTCTGAAACAGATTTCTCAGCAGTCCTTCCATCAGGGTAAGAACGTCATCGGGAGTAGCAAAGGACATCTCCAGGTCGATCTGAGTGAATTCGGGTTGGCGGTCGGAGCGCAGGTCTTCATCGCGCAGACAGCGCGCAATCTGGAAATACTTGTCGAAACCGGCCACCATCAGTATCTGCTTGAAAAGTTGTGGTGACTGCGGCAGAGCATAGAACCTGCCCCGTGATACCCGGCTGGGTACCACGTAATCACGGGCGCCTTCGGGAGTCGAACGAATCAACAGGGGTGTTTCGATCTCATAAAAGCCCTGACCACTGAGATAATTGCGCACTGCCAGGGTGGCTTCATGCCGGAAGCGCAGCCGCTCCTGCAACGGCTTGCGCCGCAGATCGAGATACCGGAATTCCAATCGCAACTTATCCTGGGCGGTGGTCTCGTCGGTAATTTCAAACGGTGGGGTCAATGATTCGGCCAGAATATGGAATTGCTCCGCCCGTACCTCGATTTCGCCTGTCTCCATCCCGGGGTTGACAGTCCCTTCCGGACGGGCAGAAACTTCGCCCAGCACCGCGACGACGAATTCATGACGCGCCCGGTTGGCTTCGGCCAGCATATCGGGATCAAACGACTGCGGGTCGATCACCACCTGAGTCAGGCCGTAGCGGTCACGCAAATCAATGAAGAACAGCCCACCCAGGTTGCGGTAGCTGTTTACCCAGCCGTTCAGGCGTACTTTGGTGCCGACATCGGCCTGTCGCAACTGGCCACAGGTGTGAGTTCTCTTCAGTTCGGAGAATTTCGCCAAATCTATTCCTTAACTTCTTGCTGTCTACTTACTTATCGGCACATTGGCCAGTTCTTGAGAGACCCCGAATACTCATTTTCGCTGGAAAGTACGGTAAGGCCAACTGATTGTCAAGGGGGGGGAGTAGCTTAAGAAAGTCGGAATACACCGCAGCAGTCGTAGTCGTAGGGCGGATCCGTCTTCGAATCCGCCTTTTTGGGGAAAACGGCAGGTTTGAAGACAGACCTGCCCTACAGAGGTGTTTATCATTAGCGGGCAGCGCTTGTCTGCAAAGTCACGGGAGCAGAGAACCGTAGTACTCTCGGATGTTGTCGTAATCCGATCTTTGGGAACCATATTTCAGATATTGCGCAAAATGATATTTTGCGGTGTTGTTCTCTCCAGACGTTATGGCTATGACCATTTTCAGTAAATGTCCACCGGGCGAGTTTTCGTCGGCAGCAAAAAGAGTGTCTGCGATGGCCAGGGCTGAATCCAGATGTCCCAAACGGTAATATGCCAGTCCTACACCTTCCGCTATTGCCGTCAGCGAGGGGTCAAGTCGTCGGGCTTCTCTGAGTATCGCCAGGGCATGTTCGTTCCTACCCTGCTGCATGTACAACTGGCCGAGTTCGTTTTTCAGTCTCGGGCGGCGTGGAGTGAGTCCGAGGGCCAGATGGTAGTACTTCTCGGCCTCCGTTAACCGTTCGGCTTTGTTGTTCAGCACCGCCAGAATGTGATAGGTCTTATCAAGCCGAATACCGGCTTTCTCCATGAACCGCGCCAGTTCCATCGCCCGGCTGTACTCCCCCCCATTGAGATAGTAATAGGCGTAGATGGCCCAGCCGGTGTCATCTTTGGTGCCATAGTACTGTAACAGCGAACGAAATCGTTCTTCCGAAGCTGCGGTCCTCGTGTTGGCAGCGACATAAGAGATCGAGCACAAAGCACACAACATCAAGTAAGTAACTAACACCTTCGCTGACATTCTGCCGGGCTTTCCGCCAAACGACCACAACAGCAGCAACACAGGCGCCAGCAAGGTAAGGGACATCAAGTCCCAGTCACGGGCCATCCCCAAGGCTGGATCAATGAGCAACAGAAAAAGAAGTGAACCTACCGACAAAAGTCCAAGGAACACTGTAGTCATGTCTTTTGAGTGTTTCTTCCTCCGATAGATCAAAGAAGCCACAATAACCAGTATACCGGGGAACATTACCAGCACTTGGTTGGATAGGTCCATTACATGCTTAGTACTCACCAGAGCATACTCCGGTGCTTGTGGCGGACCGGTAAATATCGGAAGAAATACCGCCGCTAAGTTGACTTGATCTTTAAGTAACCAGATAATATACAGAACGCCAATTAGCGTAACACCACCGATCATCAATAACTTGCGCCAACCAAGAGAGAATGTGGGCGTTTGTCGTGAGAACTTGATGACGACAAGATATGTAACTCCCGCAAGCAGGAATATTGCCTGAAGGTGTATCAGGATTGTGAGAACAAACACGAGGAGGACCAGCCAAAGCCGCCGTCCGTGCTCCAGGAAGCCGAGTCCGAGCCTGACAAATGTTGTAGCCGATGCCCACAGCAGGGGGTAATACTCCACATAACCGAAAAACAGCAGAATGACACCAGAGAAAAGTAACGAAATCAGTGCTATCAATCTGCTCCTGGCGTCTTTACCTATTTTGGCCGCAATGGAGATGAAATTGAGCACTATCACGGCCCCGGAAACGACCGAAAGCATCTGACACGTCCACAACGTCGTTTGCCGCGTATACCCTCCTAGTAACCACTGGAGTTTTCGGATTATGAAAATCGAGCCGGGCTCAGCCCATCGTCGGATAAACGATTCCCCCTGACCGAATACTGAGAGCAAAGTGTAGCCATCTCCAAGGAAATGAGTTTTCGCTCTAAGGAGAATGAAGGCACCGGTGAAAAGGGCAGCAATCAACAACCTGGGCAGCGGCCCCCTGTTGAAGATGAAATCAGCTATACTATCAAGGCTCTGCTCCCCCGGTGTGAGTCTGCCGGGAACAAACAGAACGACCAGTATCACAACAGCTATAGCCCAAAATAAATACTTAAATGCTTCGGGTAAGAAAGCCAGGTGGTTTATGCCCCACATTCCTTCGATGGGGTAGAACGAGGTTAATCCCAAAAGACCGAGGGTAAACAGCAGGGCTACAGTTGGTGGGTCGAGTTTCCTGAACATCGCTTTCAGGGTATACACGTCAGAAATAGAAGTCAACCGTGTCCGGGCAGTATAAGAAAGTCGGAACCACCCTTCGACAAGCTCAGGACAGGCAGAGGTTCCGACCTACTTTGGCTTGCCATCGGGTGGCCTCCAGCTTGCGTGGGATCAGAGTAGAGTCATTGAAGCAGATAACCGTAGTACTCTCGGATGTTGTCGTAATCCGATCATTGGGAGCCATATTTCAGATATTGCGCAAAATGATATTTTGCGGTGTTGTTCTCTCCAGACGTTATGGCTATGACCATTTTCAGTAAATGTCCACCGGGCGAGTTTTTATCGGTAGCAAAAAGAGTGTCTGCGA
This sequence comes from bacterium, assembly GCA_043811375.1. Taxonomy (GTDB): domain Bacteria; phylum Zixibacteria; class MSB-5A5; order GN15; family FEB-12; genus JBDRNJ01. The sequence goes on along the minus strand of JBDRNJ010000065.1, from coordinate 23,101 downwards.
TGGCCAGGGCTGAATCCAGATGTCCCAACCTGTAGTAGACCAGCCCCAATCCCTCTGTGACAGGCAATTCTCTCGGAGCCCTGGCATGGGCTTTCTTGAGGACACTCAACGCCAGTCGGTATTGTTGCTGCTTCAGGTACAATTGTCCCAGTTCATTCATAATCAGGTGATGTGGTTTCAACCTGATTGCCTGAGTATAGAAATGCTCCGCCAACTCATATTTGCCGAGATTGCCGTATACGTTTCCCAGGATCTGAAGGAAATCGGGCTGGTAGGGGTCTTCATCAACAAGTTCCTGAGCCAGTTTGAGTGCATCTTCATAATCCCCGTTTTCAAGATAGGAATAAGCTTGACGCAGCTTTCTGTACTGGGGGAATAATCCGTCCATTTCGACTACAAGTTCCTGAGACCTTTTCTGATCACCCCTGTCCCGGTAGTAGTTTGCGAATATAGCCCAGCCGCTGCGATCCTTACTACCGTAATAGCGCAAAAGAGAGTAATACCGATCAGCAGCCGGACCTTCGCGGGTGGCAACCGTGATAAACAGTGAGGTTATGATTACACACAGTATTGCATAGGTGACAATCATTTTCCCCTTGAGTTGTGTGCCTCCTTGGCTAATTTGATAAATCAGCAGCAGCACAGGCGCCAGCAAGGTAAGGGACATCAAGTCCCAGTCACGGGCCATCCCCAAAAAGGGGTCAATGGTGAGAAGGAAACCCACCGAGCCGACCGACAGCAGCATCAGAAAAACAGTGGTCGGGTTTAGGATGACTCTGGAACGTTGCCGTAGCCACAAGATCATCAGCACCAGGATGCCGGGGAACAGCACAAAAACCAGATTGGCTATGTCGCTGAGATGCTTGAGGCTGAAGACCGTATAATCAGGTGATTGGTGTCTACCGGAAAGTAAAGGAAGAAACGTCGTTTCGATATCGATTCTGGAGGTGCTAAACCATCGAAAGGCAATAATACCCACGATTGCCAGAATAGAGAAGCCCGCCAATAATGACCATCGTGGAAAGTTTACTGACCTGCGTGTAAGTTGTTTGGAGAACACGATAAAAAGCAGGCCACTCAGCAGGTATAGAGCCTGCATGTGCATAAGTACGGCTGCGACAAATGATAGAACGATCCAGCCAATTCCGCGATCCTTGTCAAGATATCTCAGCGATACGTTGATAAAGATCGTGGCTGTGGCCCACAGGACGTGATAGAACTCCACATAACCGCAGAAGAGCAACATGGCACCTGAACCCAATAGCGTTATCAATCCAAAGATGCGCACATGAGAATTCCCGCATAACCGGCGCAGAATTGAGAGACAGTTGTAGACGACAACGCCACCGGAGAATATGGACAGAATTTGAAATGTGAGCAATGCAGTGTGCTCTGTATACCCGCCCATCAGTCGTTGTAGTTGTCTTACCAGAAATATGGAGCCGGGTTCGGCCCATTTGTGGTAGTAGCCTTCCCCGCTGCCGAACATGCTCAGCCAGCCATATCCATCCCCAAGGAAATGGGTTTCTACTCTAAGGAGAATGAAGGCACCGGTGAAAAGAGCCGCAATCAGCAGCCTGGGCAGAGGCCCCCTGTTGAAGATGAAATCAGATATACTATCAAGGCTCTGCTCCCCCGGTGTGAGCCTGCCGGGAACAAACAGTACGACCAGAATTGCAACAACCACAGCCCAGAACAGATATGAGAATGCTTCCGGTAAGAAAGCCAGATGGTTTACGCCCCACATTCCTTCGATGGAGTAGAACGAGGCTAACCCCAAAAGACCGAGGGTAAACAGCAGGGTTATAGATGGCAGGTCGATTTTCCTGAGCATTGCTTTCAGGGTATACATGTCAGAAATAGATGTCAACAGTGTCCGGGCAGTATAAGAAAGTCGGAACCACCCTTCGACAAGCTCAGGACAGGCAGAGGTTCCGACCTACTGTCTCTGACAATGCACAGGAGAAGAAATGATTGTCAAGACCACAAGGGTCTTGACCTACAAGAACTGTCAAGACGGGTTGTGGTGAAGATGTCGACCATGAATTACGGCTTGACTGATGGTCTGCCGGCATTAAATTAGATAAATTGCTGTCTGCACGACATGTTATGAAACGCTACGAACTGATAGACCACACCGCCGATATCGCCATCAAGGCCTACGGCGCCACGCTGGAGGAGGCGTTTGCCTGTATCGCCGGGGCTATGTTTGACATCATCACTGACGAAGCCACTATCACCTCGTTGCGCCGGATCGAGCTCGAGGTCGAATCTGATGATCGGGAAAGTCTGCTGGTGGCGTTCTTATCGGGGTTGATCGTGAAGCATGAGGTGGAGAGTCTGGTATTGAACCACTTCGCGGTTACTTTTGTCGGCGAGAACCGATTGAAGGCAAGTGCCTGGGGTGAACAGTTCGATGAAACCAGACATGGTGGCGGCACGCACGTTAAGGGAGTTTCGTATCACATGATGGAGATTGTCGACGGCAAAGGGGAGACGCCGTGCCACGTTCAGGTGCTGTTTGACGTTTAGTCAGGCTGCCGGTAAGTATATCATTCGACTACGTACAGGACGTGCCAGGCTATTTACTGCGGCCGATGAACTTCCATACTGACGGCAGCAATACCGAGGCCAGCGCGATCTTGATCGCCGCACCCGGCAGGAAGGGATAAAGCCCGGTCACCAACAGACCATTGATCGGCACAAACAGGCTAAGCTGAGCCAGACCACACGTAAATATAATACCGGTTCCGATCAGCATCGCCGCCAGCGATGAGAAGTACTTGCGGTCCCAGCCACGGTCGGCCAGGGATCCGATAACCCATGCCGCCGCTGCAAAGCCGATCAGATAACCGCCGGTGGGTCCCAGTAGAACCGGCAGACCGGCGCGACCTCCGGCAAAGACCGGTAGTCCCATAGCACCTTCAAGGATATAGGCCAGAACCACGGCCATCCCTCGAACGCGCCCCAGAGCCATTGCGATAAGCAGCACGCCGAAAGTCTGCCCCGTGATCGGTACGGGGGAGAAGGGCAAATTTATGACAAGGTACGAAGTTGCCACCAGTACCAGATTGAAACCCAGTAACATGGGGATTTCCAACCAGAGCGAAGCCGGCCTGATAAGAGTCCGATATACACTTAATGTCTGAGCCTGCACAAATACTCTCCTTACACTGATGTTTTGAAGTTCCAAGGTATAAGTCATACTACCGGCAATCAAGTGAAAAATCAGCTTGCATGATTTGGTGGCAGAAACAACGAGGCAGGACCCGAAGGTCCTGCCTCGCGCATCGTCAGGTAATGAGAATAAGGTGTTTACTTGAGCAATAGCATCTTTCTGGTATCGGTGTAATCAGCAGCCTGAATCCGGTAGAAATAGACTCCGCTCGACACTTGTTTGCCGGAGTTGTCAGTGCTGTTCCACGAGACGGTATGAGCGCCCGCCTCACGGAAATCATCCAGTAGTGTTACTACTTGCTGACCCAGCACGTTGTACACCTCCAGCTTCACATCTGATGCCTGCGGCAGGCTGAAGTTGATCTGAGTGGAGGGGTTAAACGGGTTGGGGTAATTCTGGTGCAGGACGAAATCATGCGGCAGTTCGGCCGTCTTGGCGGCACTGTTGATGACCGGTGAGAAAGTATTATGAGACAGGTCGGAGGCAACCGCCTCGGTAATCTCGTATTCACCTTCCAACCTCACCAAAGCACTGGTGCCCTTGTTTATCATGGTGGCGCCCTCAAGGTCGAGGATGCCGATCCGCGCTTCCCCGCCGTCCTGATGGAAGTACACCTCGAGAGTTGGATCGACCAGTTTCACCGTCCGGTTGTTTCCCGCACCGCGCAACTCGATTTGCAAGCCGCGCAGGTCAACCACCGACTGCAACGTGATGGTGGTAGCGCCATCATCGTCGTAAGTAGTGCTGAGTGAGACGTCGGTGCGAGTGACTTTCCCGAGGGCCATCTTCGGAGTGGCACCACAATCAGGTGGCGGGGGACCGCTCTGGAAGAGATACGCCACCAGGTAGGTCAGGTCACCGACGTCCATGGCGCCGCTGCCGTCAACATCACCCTCCTCGGGGCACGGCGGTTCCGGACCACCCTGGAACAGGTAGGCCACCAGGTAGGTTAGGTCACCTACGTCAGTTGCGCCGCTGCCGTCGACATCGCCACGGTTCAGGCAGCAGGAAGCCGGCTCAGCGGTGATGGAGAGGATAGTGAACGATATCGGGTCCGATTTGGCTCCGTTGGTGCCCAGTATCGATGCACTGGAAATTCCCGCCTCGGTCGTGTCGGCCGTGACAGTGAGACTGTCGATCTGAAGGCCGGACACTCCTTGCGCCGCCCAGGTCCATTGGACTCCATCCGGTGCCTGCCAGACGCAGGTTGAGGCCGGTTTGCCGGTGGAAGAGCCTTTGAACTCAACCGGGTACACGCCTCTGGCGGTCTCCACGATGTAGCCGAGGTCAGCAACCGGAACAGTATCAACACTGAACACCAGCGCGTCGTTCCGGTACGCCTCGACGGTGTACTGGCTGGCGGGTGACTCGACATCAAGGTTCCAGGTGTTGGAGCCGGCGTAATCAAAGAACGACTCCATGGGGAAGGTCTCACCTCCGGGTTCAGAAGCAGCGAAGGTGAATTCCGCTACAAGCGACGCGCCAATCGGCCAGGTGCCGCCCTGGTTGGGGTTCTCTACCGCCACTTCAATAAGAGAAGGAGCCGGCGGATCGACGATGTCATCATCCTTGTCAAATGGGCTAACACATATGCCGTCATTACCGCCGGGGCCGATATTGCTCACAACCAGCGACGTCTCAATGGGGGTGAGAATGGCGTTGCCGAGGTTGGAGACGCGGATACCCGGGAAGGCATCGACTCCGTACGACTCTGCGACAAACGAGAGAGAAGGGATGTCCTGGGTTGTTATGACTATCTCCGAGAATGCGGGCTTCACCGACGCTGGCGTCGCCAATTCCGGTATGACATTGATCCGGTCGACTAAGATCGTTTGATCGTTAATATACCATCTCACTATCTTACCATTGTAAGTATAATAGGAGACAATCACGTATCCATAGTTACCCCCGGCGATTTGATACCACTTGATTTCCTGATGAAAATCATTGCCCCATATGGTGTCAAGAGGTACTGGGCCGCCGACATAGACAACTCCAACGATAAACTTATGGTAGCGAGATACATCACCTGTATACCCTTCGAGATGAAACACCAGGGAGTCACCCTGGTAGCCTTCCAGTGTTACCGACGGAGCGTCCGTAGTCACGGCCAGCTCTCTATTGCCCCCGACCTTTGTTTGAGACATTTCATTTACAACCTGGTCGGGAGTTCCGTCTATGACGGCTGTAGTTACAATCGACAGTGATGCTCCCTCGGGCAGCGAATCTCCGAAATCAGGGTTCTTTATCAGAGCATCCCAGCTATGACACATGTCACGAAGGTCGATAGCCACACCATCATCTCCGCTGGAACCAAGTCGCGTGACTTCCAGGGTGTCCTCGACCACTTCCAGACAAGCCATGCCAAGTGAAGTGTGCTCCAGCCCGTAGATATGCACCGTGTCCACCACCGGGGCGGCAGTGGGATCGCAGGGGCAGGGGACCGGGTAGCCGCCGTAAGGCGCAAAGACGCCGATGCCATATATGAAGTAATCGTAATAGAGCTGCAAGTCAGCGATGTCAACCACGCCGTCGCCATTGAGATCGCAACTGTACAGCGGGATCGGAGCTGGGCCGGGACCGGTGATGAACTGCGCCAGGTAGACCAGGTCTGCCACAGCCAGGACGATGCCGTCATTATTAGCGTCGCCGTCGGCGTAGCAAGTGTCGCAGCACAACTCGACAGTTAGTTCTATAAAATCAACTTCGGTGTCATCCTGGATAAATATGTCAAGGTTGCCGTCCTGAAGAGCTCCCAGAATGTTTGTTGGCAACCAGGCAACCATAGGCAGATTGGCCAGATCAAGAGTGTACTCCAGCACGTCGCCACTGCTCCATGGGGGGGTTCCCCCGGCAAGAGCTTCCAGGTTACTCATACTGATCGACCAGATTCGGCCGTTGGTGCCCGCGCTGTAATCGCCAAAGGCCAGGCCGTCGGTGGAGGGAACAGATCCCGTTGCTTTCAGCTTGATGCGCAGCCAGGCATTGACCACTTCGCATTTATCATCCCAGCAGTTGTCGAAAGTATGGCCGAACCATTGATTCATTGCCGGCTGATCAAAGTCAGTAATATAGTTGACCGGACCGGTAGCCAGGAATGTGGCAAAACCGGCACTGACGTGACCCGCTTCCGGCCCGACAAAATTGTCTTCGGTGCCGTGCAGACAGGTTACGAAAGACGTCGGCTCTTCGCAGAGAGTATCATTGCCGAAATCATACCCGGTCATCTGGTCACCCCACAGCAGTCCGGGAATGGTGTGAAAAACAGTCAGCGGAAAGGTCTGGCAGGCCCACCAGGATTCGGGTTCCTCCAGCACCCAGTAATCGCCCGGTCGCAGGCCGGTGAATGAGTATTCCCCCAGCGCGTCAGTGACCGTTGACTTGTCGACCGTGCCCAAATCATCGTTGCCGTGGAGTTTAATAGTAACACCCTGCAAGCCCTGTTCGCTAAGCCCCGGCTCCCAGACAGAGTTGCCGTTGAAGTCATCGAATTTGGTGCCGGCTATGCTGATCTGCGGTACGACCATCCAGCAGTACGGACCTTCCCAACTCGGTACGACCGGTCCGGATGGTGTCGTCCATAGCCACGTACCACCAGGCGGATAAAAAGCGGAATCTATGCAGAGAGTGTCACCGTCCGCGCTCATTTTTGTCTCAATCTTCACGACGATGTCGTCATAACCGTTAGGTATGCCGGGCTGGTACATGCAGAAGCCACCCAGACCGATAGTGTCGGCTCCGGAGCCGTCGACACTGAAGCCATTGAGAGAGACACCTCCATCGAAATACTGGTCGAGGCCCCCCGCGGTATCGTATGTTGGAGTTTGCCAGGTGGCGCCAGTCGGTGAGTAGATACGGAAGCCGTTGGTCGAACCGGATATACCGTTAGCGTCAGTGTTGTTCAGATAAATCTCGATAGTAAAAGGAACATCGGCTATGCAAGGATCCGTGCCGGGGATATCAATGTAGAACCGCGCCTGTGCGGGCTGGGAAAGTAATCCCATAGTCAGGGCCAGCACGATACCGGCCAGAAACAGTGTGCGTACGCGTAAATTTCTCATGGTAGTATTTCTTTCATTATGAAAAAGTTGGCGGCCCAGTGAGTAGGCCTCATTTAGAGCGATAAACACTATGCGTCTCATCACATACCTGCCTTTCGTGTGGTATCCTGTCTCCTCATTCCGGGAACAGGTTTTTTTTAGTAATTGCTTGCAGTTAAGGACTTTGCTTTGAATGGGTTGTGATCCATTCGGTACCCTCCTTTCAACAGTTGCCAGTGAACATTCTGTATTTCTTGTTATCATTATCATTTTCTCCTTCTGCGGTATAGTGCCCGATCCCGCCAAAGTGTGACAGACGCGAAGTGAGTTTTCCTTGATTGACTTGTCTGATTGTTTCCGATGAGATTGCCAAATCACTGCGCTCTTCGCAATGACGCACAAAGATTGGCGAGCGGTTCCACGGAACGGGACTAAGATATACTGTAAGTTTTGTCATCAACACTGTTGTGTGCTAAGTGAGGTTAGTATCTGGCTAACAACCCTATAGGCATAGTATACTATGGTGTCGATTATTTGTCAAGGGGTATCGCATCAAACGGAACTTGCCTTCCGGGTTGCAATGCGTTAACTTCTATCGACTTAAATATCCTGTTTGCTGTTCACAACACGGACGAGGGATGAATCTGAAAGCTGCGGAAAACAAACTGATCAACGGTTTCCTGGAGGGGCGCCGGGAGGATTACTCCATTATAGAGAAGTGGATTACTTCCGTTCTGATCCTGCCCGGCTGGCATGGTTCGATCATTGCCGCCAGGGACGATATTCAACAACAGGTGCTAATTATCCTGACCGAGAACTTCCGGGCCGGGAAATACCGGGGGTTGGGGCTGAAGACGTATGTGAGCCGGATCACCAAGTTCACCTGCCTGAAAGTGTATGATCGAAGTGAGCCGACCGTATCTCTGGATACCGACCCGGAATCCGGTAATCCTTCACCGGTAGAGGAAATTCTCACCGGCGAACGATGGGCGGTGCTGAGAAAAGTCATCTCAGAACTGGAGTACCGCTGTCGCCGGATACTGGCTCTGAGGTACTATAAGAACCTTGACCACAAAGAGATAGCTGAAAGGCTCAAGACGTCGCCGGGAGCTTCAAGGCAGTGGCTCAAGCGATGTCTTGACAAGGCCAGAAATTTGGCCAACAAGTTAGAAAATCTGTGACATTTCCACCAGATGCGGCACTATATGTAGTGGAAGCATAAAAAGGAAAGTGGATCATGAGTTGCAGTAACAAAAATATCAGAGACCTTATCTTTGACTTCTTAGACGGCAGTCTGGACGATAGGACCGCCCCTGAAGTCACCCGCCATCTCAAGGAATGTCAGGACTGTCGGAGTCTCGCCGATGAATACCGTCAAACAATCGACGGTGCCCGGGGCTTTTTTGCAGTTTCGGCCAGAGAACATGCAGGCAATGAGTCGCTTGTCACCTATATAGATGACCCTCAATTGTTGAGTCAAAACAAGCGGGAAGAGATTGAGTTGCATCTCGACTTGTGTCCTGCCTGCCGTAAGAAAGCTGACATGCTGCAGACAGTGGCAGACAGTTCGGCGCGGTCTGAGCCGTCATCAATTTCTCAGCGTTTGTGGAACTGGTGGGAGGGGTTGATGGTGCCGCTGAAAGTCAGGCCGGTTATGGCTTTTGCTGCTGCCGCCGTTATCGTACTGCTGATGGCACCGTTAAGTGTAGTAATGTGGTCGCATTTTACGGACCGGTCTTCAATGACGTTCGTACAGACGGCCGACGTCGTCTGGCTGCATGAATTACGCCGATCAGATCAGGTAAAACCGGTCGTACCGTTGCGGGAAAATCGGTTTGTTGTGGGCCTGTCTTTCATGGCTTTCTTCGACGAGGAGAATTATCAACTCCGGTTACAGGCCACATCGGACGAAGTTCTCCACCAACGCCGGGTGTTCCCACAGGATTTCGCCCCCGGCGGACGTCTGCTGATAGAGGTTGAGGTCCCCGGACTTGCTGCGGGTGAGTATCGGTTGGTGGTGATCGCCAACAGTCCGGCTACCGGCGAAGAATACGTACACACCGTATTCCCGTTCATTCTATCTCAGGACTGATACTTCCATCAACACGTAGCTGATGCCGGCAGAATCAACTCACTGCCGGGCTATTTCCAGTCGCCGGCGGCAATGAAGGCAGCCCAGTGTGACGGATGGTCGGAGTAATTGTTTTCACGCAGGCGTCGTAGTTGCCGCAGTTGACATTCCCGCAACACCTGGTACAGAGGACGATCGACAGACTGGTACAGATTCGCCATGAAATCCGCGGTGGCCTGGTCCGACACCGGCCACAGGGAACTAACCACCGCTCGCGCTCCGGCCAGTTGAAAAGCGCGTCGCAGACCGTAGACACCTTCACCGGTCTCAACTTTCCCCAACGCAGACTCACATGCCGAAAGCACCACTCGCTGAACGCCGGTCAGGTTCAATCCGCATACTTCCGCCGCCGTCAGGACACCGTCGTCAAGATCGAGGCTGTCGGCGCCGCGACCGTGAAGGTTGCAACCCGCCAGCAGCAATCCCGATGAGAGCAGCGGTTGTTCGGCCGTATAAGTTTTCTGCGATTCGGCGTCACCACCTGATTTTCCCAACTGACCGAGAGCGGACAGGTAGAAGCCGTGAGTGGCCAGATGAATCACCCGTTTACCGACGGCTAATGTTTTGACATTATCTTCCGTAGCTTCCTCGCCCAGGCAACTCCGCACCGTTTCGGTCGAGTGTTTCCCCCAGGAGCGAACCACCAGCGCCACTTCACGAGCCGTTCCCGGCAAACGGTCGACGGTGATTTCATGCAATCTCACAGCATTGGATTTGGTGTCACGCTGTTGATCAGGACCGGTGATGAATGTGAATTGTTCCGAACCGTCTTGAGTCATCGAGGACTGCTTCTGCTGAGGCACCCGACGACCGGGCGGAGCATCGTAATCAGGATCGCCCAGCACCAACAAACCCCTGCCGACGGAGTCATCCGCTGCCAGTCGTATGAGGTCGCGGCCGGAGGACAGATAATGCAGGGGATATTTTTCGATAAGAAAACGACCGGAATCATCCGGCAGACCTCCAAAGGACACCAGGTTTAACGCTCCGTCGGGAGCAATCAGGATCAATTCCGGATTGTCGATGCTCACCGCCAGAGGTGCCCACAGGCGTTGGAACAGGTTCGACAGGACAGTGTCCTGTTCACCCGGTGTCGGCTGTGGCGATTCTCGTCGCATATCTCTCTGGTATCGAGCAACCGCCGAATCAATAATATCGGCGCTGCCCAGGTCGGTTACTTGCCGAATACCATCGCATGCAAGAACTACCGCCAGGTAGCGTGAATCGCTTTGATCAGCGTCGGTAATGTAGAAATCGAATCTCATGTACTCGATCAGAATCACGTCACTGGGAAGCAGGGACATGATATCGGTTATGCTCACTCGTTGCTGGCCGCGTTCTCGGCGAAAACTGGCGCTGCGATAGGCCAGATCGCTTTCCAACTCTTCCACTAATGTACTCAGCGAATCGAGCTGTGCACGATAAACGGTGTCATCCTCCTGTCCGGAACTGCTGACACAGATCTCGGAAAGCCGGCTCCGGGCCTCACTATAGCTGTTGGCAAGTACCGCAATGGCGGAGTCTGTCCGGGAAGCCAGAGAAAGCCGGCGAGCAAATATCCCATCACTCACCTGACCCTTGGTCATGACAACAACGTCTGTTGCCACATCCAGAGTTGGCCTTACTGTATCATCACAACTCAAGAAACAGGTTAGCATATTGTTGGCTGAGTAGTGCAAAGAACGAGCGTACTTGATGGCGTCGTCCTCGGAAAAGAGTCCGGCATTGGCCCGGAAATTCTGATGCCTGATTTCAAAGGCACGTGTCGATGATGAAAGCGCCCGACGATGATCTCCGAGCAGGCGGTAGAGAATGCTCAGTTCCTCAAAATCACGAGCCAATTCGGGATGGTCGGGGCCAAAAGCCTTGACATTGATTTCCAGGGAGCGTTCCAGAAGCGGTTCCGCTTCCGAATACCGGCCCTGTAAACGGAAAGACTTAGCCAGCCCGCGCAGGCTGTACGGCAACGCCGGATGATCAACCCCCCGACTCTTCTCAACGATGGCTATCTGCCGCCGGTAGAGTGCTTCCGCCTCGGAGTACCTTTCCTGATTACGATAAACAACAGCCAGATTGACCAGGCAGGTTGACAGCCAATGGCTGTCCGTTCCATATGCTTTCTCCCTGATGGCGATAGCTTTCTCAAGCAGCGGCTCGGCATGGGTGTACTTCTCCTGCTTGATATAAACAATGGCCAGGTTACTAAGGGTGCTGGCGCGTAGCGGATCGTCAGGTTCCAGTGAATGATCGTCGATAGCCATCGCCTGAAGGTAGAGTGGCTCGGCCTTTTCGTAGTTGCCTCGCTGCATGTAGGTAACGGCCAGGTTTATCAAGGATGCCGCATAGTCAGGATGATAAGGGCCAAGCACCTGTTGCCGTATGTCGGCAGCCTCTTTAAACATCCGGGCCGCCTGAGCCAAATCGCCCTGAAAAAAGTAACATTTGCCCATACGGTGCAGAATGTAGGCGCACACCGTGTCCGTTGGTCCGAACTGATCCCGAGCCATAGCCAACGTCCGTTGGAAAACCGCATTGGCCGAATCGTACCGGTATTCATCCGCCAGTGAATCAGCACGGTTGTACTGTTCCTGCCAGGTCTCACTGTTGGCAGACCCCGATAATAGCAGGAGAATCAGAATCAACGTCAGTCGAACGAATGTTTTAGTCACTACACACCTGCTTGAGATGTGACCGATGCCACCAGGCTGCTGTTGTTCAATTACCGGGCAGCTACAGTCGGGGACGGCGCCTGGCTGCGGACGTGAGTCGGGTTGCCCAGAACCAGATCGATCCACTTGTGGACGTTGTTGCGTCGCACCTCGGAACGTAATACTTTCATCCGCTTCCGCCTCTCTTCCGGGTCCATGATATAGGCCTGGTAAATAGCATCGGCGGTGCCTTCGATATCATACGGGTTGACCATAAGTGCCGCTTTCGACATTTGTTCGGCCGCTCCGGCAAACTCGGAAAGGATCAGAACACCGTTGTTGTCGATCGAGCTGGCGCAGTATTCCTTGGACACCAGGTTCATACCGTCCCTCAAGGGAGTAATCAGAGCTATCTCGCAGGCTCGGTAGTGGCCCAGCAGTTGAATGCGATCAAGAGCACGAAACACGTAGTGGATGGGAATCCAGCCGTGCTGCGAAAAACGACTGTTTATGCTTCCGGCCAGGGCGTCCAGAGATTCCTTCAGTTCCTGGTAGTCCGGAACCAGCAGACGGCTGGGAATGACAATCTGGACCAGAGAAATGTTGCCGTGCACGTCCGGGTATTTCTCCAGCATCCGTTCGAAAGCCTTGAATCTTTCCGGGATACCTTTGGTGTAATCAAGACGATCCAGTCCCAGCACCAGGGTACGGCCGGGAATGTTCTCGTGCAGGAACCAGGCGGCATCGGCTACCTCACTTGATCGGGCACCCTCGCTGAATTCATCAAAGTCAATGCTGATCGGGTACGCGCCCAGTCGCACGGTGCGATTATCGCAAATCACCCGCGACTCGCGTCTGGAGGTTCGCATGGTCGCCTCCGGCAGCAGATCCCTGACGCACTGGATGAAGTTCCGGCGGTCGCGAAGCGTCTGAAAACCAAGATGGTCATACTCAAGCAGGCACTGCAACAGCTCCATCTTCCAGGGAAAGCGCCGAAAAAGATCGCGGGAAGGGAAAGGAATGTGAAGAAAGAAGCCAATGTGCCGCTTGACACCCATATCCCGCAGAAAGTGACCGACCAGCATTAATTGGTAGTCGTGGACCCACACGAAACTATCGGATTCGATCTGAGCTGCTACGGTATCGGCGAAACGCCGGTTCACATCCACGTATCTCAGCCACTCATTGAGATCGAAAACACAGTATCCCAACAGGTCGTGAAACAACGGCCAGATGGTGCGGTTGCAGAAACCGCGATAGAATTTGCCTACATCGTCATCCGTCAGATTCACCGGCTTGAGTTCATAGTCTCGGTCGCTGCTATGAGCACTCAGGAGCGTTTCTGCCGGAACTTCCGGACCGCAACCGGGCCAGCCTACCCAGACGCCCCGATTCTGTCGCATCAGGGGGGCCAGCGCCGTTACCAGCCCGCCGGAACCGGGTTCTATCTCATACCGGTCATCATTTCTGCTGATCACTACCGGCAGTCGGTTGGAGACTACCAGCAAACGTTTTTCTGACAGCGACATCGATTCCTCTCTGACTGGCTGATGCAACCTGCTGATGGTGTGATTCAACGCCGGTCCGGCCGGCCTCTGGCCGCCGCTTACTTGTTAATATAGAGAGTCTGTGTTGGGTAAGCAAACTCGATTCCTTCTTTTTTGAAGTGACGGAAAATGGCAAGGTTTATCTGCTGCTGTATATCCATGTAGATATTGTAGTCGCGACTTAACACGTAGTACACGCATTCAAAGTCGAGCGAGGAATCGCCGTATTTCTGAAAATGAACCCGGTCATATCTTGTCTTGTCTACCAATTCTATAATCTGCTTTACGGCGCCCGGTATAGCTTCAAGTTTCTGTAATGGGGTTTGGTACGTCACGCCAAAAGAAAATACCACTCGCCGTTCATTCATCCGTTTGTAGTTTCTTATACGGCTGTTTACCAGGTCAGCGTTCGAGAAAATGAGCTGCTCACCTGAGAGCGACCTCACTCGCGTTGTCTTAATGCCAATCTTTTCGACGGCCCCCAGCTTATCGTCGACAATGATAAAATCGCCCACCTCAAACGGCTTGTCCATAAGAATCGCGATCGAACAGAATACGTCTCCCAGTATATTTTGAACGGCTAACGCCACGGCGATGCCGGCGACACCCAGTCCGGCCACCAAAGCTGTAATATCTACCCCGAAGTTGTCCAGTATCAGGAAGGCCACAACCGACCAGATCACTACCCGCGCAAAAAAGGATATGGCGCCGAGCGCTGAAACGCTGCCGGGATCCTTTTCGCGCTTCGCTTTCTGAACCCGGGATAGTAGACTATCGGTCAGAGAGTTGCCCCACAAGGCTACCTGGATAAAGAAAACCGTGGTGACGATAATCCTTACTATGTGAACGACGTTTTCCGGCAGCTCCAGAAACAGCGAACCGAAATAGAGTGAGACGATGATAACCACGAGCGAGTTAGTCCGCTTGATAACTTCCACCAGTACATCATCAATCTGGCTGGCGGTTCGCTCCGCTACGGCTGCCAGGCGGCGTACCATGAGCAGCTTAATCGCCCAAATCACAAGGTAGGATGCGATGGCCAGACCAATCGCAATGATCCATTGCAACAGGGTGTTATCGAAGTAGACGGTTTGTAAAACATCCATGACCTAACCTCCGCATTTAATCCATCTGTTGAGGAATTCAAAGAGTTCCTCGGGTGGTTTTATCCATAAATCAGCGGCTGTTTCCCGTCGTTCGGGGCGGACCAGCACGCTCAAACCCAGTCCTCTCAGAGCACGAAAGGCATCTTCATCTGTAATGTCGTCACCCAAGTATGCGAGTGCTGAATGCTGCCCCGTTTCTTCCAGAACTCGTTTTACCGGGTGTTTCTTGCCGGCAGCCACGGCGCGCAGTTCCAAACCGCCATCAAACTCAGCCACAATCAACCCGTATTTCGCCGCTACCGGTTTCCATCTTGACAGGATCAGATTTTGCATACGTTCAGCCTCGTCGGCCGGTCGACCCCGCCAGTGAAAGGCAAATCCTGATAGCTTTCTCTCGCTGATCTGATCCAGGTTGTTGGCTCCCACCCAGGTGTCAACCTCAGCCAAACCCTGCTGAGTTTTCATCGGCAGTTCACTCGAACGCAGCGTTCCATCCGTCAACAGATGCTCAAGGCCGTGGCAACCCCAGATTTCCAGGGACAGCTCCAGTCCCAGCAAAGGCACCAACTCCCGTATTGGGCGACCGCTGATGACAATCACGCGAGTTCGGCGACGCTCTATCAAACCGGTCAGTATTTCCCTGAGACCGGGGTAGGGGAGAGCCTGCGTACGCCCGATCCGAAAGGGCGCCAGGGTGCCGTCATAATCCAGCATCAGTACGCGGTTGTCAGCGTTCGAAAGACTGCTGAAAAAAGAATCGAGTTCGAGATGAGGGTCAATAATTTCCATCGAGTCCAATTCAAACTGCGATCAGATGGTTCTCAAGACCTCGTCGCAGTCCCGACATCAATGTCAGGTATTCCCGCAGGTGGCGTGTCAATAGAAAGTTGTGAGTCACGAACTCACGCGCCGTGGCACCCATTTCCTGGATTTTTAATGGTTTGCGCAGCATCTCGCGCATTCGCAGGGCGGCTCCCTCGTGTGTGTCAACCAGGAAGCCGGTATAGTGGTTGTGCACCTGCAGACGGATGCCGCCGACGTTGCCGCCGATAACCGGTTTGCTCTTCCACATCGCCTCCGTCACCGTCAGACCAAAACCCTCCTGGAGCGATTTCTGAATAACAATAGTAGATGCCCGTTGCAGAGCATTAATTGTCCGGTGAGCATCGCTGGGCAGCAGGAGCACGAAGATTCTCTCGTTGCCGCGAGCGGCATCCAGTACTTCTTCATATACCGCAGTACCTTCCGGATCATCCGAAGCGCCGCCTCCAGCCAGTACCAGTTGCGCATCGACCGATCCGTTGAGCATATTAAATGCTTCAATCACACCCAGGGGGTCTTTGAAGCGATCGAAGCGTGATATCTGCGTCAGGATCGGCAGGTCAGGGTTGATATTAAAACCGTTCAGGGTGGAGCCGATTTCATCAGTCGTCAGTTCCCGATTCTTTTCGCTGAGAGGATCGATACTGGGAGCAATTATGAACTGGGGATGTTCCAGGCGTTGGGCGAAATGCGGCATTGAGAAGATACTGGCGTCATAGCCGGACACCGGCTTCTTCAAGTAGTTCCAGACCTTGCGATCGGGTCGACTGACGTCGATATGGCAGCGCCAGATCCATTTTCCCCGACGATTCGGACAGAGGTTGAGAAGAAAAGCCGGCTGGGGATCGTGAATAATAACAAAATCGGCCTCTTCCAGAATCGGTCGCAGACGATCGGCATTGGCCGCAACGGTTTCCTGGTAACAATCAAGCATAGTCTGCCGTAAAGTGACCGGGCTGCCCTGCAGGCCATTGTGGAAGGCCTTGGTGACGTTGAAGAATTCGCCGTGGCCCTCGATCACTTCCCAGGAGGTTTGCAAGCCCAAATCGTTCATTAGCGGGACTAGCCACTGTAGGATCTCGGCCACACCACCGCCGGCCTTGGTGGAGTTGACGTGTATCACCCGAGCACCCTTAAGATCCCCGGCCAATTGCCGCAACTGGGATACGGCTACCGAACCAACGACGTCTTCATAGACTGCCAGCGACTTGCTGTTCATCGATAACCTCGGTTATGGCATTAGTCAGCACGTGGATGAGAGTCTCCTTAAGTTCCGGCAGGGCCAGGTAGTAGAAGTCGATTCCTTTCAATGCAGCCACCAGTTTCCGGGTTCCGGAACCAAAGCCGGTCAGCCAGGCTGAAAAATCATCGGACTTGTCAGGAGTTCGCCGCCGGGCTTCCACGAAATGGTAGTAGACGGAACTGGTAGTGAAACTGGGCAGTTCGCGAACCAGGTCTTCCGGTACCGCCAGGTTGACTCCGCAGTCGAAAACCACCGTGACGGCCCTCATGAATCTGAAATCGGATCCTCCCGGTACCCAGGGGTTATAGGGCGCCTCGCTGAGACGCTCATCTATTATCTCCAGCAGCAACTCACGTAGTTGCTCAAAATTGTCAAACGTGTAGGGGTTGATAATACCCAGGCGCTCGGCCAGAATTCGATCGCGCATTTCTCGCGACGACCAGACAGCGAAATCGTTTCGAAACTCCGGATCATCGAATGTCGGTCGGACGACAGTCTCACAGAAGTGGTGAAAGAGACACTCTACCGGACAGACGGCTATCCTCTCCCGTAATTCCCGGAGATTGACAGCTGATTCCACGCCTCCCATACGGGTGATCAAGGTGCAGTCTTTGATCTTAAACGGCATGTTGATCTTTTCGGTCAGTATACCCATCTCTTTAGAATCCCGTTGCTACAATAGACTTTCTGACTGTCCATTGTTCGTTCTTTGTTCTGCCCAAACTATCCCATCTGATTCGATAGACCCGAATTATACGAGATTATACCGTTAGAAGCAAGCAATTCCAGCCATTGGTAACTATCCCCTCAGGTACTAACAGGGCCCTGCTGTTGTTGCCTACAGATATCAAAATCTCTTGTATCTGTCGACGGGACTATTATATTTGCCGATCATATATTACGGGCCTGACCCGAATACCAGTCAAGCCACCGTAGCTCAGATGGTAGAGCAACTGATTCGTAATCAGTAGGTCAGCGGTTCGATCCCGCTCGGTGGCTTTTACACAAGGTTCCTCAATCCGGGGAGCTTCATTTCATTGTTGGATTGCAGCTTTTAATCGAAAGATCGGTGATGCCTCAGGTACATCCGGATGCCGGTATTGTTGTTGACAAAGCCTGTCAACAGGCGTATATTGTTGTCTACGTAGAGCTAAGGTTCGGTCAGCTTGTTCCGACGAGTTATACTACCTGGCTATCAGGAGGTCACACAAAGGCCACTCGGCCACCACTGAGAGGATGACAACATGTCCCGACAGACAATGAGATTCTCAACATTATTGCTTTCAATTCTGATTCTGACCGGTGCCGCCTCGGTGCACGGTCAGGATGTCCACGCCCTGTTGATGCCGCTTGCCTTCACTGAAAACCAGGGCCAGTGGGATGAGAAAGTGCTGTTCCGCGCCAACGCCGGAGGTGCCACTATGTGGTTTACGCATGATGGCGCCTACTACCAATTCACCCGACGTATTCCAGTAGGTCAGGACCCTGGCGGTCCTGACATATCCGATCATGATGTCGGAACCACAGGGGTTCCGACCTACAAAGGGAATAGCGTCACCCAACCAGGTGAGCCTGTGAGCGGAGTCGAAGGGCGACCAAATGCTCGTGGGCGGCAGATGTCCACATCTGCCACGTTCACTGACCATGAACCCAACCGCATCGAAACCATGATGATCAAGGCCAACTTCGTTGGTTCTAATCCTAATCCCCGCATGGTTGGTGAAGACATACTGGACTACAAGTGCAACTACTTCATCGGCAACGACCCGGCCAAGTGGCGCACCGATGTCCCCAATTACAGCGCCATCGTCTATGAAGATATCTACTCCGGCATTGATCTGAAGTACTACGGCAATGGTAAGCAGATGGAGTATGACTTCATCGTCTCCCCCGGTGCTGATCCCGACCAGATTATGGTAAGCTACGAGGGGGCGAAGTCGCTCTCAGTAGATGCGGCTGGACGCCTGGTGGTCGAGACCGAGTGGGGAACTGTCACTGAGCTTAAGCCGTTTGTATATCAACTTCAGAATGGTGTCAGAACACGGCTCGACTCGGAATACTGTCTCCTGTCTGAAACTGCATTCGGCTTTGTGATCGCGGAAGGCTACAACCCTGAATTTGCACTGATAATTGACCCGGTCTTAAGCTACAGCACCTACGTGGGGGGAACCGGAGAGGACTATGGCAACAGCATTGCTGTGGATCCCTCAGGGGCCGCGTATGTGACCGGACGTACATTGTCCACTGATTTCCCGACTGAGAACCCGTACCAAACAGATCAGGCTAGCACCGATCTTTTTGTCACAAAGGTAAGCAGCGATGGCAGCAGCCTGGTTTACAGCACTTACCTGGGGGGAAGCTCCACCGACATAGGTAATGGCATCGCAGTCGATGCCTCAGGATCGGCTTACGTAACGGGACAAACATGGTCCGCCGATTTCCCGACTGAAAATCCGTACCAGACCTATCAGGACTATTTCGATGTTTTTATCACCAAGCTGAGCAGCTCCGGGGATAGCCTGGTCTACAGCACCTGTCTGGGTTCAGGCAGCCATGACGTGGGCCTTGGCATCGCTGTGGATACCTCAGGGGCGGCGTATGTGACTGGGTACACGGGTTCCGATGATTTCCCAACTCAAAATCCGTACCAGACAGATCAGGGCAGCGATGATGTTTTTGTCACCAAGCTGAGCAGCTCCGGCAGCAGCCTGGTCTACAGCACCTATCTGGGCGGAAACAACAACGACTTTGGCCGTGACATCCGGGTGGATGCAGCCGGTGCGGCATATGTGACGGGATATACACAGTCTACCGATTTCCCGACTCAGAATCCGTATCAGACAGACCAGGGTGGATGGGATGCGTTCGTCACCAAGCTGAGTAGCTCCGGCAGCAGTCTGACCTACAGCACTTATCTGGGTGGAAGCGAAGACGACTTAAGCTATGGTCTTGCTGTGGATATTTCAGGTTTTGCGTATGTGACGGGATTAACGCATTCCACCGATTTCCCGACTGAAAACCCGTACCAGACAGATCAGGATACGTCAGATGTTTTTGTCACCAAGTTCAACAGCTCGGGAGATAGCCTGATCTACAGCACCTATCTGGGGGGAGACTCCACGGAAGGGGGCGAGGGAATCGCAGTCGATGCCTCCGGGGCGGCCTATGTGACGGGATACACGTATTCTATCGATTTCCCCACTGAAAACCCGTACCAGACAGATCAGGGAAAGAAAGATGTTTTTGTCACCAAGCTGAGCAGCTCCGGGGATAGCCTCGACTACAGCACCTATCTGGGGGGAGACAACAACGGCGACCGTGGCGCTGCTATCGTCGTGGATAGCTCCGGGGCGGCCTATTTGACTGGTACTACACAGTCCGGTTTCCCGACCACACCCGACGCCTACGACACCAGCTTCCCCGGTTTTTACGATCTCTTTGTGACCAAGATCTACGTCCCTGTCCCTACAGTCGTGGCCACCACCCCCGGCCAGAACGAACTGAATGTGCCGACCTCCAGTGACATAATGGTGACGTTCGGTGAGGATATGGATTCAACCTCCTTCGACAGCACCACATTCATCGTTCGTGGTTCATCAACGGGTCTGCATTGGGGGAGTTACAGCTATGATGCTCCCTCAAGGACAGTGACTCTTGACCCCAATAATGATTTCGTAGTAGGTGAGGTGGTGACAGTTGTGTTGACTACAGATATCAAATCGTTGGAGGGGGCGCACCTGAGCAAGCCACACATCTGGTCTTCTACGATCGTAGTCGATAGAGAGAGCCCAGCTACCTTTACGCTTGATTCGACCTATGCAGTTGATAATGTTATCAACCGATTATTTGGTGCTGATTTTGCTGGTGACGGAGATATTGATGTAGCGATGGCAAAAAGTTCTGCTGATAATGTTTCGGTTTTATTAAACCAGGGCAATGCCGTCTATTCCACCCATTCTGAATATTCAGTCGGCGACCACCCTAGGTCCATCTTTGCTGCCGATTTTGATGGTGATGGCGACCTTGATCTCGCAACTGCAAATAATAATTCTCAGGATATTTCTGTGATTTTTAACGACGGAGATGGCAACTTCGGCCCGGATTCAGCCTATCCCGTCAATGATGTTTGTACAGGGATATCTTCAGCTGACCTTGACGGTGACGGTGATCTTGACGTAGTAACCGGAAATGTTACGGACAAGATATCCGTTTTGTTCAATGATGGCGATGGTATCTTTGGGTCCCCCACTCATTACCCAGCACAAGGCTATCCATCATTTATCGCTTCGGCCGATTTTGACGGTGACTACGACCTTGATCTTGCGACTGCGAATTGCTATTCCAATAATGTTTCCATATTTTCAAACAATAAGGATGGTTCTTTTCCACCTAGAACAGACTATACGGTTGGCAATGGCCCGCAAGAAGTCTATGCTGCCGATTTTGATGGTGATGGTGATATAGATCTTGCGACAGCAAACCATCTGGATAACAATATCTCCATCTTACTCAATAACGGAGATGCCACTTTCGCTGCTCATTCAACCTACCCAGTCGGTGACCTACCGTACTCGGTTTTCGCTGCTGACCTCGACGGTGATGGTGATCTTGACCTTGTATCTGCGAATGCGACATCTGACAATATTTCAATACTGTTGAACGATGGCCACGGCGTCTTCACTGCCCATTCAACCTACCCAGTCGGTGACCTACCGCAATCGGTTTTCGCTGCTGACCTCGATGGTGATGGTGATCTTGACTTGGTGGCTGCCAATACCAACGACAGTAGTGTCACAGTTCTCCTTAATGAACCGCCGCCTGTTGTCGTCTCCACCACTCCCGACCAGAATGAAGTTGCTGCGCCGGTAAATACGATCGTCTCTGCTGAGTTCAGTACCGATATGATCCCGCCGGAATTTAATGACACGACCTTTGTTGTCCACGGCAGCCAGACCGGGCGGCATCCCGGCGTCATAAGCTACAATCCGGCGGCGCGGGCAGCCGTTTTTGTACCGGATAGTGCGTTCAAACCCGGTGAACGCGTGACGGTCACTCTCACGCCCGGCCGGGAGTCATCCGTGGGCGTTCCTATGGATGGTGGCTATTCCTGGAGCTTCACTTGCGAAGTCGACGGCGGCGCAGCCGCCTTTACGGCGGATATTGTCTATGACGACCGCAATGCCTCCAGTCCGGCCGCAGCCGATTTCGATGGTGATGGTGATATCGATGTTGCAGTTGGTGGTGGCACTGAGGATTCAGTGTATCTTTGGAAGAACGGCGGGGATGGTACCTTTTCACTCTTTGGTGCCACAGATCTGCTCGGTTCGATGAGCATGAGCCTTGAGGCGGCCGATTTCAACAATGACAACATTCCAGATCTGGTTTCAGAGAGTGATTATAATAACGATTTTGCAATTCTCCTGGGTATCGGCGATGGCAGTTTCACTTTGGATTCTACTTATTCGCTTGCTTCCCAGCCTCTGGACATTTGTGCGGCGGATTTCAATAATGACGGCTACAGTGATCTGGTCGTCAGTCGCGAGCAGCATCCTATTGATTGCTATCTTAACGACGGAACCGGTAAACTCACCGGACCGACGTCGATGAGTTCTTATGCACCCTATGCCACTGACCTTGATGCCGCCGATTTCAATGAAGACGGCATCCTTGACATAGCGTACGTCTGTAACAACGGACCCGATACGCTGCACATTTTGCTTGGCAATGGTGACGGCTCTTTTACATCCGGCGGCTTCTTCGATGCCGCTTCCTCCGCGCCGACTGCCCTGGTTGTGGCTGACTTCAACAATGACGGCCATGTCGATGTTACCTCCAAGGGCGATTATCCAGGGAATGTTGTGGTTGTGTTCGGTGACGGGCGGGGTCAGTTCGGACCCGGTACCAACTACCCGGCCACCTTTAATTTTGCCTTGATGGACGCTGGCGATCTCGATGGCGACGGTGACATCGACATCGTAACCATCGGCACTCTCGACGAACAGGGCCGCGTCGATCTGTACATCAACGACGGCACCGGCATCTTCACATTCGACAACAGCACTTCTACCAGCGTGGAGGCATACGCCTGGTGGGGCCGCAGCGATCTTATCCTGGCCGACCTGGTAGGCAATGGGCGACTTGACCTGGGTTACTGTGGTAACAGCGCCACTGCGTTCCTCATCATGTTCAACGGTGTCGGTGACTATGACGGTGACGGTGTCAATGACACACTTGACAACTGTCCCTACGTTTACAATCCCGGACAGGAGGACACCGATATTGACGGGATCGGTGACGCCTGTGATGTGGAGTACGTCGTGACCGAAACTGATTCGGCTGACATGTACGACATCGTCACGATTGATGTTGACCGTGATAATTATACC
>JBDRNJ010000064.1:0-136748 GCA_043811375.1 bacterium | reverse complement strand
TATCAAATTGTCCCCTCTTTGAAAAACGGGTTGGGGGGACAAAAGCGGACAACCGCGGACACCGGAATTCGACCAATTTCAGCCTAAATTCACCATCACATAACACGCATTATGCGAAGGAGTTCCGGCAATCGCCAGATGCATTAGTTTGAGACAATTCGGAAGCAATGAAATCGAACATTGCCTGGCCAGGTACCTGATCTGATATCCTGCAGTTTTGTCTTCTCTGCACACCTGATTCACATTTTGCCTTTACTTCAAGTCCCCACACATCTACTCTGCTTGAGTGAACTTTATGTTTTTCTCAAATGCACTTCGACGGAAAGCACATTGTATGCTTGAGACCTCGACCACGAAATCCGGCTCCGGAGGGACACGACACGTTGATTGACAGGACTACCCAATCTTCCCGCAGCGGATTTACCGGCTTGGGCATTGCACCAGGGCTGCTCGAGGCCATTAATCGCCTCAAGTTCACCGAACCGACGCCAATCCAGCGGCAGTCCATACCCATAACAATCAAGGGTAAGGATCTCATCGCTATCGCGCAAACGGGGACCGGCAAGACACTTGCTTATGGTATTCCACTGATACAACGCCTGGCCCAGATTAAAGGACGGGGTCTCGTCATAACCCCGACTCGTGAACTGGCTCTTCAGGTTGACGAGGCGCTGAATGCCGTCGGCCGGTCTCTGGGACTGCGGACCACGGTGTTAATCGGCGGAGCGTCCATGGCCACTCAACTTCTCTCTCTCAGACGAAAACCGCGTGTGATCATCGCTACGCCGGGGCGTCTGATCGACCATCTCGAACATCGGACTGTCAGTCTTGGCGACGTACACATACTTGTCCTGGACGAAGCGGACAGGATGCTGGACATGGGGTTCGCGCCCCAGATCAACAAGATTCTGGCGGTCGTTCCGAAGAAGCGTCAAATGATGTTGTTTTCGGCTACCATTCCAGAGGAGATTATGACTCTCGCCCGCCGCGAGATGGATTTACCGATTCATGTCGAAATCGCCCCCTCCGGGACCGCACCTGATAAAATTGTCCAGGAGATGTTTTTCGTCGAAAAAGGGGCGAAAACACAGTTACTCGAAGTGATGCTTGAGCGGTATCTCGGACCGGTACTCATCTTCACCCGGACCAAGTACGGGGCGAGCAAGCTCACTCGCCAGGTCAGATCCATGGGTCACACGGCGGCGGAAATCCATTCCAATCGAAGTCTGCCACAGCGTCGCGAGGCACTCGACGGTTTTAAGTCGGGAAAATACCGCGCACTGGTGGCGACCGATGTCGCCTCTCGGGGCATTGATGTCTCGGGAATCGAGTTGGTCGTCAACTACGATCTGCCAACGAATACCGAAGATTATGTTCATCGAATCGGACGCACCGGGCGAGCTGGTCTTTCCGGTCGGTCGGTGTCTTTTGCCACTCTCGATCAGAAGAAAGATGTGAAGAGCATCGAGCTACTGATCAGATCCAACCTCCCTTTGTCGACACTGCCGGTCCTGCCTCCCCCGCGCAGGCGTATGCCCGCAACCGAATCCCGAGACAGTAGTCAAACGCCACGACGCCAGCCTTCAGCACAGCGGCCATCGAAGAAGCCATCTCGCCCACGCCGTCAGTCAGAACGGAAGAGTCGTAAAGGGTGGAAGCGAGAGAAGTAAGTTTGAGGCCCTTGATATTAGTATGCTCAAGAAATTCATGGATCGACTTCTTGGTTGGCTGAGCCGGGACCGTTAGAGCAGCAGTATCTGCCCCGACTTGAAGTGATCCTATCTCCTGATTGAAAGCACAGCGAGTCGATTCATGTGATGCCACCGAGCATTCAGCCGTCGCATTCAGGCAGCTGCATTTTCGATGACCCAGTTGCGGAAATCGTCTCGTAGCCCCGCCTATCCAAGTAAGTGGCTGTTCGGCAGCCTATTATGTCATGTATGAGCTACCCGTGGATAGAACTCTCGCACATGTGTTGATGATTCTCTCTTCCCCCGATTACTGAGACCTAAATGTGAGCAATTACGGGTGCGGGTAAAAAAACCCGCACCCGTGTCAGTAAGTCGCGTTGGTAACGCAACGCCAATGTTGGAGAAATGTCCTGGCGATCGCGTCAAATAGAGCTAAGCGGCAATCAGGGTTCAATCTTCTCCATCAGACAAACGAACAATGAGTCCGCTTCGAGCGGGAATCCTTTCACAGCCACAAAATCACCGGAAGCAAAGTCCGCCAGAGTTAGTGGCTGACCGTCCAAATCTATGAGTGCTGCCTGAGGGCAAACCATCGCGATCCAGGGTAGACCGTCAAAGGTAACAATCCGCGCAGGAACATCAACCGAGGCGAGATAGGCACTGAATTCCACGCTTTTCTTGAAACTGCAGTTTGCCACTTTAATGGAAACCGCCAGCAACGTGTCAAGACTTACAATATCGGCTCTTACTTCCACAACGTGGCCTACCGCCAAATCCGTAAATTCGTAGTAGATCCTCATGCCTTTGACAACATTGCCTTCACCGCCGTTGCCACCACCACCAGAAAGAGCCTGCGAAGTGTGCCCCCATATCACTGTGTTGTCATCCACGAGGATGACTTCGGACCGGCCTGTTACCGTGAAAGAGCCTGCCGCGTAGTCGATGGTTGCGATAGTGTCCCGGAATGCAACATCATAGTCGGGGCACTCAGACTCTGCGAAAATCCGAATTTTGTTGGCAAGAACTTCACTGTCGGACTGCAGAATCCCGCAGACCCGTGCCGAGTCGCCGACCTGGATATCGCTGAACAGGATCGGTGTTACCGTCCCACCGTCCAAGCGGACGATCTCGCAGTCCTCAGCGGCAATAGCAACGTAGCTTGCGCCCGTAAACGTCAACTTCCTCTCGGCCAGATCGATTGTAGCCACACGGGAATCAAACTGAATATTGCCCGCCGACAACGAGGGATCTCCAGAGCCATCTCTCGCTTCTTGCGTGATAGGGCTACTGATTGGTGCTAACGGGCTTTCGCTGGAGCAGCCAACACTGATGGCAGCCACCAGCCCTCCCAGCAGAAACACCAGGAGACCTTTTCTCCTCTGCATCATACTTCTACCTCCTTTACGGTTTTTACAAGCCGTTGTACTAACGGCGGTTTTCTAGAAATCAGCTTTCGACCTACAGAGGATGTTGCCGTAGATTTCGTTCACGTGAAAAGAGCGAAATCTTTATCGCTACCCGTATTAGTATGGTAAGAGAGGCAAATAAGACCTGCTGAAGGCAGCAACACCGGAGGCAGATACAGCCGACCGCGTGAGGACCAAATGGCTGACGACCGGCCATTCGCGTTGCGACAGCCAGCCTCTATCAGAGACTGTCGTGTGTTTACGGACTACCTTGGCAGGGAGCGGGTCCGCCTAAGAACAAGTAGGCTACCAGATACGTCACGTCTCCGACATTCACGTCACAGGTGCTGTCAACGTCACCAGTGCGCAGTAGCGGGTACGGTGCTGCTCCACCGCGGAAGAGGTAGTCAATCAAATAGGTCAGATCTGAAACGGTGACGTCGCCAGAGGCATCAACATCGCCGCACAACAGACTGGTAACCATTTCAAGGGCGGCAACCATATTGACTAAACCAGTACCAAGCTTACCTTCCATGCCGGGATTAAGAAAGTCAATGTCTGTCGCCGTTTCGCTTATGATGTAGTCAACCTCTTCACAAGTGAACATTGAATCGACAGAATATATCAGCGCCGCCAGACCGGTAACGAAGGGCGCCGCGAAGCTCGTCCCATTCCACCAGGCATAAGAAGTGTCCAGAAAGGGACTATAGATTTGAGTGCCCGGAGCGCAGATGTCCACCTTATACCCATAATTAGAGAAATCAGCTTTGATATTCAAAGAATCGAGAGCCGCGACTGTCAGGCACGATGCCTTTTTCCCAGGAAACGGGAACACCAAGTCAATCTCCGTTGAGTCATTGCCGGCAGATGTAACGACGGTGATATCCTGGCTTTCGGCGTATTTCAGGGCATCATCGAGAGCATCATGTCGACCGACCATACCAAGACTCAGATTGACCACCTTGCAGCTGTCTTCAATCGCTTGCAAGAGAGCCTCTGTGACAGTGTATCCGTCCCCTCGGCCGAGGGTATCGAGCACGCGGTAGGCATAAATGTCGCAACCCGGCGCCGCCAATCTGACAACACCTGCGACAAACGTACCGTGGCCGGAGCCAACTCCTCCCGGTTCATCGTTGGCAATAGAGTCACCATCGACAAAATCCCACCCCGAGTACACTCCGCCGGACCTCGCGACAAACTCCGGATGATCGAGATTCACCCCGCAGTCGATTACGGCCACCTTGACACCGCTGCCTTCGGTGATTGTGTGGACCGTGGTCAGACTCAAGACACTGGCCGCCGACTGTGTCTGGTAGTCACCCGTGCCGTAGACATCCAGAAAGGGTTGGCTCAGCTGAAAAGGTTCAGGCGCGTCGAGATAATAATTGGCACCACAGTATTGAACTCCCGTCAGCTCACTGATCTCTACGGCAAGACTCTCTGCGTTCTGGCCCGACGGGGTTCCAAGCAGGTAACAACTGGTTTGCTGTACAAAACCTTTGACTGTCGTTCCGTAGGCATTGTTGACTGTGTCAATGCTGAAGCCTAGCTCCATTCTGCACACAAGTTCTTCCACCTTGAAGTTGCCAGTCTGGTTGCCGGCATGGAGCGATATCAAGGGCCATAGGATCAGCGCAACCGCCAGAAACAAGAGCCTCAGTGAAGTTGCCATTGACTCAGATTGCATATGTTACTCTCCTTATTCACCCACGCCAAAAATGGAGAAAGCCGCCCAGTGATAAGCGGATGGATGGACTTCGCGGACTGTGCGGGCAGCGTGACGTACTGCCCCACTTACATTATCTCCCTCAAAAAACCGGCCGTAAAACGATTCCATCCAGAGAGCGGTGGTTTCGTCGGAGACCGGCCAGTGTCCTGCTACGACATTGCGAGCTCCCATCTCCAGTAACGACCGCACAAGCCCGGTAGCTTCCTCGCCAGGCATGGTGATCTGCTCCCCGGAGCGGCATGACGCCAGCGACACCAGCCCCACCTGACATTCCTTCAGACGAAAATCGACTGCAAAGAGCGGCCCGTCTTCCAAAACCAGGGATGAGTAGAATGGGTTATCGGAACGCAAGACCGTGTGCCCGGCATAGTGCCATACTCGGAATTCCCCGTGCGAGGGCCAATCTTCTCGCCGACAGGGGCTTTTGGTAGTGGCCGCACCCTGAGCGAGGTCAGCCAGGACTTCCAGTTCATGATCTACATAGGGAAGTCTCTCAGCCTTCCCTCTAAAGATCACGACTTTGTCTGATCTGACCTGAATCGAGCGTGAAGCATTGTAATGCCTGAGACTGGGGGCAAGCACGAATTGATGACGTTCCACCAGTGGTTTACCCTCGACAATGAGGGCCTGCCACGGCAGATTGGCCAACTCCCCTTCAGGCAGCATCAACACCGCCGGAGAGTCACTCCTTACCTCCAGCGGAGCCCACAGCCAATCGCCCAACTCCTGCCAGACAGCCCGTTCCGCATCCAAAACTTTCACGTGACCAAGATGACCGACAAGCAACTCGCTTTCGAGAATATATCGCCAGCGTCGCATGGCCAGATCGACTCGTTTGCGACCGTGCTTGAGCGTGCGGAGCGAAGTCTCACCCCTGTCGTGGACAAAGGCGATTATTTCATCATCTCCCACGTGAAACTGAACAACGGGAAGGCGATGAGAAACAACCTGTATGTCGCGCGCCAGCATTTCTGTGGCCTCCACTCTGCCACCGTTGTTCTTCTCGAGAGCTATTAGTTCTTCGCGCAATTGATTCTGCCACCTTGAGAGGGTTCTGTGACTTGTCTGAGCGGACAAGCCCCGCTCACCATAGTATCCTCCGATCTGATTCGCCAGGGCCGCTACGCGGCGCGCCAGGGAGTGCAAGCTCTCTTCCGCTTTCTGCCGTGTCGGCTGGTTCAGGACGGACCGGGAGATCTGCGACCAGACACCAGCCGTCTTATACCTCTCCGACCAAACCGCCGCAAGCATGGGGTCGTGGTCCATTTCTGAAGCGATCAGCCGGGCGTGAGGCGAACTCTGTTTTCGAGCGTAAGCAGTCCGTAGCTCCACTGGGGGAAGTTGGGCACGCACTGCGTCAAGCCGATCGGCGGCGTTTTGCCAGTGGCAACGCGCCGCTGGGTGATCACCCTGTCGGAATTTGTAGTCACCTGACGCGGTCTGCCAAATGGCATAGAGGTGCGGCACCCGATGGACGGCACCATTATTGTTAAGTCGTGCCAAAACAGCCCGAGCTCGCGTCGGATCGGCGGCTTCTTTCAAGTCACACACAGCTTGCCAAAGAGGCAACTGTGCTCGGGCAAATCTGGTTCGAGCCAACCTTAATTCTCTATTCCTTCGGGCCTCGTTCTTCCCTTCCATATCGGCTGCCAGCAAATGAACTGCACCCAGGAAGCCACGGTTCTTCTCAGCCCCGAAGCCCTTCCTGGCACGTTCCAGAGCAGTGCGTGCCTCACGCTTCGCCCCCAGAGCAAAGGCTGCCTGAGCCCTATAAAGCGATGACTTCGCTCGTTCATAGCGAAGTTTCAGGCGCAAAAACATTCGTTCGGCGACCCGACTGGCCTCACGGGCGTCAGCATATAGACCCAGCCCAAGGTAGACCTCAGCGCGGTCGAGCATACAGAGCGCCTCTCCCCGGAGAGCACCTGCCTCTCGGTAGACCTTCTCACAGGCAGACAGTTCAAGTAGTGCAATGTGAAACTCGCCGTCCAGCATCCGCAGCCATGCCAGACCGTAACGCGCGTCATTAGCATCAAGCGTATATCCTTCCGCTTCGTAAACTCGCGCCGCCTTTTCATAGAGTTCTTCTGCACTGGTGAAATCAAAGAGCTGGACCAGTGTGTTAGCTCGGTTGTAGTAACATCGCACTGTGGCCAGATGATTGTCAGTGGTCTCGAAATACTCAGCTGCCTGTCGATATAGCCGTTCCGCGTCTCTGTGGCGGTCCTGCCGATGGAGCAAGTTGGCATAATTAACGCGTGTCTGTGCGAGGTCGGATTCTGCACTCAACCGACCAAAGGCGAGGATTGCCCGTTGTGCCGAGCGCTTGGCCTTGTCGAAGTCGCCAAAGTACATATAAACGTCTACCAGTGCCCGATCAATGCGGGAGCGTACGAGCGGGTCCCGAAGTGCTAGCTGTCGGGCCTTTAAGTAGGCGTCCAACGCGTCGGCGTGAGCGCCGCTCATATGGGTGACACGAGCCAAGGCCCGGTAGGCTGACAGAGCCAGCGGGCCGTTACGAATCTCTGACCTATAGACAAACCGTTTGGCCAGGGTCAGTGCCTGCTTGAGAGACCGCCGCGCCGTCTCCCTGATCAGGTTATCGCAGTTCGCTGCGAGATCGTCCTCGGCGATCCCACTGATAACTCCTTTGCTCAGGAATCGTTTGACGGCTAACTGGATCGAGGTCGCTTCCATACCATCTCCGGAATTACAACAATCGTTTTGCCGGAACGAATAGTCACGCCGGTCAGCGGTCTGCTGCTTGTCCACTGAAAAAGACCGCCAGGGTCAGCATGTAACTTTCTTTTCCCGATTTCAAGAATCGTGGAAGCAACCGTCGGACCCTCCGCTGTGACCTGAGCCACAAATGCCCACCCGGTAGTCTTACGCTCTGCTCGGAGGTCAAAAACCATGCTCTCGGACTCAAAACGAATACGGCGGTCGCCCAGAGAGCTCTGGCCCCGGACTCCAATCGGTCGTGGAACAGCCCATGAATCGAAGGTCAGTTTCGCTATTATGGTCTTTACTCCCTCCAACACTCCCACATTCTTAGCAAGCGAGGCGGCTCGCTCCACCCAGGGCGAGGGAGCATCGGGAAGGGGCAGGCAACCGGAGACGTCGAATGCTTTCAGCAGGATCACTGCGTCCCGGCACTCCGTGCATGACTTCAGGTGGCCGTCCAAAACGAATGGACGTTTCCGTGCAGCCTTAATCAACTCTTGTCGACTCAAATGCTTTGCCACCACTTCTCCTTTAACCTTCCAACATACAGAGCTTACCGAAGGTCATTTCGTGCCCCTAAAAAACCGTTTCTCACAAGAATCTCGTTGAGGCGTTTCAGGCAACGACGCCGAAAGGGTCCGAGGCTGTTGCTTGACATGCCGAGAGTAGAGGCAATCTGTTCATAGGTAAGCTTCTCCGGAGCAAAGAAAAAGAGTTCAATCAACTGGCGGCATCGTGGTGCGAGTTCCTTTATGGCAATCTCCAGTTGCATCTGGCGCTCCACCATTGCCAACTCCTCATCAGGCAATGGGTTCAGGTCAACCGCCTCTCCCTCAAGGAGCTCTCCGCGATTACGCTCCGCTTGGCGACGAAGACGCAGGGCCTCGCGTTTGGCGGTTGTGACCAGCCAGGCCGATAAACGGGACGGGTTTTGGATATCCTCGCGATTCTCATAGAGCTTTACCCAGGTCTGCTGGAAGCAATCAGCTGCGTCTCCCGCAGATAGTCCGGCGCGGATACTGACTGCATATACCAAAGGCTGATATCGCCTGACAAGCTCGCTCCATACGGCAGCGCTTCCCGCAAGAACCTCCTGCCATAATTCCGCGTCAGTTTTGGACATAGGACAGTATACGAGAGGCCACGTGATTTGTCAAGACAGGTGGCCGGCAGGGTAGTAAGCCGAAGGCACACATTACCTGAGGACAACAGATATCCAACACAGCGAACGGCCTTTTTATCGGTGAGTATGACGGCGGATGTGGCAAGACCGGTTGCATAAACAATGTCCCTTGTAACTGTGATAATCACCAAAGTGTAGCTCCAATAGATGTTACACAGTACCTGGTACCGGGTGAGAACACGATCGCGATTGGAGTATTCGATGTTTCGGGCGATGAGTATTTCGATTTGTACATCATCGAGACAGACATGCCATATCGAATATCGGGCATGTGTTGCTTCGGCGAAAGCTGTACACCGTGCGGAAGGTAACGTTGATGGTATTGATGGCCCGGCGGGAGCCATAGACGTGGCGGACATTACTTACCGGGTGGCATATCTATTCACAGGTGGACTGGAACCGCCACCGTGCCCGTAGCACCGATCCGGGGCATCAGCTAATGAATCATGCAGTCGAATTGTGAATGACCCAGTTGCGGAACTCGTCTCGTACCCCCCGCCATTCCGTAACCGGCAATAATTCAATAACTTGCAGGTTTACCATAATTTCGATATCGAAATCCTGCAGTTAAAAGTCTCTCGTGATTCTACGGCTGACAGATCCTGTCAGAGTCAGACGAGAGCTGAGTCCGCTCTACCCTGTAATGACATCTCACAAGGACCGCCCAATCCCACATCAGAACTGTACCACACTTCTCACTTATAACCACAATCTCACGGCGTCGGAATGTGATTCAATAGCGAGGATTGGCTTGCAGTGGCCTTGAGTAAGAACCAGGCTGAAGCGCCGGCTATCGCAGTTGTGCAGCTCTTGTCATCCGGAATCATGGGACACGGTGGGTGTGATCCGCTGGTCTGCTAACCGTTTCTTCTGCATTGTGCCGTCCTCCCTCCAAAACCGCATTCAGTTGAATTCTGAAACCTGGACTGGTCCAGTTTTTTGGGAGAAGGTCAAAAATAAACGAAATCTGTTGACAACCCTACTGCGTGATATATATTAGTAATCAATATTGCAGCATGGATTTTATGCAATGATACACGGGTAGAGGCAAGAAAAGAGCATCCTGATGCTAACGGACTTTCGTGATTTTGGAAAATGCAGGCGTAATATTCGTCAGCAAAAACCTCACAACCAGCCTGTAAATTTCAGTGAACATCCCTTGAGGGTTTTAAGCTATTTGTGGCGAAAAATCCTGCTTCGTTACTAAGTAGTTTGTATTCCAAAAAATGGAATTATCCGCAGGGGGAGCTCTGCGGATAGAATTCAGGACTTTCACAATCCTTCATATTCCAAATAAGGTCTGAAACTTGAAGCAGTTAGTGTCTGATGTTGGACTGGTAAACATGAAAAAAGCAAGAAATAACAGTAGCAAAAAAAAGAAGAAAAACCTGTCAAACCCAATCGCTGAGTTTCTTGGAAAGCCTCCATGCGATTTTACGAGACAGGACATTGTGCGGTATGCTTATGCGAAAAATCTAAGGCTCCTGACATTATCACCCCTGTCCGGTGACGGGCGGATGAAAACACTTACCTTTCCGATCACTTCTAAAGCGCGCCTCGAAGAAATACTCGACATGGGCGAGCGGGTGGATGGCTCGAACCACTTTCCACAACTCAACTCGACGAGGAGCGATATCTACATTGTGCCCCGATATTCCACGGCCTTTGTAAATCCGTTTGCAAGTATACCCACTCTCGTGCTTATGACCGCATGCTTCGGCGCGGATGAGCGTCAGTTCGAACTTTGCCCGTATCGCCTCGTCATGGAGGCGAAAAACGCGCTGGCCCACGAAACGAACTTATCGACCCGATTCCTCGGGGAGCTCGAGTTTTACCTTATCGGACCCGGCGAAGGGACCGGTCAACCGGGCAAAACCCTTTACCAGGAGTCCACGCCCTTCGTTCGATTCCAGAACGTCAGGGACGAAATAATCGATGAGCTTACTTCGCTCGGTATCGGTGTAAAATATGCCCATGCCGAAGTTGGAGGCGGGTCCGAGGGCGGGAAATTCTGCGAGCAACACGAGATCGAATTCACGCTTAAGGATCCTGTTGAAGCGGCCGATCAACTCGTAATTGGAAAATGGGTGGTTCGCAACATTGCCGCCAGGTATAACCTCGTCGCCACCTTTGCCCCGAAAATTGACACCACGCTTGCCGGAAGCGGATTGCACTTTCACTTCCAACTTCTGAAAGACAAGGACAACATCCTGTTCACAAAGGCGGGAGAGGTTTCCGCAAAAGGCCTCCATTCTATCGGAGGGCTTCTAAAGCATACTCCAAGCCTGGCGGCGTTCGGCAACACCGTGCCAACGAGCTACCTCCGTTTGCTCTCCGGAATGGAAGCTCCCGATACGGCTACATGGGGAGAGGGTAACCGCAGTTCACTTATCCGCGTACCCCTCGGGTGGCGGCACAGACGGCCGATGGCGGAGGTGGTAAACCAGAAAGCAGGGCACCGGCGTAACGCACATATCGACCGAAAGACTATCGAATTCCGCCTGCCGGACGGCTCAGCCAACGTGCACTTAACTATCGCGGGCATCCTCGTTGCATTGAGGTCGGGTCTTAAAGACAAAGGGGCAATTGAACTCGCGCAGATGCAACGCATCGAGAACCTTCAGAACAGAAAAACGACAAGCAAAACCGCTGTTCTGCCCTGCTCCTGCAGCGAGAGTGCGGACAAACTAGAAGACAACCGTAAAGTGTATGAGAAGCTCGGAGTGTTCCCCCCTGCGCTGATAGACATACTCATTTCCAGGCTCCGTTCATACAATGATAAAAACCTTGCACGGTCCCTGCGAAAAAACAGAAAACAACTCTCAAAACTTATAACGGACAGTATTCACTGCGGTTAGGGAACTTAGTGCTACCTTAAGACGTCACGAGCGTAACCGCATGGCCTGGCCGCAGGTTTCGAGACGGTTAAAGTATTGCTGGTAAGATGGTGAGTGAAGAACTCGACTATACTGAAATCGGCCTGATTACCGGGCTGGAAGTCCATCAACAGTTGGACACGGTGCACAAGATGTTCTGTCGGTGTCCCGCGGGCGTTTACACCAGGGAACATGACGGCATATTAATACGTCACATGAGGCCGACGCTGTCGGAGTTCGGTGAATACGACGGAACGGCTCTCATGGAGTTCAAAACCAAAAAGAATATTATGTACCTTCTACATGAGAGCAACGTTTGCACCTATGAGATGGATGACACGCCGCCGTTTCTCGTGAACCAGAAGGCTCTGGATATTGCTATTGAACAGTGCCTCATGCTTGGATGCGACATAGTCGATGAGGTCCATATCGCCCGCAAGCAGTATCTTGACGGCTCGATTCCGACCGGATTCCAAAGGACTACCATCGTGGGGGTAAACGGCAGGCTTCCCTTCCGTGGCAGGGAACTTTCGATTCTGCAGGTCAGCATGGAGGAAGACAGCTGCCGTGAGGTTTCCGACCAGGGGCATCTCATCGTCTGGCGAACCGACCGCCTCGGCATGCCGCTGATCGAGACGGTTACGGGTCCGGACCTGCGGACACCCGAAGAAGTCGTGGAGGCGATCCTTCTTATCGGACGAGTCTGCAGGAGCACCGGGCACGTCAGGACAGGCATCGGTGCGAGCAGGCAGGACGTTAACGTATCGATTCGCGGTGGTCGGCGGGTGGAAATCAAGGGTGTCCCGCGTGCCGGCTGGGCTAAGAAGCTTGTCCACGGCGAGGCCGTGCGCCAGAAGAACCTCCTCGAGTTAAGGGATGACCTCAACAGGCGCGGATTCAAGGCGCCTGAAGATATCAAAATCACTCATGCAGACGTCACCTCTTTGTGTTCCAAATCTAAGCTGCCGTTTCTCAGGAAGGAACACTGGGAAAAGAGGGTCGCAAAGATGGAACTACCTGAGCTGGCATGCGGCGAGGGAAATTTCTGCGTTCGAGCAGTGAGACTGACCGGGCTCGCCGGTACACTCGCATGGCCGACCCAGCCGAACCGTACGTTCGCCGATGAGCTTGCGGGACGGATAAGGGTAATCGCCGCCCTCGATGAACCGCCCATACTGGTCCACTGCGAGCAGTGGCCTGAATACGAGGATTCGGATACCGAGTTGGAATCGTTCGTAAAAGAAATTGGCCTTAACACCGATGATTCGCTCGTGGTGGTATGGGGACCTCTGCAGGACACAATAACAGCGGTGGAGGAGATCCGCATTCGTTACGAGGATGCTATTGACGGGGTGCCAAATGAAACGCGCCAGCCTTTCGAGGACGGGAGCACCGATTTCGAGCGTATCCTTCCAGGACCCGACCGCATGTATCCGGATACGGACAGCCCGCCAATCGAAGTTACACGTGACCGTGTTGAGAGACTCAACGCCGACCTGCCGCCACCACCGTGGGTTAGGGAAGCGGAATACAGTGCTGTCGGCGTTCCCCTCAGCACTATTCATTACCTCATCCGGAGAGGCGGGGCCGCACTGGTGGACCTCGTTGTCGAGGAAGCCGGGGCTGATCTCAGGCAAGCATGTTTCTTTTTCGGCGAAAAACTGAAAGGATTAAATCGCAAATCATCTGTTCCGGGCAATATCTCGAAGGAAAGATGTTGTGAGTTATTCCGCCTTGTGGCAATCAGGCCTGTAATCCTCGATGCCTGGAAGCGGCTGGTAATGCGCATGGCCGACGATCCACAGAAACCGCTTAACAAGTTGATAGATGAAGTCACTCCGGCAGAGAATGTTCCGGACTGGGCTGGAAAGATCGATTTAATACTGGCCGATGAAAAACATCACTGGCGCTCTGAACATTGCGAAGGACGTATCAGGTTCCTTATGGGATGTGTCATGCCTGATCTCAGGGGCATTGTACCGGGCAGGGAAGTAAATGAAGTTATCGAACAAAAACTCCGGCAATATGCTGAAAGTAAGCCGCAGGGAATCACTGAATGTAAATGATATGGGACAGGAAAAAGACGAGTTAAAAGGTTACACCGGCCTCGCCCGAAGAAAATTGAGTGAATGGGGTGTAAGAGTTTGGAGCGACGTGAGCGTAACCAATGACGCTGGTAGTATCTTCAATGGAGTCATATTGCCGCGTAGCGGATCTCACAACGACAAATACATCGTGATCAAAATGAAAAACGGTTATAACGTCGGCGTAAACGTGAACCGCATTCGTAAGATAGAGGAGCTCGGACGCAAGGAGGCGATTTATAAAATCCCGGAAAAGGAATTTCCACGGAATCCTGATTTTCCAAATGTAACGCTCCTCGGAACCGGGGGCACAATCGCATCCCGTCTGGATTACCGGACTGGTGCCGTGATCCCGGCCTTCTCGCCCGGCGAACTGTACGGCGCGGTTCCGGAGCTGGCCAATATCTGCAACCTGAAAACAATAAAGCTGTTCGGAGTATTTTCCGAGAACATGGCGGCACAGCAATATATCACTCTGGCCAAATCGATCGGCGAGGAAATCGAAGCCGGTGCTGACGGCATCGTTATCGGCCACGGCACCGATACAATGGGCCATAGCGCCGCCATACTGACGTTCATGGTTCAGAATAGCCCCGTCCCGATTGTCATAGTCGGCAGTCAGCGGAGCTCTGATAGACCGAGTAGCGACGCCGCAATCAACCTGATTCACGCCGTGAACGCGGCTGCCCACGGCGACATTGCGGAAGTACAGATCTGCATGTTCGGCCCTACGTCGGATCAATATGGGCTGCTCCACCGTGGAACAAGGTGTCGTAAGATGCACAGTTCATATCGCAGCACGTTCCGGACGTTAGGAGATATCCCGCTCTGTATTGTCCACAACGATAAGTTCAAATATCTCACGGACGACTACCTGTCGCGTGACCGGCAACGCAAGGTTGTCATCGACCCCGTATACGATGATCACGTCTCCATCCTCTATTACTATCCGGGCATGAACCCGAACCTGGTTGACGCATACGTGGAGAAAGGCTACCGGGGAATCGTTATCGCGGGCACCGGTCTTGGCCATGTCAATAAGCCGCTCTATCCAGCCCTGAAAAAGGCCATTGACAATGGAGTTCACGTTGTTATGACCGTGCAAACTCTCTGGGGATTTACTCAGATGTATGTTTATGACACCGGACGTGACCTGCTCGACATCGGCGTAATACCCCTTGACAACATGCTCCCGGAGACGGCTTTAATGAAATTATGCTGGGTGCTCGGTCACACCGATGACCATGACGAAGTCATGCGCATGATGCGACACCCCGTCAATCACGAAATCACGGAGCGTGAGCCGCATAACGGTTACCTCATCCTCCAGGGAGGTTTGCCGGAGACCGAGGAGTTCATTCGGCAGCATTACAAGTAATCCATGCTCTATTAGAGTTGACAGAATCCGCCACACCGAT
This sequence comes from bacterium, assembly GCA_043811375.1. Taxonomy (GTDB): domain Bacteria; phylum Zixibacteria; class MSB-5A5; order GN15; family FEB-12; genus JBDRNJ01. The sequence continues at coordinate 121,637 of JBDRNJ010000064.1, read as the reverse complement.
TTTAAGCAACCCCAACTCCCACAACAGATGCCGGCTGACTGGAGTATATCGTCTGCCGCACAATGACTTCAATCGAGGTAATGCTTTTTAGAAACTCGTCTCGTAAGGCCCGCATCGATTTTCGACCCAGGGGATGGCCAGTTTTTTTTGTTGCCATTCGCAAACACCACCTGTATATATTGTTATTGGAGTACGGCTTTGGCATAATATAAGAACAAAAAGAAACCCACCATGGCCGGCTCAAGTCAATTTCAAACACGGAGAAACAAATATGGGTGATAAAGGAAAGAAAGATAAGGGCAAAAGGGAACAACAGAAAAAGGCCCAGCGCAGTCCAAAGGAAAAACGACAATCGAAAAAAGAAAAGAAGAATAAATAAAGTCACCTTTCTGTCAGCTGCCATTGGTTCGACAGTCTGATTCTCTATTAGAGTAGACAGAATCCGTTACACCGGTTTTTAGCAGCCCAAACTCCCACAACAGATACTGGCTGACTGGAGTGAATCATATGCTGCGCAATGACTTCAGTCGAGGCGAGTCCTTATAGAAACTCGTCTTGTATGGTCCGCATAATAACTTGCAACACCGTCATGTTCACTTTGTTTGACGACATACAGTTGATATGGAAGGATTTACTTAATATCCTGTAACATATGCCTGTAATAGTCCGATGATATATCAGTTGCATCTGATGCAGCATACCGGCTAACGGAGTCTGCCGGTGATGACAGCGTCACATATTGCGAAACCACGCGTGCCGGCTTATCCTCAAACCATAGTGATGTACCGAATCCCGCCACCAGACCGATTACGATGAGAGCAGCCACCCGAAGTAATGGGTAAACTGCGTCGTGCCACGTAGTGCTCGACGGTGTCGCTGCAACCGGTCGGTCTAGCCGAATGCTGCTGATGGTATCAATATCGCTCCGCACCTCTCTCAATCTTGAGCGACACAATTGACAGGTCTCAAGGTGCTCTTCGATCTCTGCACGTTCGTTATCAACATCGACGATTTCGAGTGCGTACTCGATAAGTTTATCTTCACTGATGTGCATTACTCTAACATTCCCTTCCGCCGTAATATGTCGCGACAGGACTTGACGGCATAGAAAATCCGTGACTTAACTGTTCCTATCGGAACTTTCAACAGTTTGGCGATCTCCTCATAACTGTGCCCACCATAGCAACGCAACAGGAGAACGTCGCGGTGCTCTACATTAAGGCTGCCAATTGCCCCCGCGATGAAACGCTGACGCTCATCCTTCAAGAGTTGTTCCATTGGATTCTCACCGTGATCGAATCGTTCAAGCGCATCCAGGCGAACATATCGCCGCATACGCTGCGTTTCTTTCACGGCCAGGCGAAAGGCAATAGTTCCCAGGAAACCGTGTACCGTGCCTGAGGTATTCTTAATGGCGCCGCCTAGCGCCCGGACGAATGTCTCTTGAACGACGTCTTCCGCCGCAGCGCCTGATCCGGTAATAAGCAGCGCCAGTGTCAAAAGGCGTGACCGATATTTTTCCGTCAACACGCGCCACGCTTCTTCGTCTCCCTGTCGGCAGCGAAAAAAACAGTCCCACTCCGGATTCACTGTTCCTGTGGCTCCGGGCACTTCAATCCCTGTTTCTTGCACCATTCATCAACGTGCATTAGGTCCGATCCGTAACATGCCCATGTCTGAGCGACCTTGTGTCTCATTTCCTCACTGAGGTGTTTCTCGATATGTGCAATATACCAGTTAAACAGCGAAAGGCGAAGTTCCGGTGCGTTTTTCTTCAGCACCGGCAGGTTAACCGCGATACCCGAAACATAATTACGCACCAATGATCGGCCTGCATCAGCTTTGGGTGCATGATGCAGGCTCCAGCTATCCAATCCGCCGGTCCGAAATTTGGTCGTCCACGTAGCGAAAACGTTCCGCAGTTGGTCGTAGTATGGCATATCGGATGGTGTGACGAGTGTCGCCAGGCCGAGTTGCCTGCCGTTCTCGGCCAGCTCTTTCAGATCTTCGGTGACATAAAGTGTAGTTGCAAAATAAACCGGCAGCCGAGCCCGCTCAGCCGAATTCACAAGCAACTTAATGAGCGTATCGCCAACCAACCCTCCCGGAGGCACACCCGTATCTCCCTTTTTCAGCCTTTTCGCCGCAGAGTCGCGCAGCTTCTCCAGTTGGCTCCTACTGATGAACCGGGGCAGCCCCTGCTCAATGACATACAGCGGGTACCATTCCGAATTCAACAGGCTGCGGTTAACGATATCTACATCGGGACGGATCCGGAGTATTCGTGTCAGAATCCACGCCGGGTAGGTATCATTGTCACCGTTGGTTATGAGAATGGCGTTCTCTTCAAGACCGATCAGTGTATTGTAATTGTAATCCATCACCTCATCGGTGATGGACCCGCTCTCGAGCAGATGGCGCAGAGCAAGGTTCAGCCGCTCCTCGTCGCGCGCATTCATGTAGACAATCACAAGGGAGAACCACGGGTCAGCGTAGTCCGGATCGAGACGTACTGCTTCTTCAAGATACTTCCGCTCCTGCGCGTCGTCCTGGCCCCCGTGACGAAGCATGGATTTCAGGTACAGCAACATGGGGTTGGCAGGATACTTCTCCATGCCCACATCCAGTAACCGGGCATAATCTTCCTGCTCGGCGTACCGGGTGGCATACATCCAGTTGGCGTAAGCATTTTCGGATGGATACTCATCATAATAGTCTTTCCACAACCGGGCCATTTTCGCGTAAGTTGGCTGGTCATAGATGACCTGCCGCTTGCTCTTGATTTCTGTGGGTCGGACGACCTCGTCGGCCGACAGATTCATCGAATAGCCGAAACTGATCATAAGCAAGGCAGTGATCGGGATAAAGATTCTCATTTGGCTCATCGGTAGTTCTCCTTGTTTAACCAGACAATCCGCAGATTCTGATTTTGTTCATCGAAATCTTTCCTACCGGCGGTATTTTTCTGATGAACTCATTACGACGATAGGAGCTCGCTGCAACCAAAACTCACGCAGACTCTTCACTGCCGCGAATGGGTGATTCCTTTATGATCTACTAATCTGAGACAGTTTGTCGATTTAAAGAAAAATGTACGTCGTCAAACAATCCGAACAGGTAATATTGAAATCTAAGCCACAGTTTGACTAATGCCATTGGTTCGACAGTCTGATTCTCTATTAGAGTAGACAGAATCCGTTACACCGGTTTTTAGCAACCCAAACTCCCACAACAGATGCTGGCTGACTGGAGTGAATCATATGCTGCGCAATGACTTCAGTCGAGGAAAGACTTATTAGAAACTCGTCTCGTATAACTCGCCTAATTTGTCATTAGCAAGAGCTTCCTCAGCTACCCCTCCCCTCCCGGGAATTACCGGAAATGCATATTCCACAGTTACTTGCGGGTAATCCGGATCTGTTCTATTGATAAACGATCTCAGTCTCAACGGGCTCACTGTCGTCGAAGGATGACATCTGTCTCTTTGGAATTCAGGCTCTCGCACTCGCTGGCGAGGCTGATCAACCTCGGCCATCAGCTTCCTTAGCCGTGGGGTCAAATCGGCGGAAGAAACATGTTCCTCCTCAATGGCATCATAGAGCTAGTCGAGTTTCCTCTCTCGAATGCTGAGCTGCTTTTGAACCGTACCTATCTCCTTGTCGGCAAATCGAGACTGAGCGGGCGCAGCCGGCTACTACCTGGTAGCCCACGCCCTGGTCCATGAAGACACAGTCGTAACCCATTAAATTGCACCACCTTCAATAAAAATAACCAAGATACCGAATGTAGGCATTGGTTTTGCCATCAAATTAATGACACCCTATGAGATGCTCCGATACGAACGAGCCCGCTTCGTCTTGGGAACAAATCAGACTTATGACTGTATACAATGATTAGATTGACTATCATAAATATCGGCATTATTTTAACAACTTATGGAATTACAGACTCATAAAATAATAATTTGGCAAATGTGCTTGATCTTTTTCGTCGGACTCGTCTTCAGCGGAACAAGTCAGGAGTTATGTGTCGGTGATGACGGACATATCAAGTTTGAGGCTAATTGTCTGCCATGTTGTAGCGATGCCGAATTAGTTTGTGATGTCGATGTATCTGACGATGTACACGATGAGCATAGTGATTGTAACAATTGTTCAGATTTTGCACTGGACGGACCGCTGTGGTCAAGACGTCTTCAAAAGAACAATATTATTCAATCAGTCATACCGTTTACAGCACCCGCTTTTTACACTGACATAATTGCTTCATCCACCGGTAACGGTAATTCGCAGGAAGATAAGTTTCTTTTGACTTTTTGCCAGAGCCCCTCATCTGCATCTATGGCAACCATCATTCTTCGCTGTTGATTCTTTCATCTCAAATAACAACTGAATAGCTCTCCGATTCAGCCTGTCTACTGGTCTATTTGGAGAATTGTATTAACCTGTACGGAGAATTGTAGATGAAAGGATACATTTATTTACCAGTAGCTTCTATCCTGGTGATTATCTTGATTTTATCGCCCAATGCCCGAGGATGGGACTCCTGGCAAGCCCAATTTGATACTGCCGACATAAAAATAGTATCTGTTGATTCGATATTATCATTTGACGATGTCCTCAAACTGGTGGCAGTTGAAAACCCGGCTTTTCGGTCATTCAGCTTTCTGTTAAAGGCCGCAAACAGCAACCTTAAACAGGCTGGTCTCTGGTCGAATCCGGAATTGGATGCTGAATTTGGGGAAATCGGCTGGGATGCTCCCGGTTTCAAAGAGTCTGAATTTTCTGTCTCACTCGCTCAGGAATTTGAGTTTTTCAAACAGCGGGGCGCAAGAAGAAATGTCGCTAAAGCCGAAATCGATGCAACCAATCTGCAGATAAAGCTGGCGGCATTTGATCTCTATCTTGAAACAAAGCAGCGATTCTATGCTCTTGCCCATGCACAGCAAAATGTAATTCTGTCTGAAGCGTCAGTTGTATTGGCTAAAGAAATCGTCGAGGACATAACTTACAGACTTGATAAGGGAGCTGCTCTGCAGTCGGAACTTATTCTCGCCCAGCTAGAAAAACAACGGTCACAGCTTACACTGGACCAGGCAAAGCAAGATGTATTGGCTGTCGAAGCTACTTTGGTTTCTCTGTGGAATGGTAAACCTTCGGGCTTGAAAATATCAATCAACTCTAAACCTGACTTCACCAAATTACAGGATCACGTAGCTTCGTTATCAAGTCGAATTGATTCCACTCGTGGCATTGTGCAAATGCATAGTGAATCGGAACTTCTTCAAGCTGAGAAAAGACTGGTGGCGGCAGAAGCTAAGCCAACCATTACTTTTAGCGGAGGATTCAAGAGATTTGAAGTGAATAACTCTAAGTCATTGCTCTTTGGCGTTTCATTGCCGATCCCATTATTCAACCGGAATCAGGGTTTACAAAAAACCATAGATGCCAGGCTGCGTTCTATTGAGTACAAAATCGAACAGATAAAAAACGAAAATAGAGCGAACATTCAGTCTCAAGCTATCCGCTTGAATCAACTAATAAATAAACACGCTACTTTGGATTCTTTGCTCCTGCCCACCGCGGAATATGCTTATCGTACACTCCAAAGTGCATATGAAGCAGGCCGGGTACCATATACACAACTGTTTGAAGCAGAACGATCTCTTAATGATCTTAGCTTTGAGCACAATGACATGTTTCTGGCAATTCAAGAACAGATTATCGCCCTGGAATACCTCACCGGCGTTGCATTGCGTGTAGATAAGGAGAATTAAGAGATGTCTGATAGATTTGTGATATTACTTTTTGCCTTGCTGTTGCCCTGGTTCGTTTCTGATGTGTCGGCTCAAGATGACCATGACCACGTCAACGAACAAAAGGCCCGAGAAGCACATGATGATCTTGCTGATGACGACGATCATGAAGGACACAATGAAGAGCTCATAGTCGAGTTGACTCCGGAAGCCATGAAACTTGCCGGCATTACGATATCGATTGTAAAGCAAGGACGCATCGACCGGACTATTGAATTACCGGGAGAAGTAGGGTTTAACGATGACAGAGTAGCTCACATTGCGCCTCGGTTCGCCGGTATTGCACAGCAAGCCACATACAGAGTCGGTGATTACGTTGAAACCGACAAAGTTATGGCAATTGTCGAAAGCAATGAAAGTATGAATTCATATACAATTACGGCTCCCTTCTCTGGTTGGGTGATTGAGCGGCATATTACTCCGGGCGAGTTCGTCTCTGAAGAAAACAGTATCTACGTAATTGCCGACCTGTCCTCGGTTTGGGTCAACCTGGCGGTCTATCCGAAGGATTTCGATCGAGTTAAAAAGGGACAGATGGTACAGATCAAGGCGGTTGGTTCGATGAACTCGACGACAGGGACCATAGATTACATTACTCCAATAATTGATTTCCGGACAAGAAGCGCAACCGCCAGGATTACGCTGCCTAACCCGGATAACGCCTGGCGACCCGGCACCTTTGTACAAGCGTCAATTACGACCGAAGGGCGAGACGAGAATCTTGTGGTCGAGAAAGATGCTGTTCAGTATCTCAGCGATACAAGCGTGGTATTTGTCGTAGATGGACCTAACAGATTCAGACCCGTCGAGGTCGTCACAGGCGATAGCGATGCGAAGTATACCCAGATTGTGAGTGGTCTGAGTGAAGGCATCGAATACGTACCAAAAGGCGCCTTCGAGCTGAAGGCCAAGATTGTAACGAGCAATCTGGACGCCCACGCCGGGCATGGTCATTAAGGGGAGGCAGTATAAATGAAACGACATTTTGAACTAGTACTAAGAAATCGTCTCATTGTAGTAATTCTGCTGATTAGTGTCATTGCTCTTGGATTGTTTAAGTACAGCAACCTGCCGACAGATGCTTTTCCCGATATTTCTCCAGTGATGGTACCGGTATTCGCCGAAGCCCACGGAATGGCACCGGAAGAAGTAGAACGTCTCATAACGTTTCCCATCGAATCGGCGATGAACGGTCTGCCCGGTGTAAGATTGATCAAATCGACCTCCGCCTTTGGTATGGCTGTTATCTATGTCTATTTCGAGGATGACGTTGACATCTATTTCGCCCGGCAGATTGTCGCTGAACGATTAGCCAGCGTATCCGGAGAATTACCGGAATTGCATGAACAGCCGGGCCTGGGTCCCATTTCGACGGGGCTTGGCGAAGTGTTCATGTACTACCTCACGGCCGACAGCACCGTGGATACCGAGGGTAAGCCTTTAGACACGTACCTGAGAGAGGTTAATGACTGGATCATAAAGTATCAGCTGCAGACTGTCCCGGGTGTGACCAAGATACTGTCGATGGGTGGGCATGTTCTTCAGTATCAGATTAAGATCAATCCGTATGCTCTGAACAAGTATAAACTCGGTTTGGAGGATATCGTCGTAGCCATATCAAATAACAATCGCAATGCCGGAGGACAATTTCTCGTCCTCGGCTCCGAGGAGTACCTTGTCAGAGGCATCGGGCTGATAGAAGGAAGAGACGATCTTAGAAACATCCAGCTCAAGGTTGTAGACGGCACGCCTATTCGTCTCGGAGATGTGGCGGAGGTCGATTTTGGTCGAGAAGTACGTCGTGGTGTAGTAACCCTCAATGGTAAAGAAGAAGTAGTTGCCGGAATCGTCATGAAACTGTTCGGGACCAACACTTCTGAAGTCATAGCGGGCTTGAATCAACGGACTCCGGAGGTTCAAGAATCACTGCCGCAAGGCGTACATCTCGTGCCTTACTACAACCAGAGTGCCCTGGTAAATAATGCGGTCAATACCATGAGGGATGCTTTATTGCAGGGCGCACTGCTGGTGATATTTATCCTCGCTGTGTTCCTGGGAAATTTGCGAAGCGCTTTCATCGTTGCGCTGGCTCTTCCAGTCTGCGCACTGATTGCCGCTATTTTCATGAGCATTGCCGATATGTCGGCCAACCTTATGTCGCTCGGAGGGATTGCGATCGCTATCGGAATGCTTGGCGACGCTTCTGTCGTGATAGTAGAAAATACCTATCGACTCCTCGGGGACGAAAAATACAAGAACAGAGACAAGCGTGAGATCATTGTCGCCGCCTGCAAAGAGGTGGCCCGACCGGTTATCTTTTCTGTTTCCATTATTATCATTGTTTTTCTGCCTCTGTTTACTCTTGAGGGGATCGAAGGCAAAATGTTTTCGCCCATGGCCTTTACCATAACATTCGCGCTTCTTGGATCCCTGGTAGCAGCCCTGATCTTTTCTCCTGCGCTGTCTTCGTTGTTTTTGAAACAAAAGCAAAGAAAAGAGTTCTTTCTGATTCGAGGGCTCAAAAACATCTACAGGCCTTTTCTGAGACTGGTGCTACGATTTAAAGTAGCTGTCCTTGTCCTGAGCCTGACCGCCTTCGTCCTTACGATTTTCCTGGTACCGCATCTCGGTACTGAGTTTATTCCGACATTGGAAGAAGGTGCGATTCAAGTTAACGTCACGATGGCTCCTTCCATTTCCCTTGTTAAAGCCACCGAAACCATCATGAAGCTGGAAAGAATCGTAATGGGATTTGGCCCGGTTGAACAGACCGTGGCCAAGATCGGTCGACCCGAAGCCGGTAGTCATCCGCACCCGGTGAATTCCTCACATATTCAAATTATGTTAAAACCTCAGGAGGAATGGCAGGAATATAATTCCAAAGAAGAACTTATTGAGGCTCTGAACAAAAAACTGTCGGACTATCCCGGTGTGCAACTTGTGTTTTCTCAGCCGATTCAAAATATGTTTGACGAACTTCTCTCCGGCGTTAAGACACAGTTGGCAATAAAGCTTTATGGCGAAGATCTTACTACCCTTCGAACTAAAGCGGAAGAAGTCAAAGAGGTCATTCAACCGGTTGAAGGACTGGTTGATCTCTCCACCGAACAGAGTTTCGGACAACCACAGGTACAGATTATTGCTGATCGTGAAGCTTGCTCGCGATATGGAGTCGATGTGACCGATATTCTCGAAGTGGTTGAACTTGCCATCGGTGGCGAAGTCATATCGCAGATATTCTTGAATACCAGGAGATTTGGGATTCATGTTCGCTACGATGAGCGCTATCGTGACGATCCGGAATCAATCAGGAACATGCTTGTCCACACATCAGAGGGCGTTCTTATCCCTATGTCTCAGGTGGCAAAAGTCAAGACCCTGATTGGACCAATTCAGATTAACCGTGAGAAGAATCAAAGACGCTGGATAATCTCCGGAAATGTACGTGGTCGCGATATGGGTAGTGTTGTTAGTGACATTAAAAAATTGGTCCGGGAAAACATCGAACTGCCCGCAGGTTATTATCTGGAGTACGGAGGTCAATTCGAAAACCAGGAACGAGCCATGAAAAGGTTGAGCATTATCGTTCCAGCAACCCTTTTTATGATATTTCTTCTTTTGTACATGTCCTTCGGTACCGTACGAAGCGCCACTTTGATATTCATAAACGTACCACTGGCACTGATAGGTGGTGTACTTGGTCTGTATCTTACAGGAGAATATTTGTCCGTACCGGCCTCGGTTGGATTCATTGCCCTTTTCGGAATAGCGGTGCAGAACGGTCTGGTACTGGTGTCCTATGTAAACCTGTTACGTGATGAAGGAATGTCGACAGTTGATGCGATCGTGCAGGCATGCATGTTACGGTTACGGCCGGTGTTGATGACCGCTCTGACAACAATTCTCGGACTGGTACCCTTGCTTCTTTCACATGGTATGGGTTCAGAAGTTCAAAGACCGTTAGCGGTGGTAGTTGTGTTTGGACTGTTGTCATCTACATTTCTCACTCTGGTTTTGATTCCGGCGCTCTATGAATGGTTTGCACCAAGACCGGCGCAAACCAAATAGGCAGATTACCTGAAAGGAAAAGACATGAATAAGATTCACTTGAGCTTATTATTAATATTACTATTTGCAGGAATAACCTTTGCCCAGGAATGCGGACCTTCCTGCCCCGTATGTTCCGGGGCAGGCAACAATGATGGTGCCTTGCTCTCACAAAGAATGGTGATGATTTCTGGATTGAGTATTCCAACAGCGGACGAGGAGAGAACAGTATTGAACGCCAGATATGGAATATTGAGCTGGCTTGATGCCGGTATTGGATACGCCGTTCGAACCGAAAAAGTTCTTTGGAACGTAAGAACTCAACCGGTATTGGAACAGGAGGATGGCTGGAAACCCGGCATCATATTGGGAACCGGTAGTGTTCAGACTGGTGGAAGTGACCAATCAATATATGCGCAATTCATCAAGTCATGGGAAATCAGCGAAATCTTTGGCGTACGACTATCGACCGGAGCGGCTACACTCGTACCGGATTTTGACGAAATTTACGGGCAAGCCGGTATCACCACGAGTTTCTATGAGCGATACTCTGTTTTTGCCAATTATGATGGTAGATCATTCCATGAGGGAATATCCTGGATCCCATTGGATTGGCTGGCGCTGTCATTCCTGATGGTTGAGACGGAATTCCCGGCGCTTTCTATCGTTTTCAAGAGTTAATTTCGGGTTGACTATTCAATAGGCAGAACTTCTCGGTCTGAGTTCTCCCCCGCTCGGAGAAGTAGACAGGCTTGGATTCGCTGACGCAGATGGCTCAGTCCAGCCTGAACTGGGCTGACAGTTTCGTTGTTGACTGCCGGTGCCAATGGATAAACTCTTGTCAATCATATAGATAATACTATACTGTTAATAATTACATAAAGTATGTCCAAAACCACTTGACAGAAACCACACTTGTTCTTATAAATTAATAGAAACTCAGAAAACTCAGAAATGACAGAAATGCCTGACGAATTCAGAAGCAGAGATTACCTGACGACTACCGAAGCGGCCAAACTTCTGTGTGTATCGCCGGACACCGTCCTCAAATGGGTCAAGGCCGGTAAAGTGAAGTCACGCCGGACCCTGGGAGGTCATTTCCGGATCCCTGTGTCTGAGTTGAGCTCGTTCGCATCCGAAACTCCGATCACCGTTGACTGGGAACAGTTGTCATCGCGGCCGGCGGCACATCAATACTGCTGGGAGTTTCTGGCAGCCGGCGGTGAGATCAAGGAAGAGTGTCGCGACTGCATAACGTTTCGTTCGCGAGCGCGGCGTTGCTACGAGTTGAAGGACCTGCCCGGCGGATTGGGCTGTCTCAACCTCATGTGCGACACCGAGTGCCCCGAGTGTAACTACTACCAAACGGTTCAGGGTCAGGGCATAAATGTGATCGCCCTGGTTCGTAGCGGTAAACTGATATCTGACCTGCAGGGCTCCGGGGTAAGTGAGGGTATTGAAGTCCGGTTCGCAACCGGTGAATACGAGACAGCGACCCTGATCCAGAGTTTTCGACCCGACTATATCATTGTCGACTGCGCCTTCGGAAAACGCCGGACGGCCGAGATCTGCAGCAATCTGTTTTCTGATATTCGTATCCCGGTTCCGCGGCTCATACTGTCATCACGGGTCATGAAGATTAAGGACTATTGCGATCAAGAAATCTTTGGGTGGATAAAGAAACCATTTACGATTGAACAACTGAAGAATTGTATCCGGGGAGTCCCCAAACTTGCAGAACAACAGAATGTGTAGATACAACGAAAGGTAGCAGTATGGCAGATGAGAAACAGGTCAACCGGAGTGTCATACGACTGGAACGGTGCGACGTAACCGACACCGATGCGGAATGCTTCGTTTACTACGCCCAATCCGATTTGAAACTCGGTTCCGGTTACGGGGGTGCGATTGCCGTGCGGGGCGGTCCTTCGATACAAAAGATACTTGATAAAATGGGTCCCCTGGCACCCAATGAATGCGTTATCACCGAAGCCGGCGAAATGAAGGCCAAGTATATAATTCATGCCAACGGTCCCAAGTTCCAGGAAGAGGGCACACCTGACAAGCTCAGAGCGACGATTGTCAATGCTCTCAAACTGGCCGAGGAGAAAGGTATCAAAAGGATAGCCTTTCCCCCAATGGGCTACGGATTCTATGGCGTGCCCTTGAACCAGAGCGCCGAACTCACCCTGGAAACGATTGTCTCCTTCCTTGAGAATCAGACCTGCCTGGAAGAAGTGCTCGTTTGTCTCTGGGATCATCATGAGTACAAACCGTTTCAGAATAAGCTAGAGAGTCTGAAGTAACTAAGGAGAGCAGATAATGAGCGATTTTCTTCACTTTTCAGAACATACTCTCCAGGAAGTGGCTTTGGCTATCATGGCCATCGTCTATATCCTGCGTCTCGTTTGGTTGTTCAGATTCAAAGCCGGTCGCGATCGTCAACCGGAAACAGGAATGCCCGGAACAACTATGAAAAGAGGTATCCTGTATTCCTGGGCTAACATTGCCATGCCCTGGTCGATGGAAAGCTCGCGCACGAGGTTTCTTATATACCTGCAGTTCGTTGTGTTCCATCTGGGAGTTGCGGTCGCCATCGCCCTTTCATTTGTTATTCCTTACCTGCCGCGACTGCTGGAAGTACCTTTGGTTGTTCCAATTCTTCAGGTTATCATTGGTGCCTCCTGCCTGGTCGGTATTCTTCGCATAATTAGAAGAGCAAGTGACAAGCACATGCGTGCGATCAGTAGCCCGGATGACTATTTCTCGCTGATATTGCTTACCATCTGGTTCTTCTTTGCTGCTCTGGCAGTTCCGAATAACTACCAAGATGGCGAGGGCGTCTTGCTGACCTATTTCATCCTGACCGCCTTTTTCCTGATCTATGTACCCTTCAGCAAAATATCACACTACCTGTACTACCCGATAACACGTTACTATTTTGGCAAGACTATGGGGTACCGCGGAGTTTACCCTGTTACCCATGCCCCAGAACCGCGCAAGTAGCCTTTGGGCAGAAAACGAATGGAGAACATGATGAGTAATGGTAATACCAAGCGATCCTACAAAGCCCAGAAGGTACTTGAGCGTTTTGAAAAGAAACTCAACCGTCAGATAGTGGGTTCCATGGTGGCCTGTGTCCATTGTGGCAACTGCACCAATATGTGTCACTATGTGTTAGCCAATCCTGATGATCCCTCCTACGCTCCGGCTTACAAGGCCGATCGCATCCGCAGGATATTCAAGCGTCACTTCGATTGGACCGGCCGGGTATTCCCCTGGTGGGTTCATGCCAAGAGCATATATACGGACCAGGACCTGGAGGATCTGAAAGACATCGTCTTCGGCAAGTGTACCAATTGTCGGCGGTGTTCTATCAACTGTCCCATGGGCGTGGATTATGCGACTTTCAACCGGATGGCACGAGGCCTGCTGGTTTCGGTCGGGGTGATGCCCGAGGGCGTGGCGGTGGTCTCCAAGGATCAATGGGAGTTGGGCAACCAGATGGGCGTACTCAAAGAGGACTATGTGGAAACGCTCGAGTGGCTGGGTGAAGAACTTGAGATGGAAATGGGGGACCCCCGAGCCACCATCCCTATCGATAAGCCGGACTGCGAGGTGGTCTACTCGATCAATCCCAGGGAAGTGAAGTATGACCCGCGCACTATTTCCGACGCCGCCAAGATATTCTATGCCGCCGGTGAGAATTGGACCATGCCAAGCGAGCACTGGGATATGACCAATTTCGGTTTATTCTCAGGTGATGATGACCTGGGGGGCGCAGTAGCGCGTCGACTCTATGAAAAAACCTCCGAACTCCGAGGAAAAACCCTGGTGATCTCGGAGTGCGGGCATGGTTACCGCTCCACCCGATGTGAGGGTCCCAACTGGGCGGGCATGGATGTCAATGATTTCGTGATGGAGAGTTCGGTCATCACGATGATTCGCTATATCAAGGAGGGGCGGATCAAAGTTGACAAGTCCAAGAATTCAATTCCAGTAACCTTTCACGATTCGTGCAATAATGCCAGGAGTTGCGGGCTGTATGAAGAACCCCGCGAACTACTGAATCTGGTCTGTGCGGATTTCCGTGAGATGTATCCCAACCGGGCCGAAAACTATTGTTGTACCGGGGGTGGCGGGGCTATGTCGATGTCCGAATATACGCCCCGGAGGTTGAAGTCGGCCAAGATCAAGGCTGACCAGCTCACAGCCACTGGGGCCAAGATTGTCGTGACTTCGTGCCATAATTGTGTCGACGGATTGGCCGACCTGATCAAGCATTACAAACTCGACTTAGGGATTGCCCAACTTGTAAACCTGGTCGCCAATGCTCTGGTCACTGAACCCAAGGTTGAAGAAGCACCTGCTGAAGTAGCGCCGGTGGTGGCCGAAGCGACCGCGCTGGCCGGTTACCGGATTCTGGTAGCCGACGACGAGCCGGATTTTGTTACCTTCGTTTCCACCGTGCTGGAGGACAACGGCGCAACCGTGCTCAGAGCGACCGATGGCAATGAAGCCTTCGATATGGCAAAGACCGAAAAGCCCGATCTCATTACACTGGACATTTCGATGCCGGGCAAGTCGGGAATCGAAGTGTTTGAGCTGTTGCGGAAAACCGACGAGACCTCACAGATTCCGGTCTGCATTATCACCGGCAAACCGGAGATGAGACAGTTAATATATGATCGACCGGGACCTCCGCCGGAAGGTTACCTTAACAAACCGGTTGATGAAGAGAGTATCCTCTTGAATGTGAGGAAGATCTTTAAACTGATTGCTACCGAGTAAGGTCAACTTACACCAGGTTGCAGAGAGGTAAGCGATGGATCGTCAGCGCCGCAGATTTTCGGATAAGATATTCAATGCTATACCAGGATATCTGACCGTTCAGGATCGTGACTTCCGGATTATCGAGGCCAATGATTCGTTTCGGAGGAATTTCGGCGACTATAATGACAGGTATTGCTACCAGGTCTACAAACAAAGGCCCGAGCGATGTGAAGATTGTCCCGTCGCCCGGACTTTCTCCGATGGCCAGAAGCACCGCAGCGAAGAGCTGGTCACCACTCTGGGTGGCAAGCAGGTTTCGGTGTTGGTATACACGACGCCGATTCTCGACGACAACGGTGAGGTGTCGGAAGTCATTGAGATGTCAACCGACATAACCCTGCTTAAAGACCTTCAAATGGATATCCGCACCAGTCGCCGGAAGTATCGGCAACTGTTTGAGGAAGTTCCCTGTTTCATCTCGATTCAGGATCAGGATCTTAACATAACCGATGCCAACCGCTTGCATCGTGAAACCTTCGGTACCGGCTATGGCAGAAAGTGCTTCGAAATCTACAAGCATCGGGATAAAGAGTGTCTGCCCTGCACCGTGCGTCAAACCTTCACCGACGGTAAACCCCGCAACCACGAGGAGGTTGTTTCGTCGCAGTCGGGAGAGCTAATGAACGTGCTGGTGCATACGGCTCCCCTACACAACGGCGAGGGTGTTATCGAAGGTGTCATCGAGATGAGCACCAATATCACGATGATCCGCCAACTCCAGGATAAACTGGCGTCGGTGGGGATGCTTATCGGCACCGTGTCACATGGTATCAAGGGGTTGCTAAACAGTCTCGACGGCGGTATCTATCTGATCAACTCCGGCATTAAGAAGAACGACACCGCCCGGGTCGACAAGGGCTGGGATATGGCCTTGAGGAATATCCGTCGCATCCGTTCGATGGTCATGGATATTCTCTATTACGCCAAGGATCGCGACCCGAACTGGGAGCAGATTTCGGCCGGGGAGATTTTGGAAGACGTCTGTAAGACGATGACCGACCGAGCCAGGAAAGTAGAAGTCGAAGTCGAGTGCACGGTAACCGGCACCGGCGAATACGAGGGCGACCGACAGATGATCCGCTCCATGCTGGTGAACTTCATTGAGAACGCCATCGATGCCTGCCGGATCGACAAAAGCAAACCGCACCACCTGGTTAAGCTCGAACTACATGATCTTGACGACGGTATCCAGTTTATTATCAGCGACAACGGGATCGGGATGGACCGTGAGACCCGCGAGAAAGCGTTCAGCCTGTTTTTCTCGTCGAAAGGCGCCGGCGGTACCGGGCTGGGACTGTTCATCGCCCACAAAATCGTGATGTCGCACGGGGGGAATATCCGGATCGAATCCGAACCTGGGGAAGGCAGCCGGTTTTTTGTTGAATTGCCGCGCAAGAGACCCGAACCTTCCACTGAAACTGATAGTGAGTCCACCGAAACCGAGGAGATATGACACGATGACCGAACCGAAGAAGATACTCATTGTCGACGATGAGTCGGATGTAATCGAGTGGATGACGGTGTTTTTTGAAGATAACGGCTACGCCACAATATCGGCCGTCAACGGCGCTGAAGCCTTCGCCCTGGCCAAAAGCGAAAAACCGAACCTGGTGACACTCGATATCTCAATGGACCAGGAATCAGGCATGCGGGCACTGAAGAATCTTCAGAATACCGAAGAAACCAGGGATATTCCGATCATCATCTGTACCGGCGTATCGCCCGACCTGAAACGGTTTATCGATCGCACCAAACAACTCAATACGCCCGCTGCATTCCTGGAGAAACCAATCGATCGCGATGTGCTCCTGAGTAAGGTCAAGGAACTGATCGGATAAAACTCACATTCGGAAATTCTTCGTCCCGCAAATGCGCGATCCATATCCCTAACTTGTCGATGTCCCGGCAACAAAGAATCTAAACCAAGTCAATTGGTCGGTGATCAGCGAGTCTGGATCATCGACCTTTTCTGTTTTGTAGCCTAAGTACTCCGCGAATTACCTAACGCTAAGCCGTGGCAGCCTATCTCTGTTCCAGTGAAGCCGCTATGATTTGCGGGCAGTTTGTCACCGTTGATTGCGGGCACAATATAATGAGGGTTGGTGGAGTATTATAATCCATATTATCCGGAACTGATGCGCTTGATGCGTGTTTACAGAGTTGTAGATAGTGTAGTTTGAACAACGCTCTTAAAAGAGGATCGAGTCATGAAAGTAACGCTCCTATTATCGATGATGACACTTCTGGCAGTGGCCCTGACCGGCACTGCCGGTGAAGTCACCGGCAAGCAGAAGCTCATAAAGGCATCGTTTGAAGGCAAACTGGTTTGTGCCGGTTGCGATCTCAAGGAGGCTGAGGGGGCTCGTGCCGCTTGCTCCGTTTACGGACACCATCATGTGCTGAAGAAGGCGGACGGCACGTATATCAGCTTCCTGGAGAACGACTACTCTAAGGACCTGATAGCCGGCGAGAAGTATCACAACAAGGATATCAGTGTCTCCGGCATCTACTATGCTAACGCCAATCTGCTGGATGTTGAAACCTTCACGGTCGACGACCAGAAGAAGGGCTGGTGCGGTCACTGCAAAGCCATGGATGGTTGCCCATTCAAGGGCAAGATGTAGCTACCGACGGACTTCGGCATTTGCTTCTACTCTTCGAAGTGAGAGATGCGTAATGTGTGGTTCTCCGCACAGCACGCATCCGTCTCACGATGAGTTTGGGGAAGACGATGGCCGTAGTATCGAGTCGGCAGACACACAATGATCATAAAATCAATTAATGCGATTCTGGTGGTGGTTATGGTAAGCAAGATCACAAGCGTGGCATTCGCCGGAGAGGACGGCATGGCAGGGCAACCCGTCGAACATGACTACACTAACCATCTTGTGAACGAGAGTTCCCCCTATCTGCTGTCCCACGCCCACAACCCGGTTGACTGGTATCCATGGGGTGATGAAGCACTGAATAAAGCCAAAGCGGAGGACAAACCGATCTTCCTCTCTATTGGCTATTCCGCCTGCCACTGGTGCCACGTCATGGAGCGAAAGTCCTTTGAGAATGAAGAAGTGGCTGCAATACTCAACGAACACTTTGTCAGCATTAAGGTCGATCGCGAACAACGACCGGATCTGGATCACATATACATGACGTTCACCACGGCCATGACCGGTTCGGGTGGCTGGCCTATGTCGGTCTTTCTCACCCCTTATCTCAAGCCGTTCTTTGCAGGAACATACTTCCCACCAGTCGAGGGATACGGCCGCCCTTCGTTCATGAAGGTGATCAAGGAGATCACCGGCAGCTATCGGCGAGACAAGCAGGCGATTTTCCAATCGTCTGAGGATCTCTACGACAAGATAGTTCAGCGTCTTAGTATGAACAATGCCAATTCTGAGCTGTCTCGGGACCACGTGGATCTAGCTGCCTCAGAGTTGATGCGAAACTTCGATCACGTCAACGGCGGATTCGGCAGTCAACCGAAGTTTCCTCATGCCCTGGAATTGTCACTGTTTCTACGGCACTTCAAATCTACCGGAGACAGCAGCTATCTCACCGCCACTGAGAAGGCTCTAACGGCGATGGCCCGAGGCGGAATCTACGATCATCTGGGTGGTGGTTTCTCAAGATACAGCACCGACCGCCAGTGGCTGGTTCCTCACTTCGAGAAAATGTTGTACGACAACAGCCTGCTGGTGCCGGTATACGTTGAGGCCTGGCAGATAACACACAACGAGGAATACTTCAGAGTCGTTCGTGAGACACTTGACTGGATGCTCCGCGAGATGTCCAATCCGAACGGCGGCTTTTACTCCGCCCTCGATGCCGATAGCGAAGGTGAGGAAGGCAAATTCTATGTCTGGTCCAAAGCAGAGATTGAGTCCATCCTCGGACCGAATCACGCTGAACCATTTCTTGGTTACTATAATGTGACTGCTGCCGGGAACTTCGAAGGACACAATATCCTTCACATCACCGACGTTCCGAAAGGGATAGAGAAACAAGGTAATCCCGATGAGTTCAGGAAGTACGTCAAGCGGTCGCGTGAGAAACTCTTCGAACACCGCGCAAAACGAATCCGGCCCCTGACGGACGATAAGATACTAACATCCTGGAACGGGCTGGCGCTGACAGCGCTGTGTCGTGGTTATCAGGTAACAGGCGAAAAACGATACCTTGACGCGGCTATCCGCAACGCCACCTTCGTTTCCGAAAAACTCTGGCGGGATGGCAAACTAACGCACTCATACCGGCAGGAAAAACACGCAAATGGTCAGTTCCTGGAAGATTACGCTTATTATGCAAGGGGACTTATTGACTTGTACCAGTCAGACCTGTCAACTCAAGGCGAAAAATGGCTGATGCTCGCCTCAAACCTGGCCGACACTGCTATCGTTCTGTTTCTCGACGAAGACGGCACGTTCTACTTGAGACCCGCCGGTCAGGATGATCTGATACTGAGACCGAAGGACGAACACGACGGAGCTACACCGGCTCCCGGTTCAGTCATGATCGACAATCTGCTTAAGCTCCACCGCCTCACTGACCGGAATATATACCTGCACTCGGCTGAAAAGGCGCTGGCGGCTTTGTCCGGTCAAATCGCCGGGAATCCCTCCGCCATGACTTCGGGGGTGTTAGCGCTGGACTACCGCTTATCCGACAAGCTTGAGATCGTTCTGGTTGGAGATGGTGCCGAACGAGATACAATGTTACAGGAGCTATATGGTCGTTTTCTTCCCAACAGCATCGTAGCCGTCAGCAAGAATGGAAACTCGACACTGCCTCTCTTCGAGGGACGGCAACCAGATGAAAGTGTTGCGATTGCCTATGTCTGCCGAAACTCGGTGTGCAGCATACCGGCCGAGACTGTAGAAGATCTGAAGAAGCAGTTGTAATATAAAGTAATCCGTTGATCCGTTGTGATAGTCCGACTCAGCACTAATAAGGAACCTGTTTTCTTAAGATGACAGGTTGCTGCCTGTTTTTTACTAACATCGACCGATCGTTAGTTATCCCCGAATGATCGCAGGAACTCATCCTGAAGATACTGATGCATCTGATAGTCAACATCGGAAGTGTCCACCGGCTGAAGATACTTGAACGGGTTTTTATGATCGTTAGAGAGAAGGGAATGACATAGAGCACAGTCATCTGAAATGCTGTTGCCTGCATCGTCAACCATACGAGAATTGTGACAGCGAAAACAGCCCCTGTCTCCCTTGTGGCCGATGTGACTGGCATACGACCCCCACTCTATATTCATGCCCGGGTGGATATTGCGGTTGTAAATGTTCTGCAAGACCGTAACCACAGAATCAAGTATCGTCGCCTGTGATCGTGCCAGGTCAGGGTAATGGCGCTGGTAAAAGCCGTTCATATGGTTCGCGATACCCTCCATGGCGGCCTCTCTCGAGGCATAGCCGGCGGAAACAGCATGCAGCGCTTCACGTTTTAAGAACGGCATCGATCGATCCAGAACACGATTCTGGATCCGTTCGTCGACTGCCCTGTCCGGTAACTCATAGATATGGGTCGCGCGGTTGTGGCAATCAACGCAATCCATGGTCCTGACAGAGGCGGTGTTCTGGCCGCTTACTGCCGGATCGGTCGAACTGTATCGGTGGAAGTTGCCGTCGCCGCGTTTCACCTCCGCCCAGACGATCTTCTCTCGTTGGTCGTCTACCGAGGCGTATCGCACCTCGTTCTTCTGAGCTATGTGCCAGTGTATTCCGCCCCGTTCCCGGGACGTGCCGGCATCGACCTTAAGGCTCAAAGTGGTGTAGAGCGGCGTCGAAACCGAGTCGTGGCTGTAGTGTGCGATCGTCTTAAGCCGCCGGCCGTAGAACTTGTCAGGCCAGTGGCACTTCTCGCAGGTTTCCCGGGCCGGCCGTAACTGATGTACCGGAGTCGGAATTGGGCGCTCCAGAAAGTCAAAAGTCACCGAAATCACCTGCCAGAGACCGTTTAATTTGCTGTCAATCAGCGCTTCGGCACCTTCTCCTACATGGCACTCGATACAGGCCACTCTGGCGTGGGGAGATTGCTGGTAGGTTACCCACTCCGGATTCATTACGCTGTGGCAGGCTGTACCGCAGAACTCGGCGCTGTCCATAAACGTCAGCATACGGGCGCCGATCACCAGGAGAAAAAGCACGTTGACTATCGACAGGATTCCGACCGTGCGGAAAAGCCGCGCCCCCCCGAAAGAAGCGGCAGCGTATTCCTTCCCGAATTCGGTCTCCATCAACTCCCTGCTCGATTTGCCCGTTTGTTTCTTGAGTTTTCTCCAACCGATCGGAATCAGCAGCAGTCCGACAACAAACAGGGCCGGGAACAGCATATAGCTAACCAGACCGGCATAAGAACTGGTGACCAGGCCAATCAGGCGGGCCAGTTCAATCACCACCATGCACACGAATGAGGAGGTGGTGATAATTACACCGAGACGTCCCCACCAATTAGTTGCTACACCCCGCACAAAATTGAGGTATCTTGCAAACAAGACGACCTCCTAATTCTGTTCGAAAAGACCTTCATAGATCTTTTGCATTTCGCCGGAACGGATTTTCTCCTTCAGTTCTTCAGTCGGAGTAGTTATCCAGGCGTGCATGGGATCGTCATGGATCAATTTGTCAAGATACGCATTCAACTCGGGATCGTTGAACTTGTGAGCCTCAGGAAGCAATTTGAAATAGAAATGCTGGGCGACGTCATAAATGCCGTGCCACCATGTGTAATCCGGTCCCATCATGGCCGCTCCGTGCCGAGCCCGTCTACCTTCATGATGCCATAGCTCCCAGTAGACCCATTCGATCTTGTTTCCAAACGCAGCCGGGCTTTTCATAAGCTTGCGCTCTTTGACGATTTTCATGATCTCCCCGGCCGGTTTGGCGAATTTTTCGTTGTAGAGCTTCACGAGAGCATCGAATTGGTAATAGTGGCCATCCGGGAAACTGCTGCTGTGGCAGGTATTGCATACGGTCTTCATGTTAGCGCGTTTAACCTGCCAGTTGTCTTTGTGCTTCGAAACGGGCGGTCGCAGTGTCCAGCTTATTCTATCGCCAACGTCATGTGTTACTGCTGTGGATGTAGTCGCAGATAAATGACAGGTGGCGCAAGTCGGAGCCTCAAAGTAATCTATGCCGACAACCCAACGATCGGAGTCGATATTCATTTTATCTATGTGCGAGTAGTAGGCATTACCATGCTTGGATTCCTCGTACACTTCCTTCTGTGGGTGGTCGGGTCCCAGGTGACACTTGGAACACGCTTCCGGCTTGCGAGCCTGGGCGATTGAGAACGAATGCCGCGTGTGGCAGGCGTTGCATGATCCCTTGGAGCCATCAGGGTTGAGTCGCCCGATGCCGGAGTTGGGCCAACTCTTTCTCGACAGCATGTTGGGTGAACCTGGGTCGATTTGCACTTTCCCCCCGTGGCAGCTTTCGCATCCGGTGATGGCCACCGGTTCGCCGCCGGCCACATGAGCCAGATAAGCATCTGCGGACTCGAGAATCTCGCCGGCATGAGCATGGTAGGAATTCTCAACCTCCATGCGCTCTTTCTCATGGCAGGCGCCGCAGTCCTTGGGCGTCACCAGGGTGGCGATAAGGGCACCCTCGTGCATGTAACCGTCCTTGTCGCCCTGCTGAGCACCATGACAATCAATACATGTCACCTTATGCATGGCGTGCTGAGACATAAACCACTGCTGATAAAGGCCTGGGGATTTCTCCTTGTGGCAGGTCATGCACTTTCCGGCAACCTGGGCGACCGTTGGTGCAGTGTCAGCGTATGCAAGCGACGCAAATGACAGCATCAACAGCAAAATACCAGCAATTCGTTTCATCACACAACTCCTGTTATGGTCTTCGAAACTCGATCAAATATACACAACTCCAGCGACCCGGTCCAGCCTCAAAAGTTGGCCGTCGCCTGGAAGTAACTCCAGAATGTTGGATCCGGGTCGGCCATGCCTACGTATGATTCCGAAGGCAGGAATACACTGGTACCAGCTGCCAGATTGACTCCCGCCACGCGCACTGTGGACACGCCGAGGTCAAACTCCATGCCAACATCCCTGGTAGTCGCGGTGGTGTCGGAGAAATCAGCGTACTCCGTGGCCGTCCGGAAAAGATGCAAATCGCCTTTGACGGTCCAGCCCTCTGTCGGGTTGACCTTCAGACGCAGCATTACATCCATAAGGCCTTCAGATCCGGAACCAAGGAAGTAGTCCATGTAACCACGGAATTTATGTCCGGTGTAATACAGGTTGTTGTACGCCTTGTGGTCCGTGTCGATCAAGTTGTCGTCACCGGAAGCGTAGTCGATTCCCAAACCCAGCCGCGGCTTGCATGACCGGTCAAACGTGTAACCACCCTCAAATGTGAACATGAGGGCTGCTATGTCATGTTCTACCGATGCCAGCGAATCGGGAACGGGCTCATCCCATTGCTGCATTTTGCCGGTCTGATAGACGGCATTGACATCGAAGTCGAACTGCTGGTATGTCCGTTTATAGTGAAGACCGAGGTTGAGTCGCTTTAACCTCTTGTGGTGGGAGTAGAAGGTACCGGTGGGGGCGTTGGTAACAGGCGTCGAATCGTCCTGGTAGGCATCATGCTCAAAGAAAGCAAACAGGTCCAGATTGGCGGGCTTGATAGTGGCATAAGCTCCAAAGATATCGTAATCGGTGTTCCCGGTAACGTCATCAAGCTCCATCTTCTTGAGCCAGAACGCGTCGAACCTGACGTTCTCCCTGTCCAGCCACGCCTGAAACCCTTCCCATGAGCGGCCCACGTTATGCCAACCCACACTACCGAACACACGCTGGTTGCCAAGGTTGACTTCAAAGCGCCCGGCTTTCAGACCAGGCCCGTTCTCCCAGAGATGATCAACCTGCAAGTAGGCCTGATGCAGATCGACGTTCTTCGCATCACCAGTCGTGTGGTCACCAGAGAAGCCACCGGCACCAAGAGTACGGCTGTCCTGGAACTGGACGACCGCATGAGTGTTGTCATCTATTGCGGCATCGGCCATGACACGCGTGCGCAGATACGTGTACTGCTGTGCTTTGGCGGTTGAGTCGAAGCTCCGATCGGAAAGTTCAGAGCGCACTCTCACCTGCCCGGTGATGTTGACGTCTGTTTCCGCCATCGCCTGGCCCGTGATAAGTACTGCGACCACCAAAATGATCGTCTGCATAGCTACCTTTATCATTCCTGCTCCTTTCTAAGATTTGATTATAACGCTACATTTAGTCCGGTTATCGATTGGTGTCAAGATTAAATGCGTGAACTGACGCCGACCCTACTCGCTCGCTTGAGACGTGTCCCTGTCGAGACCACGAATCTCCGATGTGCTGGTCGGGTGACTATAGCTTTCATAGTTGGTGTAGTATTGAATGTATCCCTCTATACTTTTCCAGATACAGAGAAGCGCAAAACTGATCTGCACTACCGACCGAACATTCTCCGCCAGCCATACAACAGGTTTCGGGCGGGTCGATTTCAACCATGGTTGTTGTTCGGCGGTCGGTTTCTCTTGTACCTGTTGGCGAAGCATCGCTTGGATTTCAGACTGCCGACTCACACGGCGTTTTGCGATCGACAATGTTGCCACGCACACCAATTGTATGGACTTCCACCGGGATATGCGGAGCTACCTCGTTACGCGCCTGGACGGCTGCCTGAGCGATGCCGTTGCAGCAAGGGACTTCCATCTTGAGCACGGTGATAGAACGCGGCGCCGCTTCCTGGTATATAGCCTTGAGTTTGTCGTGGTAATGCTGGAGGTCGTCCAACTTGGGACAGCCAACGACCAGGGAGCGGCCGGTCAGATACCGGAAATGAAAGTCTGGCACGGTAAACGGTACGCAGTCGGCGCAGATCAGCAGATCGGCGTTTTTCAGAAACGGCGCATGCGGTGGCACCAGCATCAGTTGTATCGGCCAGTGGCCCAACTGAGAGGGCATGACCGGCTGGGAGAGGTCGGTTGGGGACGCCGGTGCAGTCTGGGCTGTGGGATTCAATTGTTGCATTGCCGATCCCGGACATCCACACGGAAGCGTGTCTGATCCTTTTGCATGGTGTGATTCCGACAATACCTGACCGGGCTGAGTGTCTTGCTTTAGTTTGGCCAAATGTTGGGCAACCGCTGCTTCGTCGAAATCCGATGCTTCCCGCTCTTCGACTGTGATCGCGCTTTGCGGGCAGTCGCCCAGACAGGCGCCCAAGCCGTCACAGTAGGTGTCACTTACAAGTTTAGCTTTACCATCAATAATCTGGATGGCGCCTTCGGCACAAGCGGTTACGCAATCGCCGCAGCCGTCACAAAGTTCTTCATCGATTTTGACAATATTCCGAATGGCCATTTTTCTTACCTCCTGGGGTATCGAGGTCATTTTCTATCTACTTTCTGAGAAGAAGATCGGAAAGTGGATGGAATAAGGCTTTGATTCAGATCAAGAGATATCAGATTTTTTGGCCGTCGGCGATTTTTTCCAATTGGGCTTGGTCGACCACGGTGATCTCCCGGCCGTCGCCGGAAATGACGCCTGAGTCTCTGAATTTCGTAAGGTTACGAGAGAGGGTCTCGCTTGTCGTGCCGAGTGAACGGGCCAATTCAGCCTTACTGATGCTGAGAGTAATTATCATATCGCCGGTTTCTTTCAGCGACCTGAGCAGGTAACCGGCCAACCGAGCCGGGACTTCCTTAAGCGAGAGGTCTTCGATCTGCTGATTGAATTCGCGTACAAAGCCGGCCAGACCAGCGATCATCTTCAACGAGATTTGCGGTGAATCTTGTATCAGGCGAATGAACCGGTCTTTTGGGAAAAAGGCCACTGTGGAGACCTCGCTGGCGACGGCATTGGCCGGGAAGGTTGAGTCACCAAAAACGGCCGCCTCGGCGAACATCTGCCCCGCTCGGATATGATGCAGGGTGTACTCTTTGCCGTCCGGTGAGGCTTTGTAAATCCGGATCGAGCCGTCCAGGAGAACATAGAAGCCCGTTGCGTGGTCGCCCTGAAGAAAGAGTACCTCTCCCCTGTTCACTCTCCGAACTGAGACGATTTCCTCAAGTGCTTCCAGTTCCCTCTGGTCAAGGTCCCGGCAGAGGTAGCAACCACGGAGAAGGTCGGACGTTTTCATTGAGTCATGGTACCGAAGTGATGGCGTTGTTGGCAAGTATCTAAAGGGGAGGTCACGAATACCTGGCAGTGGTGAAGTCACTAAATCATTTAACTTTGCGGTTATATTGGCATTAACTACTGTCTATGCAGAACTGCCTGACAACGAGCAGCTCCATCGCCAACCGGAGACTTCGCAGGAGCCGTAACTCATTTGTTTGCATTATGTTATCTTGCGGGAGTGTCTTAATGGAACTCCTGCTGTCGGTATGTGTTATAAAGCTGGACCATATTTGTCGATATTACGCATATGTATAGAATAAGCAACAGACTCAGACTCATTTCGGTACTGGCAACTGTCCTGATTGTTGCGGCAGCGTCCTGCTTGCAGGCGTACCAGTCGAACTACGTGAGTGACGATTGTTCCAAGTCCTGTTGCTGTGGTTGTAGCTATGGGCAAGGCGAGGCTCCGATCGGTGAAGCGCTCTCGCTGGAGAGTTCCTGTTGCTGTAGTGTCTCTGCTCCAGCGACAAAAACGGAAGTCCCGCTCGAGGCTCAACTGCGTCCAACTACCAATCCGGAAACATCTGCTGCCGTGATGTTGGCTGTTTCGAATGTCACGGTGATTGAGACAGGGTCCTCTCAAACCGCCCGAACCAGCCGGCAATCGGCTCATGGGCCGCCTCTCTACGTTCTGAACGCATCTTATCTTATCTGATAATCCTTTTCTTAGATCGTTCCCTGGGGTATATTATACCCCACTTTTGTAACCTCCAACCAATGATGGAGTCTGTATAGTGGATAAGAATACAATAGTCTGTTTTGTGGTCTGCCTGGCACTGGCGCCGACAGGCTGGGCGGATGATATCAGCGATAATCATACACTTGACTCTCTGATCATGGTTGCGCTGGAGCGCCATCCGGCGATTCATGCTGCTGAATACAGACACAGCGCGGCCGAATACGGGGCCAATTTCGCCGGTTGGCTGCCGGACCCAAAACTTTCGGCGGCAATTCTCAATCTACCGCGAACATCGATGAGTTTCGACGAAACCCCCATGAGCGGTGTGTCGCTCGGTTTGTCTCAGAGTGTTCCATGGCCCGGGAAATTGTCTGCCAAGGCCGATATCGCCCGGCTGGATTCTGATATCAAGGCTACGGACCTGGCCGCTCGAAGGAACAACATCATCCGACAGGTGGTGCATTACTATTACGACTACTCTCACCAGACTTTGGTCGAAACTGTTCTTACCGAGAGTATGCAGCTTGTCGAGAATATCATCCAGGTCGCTCAGACCAGATATTCCAATGGTGACGGCTCATTGCAGGATGTCCTTCGTTCAGAAACATCCAAAGCGAGAATCGAAAACCGCATACTAATGGCCCGGCAAAAAGCTTCCTCAGCACTGGTTCAGCTCGCCCGGCTTACCGACAATCCCGGGACAATCGACGCTTCATTAACACATGTACTCCCGCCGATTCCGCAGGAATATGTTGAAATACCCGCTGAATTGTCTAACCCTATCTTCGCGAGGGCGTCAATAGGTTCCGCGGTGGCGAAACGGAAGGTGGACCTGGCAAAATCCGAATACTGGCCCAACCTGACAGTTGGAGTCGATTATCGTATTCGGAAGGATATCCCCATGGACGCCGTTTCCGGTGAGGATTTCCTGTCATTCAAGATTGGCATGAACCTGCCGGTCTGGTTTTTCACACGTCAGAGAAATCAGACGGCAGCCGCAAGGCAATCGTATCTGGCGGCACAGGCCGACGAACACGCGATTATCAACAGTGTCGAGCGAAAGGTTGCAGATATCGTGCTGGTTTTACAGTCCTTGCGAGAACGCGTTGAGCAATACGAACTGACAATCCTTCCTCAGGCACAAGCAGCCGGCGAAGCTGCGCAGGTCGCTTACGAAGTCGGTCAGGTTGATTTCAACGGCTTCCTCTCAGCTCAACTGGACGTAATGAATGTCGAGTTGGAAAGACTTGAACTTCTCAAACAGTACCATCAGCAGACGGCAGCACTTCGTGAACTGGCGTCCGATGCCCAGGAGGCGTCAAGATGAAAACAGCAATAATCATAATAGCAGCTTTGGCCGCAGGATTCGGCCTCGCATATCTCATCATGCCGCACGGCGAGGATCAACTGTCGTCTGGTGAGAGTGCCGAAGTCCAACAGTACACATGCGGTATGCACCCGGAGATTATCTCCGATGAACCGGGATACTGCCCGATCTGCGGGATGAAACTGACGCCCAAGAAAACGGGCGCCGGTGCGGCAGGATCAGTCACGATTGATCCGGTCACCAGGCAGAACATGGGACTTGTAACGGCACCGGCTGAATATGGCACGCTCAGCAGGATGGTGCATGCGTTCGGCGAGGTTGTCATTGCCGAGCCAAACAGGCACACCGTCAATCTCAAGATCGACGGTTGGGTGGAACGGCTCTTTGTCGATCACGAAGGCCAGAAAGTCTATCAGGGACAACCACTTCTGGAACTGTACTCTCCAGCTCTTGTGGCCGCCCAGAGAGAATATCTGATAGCAGTCAAATCAGGAGAGTCTGCATCCGACCTGATAAGAGCGGCTCGCCGCCGATTGTCCAACTGGGACATCTCCGAAGACCAGATCGAGCGTCTTAAATCTTCCGGCGAGATTACCCGCACTATGACAATCCACGCCCCCGCCAACGGCGTAGTGATCTCCAAGAATGTCTCCGAAGGTGACCATCTCAAGCCGGGAGCCGAACTGTATGAAATCACTGATCTTTCGACCGTATGGGTGGTGGCTCACATCTATGAGCAGGACGTCCCGTTCGTTCATGTTGACCAACGGACGAGTATTGTACTGCCGAACACAGGAGCCAGAGAGATCACTTCGACGATTTCGTACATATCTCCCTTTCTCGATACTCACGGCCAAGTGGAAATACGCCTCGATATCGACAACAGCGACTATCGACTTATGCCTGAGATGTATGCCGAGGTCTCGATTGCGTCCCATCTTGAGGGCAACCGACTGGTAATCCCCAGATCTGCCGTCATCAATTCCGGGGTCCGACAGTTGGTGTATGTCGCATCGGGTGATGATGTCTACGAGCCGAGAGTTATCGTGACGGGAGCAGTGGGAGATGATGATAACATCGCCGTCCTCTCCGGGCTCTCTGAAAACGAACTGGTGGTGACATCAGGACAGTTCCTGCTGGACAGTGAATCACGCCTGGGCGAAGCCCTCACCGAAGGATACCAGGCCGGACACGATCACGGAAACACTCATGAAGAACACGATACCGATCACAAACAGGTCAGCGCCTCACCCGAACCTGACTCTGACGAGTTTGTCGCCACCGGCGGCCACGACATCTACACCTGTCCGATGCCCGAACATTACAACGTTTTTCAATACGGAGAAGGTAACTGCTCTGAGTGCGGGATGAAGCTGGTACCCCTGTCCGAAACCGACAATCATCAGGTCTATGTCTGCCCTATGACCGAATGTGGGGTAACCCAGGATCACAAGGGTGAATGTCCAGTGTGTGGTATGAACCTGGTCAGGTACCAGCCGGAGGAAAACCATGACCAGTAAGATTATCGAGTACTCGATCAATAACCGCTGGATGGTTCTGGCGATCACGACGGTTTTGCTGTTGGCCGGGATATATGCCGCGGGTGAAATTGCGGTCGATGCCATCCCCGATCTATCGGATGTCCAGATCATTGTCCAGACCGAGTACCCGGGGCAACCACCGCAGGTTGTCGAGGACCAGGTGACCTATCCCTTGTCCACCGCGCTTCTGGCCGTACCCAAGGCAAAGAACGTGCGAGGATTCTCATACTTCGGGCTGTCGTTTGTCTATGTCATCTTTGAAGACGGTACCGACATTTACTGGGCACGAAGCCGCGTTCTTGAATACCTCTCGCAGGTATCCGGGCGACTTCCCGGGGACGCATCTCCCCAACTCGGCCCCGATGCGACCGGGGTAGGCTGGGTCTACCAGTATGCACTGGTTGATACTACCAATCAACATGACCTTGCCGAACTTCGTTCGATACAGGACTGGTTTCTGAAATACGAACTGTCTTCCGTACCCGGTGTGTCGGAAGTCGCATCGGTGGGCGGTTTCGTACGCCAGTACCAGATTGAGGTCGATCCTCGCAAACTGGAGTTCTATGGTATCCCTCTCAAGCATATCATCATGGCTGTCAAGCGGTCCACCGGCGCAGTCGGAGGACGGCTGCTGGAATTGGCCGAGACAGAGTTCATGGTGCGCAGCCAGGCGTATGTCGGTGATCTCGAAGACCTGCGGAACGTTCCCATACACTCGCCCAAAGACGGCCCACCCGTTTTGTTGTCGTCAGTAGCCAACATTCAGTTCGGTCCAGAGATTCGTCGCGGGGTTGCGGAACTTGATGGTGAGGGCGAGACCGTTGGTGGAATCGTTGTCATACGCTGGGGAGACAACGCCCGCGAGGTGATCGGACGCGTGAAGCAGAAACTATCGGAACTTTCAGCCGGACTCCCAGACGGGGTGACGATTGTCCCTGTCTATGATCGCTCCCAACTGATTGACGCTGCTGTCGGCAACCTGCGCAACACGCTCGTCAAAGAAATGATTGTGGTCATGCTGATCACGCTTCTTTTCCTGTTGCATGTCCGTTCGACACTCATCGCCATGGTAACCCTTCCCACCGGTGTACTGTTGTCCCTGCTGGTCATGCATCTAATGGGTATCAACGCCAACATCATGTCGCTGGGAGGAATCGCCATTGCCATTGGAGTCATGGTCGATGCTTCACTGGTGATGGTGGAGAATGCCCACAAACATCTGGAGCGCGATCGCGACAAGAAACCACGCCTTCAGATTGTGCTTGATTCCGCCCGGGAAGTCGGCCCGGCGCTATTCTTCTCGCTACTGATCATCACGGTCTCTTTCCTGCCGGTGCTGGCGCTGGAGGGTCAGTCCGGCCGCCTGTTTAAGCCCCTGGCCTACACAAAGACTTTTGCGATGGCCGCCTCGGCCCTTCTCTCAATCACGTTGATACCAGCTCTCATCGCACTGTTTATGAGAGGGAAGATACGGCCGGAGAGCCGTAATCCCATCTCCCGCGTAAGCATCGCGTTATATCGACCGATCATCAGCTTTGCCCTGAGACATAAACTTATTGTCATTCTTGCAACCATTGTAATCATGGCTGTCACGTTCATACCGCTAAGCCGCATCGGGTCCGAATTTATGCCGCCGTTGTATGAAGGTGATTTGCTTTACATGCCAACCACCCTGCCCGGCATCTCGGTAGGCAAGGCCAGGGAACTGCTTCAACAGACCGATCGCATCATTAAGTCGTTTCCGGAAGTCGAACGGGTGTTCGGTAAGGCAGGTCGCGCCCAGACTGCTACTGATCCGGCGCCCCTTACGATGCTGGAGACAACCATCATGCTCAAGCCGATAGATCAATGGCGTCTCGGACTGACACCGGAAATGCTGGTCGATTCGCTGGACATGGCCATCCAGTTCCCAGGACTCACCAACGCCTGGACAATGCCCATCAAAACCAGAATTGACATGCTTGCGACGGGTATCAAAACACCGATCGGCATCAAGGTAATGGGGCCTGACCTGGACAGCCTGACCGCGATTGCGCAGCGCATCGAAACGGCAGTGAAACCACTGCCCGGAACCAGGTCAGCCTATGCTGAACGTGTCACCGGAGGTAACTACCTGGACGTGGATATCGACCGCTTCAAGGCGGCGGCTCTTGGCCTCACTGTAGCTGATGTCCAGGATGTTATCAAAACTGCAATCGGCGGCATGAGTTTCACCTCGACAGTCGAAGGTCGCGAACGATACCCGATCAACGTCCGCTACCCCCGCGAGCTTCGGGACAACCCCGAAGCCATGCGCCGAGTTCTGATTCCGACGCCGGGCGGCGGCAACGTTCCGCTGGGCCAGATTGCGACACTCGGATTCAGCAAGGGTGCTGCTATGATCAAGTCCGAGAACGCCCGACCAACCGCATGGGTGTTTGTTGATCTGAAGGACATCGATGTCGGCACCTATGTCGCGACCGCACGCCGGGAAGTCGAGGCGTCAGTAACGCTTCCGGTCGGTTACAGTATCCTGTGGTCGGGACAGTATGAAAACATGCAAGCGGTAGCCGAGAAGCTGAGGGTCATTGTGCCGCTGACATTGTTTGTCATATTCCTGCTGTTGTACCTGCACTTCAAGAATCTGACCGACTGCCTGATCGTGATCCTGTCGCTGCCGTTCGCACTGGTCGGAGGTATATGGTTCTTCTATCTGTACGGGTTCAACACTTCCGTGGCGGTGTATGTCGGTTTCATCGCTCTGGCCGGCTTGGCGGCAGAAACCGGAGTAGTCATGCTGGTCTACCTGGAGGAAGCAGTCAGAAGGTACCGGGAGCAGAGGCGTCTGAATTCGCTGACCGATCTGCAAGAGGCCGTCATGGAGGGCGCCGTCGAACGAGTCCGTCCCAAGCTGATGACAGTAGCCACCACCATACTGGCGTTGCTGCCGATCATGCTCGGTCACGGTACCGGATCGGAAGTGATGCAACGTATCGCGGCCCCGATGGTTGGTGGGTTAGTGTCGTCAACCGTCCTGACTCTCATCATTGTTCCGGTGCTGTTCTATCTGGTGAAGGCCAGAAAGCTGTAACGTGGCAACGCCACTAAGTAGGGTGAACTTCCTTGTCAAGTAGACAATTCATAAGTAGAGATCTTGGCTTGTTATAACATTGTATCTTGCTATATTTGTAAAATGAGAAATTATAGAGTTTACACTGAATTTCACAGCCTGAATTGGGCTTCATGTAATAAGGATAACTGAATATGCTTAAAAGCTTCTTTAAGTCTAATGAAATCAAAGTTGCCTTAGTAGCTGGTTTTTGTATAGTTGGAATGGCGGTATTATTTAAGAAGATACTGCATATTGAAGTTGATTCATTAATATCAAACAGTCCAAGCTATTTTGTTATCCTTTATTTAATCAGCAGATCGATAAAAAAACCTGAAAAATCCGGCGGCTGGAAACTCTGGAGTTTAATAATAATCATATTCACGATAATTGCTGTGATTGTGAATGTAACGTAATATTTATTACTCTCGATCGATATCCAGGGAGAAGCTTAAGCTCAACCTGTCTTTTGGTTTCCGTACTGTATTCTGGTTCTGGTTGCTTGTCTGCTTGCACTTGATTTCTTTACAACGACATCCACCTATTATCCCGTAGTGCATACGCATTGATAATTCAAAGCTCACAACAGTATTCTGAGAGTAAGGCCGGGGCCGTATTTTCACGCTGCGTTCTCCATCACCCAGTTGCGGAACTCGTCTCATAGACGCAGCATTGATGTAAAGAAACCCCAGCGTGAATCGAAGTTATCTTTTATGTACCATCAGGGCTGTTTTGTCGCGAATATCGTGAGAGATGTTGTCAGTCTTTTGCCTCAACGCCACGGCAAGTTGGGATTTACAGGAGGATAATGATGAAAGCTCTGTTGATCTGTGATGGCTGCGACTTAGAGAAGGTTGCACCGATTTGCAGTACTGAGGGATATGGCATTGAAATGCAGTCATTCCACGACCCAAAGAACCTGGCGAATCCGGATGGCTGTCAAGAACTTCACCTCGACGCAATCAGGAATATTCCGCTAAGGTCAATGCATGGTCCTTTGAGTGATTTGGTACCAGGCAGCTTTGATCCGCTGGTTCGGAAACTTGCTCTAAAGCGATTTTACCAGGCCCTGGCAGTCGGCAGCACTTTGGAGACCTCACACATGATTTTTCATCACGGCTACGTCCCCGGAACGAGCTCTCCGAAGAACTGGTTGAAACGATCTGTCGCCTTCTGGAGTGCGTTCTTGTCAAACAGCCCGGAGAAAATACAGATTCATATAGAGAATCATCTGGACAGAGATCCGGAACTGCTGTCTG
Source organism: bacterium (assembly GCA_043811375.1). Classification (GTDB taxonomy): domain Bacteria; phylum Zixibacteria; class MSB-5A5; order GN15; family FEB-12; genus JBDRNJ01. Next base: position 87,857 of record JBDRNJ010000064.1, on the reverse strand, counting down.
ATCTTGTTGCAGCGATTGGCGAACCACGGTTTGATATCTGTCTGGACTTCGGTCACGCCCACTGTTTCTCGAGGCTCAAACCCCTGAAATGGATAGATCGACTAGGCGGTCAGATCGGATATGTCCACTTGCACAATAACTACGGTGAACATGATGAGCACTTGGGTCTGGATGTAGGCTCCATTCCGATGATTGATGTCTGTCACGCACTTGAAGAGTCTGCTCCTGGAGCAGTATGGGCGCTTGAGGTTGATCTGCGGTTTCTGAGAAAGACGTTAGAATGGCTCAAACTGAAATCGCTGATTTAGCGGCTCATTCGCATCCTTGATTCCCTGATACAATCTGACGATAGTTGATTGTCTTTCATCGACATCCGTTAAGTATTGAAAACCCCGTATTAGTTTTGGGATAGAATTCCACGTGAGTTTGGGGAGAGTGAGGTCGGGGTTGCCATTGTTTTTCGCCCTCCGGCACAAGGCACCGTAGCCAATCGTACTACCGCAGCAGATCATCCCACCAGAGGACTCCGATCGCCGGCCGGGAACTGCCGGTATCCGTCGTTGCACCCTGGATAATCAGACCGTCCGACCCCAACAAGGCGGACAATGACTGTGATAACTCCTTAGGTGAAAAATCAGCCACCACCCCGTCGGTTTCGCGTCGCAGTCTGCCCGGCCAGACCAGGGTTCGGCGGCACTGTCGAATCGGTGTTTTGCCCAGTCGGGCCGGCGAGGGAACGGGGAACAAATCTGTGCGGCCACATATCCTCTTGAGAGCCGGAATCACCAGCATGGCGCAGGTAACGGCAGCCGACAGGGGGTTACCGGGGAGGCCAAAGAGCAGTTGCTTTCCTTTACGGGCAAAGTAGACCGGTTTACCCGGCTTGATCCTGACCTTGTGAAACACCGACAACCAGCCCTCGCCGACGGCTGTGGAAACCACCATATCCCGTTCGCCAGCCGACACTCCGCCGGTGGTGACAATCACGTCGTGTTTTCTTTGCAGCACTCCCCGAAGTAACTGCGGGTCATCGGTGACGGTCGAGATGGTTTCCAGGCCGTCAGAAAACGGTCGCACCAGGGACGAAACGGTGTACAGATTGGAGTTGTAGATTTCCCCCCGTGCCAGCGGTGATCCCGGAAGGACATGTTCGTTACCGGTGGTGGCGACCAACACCGAGGGTCTGGCATACACGGGCACGCGGGTCAGGCCGATGCCGGCCAGGACTCCGACGTCGAGAACCCGCACGACGTGTCCTTCGGTAAACAGCATCTGCCCGCGCTGTATGTCCGCTCCGGGATGACGGACATTGGCGCCGGGTTCAATCGGCTCCCGGAAATTGACGTTACCGTTGTCGCCGTTGGTATCCTCGATCTTCACCACCGCGTCATATCCTTCCGGAATTGGAGCGCCGGTCATAATCTTCACAACCATTCCCTCGCGAAAAGCGGCTATATCCGATTCACCGGCAAACACGGTGTCATGACAAGGCAGTGTAACCGGATCGGATCGCGAGCACCGGGCGAGCCACCCCGAACACACCGCGTATCCGTCCATGGCTGAGTTGCGGAAAGACACCACGTCAATATCTGAAACGATATCTTCGCAGAGCGTATAGCCGATGGAGTCTTCAACGGCAACCCTGGTTCGGCCGGATTCGGGCAGGTTGTCTTCTATGAGTCTCAGGGCGTCTTCAAGACTGATCATGTGAAGGTGTCTCTTCCGCGCAGTCGGTGATTCGACCGGCTATCAGATTCAAGGGGTGCTCGATCAACGGAAGAATGAACTCCAGAATCTCTCGCACTGCCCGGGGTGACCCCGGCAGGTTGACAACCAACGATGAACCGGCAATGCCGGAGACGGCTCGTGAGAAAACCGCATGGGGAGATTTCCCGAAGCTGAAACGACGAATCGCCTCGTCCAGCCCGGGAGTGGGTCGGTCCAGTAGTGAACTGGTGACTTCCGGAGTGACGTCGCGAGGAGCGCAGCCGGTGCCGCCGGTGGTGAAAATCAACTGGTGCCCGGCGCCGATATATTCTCTCAGAGCCTTTTCGATCCTGGCCGGATCATCGGGCACGATGGTATCGGCAACCATCCGGAAATTCGTCCCCTGAAAAGCGTCCCGGAACACCGGCAGACAGCGATCTTCCCGCACCCCGGCGGCACACCGATCCGAAACGACAATGACCGCGACTTGATTCTTCATTTCAGTCCCAGCGGATGGAGTCACCAGTCTTAATGATTCCTCCCCTGATCACCTTTGCGAACAAGCCTTCGCGTGGCATTATACAATCACCGACAATCTCAAGAATGCGGCACCCGCGATGGCACTCTTTACCGATCTGCGTAATCTCGAGAGTTATCTCCTCGCCGACAGTCAACCGATTACCGACGGTGACGCCGATGAAATCCAGACCGGTCGTTGTCAGATTCTCCGCGAAGTCACCGGGATTGATATCGATCAGATCGCTGTCGAGTTTGGCGAACGACTCCAAGGGCAGCAGCGATACCTGGCGTTCCGAGCCGGCGTGGACATCGCCCACGATACCCCAATCATCCGCCAGCAAGGCTTCGTCCACATTGTTCTTCTTGTCACCCCTGACTTTCGAAACCGATATTCTATGGATCAGACTTGAGGAAGTCACCGGATTTCCCACCCTTCTTCTCAAGCAGTACCAGGTCGGTAATGGTTATATCCCTCTGAATCGCTTTCAGCATGTCATATACCGTGAGTGCGGCCACACTGCAGGCTGTCAGTACCTCCATCTCCACACCCGTTCGCGAGGAACACCTCGCGGTTGATTTGATCGTGACCGTGCTCTGTTCCCGGTCGAGGACGAATTCCAGATCGATCTGGTCTAGCGCCACGGGATGGCACAGCGGTATCAACTCCGAAGTTTTTTTGGCGGCCTGGATTCCGGCGATCTTAGCCACAGCCATGACATCACCCTTGGTGGAACGGTTTTCCGTGAGCGCCGCGAATGCCTCGTCGTTGAGATGCACAGATACTCGGGCGGTGGCGCTGCGACGGGTGATCTCCTTGCCGCCGACATCCACCATCCGAGCCCGACCACTATTGTCGCTGTGACTGAGTCGCCCCATGTCAACCCCCGATTCCGACAAAAGACGGCAATGCTTCGCCGGCACGGATAGCGCCGGAGCAACCCTGAAAACGCTTTGACTCCACCAGGTCGGCGATTTTCCTCAACGCCTGCTCACGTCCTGCGTCAAGAGCCTCGAATAAATCTATGGCCCGGTCGGAGAACAGACAACCATACAGCTTGCCGTCGGAGGCCAGACGGAGACGGTTGCAATTGGCGCAAAAAGGATGGCTTACCGGATTGATGAAGCCGACTAAAATATCCAGATCCCCGGAACGGTAGTACCGTGCCGCCGATGTCGGATCGACCCCGACCGGCAGGAACGAATACCCGACCCGCTCCCTGATCTCATCACCGGAAACATACCAGCGTTTGATGGCGCCGGTCGTTCGGGAGGGCATGAACTCGATGAACCTGATAGTTACCCCGAGATCGTTGGCGAACGCAATCATGCTGCCCGCTTCATCGTCGTTAATGCCGCGCATCATTACACAATTCAATTTTACCACCGGGATGTGCTTGATGGCTGCCTCGATGCCGCCCAACACATTGTTCAGCCAGTCCCTGGCAGTGATACGATGAAATCTGTCGCGCCGCAGAGAATCGAGACTGATATTAATGCTGTTGACTCCGGCGGAGCCGAGCTGTTCGGCCAGCTTCGACAACCGGACCCCGTTGGTAGTCATAGCCACGTGGATGCCCTCATCAAGGTTCCTCGTGAAAGAAGCCAGCCGGATCATATCTTTATACAGGGTCGGCTCGCCACCGGTGAAACGCACCTTTCGTACACCGGTCAGGTGGAGCACTTTGATAGCGGCTTCGAACCGTCTCCGCTCAACCGGGGCATCAACCATATCGGCATCCGCACCAGCAGGACGACAGTAAAAACAGCGCATGTTGCAGCCGCGCAGCAACGACACTCGCAGGTACGACATTGTGTCCGTCATAGTCAAAGACCAGGTCCTATTGTCTTTCTCGTAATTGAGCTTCCACGAAGTTCGTCAGTCTATCGATTCAGACTGCTGTAACTATCGACCTAATAACCCTTCCATGCAAGTCTTTTCTGTTGCTGCACTCGCGAATGAGGAAACGCGTTCTGCTCAACAAGCAGTATAGCAATCTGCCGGAAATACCCTCTTCCTGTTTCAGTGGGATCACTTGTGGACATAGAGTTACACGCGGAGCCGTATTATCGATCTCCCGCATAGCGTAACCTCTTAACCGGCTTGACAGAAGCACCATGCCGTCCTATCCTGTGGTAGCGCGAGGAAGATGAATTTGACGGATCACCTGAAACCACATGCGGCGCCCACAACATGCGACTTGCGTAGCGCCACCATTGGGGCATTCCTTGCCAACCCACTGAGTAGAACCGTCTTTCACTCATTCTTTAGAATGGTTTACTCCCACTCTATTGGGTATTTGCGATTCCTGAAATCAAAAGGGGTTCAACTTCCGCTCGATCAGTACAGCGGCACCCGTACCGGGTGCCGCCCGGCGATTTCCCAAAGCACATCCGAACTTGCCTCAAGCGCGCTGGACCCTATATTAACCCCAAGGTTATCTAGCTCGGTCCGAACGCCGGCAACGCAGACCGGCCGGAGATATTGATTATGAGTCGATCCGCTGACAGCAGAAAAACTCGCCGTCCCTTCCTGGCTCCGCACGACGCGGAAAAGGACCTCACTTTTCGCACCACCATTCTACGGTCACTGACCACCAGCATGCACGCTGCCGGCATATTGGGCATTACAATCCCCATCATATACACCCTGATGCATCTGCTGCTGGCCGACAATCGGCTTTCCCTGCGTTATGATCAGATCGCCCCCCAGACCGTTATAGTGATCTGGGATAAGTTGCTGATAGTGACCCTCGGTGTTGTGTCACTGTTGTTGGCCAGAATCAGTTGGGGCGCCAGATGGGGTCGCCTGACTATCGCAGTGATGCTCATTGTATCCAGTCAGGCCATTATCGTCGATGACATCGCCGGGGCTGACATCTCTCTGACCGTCGGTTGGCTGGCGCTGATGATGTTTGTTTCTGCGATGATCCCTTTCCGCGCCTGGCAGACACTGGCCATCAGCACCACCATTCTCGGTCTCTATATTTTGTCGGTAGAGTACTTACCCGCCCTGACCGGCTGGCAATCGGTTTCCAGCTCATTGGAAACTCTCGTCTTTTTGGTGCTGTTTGCGCTCGCCACCTGTGGTATTGGCTGTCTTCTGTATGGCAGTCGTTTCCACCAGCATCTGGCTCGTCGCCAGTTAGCAGTCACCAATCGCAAACTGCGCGACACTCAGGCTCAACTGGTACAATCAGCCAAGATGGCCTCAATAGGCAGCCTGGTAGCCGGCATCGCCCATGAGATCAACACACCGCTGGGCGCCATTCATTCCAACGCCCACCTGGCCTCGCGCTCTCTGGAAAACGCCTGCCGGGCTCTCGAGAGCGGATTTGTCCCGGACGAGGAAGTTGCTACCGGCGACCTTCAGCGTTCGATACAATTGCTGTCGAACATGAACACTGTCACGCTTGAGGCCACCCATCGCATTGATTCCGTCATCCGGGCTTTGCGCAATTTCGCCCGTCTGGACGAGGCTGAGCGCAAACCGGTCGACCTGCATGAAGGTATTGAGAGCTCACTGACGATTCTGCCTATGCCGACCGAGAAGAACATCCACGTCGTCAGGGACTTCCAAGAGCTGCCTTCGGTGAACTGTTATCCGGGTCAATTTAACCAGATTCTCATGAATGTGCTGCTAAACTCGGTCGAGGCAATCGAGCGCGAAGGAACCATAACCGTCAGCACGCGGCAGGAGGAAAACTGGGCAGTCATTCGAATTGCCGACACCGGCCAAGGGATGCGGCCCGAAGAACTGCAGCAGGCTTTTGATCCCGGCTACACCACCAAAGGTGTCGGAGTGGGTACCGGGCTGGGGCTTTCGATCTGTTACCGGATCATGGAAAACCACAGCGGAAAGATCGACTTATCCAGCACACCGCAAACAGGTACGGCGGTCACCTTGCGGATGCCTATTGAGTGACCCGGCCGATACCCTACCACTGATCAATGCAGCAGCAGTTCCAGGCAGGGACCGTGCCGCAGTCCTTTCAGATTAAACCACTGGTATTTCAGTCGCCATGATATACCGGCGTTGGTGAATCGAAGCGCGTAGACGCGGCTGTCAATACCAATCGCTGCCATACTGCCGATACCGTGACCGTCTGAGCTTAAGTCTATTGCCAGCCCGGTTTCAAACCGCAGAGCCTTTATCCGTCCGGAACCTGTGGCCAGACCACCGCCCACCGATGGCACCAGCAGCAACTTACCCCATTCGATCGCAGAGTTCTGAAGGACAGCGCTGACTGAAACGTTTTTCACGACAATCAGATCGTCCCAGAACCCGTAACCAAGACCCAGCAATGCACCCGACCGCCAAGCACCATTAACGCTGGTTACCTGTCCGCCGAGATGCACCAGCGCCCCCTTGTAGCTGGGAAGAGCATACCGATTCTGCACCCAGCGTACTGAGGCCCAGTCGGGATCGTTCTTTATGAGTGAGTCCACCGGGCGCGGCAGATCACCCCGCAACGGCACCGGAATCATCCACTCCGGCACAGCCGAGCGTGGATACAGAAACTCGGTGTCGATACCGCTCAGATCCGGATCATGCAGACCCGGATCGCTCAACTGCGGGAAGTGATGATGCCGTCTGACGCCGTACTCGTCCCGCTCTTGAGTGCGCACACTCCAGGTGGCTGATACCGGCATCGGCAAGAGCAACAGCGTCGGCAAACGGAGTGTGGCGTAGTAGTCGGCCCCGGCCCGTTGGAACAGCCACGACGACACCCACTGCTGCGGTAAGATCTCGAGCGCCATGGAATCAAGCCAGGAACTCAACTGCTCTGGCAGACCAAATCCTGACATTAGAAAGAATACTGCCAGGACCTCCTGCAGCGAAGACCGGCCGGCTTGAACAACCGCGCGGTAGGCAGGAGCATGCCAGTGCATCAGCCGGTCACCATAGGTTCGCCAGACATCGCCGCGGGAGTTGATCACGTACACACCCTGGTCACGATGGTAGTGGTGCGCCTCGATCCGGTTACGTCGCTGCCACCGCCACCAGGGGTCCTGCTGATCGACCAGCAGGTGTCCGGACGAGAAGGCGTCGACCAGAAAACCCTGAGCGGCAGCCTCCCAGCTCAGGGCGCGAAGCAGACCTTGTTGCTCCGAGAGAACTCCGTCGGCAGTCCTTCCGGCCAAACGTAACGCCATCAGATGGTGCAGGAGATACGAACTCAGCACATTCTGACTCGAATTCCGTCCACTTGCAATCCGGTAGCAGATCGTGTCGGTCGCATCAACCGACACGATCTGCCAGACCGCAGCTATCCGCTCGGCGGTGAGCCGGCTCAGTTGGTGCAGCACTGTTCGGCCTCTTTCATGGAACCGGTCCCGGGCCAGATCATCCGCCGCACTCAAGGAACACAACTGTCCGAAGCTAAGCCCGTTATGCAGCGTGTCGGGCACTATCAAGCTGCCCGGTCCGTTCCCAATTCGATAAGCCGCATCAGCCAGCGGCGTGGCACACAGACGCATAATCGGGTGGTAGACCGAATCGCCCAGCAGACGATGTTCCTCTCCCTCCCCGGTCTCAACGGCATTAACCATAATGCCACAGAGCAGAGCCGAAATCAGACATAAGACCGCCAGGCGCTTGACCATCTCAGCCCCCTGCCCGCCAGTTCGTCTGGATGAAATCAATGACGTTGTTGGCCATGATGTCCTCGACCACACTTCGGCTGCCGAACTCATCCATCAGCATGCTACTCAGGCGGTCAATCTGGCTCAACCGATCCATGTCCGAGGGAGCTACAATATAACCGGCGAAATCGCTGCCGATAGCCACCTGCCGGTGGTTGCCGCACAATTTTACAATGTAGCGCACCATTCGCACAACGTCACGGAGACCACCCCCCCGTTCGGAGTCATGAACGGTGGCGTAATTGGAAAGCAGATACGGGTCGACAATGACTCCAACGACACCCCCGTCGTGTGCGATCTGCTGTATATGTTCATCCAGTAGCGAGTAGGGATGATCACTCAGAGTCTGCGCGGTGCAATGGCTGGCCACCAGTGGTCGCTTGGCCGCCTTGAGAATATCCTCCACCGCGGTAGCCGTGGCATGGGTAACGTCAACAATGATTCCCAGTCTCTCCATTTCAGTCACAACTTCCCGACCCAATCCGCTGAGCCCCTGGTGCGTTCGGCGGCTGTTGTCATCGGGGAAATACGGATAGGCGTTGGCCGCCGAGGCAATTCCTTTGTTGAAAAAGTGCGTCAGGCAGATCATCGCCACACCGCGCCGAGCGAACTGCTCCAGAGAGGCTATATCACCCCCCAGCGCATGACCACCCTCCAGAGTATGTATCACTGCAATGCGATACTCCGGGCTGGACTTGGGAATCTTCAGCAATTCACCCAGTTCGCTGCGATTCACCGCTAACCGGGCGTATGGCCGAGTCGGGCCGTTCAGCTCCTCCTCCAACTGATCCATCATACGCAACGTGTTCACCGGTGCCTCCGGATTAGGGTCGGTTGGCATCGACAGCCATTCGTCAAAAACATTGAAATGAGCAACACAAATCAGATCGATACCCGCAGCGTGACAATCCTCCCAGTCCATGCCGGTTTTGTTGGCGAATCTCTCCACCAGTCTCACCAGGGCCGGATACTTGACCGCCAAAGGGGTAGTACGATTCCAGGCGTTGGTCATAGCATGAACATGAAGATCGGCCAGTACTCGCCGATCGGGGCGACTGACCGGCAGTCTGCTGCGGTAAGTACACCCTAGCCCGGACAGGAGCGGACCGATCCCAACCAACCCGGCTGAAGCCCCCAGCGACGCACGCAGGAACTGTCGTCGACTATAGTGCAGCAAGACCTCCTCCCAGAGCCTCGACTCACCAATCTGACACCGCCACCCGGTCCGGTCGCCACGGTGTCCATCGGCTCCGGCCCGCAAGTTAGGCAGATACGGAAACCATGTCAATATAATGTGACTCAGCCCGGTGCAATACCGAACAGTCGCACTCCACCTGGCGAAAATGCTGTTCTATGTCGGCTGTATCGAAGAAGGTGCCAAGGTCGTAGCCGATCTGATCGGAGCCGAGACCTGCTCCACAATTGAACTTGACGACCTTGACCTGCCCCCGATTTCGACTCCGCTCAGTATGACGTTGATACAAAGCGCCGCCAGGAATCCTTTCCTGGCGGTTGCGGTTGACCGGGTGCCGTCAGGTAGAGTGAGGCTGTCCCAAAAGGTAATTATTCTAACGCGCGTAGAGCGGGGGGTTGTCTCCCGCTAATAGAAGTGGCGATGCCACCGGCGGACATAAAGCCCGCCGCTACGCGGGTTTACCGAGTGACGATTTATTAGATGCAACGTTAAATGCACTCAAAGCTGACTTGTGGTACAACCTCGAGTCACCTGACGGCACTTATATACATAATAGGAGACGGCTTTGTTCATTCTGTGGTGTCAGCCGACTCTGGCTGACACCGGATAGAACTACCATTGTCGTATCCACCATCAGGCACGGTCACCTGCCACCGGGCGGAGATTCATCCAGGTTAGGAAACAAAAAAACGAGGTCGGCATGGAGTCGACCTCGTTTACATCGTATCAAGCACTGATGTACCTGCCGGTACACCAGTTGGCATTTCTACCAGTTGTGTTGGCGATAACCACCGCCACCACCACCACGACCACCACGGTCGCCGCGGTCGTCATTGCGCGGACGCGCTTCGTTGACATTCAACGTGCGCCCGTTCAATTCCTGGGTGTTCACACCGGTGATTGCCGACTGAGCCTTATCTTCGTCAGGCATTTCCACGAATGCAAATCCTCTTGATTCGCCGGTGTATTTGTCCTTGATGATATTGACGCTTGAGACTTCTCCGAAGTCTTCAAACGCCTGACGTAACTGTTCTTCCGTCGTGTCGTACGACAGGTTGCCAATGTAGATATTCATTCTACACTCCGGTCTTGTTTGTTCCGATACAGACTCTATGCCATGCAGGATAAGCCTGTAAAGCCAAACGTATTAATGCGCACTATTGCGCGGCGGTCCCCAGATTCAGCTTTACCGATTATTTGACAGGAAATTTAACAAAGCCTCGACAAAAGCATTGACGGAAACCAAATGTAACTGTTGTTTATATCGGTTAATGGTAATAAAGTCAATAGTTTCAATAAACATAGTTTCAATAAACTATTTTTCCCTGCCGGTTTCCCCGGGCAGACTTCCCGGCATCCATTCCGACCACACCATTTACCCTTGTAGAGCTGTATGTCCATGGATTACAATTGATTACGTTGACGAGTAAAGCTGTCCCGATTGTTGCCCGAATACATTTAGTACGGTGACTACAATTGGCATTATCCGGGTTACCAAACCGACAATCAAGAAATACAAAGGAGACCGGCTCAAGCCGGTCTCCTTCTAACAAATGAAGTTTTCGTAATTACGAGCGGTAAACTCGAAATCCATTACCAGGTCCGACGACGCTGGTTGCCGCCACGACCGCCGCCGCCGCCGCGGCCACCACCGCCACCACGACCACCGCCGCCGCCGCCTCTATCGGCGCGCGGGCGTGCCTCGTTAACATTCAACGTACGCCCGTTCAAGTCCTGACCGTTCAAGCCGGCGATAGCGGCTTGGGACTGTTCTCCGTCGGGCATCTCCACGAAACCAAATCCTCTTGGTTCGCCGGTGTACTTGTCCTTGATGATGTTGATGCTCGAGACTTCTCCAAAGCCCTCAAACGCCTGACGTAATTGCTCTTCTGTCGTATCAAACGACAGGTTACCTACGTAGATGTTCATTCTACACTCCGGTCTTGCTTATCCCCACCCGAAACCTCATCCCGCAGGGACTGCTTTCGTCGAGATAAACCCGTTTAAGCGCACCATTGCGCGTCGGTTCCCAAACTCAGCCTTTTCAGAGATTAAGTTGAAAGAACAAAGCCTCAGCAAAAGCAGTGATAGAAACCAGTTTTGGTCACTAAATATATCGGTTCTAAATAACAAAGTCCAGAGTTAATTACAAAATGTTTCGCGGCTATCGGTTAGATAATGTACAATGGCTGCCGGTTATTTCTTCACTCTCAGGTCAATCACCTTCAGCCGGACCCGCCGAACCGACCAGCCACACGTCAACAGATATAAGTGGTTGTCCCACTATGTATTACATTGCAATGGGGCGTACCGGCGTTCCTGAAATCCAAACTCGGAGCGAATCAGTCGAGCAGCAACCCGGGGTGATTTACTAACACCGGCAGCCGGATAACGGAAATCGGGACCGATAGTTTTTCTTGCCATACCTGCCCTGACCGCCTAATTTCAGTTGCAGGATAAGTTCTCTCTGTCGTGGCTGCAGCCAAGACACGGGAAAAAACCGGAATATCTAATCTTGGCACTGGAGGAAACATGGCAACGTATATTCCCCTGATGACATTTACCGAAGAAGGAGCCCGGTCACTGGGTAAAAGCACCGCCAGGGCGGAAGCATTCGCCAAAGTGGCGGAGAAGCAGGGCATCAAGATAATTGACACTTTCTGGACTAATGGACCGTACGACGTGATCCACATCTTCGAAGTCAACAAGGAAGAGGATGCCATGGCCCACTCATACAGTCTGAGCACCCTGGGTAATGTTAAGACCCAAACTTACCGGGCCTATCGAAAGGAAGAGATTGATCCGGTCATGAAGAGCATTTTTAATCCCTTCGATCTGCTCAACGCCGAGTAACAGCCTTCTTGCATACTCGAACCCGGCGGGGTTGACTCCCAAGAGCACGCGCGAATACTGTCCGTTAGAGCTTCAGGGCCATGACAATGGTTTCGCGCTTGTACGGTAAGGGGCCGATCACCGACAGATCAACGTATTCAAAACCGAGCGACTGGTAAAGATGATTGGCGGCCTCAAGTTGCTTGCTGGTGGCTAACACCAGGGTTTCCGCCCCCAACCGACGGGCTCGAACAATAGCCTCGTTTGTCAGACGGCGACCGACACCACGACCACGAAAACTCTTAACGACACCCATCTTGGCCAATTCATACTTGACGGGAGTGTGTTTCAACAGCGCCCCGGTCCCCACTATCTCCCCCGCCACCTGAGCCAGAAACACCACTCCTCCCAACCCGATGATCTGCTTCTGCGGGTCGTTGAGCACTATCCTGTCATAGGGTTCGATCTCGAAATACTCTTCTAGCCATTCGTAGTTGATGTCTCGAAACTTGTGAGCGTAACTCGAACGGAATTTCACTACCTCGATTTCCGATGCTGATAGTTTCTTCTCAGACATATTCTACCTTACTGTTGGACTGTCCCTTTGACTGCAATAAATGTACTTTTCTGAATGTCCTTTGACAAGACCTTCTTTGGACACTGGTGACTACGCCAGGGTCGATTGCTGTCAATGCCGGCGTGCTAAGAACGGCCTTTCCGGGCAGATTACCGAACCCCAACCCCGGCTAATATGTTTTGTTGAATTATGTTCGATGGTGATGGTATATTAAGTAAGTGAGGAGCAGGTCGGTTCGTTCCTGACAGGGAAAGCATGACCGAGCGAGCCATAACGGTTTCTTGAATCGGAGTGGAGGAAATATGGACTACATGGCACTGGTGAATCGATCATTCAGTAACGCCTGGAAGCACAAGTTTCTCTGGCTGTTTGGCTTTTTCGTAGCCGCCGGCGGTGGCAACGGCGGTGCTCACATCTGGGACGACGCTATCAAGGACAGTGACTGGGGGGATCGCTTTGGCCTCTGCCCCATTGATTTTGAACCGGCGTTTATTATCATGGCTGTGATGGCGGCTTTTGCGCTCTGGATCGTCTTCTGGGTAATGAGTATTCTCTCGGAGAGTGCTCTTATCCGTGGTATCGTCGGTAAGGAACTGAACCAACCGACCAATTTTGGTCTCTGCTGGTCGGTCGGCCTGAACAAGTTCTTTCGGCTCTTCGGCATCATATTACTGGCTACTCTAGCAGCCATATTCGCAATCCTCTGTATGGCGATGGTGATTGTCCCGGCTTATATTGCCGCCGTCGGTCTGGGAATTGTCCTGACAGTTCTGGCCATTCCGTTCTTAGTGGCAATCATATTTATCGCAACGGCAGTGGAAGGCTGGGCTATCCGGTACGCCGTACTCTATGACGAGAAATGGCTGGACGCCCTGGGCAAGGGCTGGAACATGCTGAAAAACAATGTCGGTAAATCTATCGGGGTGGCAATTTCCTCGTTTCTGGCCCAACTCGTGCTCTGGTGCATTCTGATAATCTGCTGCCTGGTGCTAGCCATACCATTCGTCATTATCGGCTACACCGATCTGTGGCTGGGGTTGATACCGGGCCTTATCGTGGCAATTATTGTAATTATCCTGGCATCGGCGTTTACCGGAACGTTCGCCAGTTCCATGTGGACACTCGGATTCATGCAGATAACCGGCTACTCCGGCCAACAGCCGGCCGCAGCAACCGAGACAGCTCCGCCGCTGGCTTGATTCAAAACATTGATTCTGATAATACGTGGTTGCTTTCACCAAATGAAAGCAGCCGCGCTTTTTTAAGTTTGTCGCAAGATTGAATCTTCCCTATATTGCTGGTAAGCAGACGCATTACCAGTGGATAACCGGGTAGATAGCTCTTGACGACTCAGGATTCCAGCGGAGAAGATCAGACCAGATCATTTGTCACTCTCACCGAGGGCACCAAGGTCGGCCACTATCGCATCATCTCCAAGATTGGCGCCGGTGGCATGGGTGAGGTGTATCTGGCTGAGGATACCAAACTCAATCGTAATGTCGCCCTGAAGTTCCTGCCTCCGCATTTGTGTCAAGATGAAGACTGTCGCAGGCGTTTCAAGCGAGAGGCGCAAGCGGCGGCAAAACTGGATCATCCCAATATCGCTCCCGTCTACGAAGTAGGAGATTTCAAGGGACGGCCGTTCTTTGCAATGGCGCATATAGAGGGGCATTCCCTTCGAGATACCATCAAACAGGGCAAGCTCACGGTCTCAGAAGCTATTGGCCTGACCATGCAGATCTGCGAAGGGTTGCACAAAGCGCATGACTCCGGCGTAGTCCATCGTGACATCAAGCCAAGTAACATTGTTATCGACAGTGAGGGCCGCGCCCGCATTCTTGACTTCGGCCTCGCGACGGTTTCCGGTGAAGAGAAGCTGACCAAAACCGGTTCGACACTCGGAACCATCGGATATATGTCTCCGGAACAGGTGGAAGGGAAACAGGTCGATCTTCGCTCGGATATCTTTTCAGTAGGAGTAATTCTCTATGAGATGCTGACTGGACGCCGTCCGTTCGAGGGGGACACCGAAACGGCGGTTGCTCGCTCAATCACGGACGCAACTCCGGAACCGGTTGCTCGTTATAAATCAGGCGAAACTGGTGAACTTCAGCAGATACTCAACAAAGCACTTTCCAAAGACTCATCGCTGCGCTACCAGCATGCCGATGGGATGCTGGCTGATCTGAAACGGCTAACCCTCATATCCACACCAGTCAAAAAAGGGTGGTTAAACCTATGGGTGGTATGGATCGTATTGGCCACTCTGGTGCTGGTGTTGATTGTATGGCAACCGTGGATATCTGACACCGCCTCCGACAAACCAGAGAAAATCATGCTGGCGATACTGCCGTTTGAGAATCTGGGTGATCCGAAGGATGAGTATTTCGCCGATGGAATGACCGACGAAATCACTTCCCGTCTGGCCATGGTTCACAATCTGGGTGTAATCTCCCGCACCAGCGCCTACGCCTACAAAAGCTCAGATAAGACACTACCTGTAATAGCCAAAGAGTTGGGGGTAGATTACGTCCTTGAAGGCACTATTCGCTGGGACAAGTCCGGAGATACTGACCGGGTGCGCATCACACCGCAGTTGATTCAGGTTGCCGATGATATTCACCTGTGGGCCGGGAATTTCCAAATAGCTATGACCGAAATCTTCGATGTCCAAATCCATATTGCCACACGGATCGTCGATACGCTTGGAGTAACACTGCTAGCCTCTGAACGTCAGTCTATGGGATACAAGCCGACGGACGATATTGACGCCTATGATCTCTACCTGCAAGCAAAGGAGTACGATGATTCGAACGAGCACGAACTGGCGATAGCACTGCTTGAAAAGGCCGTTGAAGCCGACCCTGATTTTGCCAAGGCTCACAGTCGCCTGGCTCGAATCCACGGGTTCCTTTACTTCAACTGGATAGACAGAAGTGAGCAGCGCCTGAATCTATGCGAGCAGGCTGCAAACAATGCCGCGCGCACATCCCGCGAAGGAGTTGAAGGCCACATTGGTCTGGGATATTTCTCCTACTACTGTCAGGAAGACTATGACCGTGCTCTGGATGAGTTTAACCAGGTTTTGGAGCAGCAGCCTAACAACAGCGAAGTGCTGGCTGCGATCGGCTATGTTCAGAGGCGCCAGGGCAAGTGGCAGGAGGCTGCAGACAATCTCAAGAAAGCAGTGGAGATTGATCCCCATTCGCAGGGGCTGGCGATGGGACTAGCAACGACGCTTAGTGCCATGGGTGAATCCAAGGAACTCATCCGTGCTCTCGACAAAAGTCTTTCACTACGGCCCGACGCGGCATCTCTCCTGTTCTTTAAGGCAGCCGCTGTGCTGCAACTAAGTGGTGACACAACGAGAGCACGGGAGATACTTGACTTGGCTACCCAGTATGGGGAGCCGGAGATGGTCGGATTCTGGATGGAAGGTTTTGATGTTCTGTTCCGAGACTATGAATCCGCTATCAATCGGCGCGAGGTCCCGGGCAGTTTTATTCTGGCTGATAGCGGGGATTTTTATCTTATCAAAGCCGAGGCCTATCGTTTCTGGGCACGTGACTCTTTGAGTCAAGTGTATTATGATTCCGCGCGAGTAGTCGCTGAGCAAAGAAGCAAAGTTCAACCGCATTCAGCCTTTAATACCATGACCTTGGGAAGCGCCTATGCAGGATTAGGTCGCGTTTCCGATGCTATACGGGAAGGCAGGAAGGCAGTCGATCTTCTTCCAGTATCCCAGGACGCACTATATGGGCCCGGATTGATAGAAGAGCTCGCGTCTATCTACGTATTGGCGGGTGAACATGATTTGGCTATCGACCAGCTCGAAGTGTTGATGAGTATCCCGTCAGGCATCGCCATCTATGATCTGCGTCATCACCCTGAGTATGACCCCCTCCGCGACCACCCGCGTTTTCAGGCGCTGCTGGAGAAATACGAGAATTCTGAAGATTCCGATTAAGTTACGACTCCTCCTCCGTAGCCACCAGTTCACCGGCCTGGTATCGTTGCCGGGCAGTAACGAGACCGATCTCATCCCACGTTGTCCAGAGGCCGTCTTTCTCGCCATCGGTATACTTACCTTCAACCCACCTTAATCCATTCTCGTGCCAGGTCGTGAAGGGACCGTTCAGTTGGCCATCGACATAGTTGGCTTCCCGTTTCTTCTTCCCGGCCGCGTACCATTCTATCCAGAGGCCATATTTCCTGCCCTCTCGATAGGCGCTTTCTTCACTGACGATGCCGTTTTCAGACCATGACACCCAGGCACCTTCCCGTTGCCCGCGGACATACTTGCCTTGCTGTTTTTTGTTGCCGTTGGGATGATAGTAGACATACAGACCGTGCTGCTGACCGTCGACATATTCGTGCCATTCCTGTACCTGACCGTTTGCGGTACGCGTCACCCAGATGCCGGTCATAACGCCACCGCTATACTCCCCTTCGATCTGCACCCGGCCGTTTTCATACCAGGAAGAGTATGTGCCTTGACGTATGTAGGTCCCGGTTGAATCTTTGACTTCGCTCCACCGCTCCTTTAGCTGTCGATCCGGATAGTACTGAGCTCGCTGACGGACCGTAGCCGAGCAAGCGACGAGCATTGCAACGAAAAGGCTGAAGAAAATCGTATGTTGTCTCATGGTGCCACCTATTCCAATCAGGATTATTCTATTACGTGCTATTATCGGTTAATTCTACTCTGGGTAAAGCCCCAACCCGGTGGCTCTCAACAGCGACAACTACAGCTGTCAGGCTGTTGGCCGTAAACCTGTTTCCCCACCGTATTATGTTGACTGGCCGCAGGTTTGGCATTTATTGCATGAAAACTACTGGAGAGATTTTTGCAACCTGGTTTGAGATTTTCACTGCTACTGTTGATCCTTGCCTGCCTCGGCCGAGCACAAAGCAGTGCCGGCGACGACCGGTCCGACGAGATCCCTCGACAGATGTCTGACTTTGCGGGAGTGACGGTTGACAGTATTGCCATCGATAATCGCAATATCTTTGACACCGATGACAACCGCTACCGCCACTTCATCTTCAAGTTAGCCAACAAACTGCATTACAAAACCCGCGCCAGAGTCATCAGGCCTGAAATCCTGTTGCAGACAGGGAAACCGTTTTCGGTGGACCTGGCCGAAGAGACAGCTCGCAATCTGCGACGCCGTTTGCTGGTCTATGACGCCTGGGTCGAGCCGGTCTTATTGCCGGATGGCCGGCTGTTGGTACGGGTGGTTACTATCGATCAATGGAGCCTTTCCAGCGGCATGAATTTCAACCGCGACGGCAACCGGACTCGTTATGACCTCACCATGACGGAAAGGAATCTGCTGGGTAACAATCAGCTTTTATCGGCGAAGTATGTCCTGCAATCGGGGGACAGGGATTATTTCACCGGAAGTTTTATCGACGAGCGTCTTCGGAACCGGCCGTATGCCGTTGTTCTGGGATTCAGCAATGACCCCCTGAACTCTTCCCGCTATTTTGGCCTGGGTCATCCCTACTATAATCTTTCGCAGACACTCGCTTTCAGTTTCTCCGTGGCCGGCACCAGCGGTCGCCGGGATATCCATTCCGACGGCTGGTTGATCGGTGAATCGCTGTATGAGGGCGACCGCCTGTTGGCGGCAGTATCCTGGCGAACAGGTTCCTATCGTCGCAAACTGCAGATAAAGCCTTTGTATGTCTATCGTTTTGAGCGATCATTTGACCGGAAGATTCTCTGTGAAACTCACGAAGACAGTCTGACCGCCTCTGCCGCCTTCCCGGTCGACTCCCTGTATCATCAGGTGGGTGCCTCTATCCTCGTAGCTAACATGAACTTTGTAACCTTAACACAGATTGACGGTTTCGGCTACACCGAAGATTTTACCCTGGGGCAGGCGTTTCAGATAGGTTGGGCACGAGCAGCCTCGGCCGATTTTCAGCATTATGTCTTTGACGTACTTAATGTTGGCATATCAGAGGGTTTTAAGCGTGGTCCCAATCTGGCCTTTATCGATTATCACGGCGTACTGTGGTTTCATTACCGCAGAGATATCAGACGGATATCCAGACTTACCGCCACCTACTATCACAGTGTATCTCAACTGGCCACGATTGCCGCTCGTGGCTTATTCGTGTCGGAATCAAGGCCGGCGCAAATCGACGCCCTGACCCTCGGTGGCGATGGAGAATTGAGGGGTTACAATGAATATTTCCGGACCGGTAACCGCAAAGGAGTAGTCAACCTCGAGGGCAGATTTTACCCCGGATGGGAGATACTGTCAGTCCGGTTCGGCGGCGTCGCGTTTGTGGATATGGCGACAATATGGAGTAAACGAGCTTCGGCTCAATCGGGTCAGGTATATACCAGTGTCGGGGCAGGCCTTCGTTTAGCTCTGGAGCGATCGTCAAAAAGAAAACTCCTGCGTATAGACGTTGCCTATTCTAAATTTAATGGCTGGCAGGTTTCGGTGGGCACAAATCAGTACTTTGATGCACAGCCGTCGAGTTTCCTCTTGACAACACGTTGAAATTCAATAAATTGTAAGTAGGTATCCGTGATTTGCCGGAGTACTCGCAACGACCTGCTCAATTCGTAACGGAGGCGGGGAACCTTGGGGTTTGCCTGCCGGAGAATCTCTGCTTTTTCCGGGGAACTATCAATCCGGTTGCCGCAGTTGAATATGTTAGAAGGTCTTTTTCTCATGGCAGCTAGGTATGCACCGTTGCCAATAAGAAAACCCGCGCCGCTGACAAAATGGAGAGTTCAGCCAGAGCGCCGATAAGTGTCATAAACACACCGCCGCGAGGAAAGCGAATGCTGAAACAAATATCACTGGTCGGTATTCTGAGTTTTACTCTGTGCCTGCTGATTCCTGCAATCAGCCCGGGCAGGACTACTATCACCGGCAGTGACCCCTTGTGGGCGATTGAGAAGGATTTTCGCGACGGCAGGCTAACCCTCGATCAAAGAACACGGTTGGTAATAAAAGCGATCAAAAATCCCCATGAGCTTCCCCGGGAATATCGCCGGCCGAACCTGGCGCTGAGCGACCTCCCCCCCGTCTGTCCGAGTAACGTGCTGAGTGATATCCGATGGCGCTGGGACGAACTATCGAAAGAGACTCAGGTGGAGTTCAGCCAGGCGCTCACACGGCATCCGACTGAATTCACTTACGATTCTCCGGGTGGTTTTTTCAAGCTGCATTATGATACCTCGGGGAGTTATCAGGTTCCCGCGGCAGACGATGATTCCAACGGTATACCTGACTTTGTTGAGAAATGTGCCGCCTACTGCGACACAACATATAACGTCCACATCAGTCATGGTTTCCTGCCGCCACCTTCCGATGGCAGCCTGGGAGGCGACAGCTCTTTTGACGTCTATTTCCAGGAGATGGGGTACTACGGCTATGCACAACCGGAAGGTCCGGGCCCACAGCCGTGGAACGACTACTACAGCTACCTGGTGCTCAATAACGATTTTCTCGGCTTCCCCCCCAACGATGATCCTGAAGGCGACCAGTATGGGGCTGCCAAGGTGACGTGCGCCCACGAGTTTCATCACTGCGTACAGTATGCCTACGATCTGGGCGAAGGCATGTGGTTCATGGAACTTGACGCTATCTGCTGGGAAGACATCATCTTTGATTTTTCCAATGACAACTACAATTACCTGGGCTCTTTCTTTAACTACCCTGAGAAATCCCTGATGGAAAACTCATCCCATGCCTACTCCTGTTTCATCTGGGGACTCTACCTGGCCCAGAGGTTCGACACGTCACTGCTGGTGGCGGGGTGGGAAGGTGCCCGTTATGACAATATATTCAGTACTCTTTCGGACACACTGTGGGGACGCTACGGATGGACCCAGGATTCGGCATTCGCCGAATTCACCACCTGGAATTATGTCACCTCCTCTCGAGATGACGGCTGGCATCATGAGGAAGCCTTTGATTACCCGTTAGTGTCCGTTGGAATGACTCACACGGCTTACCCGGTTAATCATTCGTCGTCACCGACCAGTCCGGTCGGCTACGGTTCCTGCTATATACAGTTTTATCCACAAAGCTACACCGGCATCCTGAGGATAATGTTCAACGGTGATGATTCGCGCGAGTGGTCAGCCTATCTGATAAAGTCCACCGCCAACGACGTGCACCAGTTCGAGAAGATCAACCTGGACCCAGTGACGTACTTCGCCGAAGTGGACATCTTTGAATTCGAATCGTATTATCGGGTGACACTGGTGGCGACCAACATAGCCGAGTTCGACGGCGGCGATTATTTCGGCTATTCGGCAAAGATTCTGCAGCCATACGCCTGCTCCTCACTGGTTCTGACCACCGATTCCGCCGTTTACTCCGGAGGTACCAGGGGATTTGAGTACCAGGTGTTCAACACCTCTTCACTTAATGACGTTTTCGATATCGCATTCTGGGATGATCGGGGTTGGGTTACACGGGATACTATCGACATGGCCATACCTCCCCAGGGAGACACTGTAATATCCATAGCCGTGAATCCACCACCGGGAACACCGCTGGGGACGCTATCCAACTTGCACTTTGAGATTCGTTCGCGTGGTGACACGTCCAAACTGCACTGGCAAGATGCCATAGCTGAGACTCGTCTGCAGCACGGCGATTGCGACTTTACGGGCTCTATCGAAGTTGGCGATATTACTTATCTGGTGGCTTACCTCTTCACCAGTGGCTCTCCTCCGGTTCCGGAACCGGGAGCCGGCGATTTCAACTGTGACGTACAGATCGACGTAGGCGATATTACTTCCCTGGTCTCTTACCTGTTTATGGGCGGTTCACCACCACCCTGCAACCCCTACTAAAAACTGCCGGCATCGTTTGTTTTTTTATATTGACGCCGGGAACTGTTTCTTATATTAAGTGATTGATATTAATTTATCTCTGGAGGTCTCAGACATCACGGACGACGTCTGAGGTGAAGGAGAGGGGGAAAGATGGAAAGCGGTTTCGAGCCGAAGATTCTGGTTTGTGTCGAATGTGACCAGGAGTTTGTGTTCACCGGTGCTGCACAGGCTTATTTTGCCGAACGGGGATACACGGAAGATCCCCGACGCTGCAAGAGTTGTCACACCAAGTACAAGAAACTACAGCGCGATAACAACCGTCATCAGACTGAGACGGCACCTTCGCAGCCACAGACATCGAAATAGTCGTTCCGACGGCATGTGTGGAACCACCAGGGAGAGTCAGCCCAATAGGCCGATGTGGTGTGGTTTGCTCAGCGAAGTAGAATCATTTTCCTGACCTGCCGGGTGTTACCTGTGATCAGGCGATAGAAGTAGATCCCGGAGGCTGCCTCGTGACCGTTGTGGTTACATCCATCCCAGGATACACTGATAGTGCCGGCATCAACTTTGCCATCAAGGAGCAGCTTTACTTTCTGTCCCAGGAGGTTGAAGATTTCCAGGGTGGCTCGCGTCGTTTCTGTCGTGCTGAAAGAGATCGTTGTGACCGGATTGAACGGATTGGGATAGTTTTGCGCCAGTTCGACGTTTACCGGCAAGAGCGGACCGTCGTCCCCGGGGGAGCCGGCCGACAGCCCGACGATGAGATCAGCATACATAACCGCGGCGGAAGCAGAGATATTTTCAACCTCTACCAGCGTCTGTTCGCCGACATAGGTATCTGATGCCGGAGTGGACATGGCACTGAAAACGGAAGCGTTGACCGCTCCGGGATAGGGATCACCGGCATCGCTGTAGTCAACGCCGTGCTCCAGTTCATAGAGGCCATCGGCTTGTTCCAGAGCCACCAGGTAGTGGCCGTTTTCTTCACGGCCCGGCCACCATTCCTGACTGTTGCCGGACTTGCTGTCGTCAATGTGCCAGACCAGCAACCCGGAGCCGGAAAGGTAGCGATCGTAGCCGGTTCGTTGTCGATTTTCAACCAGGAAATATTCATCCGACGCACTGCCTGAGTTCCAGAGACGGAAGATTGAGCCGCCGTCCTTCACGGCACCAATCGCCTGTGAATAGCTGTTGGCAACAACGTTTTCGGCAACGGCAAAACCCATTTCAATCCGACTCCAGGCACAGGGATGAGCCGGCGATCCACCCAATCCACGGGGACCCAGCCAGCTTCCGTAGCTCATTATCCCCCAGCGACCAATGCCGTGCGATGAATAATCAAGATCATAAAGATCGGGTAATCCGAATGCATGTCCCAGTTCATGGGCGACGACACCGATGGTCATGTCGCCCGCGATAGCCCAGAACTCCGGTTGAATCGTATAGCCGGAAATATTGACTCCGTCCCGGTTGCGCGGCGCGATGCCCCATTTGTGGGACCAGATATCTGAGCTGCGGCCGGACAGTTCGGCGCCGGTGCCGCTGTGTATGATCAGCAGGATATCTACGTAGCCGTCACCATCGTTATCGTATAATGAGAAGTCGACCTGAGGATCAATCAAATCAACCAGGTCCTCTACCAGCTTCTGGCTGTTGCGGGGGTAGTTACCGGTACCATTCTGGTTATTGACGTACCATTCATAAGTCTGTGGGGCAGTTTGCCAGTCAAGGGCAGACGGGAGGTTGACGGTAACCATGTCCAGTTGACCATAGGAAATCTCGCGGTAGTAGTCAGCGACCGTGTTACCGACCGTTCCGAAAACGAGCGAGTCAAAGAACGAGGCCGACACGACGGCCGGATGGTCGCTGAACTCGACAGCGATGGCCAGTATGCGAAATGGTCCGCTCGTCGTGGTAACCCGGCCGGCGGCGGTCCGGACGACACCCGACTTGCCTTCATAGACGTGGTCGCCGGAGCCGACTCCGCGCGCCCGCAATTGATCCAGATTACGCAGGAAATAGGGTTGGGAGATGCTCCCGGCTGCCACCTTTTCGACCAGATCAGAGTGGGGCGGCATTGATTCCACGGCTGTTGCGGCCATGATAATGATCATGGCCGCGATTGCGGTCAACCGGCCGGTAACCCGGCTTGGAATAAGTTTATGGCACATGCCGACACCATTCCGCCTTAGAAGTGGAGTCCGGTTGAAAAGGCGAAATTCAGCCCCTTGGAGGAGGCGGGTGTCAGCGAAGATCCGGTCACAACGGCCAGATCGAGGTGGAATGGCGACAGGTCCAAACCGGAACCAAAAGACCAGGCCGTGTTCTTGTCACCACCGGTGGCAAAACCGGTCCGCAACGGCAGGATACCAAGTTTTGTCCACTCCAGGCCCAGCGACAGGCGTGGTTTGGCTGAGGCACCGGCTGCTCGTCTGAAACCCTGCTCCCAGTTAATCGCCCACAACAGCGAGCCGGAAGTATTGGCTAACCCCACGTTCATCACCGAAGGCAGGGTGGTGCTGAAGGCGGGTATATCTTCGGTGTAATCGTCCGACACTACATAGTCGTCGCTCATATTGTCCACCGTCACGGTGTCGAAACTGAAAAGGTAGCCGTGTTCTTCTGTCTGTTGCGTCCATTTCAGAGTGCTGAGGAAATTCTTGATAGAGATACCGACCGTGTAGTTGTTGTTGATACGGGCTGCAGCACCCACATCAAGAGCGTAACCGGAGCCGCCGGTAGCGGTTTGGGCAATCAGACGGCCGTCGCCGCTGAAGCCGGTCTCGTAGGTCGCCACCATCCCTTCCAGCTCAACGATCCGCTCCACCGCCAGACCCCGCAGGTAGCTGATGGTCGCTCCCACGGCCACCTGCCGGTTTCCGGAACGATGGATAGGCATTCCATACGACAGCCCAGCGCGGCGTAGCCGACAGCGTCCAGGTGAGTGCCCGTAAGATCGATAACATCGGCA
This sequence comes from bacterium, assembly GCA_043811375.1. Classification (GTDB taxonomy): domain Bacteria; phylum Zixibacteria; class MSB-5A5; order GN15; family FEB-12; genus JBDRNJ01. The sequence continues at coordinate 63,592 of JBDRNJ010000064.1, read as the reverse complement.
AAAGAATTGCCGTTGAACATCAGGTCGATGACGTCCCTGCTGATATTGGCGTCGACAAGACCGACACCGGTGGTGCTGAAAACAAATGACCCCATGGCCAGTGACATAGCCGAAGCCTGAACATCGGCTACGAGAGTCAGCCCCTCCCGGGGAACGGATTCGAGAATATCATCCTTGTCGGCGTCGGTCAGAAAAGCACCCGTATACCGGTTGTAGTCACCGAGAGTGAAAGCGTTGTTGGAGATGTTGGCCCCCAGACCGATCAGTTCGATTCCCGACTGACGGTACCCCTCCAGACCCAGGTTGGCCGGGTTGTAGCGGGCAGCATCCACACCGGCAGCCAGACCTGTCATGGCTTCTCCCATCGCCACTCCACGAGCTGAGGTGCGGCCGGCGGCGATAGTGTCACCCCCGAGGACCAGTGCCAGGACGGCAGTGAGAATAATCGCTGCCGTCAGGCTGCGTTTTCTACGATTAACGTCAATCTGTGTTATCATTGAGTTGTTCATGGTGACCTCCGTTAGAATTCCCCGTCGAAGAGATACTCGATTTCGAAGCGCCCGATGACCGTCACATAGTCATTCTGCATCAGCTTGACCGGCTGTCCGCCGGAGCCTTCCAGAATCAACTCCTGCCCGATAAAGAGCGTGTCATTGGCCAGCAGGCGACGTACGTCGGCGCTGTCGATATAGATTTCCTGGTAGCCGGTGGCTGCCGTATCGGTCACGATTCCGGATGCTGAAACCGGGGCGGCCGTGATGTACAGGGAATCAAAGGTCTTCAGAGGATCCGTGTAAACCGAGGCCGAGTCACCGGCGAAAAACACATTGACGTAGGCACCCAGCGGCAGGTGGTTGATGATGTTGTATACAAACCGACCGGAAATGAAGTGGTCGGTGATAACGTCGATATCGTTCTGATCGATTTTTTCGCTTTCAATATCGGTCTCGACCTGGGTTCGGGGAATGACCATCTCCAGCGGGGCCTCGATCCTGACCCGTCCCAGCACGAAATCATCGGCGTTTACCGTAACGGCATAGGCACCATCGCCCATCACAATTGACCCGGAAACATCGATATGAGACGGAATTGGCGACAGGAAATCAGCGACAGTGCTGTCACTGAGCCTGGTGATAGTCGAACTGCTGCCGCCGGCGGCAACGGCACCCGTGAACGACAGGTTCTTACCGTTGTTTCCGGTGATCTGGATATCAAGAGAACCCGGCAAATCAACACCGTTCTCAATCTCCAGGGTCAATACGGCGGTCACGAACTGAACCGAATCAAGACCGCTCGGCACCTCGATGTCCTGCCCGATATCGGCAAAACCGGCGCTGACACTATCGAACACACCGGAGACAGAGCTGAATGCCAGCGATATCAGAGATGCCTCGACATGAAAGCTGTCTGACTGGCTTACCTGAACATGTTGTGGTGCGGTCCCGGGGGCTGTGGCATCGACGTTGATATCCAGACCCTGCGGTACCGAAATATCTGTCGGCACCAGTCGGTAACCGGCCAGGTCCTGAGTAATCACCAGATTCTGGCGAGCTGCCACCGATCTGACGACAGTCAGTGAATCACCCGTCGCGGAAATGACATCCGGGATGCTGACGGTCACACTGGCGGTCAGGTTGGTGGCGTTTACGATAGTCATGCTGAGGTTGCCCGCCGCCAGAGTGGCACTATCGATGCGATCCGTTTCACCCAACAACACCTGCTGGGTGAACGAACGCGACAAAGCCGGTATCTCGGCCATGGCTGAAGAGACCTGCAGACTGTCGCTGAATGAGAGTCCGGTGCTGATGTAACGAGTCGAGGCGGAATCGATAATGCCGCTGGGAGTATGTATATGGCTGATGACTCTCAGTGAGTTGGAAACCGTCGTACCGTCCAGCACGATCGGTAACTGGGCCGACACTCCACCGGCGATCCCTCCCGGGAACGTGTCGATCGCCACTATCACGGCGTTGCCGACATCATAGAGCTGTACGATTACAGTGTCGAGATCGATACCGAGATTGTTGTCAACATCTATGTTCACCTGCCCGGAGGTGATCGTAGCCGACGAGAACTCGGTGATGGTGGGCATATCATTAAACAGATCAAAACTCGTCGCCACCACCGCCGCACTGTCACCCGGCAACGAACTGGCCAGACCGGATATTGAGGCCAGCGATACCGAAACGGGATCAACGGCAGGTGGATCAATACTGACAATACCGAGTTGCTCGGAGACTGAATAGGACAGGTTGGATGTCGTCAACATATCCTCATCCAACCGTACCGTGTCCAATTCCTCGGTGACTGAAAAAGTAATATTCCCGGCCGAGTCTATCCCCACGCCATCCTGGTCAATTTTGCCGATCAATTCATCCATGGTGTAGATTCGATTGACCACCGGGATGGTCAATTGCGTGTTCCATTGTGGAGATTCCGGCTTCTTGACAGTACAATGAGTCAGAGTCAGAATGATGACGATCACTCCCAGGCCCATAAGCAACCTGGTACCGAATCTGAACAGAAAGGAGTCCAGCATGCCCTCAGATGAGCCGCTACTCCTGCTAAGATCTCCTGACATAGTCTCCCCCAATACTCAAGGGTTATTCCACTGTTTCTCCCGCCAGAAGTGCAAAGAGAGTGCCGGACCTGTCAAATAGGCGTAACTTGTTGTGTTATTGCAGGTTAGCCACACCCGGCCACTTCACCGGGACTGAGAATGGATTGACCGGCAGCCACCGCAGTGGGATTGGCCCCATATTGAGTTGAAGCGATACTTTAGTTATATTACTGTCAGGAGAAACACTGATGGGAATGTCCAAGTACGACAGGCTGTTACATATCCTCAATCTGCTGCGGGCTCGCCGAAATCTGAATGCCCGCAAATTGGCCGAGGAGTGCGGGGTTACGGAACGCTCGATTTACAGAGATATAGTGGCGCTTTCGGAGGCCAACGTGCCTATCTACTATGACAATGGCTACCGGCTGGCCTCCGGTAACTTCCTGCCCCCTCTGAATTTCGATTTCGATGAATACCAGTGCCTGAAACTGGCCCTGGAGTCGTCACCTCTGACCAAGGCCGCCAAGTACCGAATCCTGCTCAAACGTATCAAGGCCAAGGTCGAAGCCGGCTTATCAGACTCCGTTAAGAAAGCACAACGGTTGACACCTGAAACAACTCGGATAGAAATCGTTACTACTGCGGAAACGGAAAAGGGTGAACAGTATTATGGTGTAATAGAGCAAGCGATAACGGAGTGGCGGTGCCTTGAGCTGGAATATGATTCTATCCAGTCAGGCGTCACCACCAGGATCGTTGAGCCCTACTTCATAGTGTTCCGCGGTCGCGCCTTCTATTTTGTGGCCCATTGCCGCTCGCGCCGGGAGATGAGGACCTTTCGCGTCGACCGCGTCCTCAATGTCAAAATCTTAGACGAACATTTTGACAAGCGGGATGATATCTCGCCGGAAACCTACTTCGAAGGCAGTTGGGAGCTATACAGCGGCGAGCCGGTTAAAGTGGAAGTCAGGTTCCGTGGCTCCTCCGCACGGGTGATACAATCAGAGACGCATCATACGGACGAGTCCGTAGAACGCCTCAGTGATGATGAGGTGTTGTATTCGGTTACAACCCGTGGGATTGAAGAGATCCAGCGCTGGCTGCTGGGATTCGGCGCCGATGTGGAGGTTATCTCCCCTCCGGAGCTGCGTGAAAACCTGGCCCGGATCGGGCGGTATCTTCAGGCCACGTACGACGACACCGGTCACTGATCTGTATCCAACGCAGATGTTGTGCCAGTTTACGCTTGGAAATCTGAGTCTTCTCTGTATATTGTATTAGATACGACGCACTTACTGCACTAAGTATAGCGGAGAAAACCCATGTCTAAGCATTTACCTGCGATTCTTGTATTTATATTCGCGCTAACGGCTTTAGCCGACGGCGCCGACGCCCAGGTACCGATCGGGACCACCCCTTTCTGGCAGTCATCCGAATCGGGCGTCTACTCTACCGGTATGATCTGGCGGGACTGCAACAACGACGGCTATATCGACGTCTTCTTCTCCAACGGCAACGATATGGCCCTGGCGGCCAACGCCATCTATCTGTCCGACTATGGCTCTCTGTCGACCACGAGCGCTTCGTGGTATTCCAGCAACGTCGAATACTCCGGCCATTGTGCGGTGGGTGATATTGACGACGATGGCCGGCCCGATTTTGCCGTGGCCAACTATCTGGGTGAAGATCGCTTCGCTACCGCCGGACTGTCCAATCTCTACTACAACTCTACCAGCCTGCCCAACACCACCCCGGACTGGTACACCGACAGTATCTACACTTTCTCCTGTGCCCTGGGAGACATCGACGGTGACGGTGACCTCGACCTGGCCTTCGCCACCGGGGAAGGTTATAACACTATCAAGGAAAGGGACCTTGTCTATATTAACGTCAACGGGACTTTCCAGACAGTACCCGGCTGGCAGTCGACCAGTCCGACTGAAGCTATGGATGTCACCTGGGGTGATGTCGACAACGACGGCGATCTTGATCTGGCCTTTTGCTACGATGATCGAGCACCGGCTGTTTTTTATAACAACTCCGGGGGGCTGGAAACTTCCCCATCATGGCAGTCCAACAATTCTGAAAACAGCAACACCCTGATATTCGGCGACGTCAACGGCGACGGCTGGCTTGACCTGGTGGTGGCTTTCAACAGCCAGATGGGCGGTGGCGGTTATTTCCGAGTCTACTACAACGATGGTGCCGGTAATCTTAATCCGGATTATGGCTGGCAATCTTCCGACGGCGGGTATGGTTCGGCCCTGGCGATGTACGACTACGACAACGATGGCGATGAAGATCTGGCTGCCGGGCGCTGGTTTGATCGACCGCGAATCTATGAAAACCTGGGGACTACGTTTACCACGACTCCGGTCTGGCGCTCCGACATTTCCACGGTAGCGGAAGAAATGGCGTGGGTAGATGTCGATGGCGACGGCGTCGAGATGCGAGTCGATACGATTTATCCTCCGGACCCGTGCAAGCTCTTCTACACCGCATATCACTATCTCTACTCCATTGATTCGGTCATTGTCGACGGCTCATTGCTAAGTCACGCCGACTACTGCTATGACCTGGTGTCGGGCTGGGTGTCGCTGGGACAAGCGTCTGTTAGCAGCATCATTATTCACTATCAGTATTCTTTCAAGAATGACCTGGCGGTCGCCAACTGGGACGGTTATAACGATGTCTACGGCAACACCAACCGACCGCTGGTTGATTTCTATGCCGACACAACCTTCGGCTGGCCGCCGATGACGGTACAGTTTACCGACAGCTCAGTTGGAGCCGCTGAATGGCGGTGGCTCTTTGGTGACGATGACAGCGCGCTGGTTCAAAATCCGGTGCACACATACAATACCGGCGGCGCCTACGATGTTTACCTGCAGAACCTGCTGTCCGACGGTATGCACAACCACACTCAGAAAAATATGGTGATCGTGCTGGGAGATACACTACGGTTCGATGACCATACCTTTGCTATCAGTTCCGGAGACACACTCATAGTCCCGGTATATCTGACCAATATCTTCCCATTGTGGCATTTCGTATTGCCGGTATCTTACGGCGGACCGGTTAATCTGCAGTATCTGTACTTTGATACGAACTCCTGCCGTACAGACTACTTTGAAAGAATCGCTCTGGTGGCAATGGACCCCAGCTCCGGTACGATTGCCTTTGATTTCGTGGCCGATTACGGCAACGGGGCGCCGCCGCTGCCGCCCGGAACCGGACCGGTCATTAATCTCTATTTCAGACATGTCTCCGGCTACGACAGCAACACTTTCGATACCACTACAGTTTCCTCGAAATCACTCTATTTCGACGCCGGATATGCAGAGTATCAACCGTATGTCGATAACGGCCGGGTTCTGGTAGCTTTGTGCGGTGATGTCGACGGTGATGGTGATGGGCCTATCGTTTCCGATATCCAGTACCTGGTCGATTACCTGTTCCGAAGTGGTGCCCCACCGCCGGTACTGGAGACAACCGACATGGACGGCTTCAACGGCATCAGTGTAAGCGATCTGACCTGCCTGATAGCATACCTGTTCCAGGGTGGTCCGCCACCGGATTGCCGGTAGTTGCATAATACGCGCTGACGAGGTCGGCGCCAGACTCAGACAGGCGTCGCCGCGGCCATCCAAAAGCGATACCTGAGATGTCCGCCTGTAATGTTTTGAGTTGCCCCCGTGTTAAGTTCAGCGCGTATTTACTTCGAATGGCTGACGTAGTATTCCAGAGCTATAGCAGCGGCTTTCTGTTCGGCTTCTTTCTTGCTCAACCCGGAACCAAGGCCCAATCTTTGTCCGTTAAGATGCACCTCGACCTGGAACACTTTCTCATGATCCGGCCCGTCCTCAGAGATGACGTCATACCGGGGCAGCCCCTGGCCACGGGCCTGAACCAGCTCCAGCAGTTCACCCTTGAAATTACGCCGTGAAACATCGGAGACAATCTCCTCCCGGTGCGCATAGATCAGTCGCAACACCACGTCCCGGGCTGCGTCCAGGCCGCCGTCGAGGTAAACGGCGCCAATGATCGACTCCAGAGTATCCGCTATAATGGACGTGCGGTCTCTGCCGCCGGCCCGCTCCTCTTCTGAAGCCAGCCGCACAAAACGGTTGAGTTCGATCTTGCGGGCCAGGTCAGCCAGGGTCGATTCGTTCACCAGTAAGGCTCTGGTTTGAGTCAGGTTCCCTTCCTGCATCTTCGTGTGATCACGATAGAGTTGCTCCCCGATAAGCAATCCCAATACGGAGTCACCCAGAAACTCCAGGCGCTCGTTGCACTGAACGGAACGGTTGTGGTTATGGGTGAACGATCTGTGGGTCAGGCTCGTTTCAAGCAGTTGTTCATCGCGAAACTGGTAGCCGATGCGCCGTTGCAGGGTTCCCAGCGATCGTGATTCCTTACCAGCAATTGGTAAGTGCAAAAGTCGTCTGAGTATGACCGGCAGATTCATTTACTATGCGCCGTTGTACTTGCCCACCAGTATGGAGACGTTGTGACCACCGAACCCGAATGAATTGGACAGAGCATAGTCGATCCGAGACTTTCTCTTGCCCGAACTGACGTAATCCAGGTCGCACTCCGGATCCGGATAGTCGAGATTGATAGTCGGGTGTACCTGCTGCTCCTGAATAGACTTAAACGCCACTGCCAATTCGATGGCTCCGGACGCGCCCAGCAGATGTCCGATCATGGACTTGGTGGAGTTGCATGGAATTTCCAGGGCATGGTCACCTAAAACTTCCTTGATCGCCCTGGTTTCCGCGATATCTCCCAGGGTGGTGGCGGTACCATGAGTATTGATATAGTCAACCCGATCGGGAGACACGCCGGCATCCTGAAGGCTCAGACTCATGGCTCGCCGAGCGCCATAACCCTCCGGATGGGGCGCCGTCATATGGTAAGCGTCCGCAGTCATGCCGGCACCGAGAATCTCACCGTATATCCGCGCATTGCGAGCCCGGGCATGTTCGTACGATTCGACGACCAGGATAGCAGACCCTTCACCCATCACAAATCCGTCTCGTTCCTTATCGAATGGTCGAGAGGCTCTCTTTGGCTCGTCGTTACGAGTCGAGAGCGCTTTGGCCTGACAAAAGCCGGCCAGAGCGGTTGGAGTAATTGTAGCTTCAGCACCCCCGGTAATCATCACGTCCGCTTCACCGCGCTGGATAATCCGAAACGAATCAATGACAGCATGCGCCGACGACGCGCAGGCCGACACGGTAGCGTAGTTTGGTCCCCGAAAACCATATCGGATAGACACCAGTCCGGCGCACATATCAATGATCATCATGGGGATAAAGAACGGTGACACGCGCCCCGGGCCAGAGCGCAGCAATTGGCCATGTTGCTTTTCAAAGGTGGAAATACCTCCAATCCCTGAGCCGATCACCACCCCGCAGCGATCGAGATCGACCGCCTGCAAATCCAGCCCCGAATCCTTTAGAGCCATTTCGCTCGCAACAATAGCGTATTGCTCAGCGATATCCATACGACGCAGTTCCTTTTTCTCAATAAACTGCGTTGCATCAAAATCCTTGACCTCGCCGGCTATTTTGGTGGTGTAGTCGGAGACGTCAAACTTTGTGATCTCACAGACGCCCGACTCGCCCTCAAGCAACGCTTTCCACACTACATCGAGTGAATTCCCCAAAGGGGACACCACACCTATTCCGGTAACGACACTCCGTATCATTATTCCCATCCAGTCAGAATGTTTATTCCGGTGCTAACGGAGTCTATGGCACTTTTTCGGAATGATTCTTGATATACCCGATGGCATCGGAGACAGCCATAATCTTCTCGGCGTCTTCGTCCGGTATCTCGATGGAGAATTCCTCTTCCAGTGCCATTACCAGTTCCACCGTGTCCAGCGAATCGGCACCGAGGTCCTCTACAAACTTGGCGCTGTCGGTAACCTGGCCGGCTTCAACACCCAACTGCTCGACGATAATTCCCTTAACTTTCTCCTCAATAGACATGGCATAACTCCTATATATGTTAATACTTTCTTTGTTCTCTACATGGATAGACCGCCGTCAATCGTCAACACCTGACCGGTAATATATGAAGCCTCATCCGAGACTAAAAACAACACCGCCGAGGCAACGTCCAGCGGCGTGCCAGCTCGTTTGAGCAATACCCGCTCGAGCAACTGCTGTCGCGCCGCGTCCGGTATAGCGTCGGTCATGTCGGTCGTAATAAATCCCGGCGCCACGGCATTAACGGTGACACCACGCGGTGCCAACTCTTTGGCGCTGGACTTGGTCAGACCGATCAGCCCGGCTTTGGACGCAGCATAGTTGGCCTGCCCGGCATTACCAACCAGACCGATTACCGAACTTATGTTCACGATACGCCCACAGCGCTGTTTCATCATGATCCTGGCGGCAGCTTTGGTGACAAGAAAAGCCCCCTTGAGATTGATGTCAAGCACCATATCCCAGTCCTTTTCATCCAGGCGCACGATAATGCCGTCACGAGTGATACCGGCATTGTTGATCACAATATCCACCCGACCGAAACGGTCCATTGTTTGACGGAAAAGATTCTCGATGTCACCGGAATCGCTCACATCCGCCTTTACGCCCATTACCCTGCCCTGGATCTCAGCTGCAGTTTTATCCACTGCCGCCTGATCAAGATCACAGATAACGACGTTGGCGTTACGTTGGGCCAGTTGTTCGGCAATAGTTCGACCAATCCCTCGTGCGGAACCGGTCACAAGCGCAGTCTTATCGGCAAAATCCATTTCACCACCAGCCGGTCAGACGCTCACAGCCTGGAAGGCTTCGACATCCGCCAGCGTATCAAGGTTGAACATTTCTCCCGGACGCAGGTCGCGTTTGGCCAGGGCCGACAGTACCTTACCCGGACCCAATTCCACCACCTGGTGCACATCGTTGTCAGCCAGGAAACTCATCGTTTCGGCCCACCTGACCGGCGCCGTCAACTGCCGGACCAGTAACTCCGGTATGGCGCCGACTTCATCGACCGGTTGAGCGGTAACATTGGCTACCACCGGTTGTGAAGGCCGATTGAAAGACAGGCCGCTAAGGAACTGCTGAAGTGGTTCACAGGCCGATTGCATCAGCGGCGAATGGAAGGCTCCTCCCACTTCCAGCATCACCGCCCGTCGGGCGCCCGTTTCCTTCGCCAACTCAACAGCTTTTCGGACTGCCGACGGTTCACCGGATATTACGACCTGACGCTCGGAGTTGAAATTGGCCGCCACCACGACACCGACGGCCGACGCTTCCGCACACAAATGTTCCACCTGGGAACCATCCAGACCGATGATCGCAGCCATCGTCGAGGGTCTGGCGCGACAGGCTTCCTCCATAAGGGCTGCCCTTTTGACGACGGCCCTGACGGCGTTCTCATACGAAAGGGCACCGGTAACTGCCAGAGCACCATATTCACCCAACGAATGGCCAGCCGCATAGTCAAAAGCCGGCAGAGAATCACCGAGATGTGTCAACACGGCCAGTGAGTGCAAAAGAATTGCCGGCTGTGTAAAGCGCGTCTGCTTCAGTTGATCAGCCGGTCCCTCGAAAGATACTTTTGCAATGTCGGCGCCTATTTCGTCGGACGCCAGTTCATACAGTGCCCGCACCTCGGCCGAGTCATCATACAATTCCCTGGCCATTCCCACATATTGGGAACCCTGTCCGGGAAACAACAGTACTGTTTTGCTCATAATCCTACCATTTCACCACCGCCGCACCCCAGGTCAGGCCACCGCCAAAAGCAACCATCAGTACGTAGTCTCCTGGTTTGATCTTTCCCTGCCGATTGGCCTGATCCAGAGCCAGGGGAACCGATGCCGCCGAGGTATTGCCGTACTCTTCGATATTGAGAAATACTCTGTCCATCCCCACGTGGAGACGTTTGGCCAGAGCTTCGACGATGCGAATATTAGCCTGATGGGGTATTACCATGGTTATGTCGTCCGGTTTCAGCCCGGCTTCCTGCAGAACGCTGGCTGCTGCTCGGGCCATTTCTCGCACGGCGACTTTGAACACGTCCGAGCCGGCCATCGTTATCTTGTCGGTTCCGTCATATTTGAAATCGGGTGTGTACGGATTTACGGTACCTCCGGTGCTGGACCAAAGCCACTCGCGCAGCGAGCCGTTAGATTTCAGGAACGTTGAAAGCACCCCGGTGCCGTTTTCAGTCGGAGCCAGCACTGCCGCGCCGGCGGCATCACCAAACAAGACACAGGTGTTGCGATCCTTGTAGTTGGTTATGGCCGAGAGTTTCTCGACACCGACGACCAGCACTCGCGAGTACGTTTGCGATTTAATAAAAGAGCTTGCGATCGACAGGCCGTTAAGAAAACCGGCGCAGGCAGCCACAACATCCATAGCCGCAGCATTGGGCAAACCCATCTTTTCCTGCACCACGCAGGCAGTCGACGGCAGCCGGTAGTCGGGCGTGACCGTACCGATTATTATCATTTCCACTTCGTCGTTGCTGCAACCGGCCATTTCCAGTGCATTACGACAAGCCACAACGGCCATATCCGAACTGAACGTATCGGCGTCGGAAATACGACGCTCCCGGATACCGGTGCGGCTGATAATCCACTCGTCGGAAGTATCGACGATCCGCTCGAAGTCAGCGTTGGTCATTCGAGACTCGGGCGTAAATGACCCCGTCCCGATTATTTTGGCCCTTATTCCTTGACCCATTGTTGTGCCCAAAATGATTGGTTGTCAACTCATTGTGGATGCGTTCTACAACTCTGCAGGCGGCCATTTCATGGGCGACCGTAACAGCGTTACAGATGGCTCGCGCATTGGACAGCCCATGGCAAATCATAACAACGCCATTAACACCCAACAGGGGTGCGCCTCCCGCCTCAGCGTAATCGAACCGATTTTTCATCCGTCTCAAAAACGGCAGCAGCAACATGGCGCCGACACGCGAAAAAATGTTGGTTTGAATCTGCCGTCGCATGGAATTGACCAGCATCGGCTTGATCGATTCCGCGAACTTCAACAGGATATTGCCGGTGAAACCATCGGTAACCGCCACGTCAATGGTACCCGACAGAATGTCTCTCCCCTCGATATTGCCCATGAAGTTGATGTCGGAATTCTCCAGCAATCTCCGGGCGTTGACAATCAGATCATTGCCCTTGCTGCGTTCTTCACCGATGGAAACCAGACCCACCCGTGGTGAATCGAGATCGAAAGTCACTGAAGAGTAAACTGATCCCATGACTGCGAACTGCGACAGGTGGTGTGGCTTGCAGTCGGAGTTGGCGCCCACATCCAGGACCACCGTGGGACGACCGGTGCAAGTCGGAAAGTGACTTGTGATAGCCGGACGGCTGACTCCCTCGATACGCCCCAGTGTCAACAGCGACGTGGCCATAACCGCCCCGGTATTGCCGGGAGAAACAAACGCCGCCGCTCGTCTGTCCTTGACCATCCGCAACCCAACGGCAATCGAACTATCCCGCATTCGCACTCCGTCAGTGGCCGACATCTCCATCGGCACTTCACTTTCGGCATGCTGAATCGAAATGTTCGACGGTGGGTCGGCGATGCGGGCCAAGGTAGCTTCCAACTGATTTTGTCGACCGACGAAAACCAGCCGCATAGCATCACCCAGCCGCCGGGCGGCATCTACCCCACCCTGCACGATCTGCTCCTGACCGCTGTCCGCCCCCATTACATCCAGTACTACGGTATGTTTTTCGTCTGCCGTCATCTCGTCAGATCCACTCGTACATCAAGCGAAGATGATACCGGTTGGATCAGGCCTCCGTACCCGAGATTATCTGGCGACCCCGGTAATATCCGCAATAAGTACAGACGTGATGGGACAGCCGGGGTTGATGACAGTGGGGACAGTCGATCACATTCGGAGCCGATATCTTCCAGTTGGTGCGGCGCTTTCTGCCTCTGGTTCGCGAGTGTCGTCTCTTGGGAAGTGGCATTAGTAGTTCCTCTATTATCTCCGGTTAGTTATGGCGCAGTTTCTTCAGTGCTTCCCAGCGGGGATCGATCGATTCGACGGTGCAGTCACAAGACTGTCGGTTAAGATCGATACCGCAGGTCGGGCACAGACCCCGACAGTCATCGGCACACAGCGGTTTGAGTCCCACTGCCAGAATAATTGCCTGTCGAACAATCTCTGAAATATCGGCCCGCAAAGGCGATTCCTGAAAAAACACATAGTCTTCATCATCGAGTGCTCTAGCCGACCTGTTCTCATACAAGCTCCGAGAACATGCGATAAAGTCAGTCCGGTTGCGAACCACACAATCAAATTCCTTCAGGCAACGGGAACACTCCAGTTGAACATCGGCTGTTACCTCACCCTGGCAGAAGTACTCCTCGCCGGATATCTGTATATCGAGTTCAACCGTCACGTCTCTAACCTCACGCAGGCTGTCGTACTCGGCAACAATATCTCCCGGACCGCTTTTCAGTGACAGGTGGGCCGGGAAATTATCCAGACCGCGCAAGTCCATTATCATAGCTTTCAATTGTATCCTGTATATCGCCAAAAGTCAAGCATAAAACGTCCCCGCAACGGCGTGAGACTTAGTGGGTTACAACCAACGGGCGTCCAAAATGCATATCGCTGAATAACTTGGTTCGCAGCTATCCATCGGAAGGCGAACGCGCATGTCGGTCAGTTTGTGAAGGCAGCGGTAGTATTACTCATTCGGCGGTAAAATACCGGCTACAGCCCGGTCACCAACAGGGGTCGGTATCGGAACATCCGGGGTTGGAACTAGTGCGTCTCCCTGTAAATCCTGATCCGGTTGGCGGCTCTCTCAATCGCCGCTCGTACGGCCGGCAGGTCGATGTCTGTTTCACCCTTGCCGGCTGAGACCAGCCGGTTTTTTTCGCGATCATAAGTGGCCTGGGCGCGCTCGACATCGATTTCATCAGCGCGCTCAACGGCGTCGGCCAGCAGTGTCGCCTTATTGCTGGAAACCTCCAGGAAACCGCCTGATACGGCCAGGATGTTTATCTGGTCGTCAGCATCACGGAACCTGATTTTACCCGGTTGCAGGGCCGTTATGAGAGGCGCGTGGTGAGACAGAACCCCCAGGTAACCTTCCGTTCCCGGTACCACCAGGGAGTTAATCTCATCCTCGTAGAAGACCTTCTCCGGCGTAACTATGGACAGTACAAACATGACCGCCTACTTCTTCGACTTATCGTATTTCTCCAGCACCTCATCGATGGCGCCGGTCATATAGAACATCTGTTCCGGAATATGATCAAATTCACCGGAGATAATACGGTCAAAGCCTTTGACGGTGTCTTCGACCTTGACATACTTGCCGGCAGAGCCGGTAAATGCCTCAGCCACAAAGAACGGCTGCGACAGGAAGCGTTGTATCTTACGGGCTCGCTGCACGATGAGCTTGTCATTTTCGGAGAGTTCATCGATACCGAGGATGGCAATGATATCCTGCAGGTCTTTGTAACGCTGTAAAATCTTCTGACACTCGCGAGCCACCCGGTAATGGTCCTCACCGACAATAGCCGGGTCCAGAATGCGCGAGGTCGAGTCCAGCGGATCAACCGCCGGATACAGACCCAACTCGGCAATCTGCCGTGACAGCACGGTGGTGGCGTCCAGGTGCGAGAAGGTGGTGGCCGGGGCCGGGTCGGTCAGGTCGTCGGCCGGGACATAAATCGCCTGTACGGATGTAATCGAGCCGCTGGTAGTGGAGGTGATGCGTTCCTGCAGCCCGCCCATCTCGGTACCCAGGGTAGGCTGGTAACCTACCGCGGAGGGCATCCGTCCCAGCAGGGCCGATACTTCGGAACCGGCCTGAACGAAACGGAAGATATTGTCAATAAACAAAAGCACATCCTGGCCTTCCTCGTCACGGAAGTATTCGGCCATAGTCAGTGCCGACAGCGCCACTCGCAGGCGCGCGCCCGGCGGTTCGTTCATCTGACCGAAAACCATCGCCGTGCGCTTGATGACGCCCGATTCGATCATCTCCAGCCAGAGGTCGTTGCCCTCACGGGTACGCTCCCCGACTCCGGAAAAGACCGAATATCCGCCGTGCTCAGTGGCGATATTGTGAATCAACTCCTGGATAATAACCGTCTTGCCCACTCCGGCGCCACCGAACATACCGACCTTGCCGCCCTTGAGGTACGGCTCCAGCAGATCGATGACCTTGATACCGGTCTCGAACATCTCCATCGAGGTGACCTGTTCATCAAAGGCCGGCGCTTCCCGATGGATCGGCAGTCGCGGGGTGTCCTCGGCGATACCGCCGCTGTTGTCAATGGGATTGCCCAACAAATCAAACACTCGGCCCAGACAGCGCTCGCCGACCGGTACGGTAATGGTGCTGCCGGTATCGACAGCCTTCATACCGCGCACCAGCCCATCGGTGGAAGCCAGCGCCACGCAACGAACGATATTGTCACCGATATGCATGGAGACCTCGACGGTGAGGTCTATGCTACGTTCCTTATCCTGGATCTTGATAGCATTCAGAATGTTGGGCAGGGCATCTGAGCGGAACTCACAATCAACCGTGGCCCCGATGACCTGAGCAACTTTGCCGACATTCTCAGCCATTTACGGTACTCCGTTTTATGGAAAACACACTTTTTCTCAATTCAAACTAACCCTTGAGGGCTTCTGCGCCGGAGACAACCTCCAGCAGTTCCTTGGTAATCTGCGCCTGACGGGCCTTGTTGTAGTCCAGCGTCAGGCTGTCGATCATTTCACCGGCGTTTTTGGTTGCGGCATTCATGGCGATCATCCGGCTGCCGTGTTCGCTGGCAAAAGATTCCACCAGCGCGGTGATCAGCTTGGTAGTCGCGTAGCCGGGCATCAGAGCCGCATATATCCGGTCCGGCGATGGTTCAAAAATGTAATCCCGGCTGACACCGGTTTCGTCCTCGGCCATTTCCGGACGGGCCACCGGCAGGTAACGCTCCTGCGACACGCGGTACTTGACCATTGACAAAAACCGCGTAAACAGCAGCGTAATCTCATCGGTTTCACCACCTACAAACCGTTCCGTCAGGAAAGAGACCACCCGGCGGGCCTTGTCATAATCGAGCGTCCCACCCCAGTCGCCGTAGTAGTTGACGATCTTATAGGGACGGGTCTTGAAGAAATCATGCACCTTTTTACCGATCAGCACCAGTTCGATATCGGCATCCTGGTTCTTCTCAATCCATTGCGAGGTGCGGCGAATGATATTGGAGTTGAAGGAACCGCACATGCCGCGGTCAGACGCAAACGCCACCAGTGTTTTCTTCCTGATCGGCCGCTCTTCAAAGTAGGGGTGAACAACTTCCTCGGTAGTGCCGGCCGCCAAATGGCTGAGCATTTCGTCCATCTTTTCACTGTAGGGACGAGCCTGCTCGACACGCTGTTGTGCCCGTCGCAACTTGGCTGCGGCCACCATCTCCATCGCATTGGTAATGCGCCTGGTCGATATGACCGACTTAATCCGTTTTTGTACTTCTCTCAGCGTCGCCATTGGCGTGGTCTATTCTGTTCTTCCATTACAAAATGCGGTTCTGTGGTTGGCGTACGTCCCCGTGCGCCAACTCTATCGAGCATGGGGCAGATGTGGACATCTGCCGCCCACCAAAACAGCAGACACAACAAGATGCTATCTTGTTCAAAATGCATATCCGACCATTAGTGAAACGACTTTATTCTTGTCCTCACACATGTTGTACTCGTCAATTGTAGTCAGCCCATGGGTATAACGGACGTCAAACGTAAGGGTGTTCTTACCACGGCGCAAGTCAACACCGACACCGAAAGCTACTCCGAACTCAGTTTTCTTAATCTCCTCAATATCTTCTGTTTTTGTGCCTGCTGGTGATTCAACCCTTGCCTTAGCACTCAATTTAATGCCTAGTGATGGTCCAGCAAAAAGAGTAAACCGAATAGTACTCTGAGTGGGCAACGCAAGCTTGGCCAGCACCGGGATTTCCCAATAGTTTAGTTTCACGGTAATACGCTCGTCGCCAAATGTCGACGGACGCGTCCATTTCGATCCCTTCATGCTGAATAGGACTTCCGGCTGAATCGCAAATATGTCGTTGACATAGAACGCGACAAAACCCCCGCCACAGAACCCCGTTTTCCAATCTTGAGGATGGATATCGCCGAAACGATTTGCGAAATTCACACCGGCTTTCACTCCTGTCTCTATTCGATTTTGTGCAGAACTAGCAGTCGCTGACGCCATGGACAACACCAGGAGAGTGAAAAAGAATAACCCCATCCTTTTCATCATCAGCTTTCTGCCTTAAACTGTGCCTTGAAGTCCTTAGTCGCCGCTGCCAGCTTGGCGTCCAGCTCGTCGGATATTTTCAGATCCTGCTTCAGCGTATGCTCGATATCAGGATACTTCTCATCGCAGAAAGCGCCGAACTCGGTCTCGAACCGGGCGATATCATCAACGGCCACGTCGTCCAGATGCCCCTTGGTGCCGACCCAGATTATCATTACCTGGCGTGCAATCGGTACCGGTTTATACTGGCCCTGCTTGAGCAGCTCCACCATCTTCTGACCACGATTAAGCTGCTTGAGGGTAGCCTCGTCCAGATCGGAACCGAACTGAGTAAACGCTTCCAGTTCGCGGAACTGGGCCAGGTCGAGCTTTAACGATCCGGCCACCTGGCGCATCATCCGGGTCTGAGCATTACCACCGACACGCGAGACCGAGATACCGACATT
Source organism: bacterium (assembly GCA_043811375.1). Lineage (GTDB taxonomy): Bacteria > Zixibacteria > MSB-5A5 > GN15 > FEB-12 > JBDRNJ01. The sequence goes on along the minus strand of JBDRNJ010000064.1, from coordinate 46,308 downwards.
GATACCCGGCCGAACACCGGCAAAGAACAATTCCGACTCCAGGAATATCTGGCCGTCGGTGATTGAGATCACGTTGGTAGGGATATAGGCCGACACGTCACCGGCCTGTGTCTCGATAATGGGCAGCGCCGTCAGCGAGCCGGCGCCGCCGGCATCGGACAGCTTGGCCGCCCGTTCCAGCAGACGGGAATGACAGTAGAAAATGTCGCCCGGGTAGGCTTCGCGTCCCGGCGGGCGCCGCAGCAACAGCGACAACTGCCGGTAGGATTGAGCCTGCTTGGACAGGTCATCGTAGATACACAGGGCGTGGCCGCCTTTATCACGGAAGTATTCGCCCATAGCACAGCCGGCGTAGGGTGCAATATACTGCAGCGGGGCAGGATCGGTCGCACTGGCTGTTACTACTGTGGTGTAGTCCATAGCTCCATACTTGCGCAACACTTCCACCACCTGAGCCACCGTCGATGACTTTTGCCCGATGGCTACATAGATGCAGTGGACATCGGTGTCTTTCTGGTTGATGATAGTATCGATGGCCAGCGCCGTCTTGCCGGTCTGGCGGTCGCCGATAATCAACTCCCGCTGTCCGCGACCGATGGGGATCATGGAATCAATCGCCTTCAGTCCGGTATGCAGCGGCTCCTTCACCGGTTGACGATCCACGACACCGGGGGAGTGACCTTCGATAGGTCGGAACTTGTCGGTGACAATCGGTCCCTTGCCGTCCAGTGGTTGTCCCAGCGGATTGACCACACGTCCCTCCAGCGCTTCGCCGACGGGAACCTGGGCCACTTTGCCGGTTCGTCTAACGGTGTCGCCCTCTTTGATATTCGTGTCCGATCCGAATAGCGCGGCGCCAACGTTGTCTTCCTCAAGATTGAGCACCAGACCGATAATGTCGCCGGGAAACTGAATCAGTTCGGACATCTGGACATCTTCCAGACCCCAGACTCGGGCAATACCATCACCCACCTGGAGAACTGTCCCGACCGATTCCATCTCGAGCTTGGTTTCGTATTTCTCCAGCTCTTTTTTAATTACTGACGATACTTCCTCAGGGTTGAGACCCATTACCAACTCCGGATATTATGAACATTACACATTTTGTCATACCAACTACACAACCTGTAAAGACCAGGTATTGCAGGACAGAAGCCTTGTGCTCCTGCCGGTTCTTTTTTACTTCGATGGCAGGATCGCTGGGGATCCCGCCCTGCTTACTGTGCTACACCACCTTCACTTTGGCCAGTTGCTCATCCAGCAGATCGAGACCGCGGCGCACCGAACCATCGATAATTTCGTTGTGCAGGATTACGATCATACCACCCAGGATATCGAGATCGATTTTTTCCTCCAGCACAATTTTCAGATCAGTCTTGGCCGTTAACCTGTCAATCAGCGAAACCTTTTCGGACTCGGTCAGCGGCAGTGCCGTAAGCACCGTAGCTCGACCGATGCCATTCTCCGCTTCCACCAGACGAGTAAGCTCATCGATCACTTCCGGGAGAAAGCCGATACGGTGTTTAAGCACCAGCACCACCAGCAACTCCACAAACAACCGATCAATACGCTTGCTGAAAACATCACGTACCAGCGCCAGCTTATGTTCATCAAGCACGTGCGGCGCATTGAGGAAGTTCAACAGTGTGTCGTCGCTGTCCAGGTAGCTCTTCAGATCAGTGAACTGCTCGTACGCTCTGTCGATCAGGTCCTTCTCTTTGGCCGCGAGAAACAGCGCCTGAGCATACTTCCTGGCAACTTCCTGGGCTAACATCGGGCTCTTATGCTTTCTCCACGTTGTCGATAAAGTTACCGATCAATTCACGGTGCTTGGCATCGTCGAGCTTCTCATTTATGATACGCTCGGTAGCAGTGATCGTCATGGCGACCATGTCGTTTTTCAACTGCACTTTGGCCTTGGCCACTTCACGCACCAGGTCAGTTTTGGCCTTGGCGTTGATGACCTTAACCTCTTCGCGAGCCGACGTCCTGATCTCCTCAGCGATTTTCTTGCCTTCGTTGACCGCTTCCACCAGCCGGGCGCGACGCTCGGCATCGATCTCTTTGAGCCGGGCTTCGTAATCGGCGGTCAGTTCGGCTGTCTTGGCCTTTTCGTCTTCGATTGCCTTGAACTCATCGGCAATCTTGTTGCGCCGCTCCTCCAGTAAAGAGAGCAGCGGTCCCCAGGCGAATCGCTTGAGAATCCAGACCGTGATCAAAAAGCCGACCGCGTGCGTCAGTGCCTGTTGCCACACAAAATCCATTATATTACCGTACCTTTGCCGGTGTCCGTCTCGTTACCGCCGGTTGTGGCAAAACGAGACAGTCGCCGCAAAGATCAGCCGATCTTTTCGCTGGCCATGATGAAGACGATAAACACGTAGATTGTCAGCGCCTCAATAAAGGCGGCACCGATAATCATCGCCGTCTGAATCTTGCCGGCCGCTTCCGGCTGACGTCCCATCGCTTCCATCGCGGACCCGACCGCCCGTCCGATACCCAGCCCGGAACCGATCGCAGCCAGTCCCACAGCAATTGGAGCCGCAAAGCCTAATGCCGTCTGATAATCCATTTCATCCTCCTTAAGGATTCTATATTCCGTCAATCGTTTCGTTTATCTTTTCTTTATCTCTATGGTCAGAATCAATGTTCCTCGTGCGGCAGCATCAACAATATATAAATCGTCGACAGCAGCGTAAAGACCAGGGCTTGGATAGTTGACAGCAGCAGACCCAGGAAGTAAAACGGTATCTGCAACGGCACACCTACCGGCGAAAAAGCCAGGATACTGATTCCCAGCATCACAAAAACGGCAATCAATGTATCTTCACCTGTGATATTGCCGAAAAGTCGCAAAGCCAGGCTGAACGGTTTGGCCAGCTCGCCGATTATGTGCAGCGGTAGAAGCAGCGGCACCATGCACCAGCTTATCGTCTCGCGCGGACTGCCCGCCATGTGGTGCACATAGCCCAGCACTCCCAACCTGCGAACACCGGTATACTGTGCATAAATGAAGACTATTATCGCCAACGATGCCGTGATGGTAAGACTGGTCGATGGTGAATGCCCTAACGGCACCATGCCGATCCAGTTCATGCCCAGGATATAAAAGAACAGCGTCCCCAGAAAAGGGATGTATCTTTTGGTCTCTTTGCCCAGAATGGAATAGATGAAGTTGTACATTCCCTCTACGAGCATCTCCATAAGATTCTGGAACTTCCCCGGGATCATCTGACGACGACGATAAACGATGTTGGAACAGATCGTGAAAAAAATCGCAATCGTAAACGCAAAAATAACGTTCACCCAGTCGTTGACTACACTGTCATAGCCGAACACTAAGCCGACAAGATTGGGCAGGTGGGTTCCCCCGCCGTGCTCGCCGCCATTCCCTTCGGCCTCATGGGTATCACCATGCTCCCCGGTGACTACGGCAAACAGAACCGGGGTCAATTTGGTCAGCATCAGACCAACGACATGCGTATAGTAAAACAACATCAAACAGTTCCCGAAAGAGACTTGCCTTTTCGGCGGTCTTCATCCAGCCCCAGCAGCGCCCGGGCCATTACTTTCAGCACCATAACAGCCAGCAGTGTAGAGAATCCGATCAGCAAATGCAAGGGTTCAAATTGCTCTACTCTTATCAGAAAATACCCGGCTGCGTAAAGCAGCGGGAACTTGATCAGAATCCAACCGGCAACTTTGAGTTTGTCGACCTGTTCCGGTCGCAAAGATGTCCGTATCAGGGCCGCCAGGAACATAAGATTGATCATCCCCCACACACCGCCGGACAGCACCGCCAATGTCGGGAAAAACCCGAAGTAATAAATCCCCGGTAACAAAAAAATCAGCAGCAACAGACCGGTTGATCGGAGAGTGCGACTGATAAAGTCAAGTCCCAGGTTCTGTATCATCTTCCTTTTCTTTGTCCATCGCCGAGGCCCGCTTCACGATGCGGGCTATCTCAATCCCGGCAGCAGCTACGCCAAACAGGGCACCGGCAGCGGCCAGGTACGGCTCGGTTCCCAGCTTGCCGTCAGCCCAGTAACCAACCCCAAATCCAATCAGGGGAGCCGCCAGCATAATGCCGGGTACCGCGACGAACAGGCTCATTTGCCGCATGTCCCGGGGTGTTTTTTCGTTTCGCCGGGGATTAAACAAGCTTTCCTCCGCCTGCCGTCAAATCAATTGGGGGGGAATATATCCGCGCCAAATCCGATGTCAACAGGTTTTTTAGCGATTTTGACTGACTTCAAGACAATCGGAAGTAAGCGCGGGTCAAGGAGATCGGGGTGTGCGCAAAGATCGACGACCGGTAGACCTCATGCCTGGTTCTGCGCGGTTCGGATTTTCTCGTAGACTGCTCGGGCGTCTTCGATCTGCTCAAGCATGGGCTGAAGCTGGCGCATACCGGGAAACCAGCCACCTTGATGGAACGATTGAAACGGGTTCTTTGGCCCAAAGTAATGGTACCCCGACCACCGCTATGCTCCGATAACTCCATTTCCGTCAACGCCCTGAGATTTATGCTCTGCAAATTGCGACTGAATATCCCCGTGGAGATAACCACTCGCTCGGACGTCAGAGTGTAGTAGGTGCGTGCCCTGACTAATGCATTAATGAAGAACCTGCCGAAAAGATGGTAACAGCCAAAGACTATAAACAACAATCCGACAATCCGAAATATCGGAGGAGCGCTTTCATCTCCGGTGTCGATCATGAACAAAGTAAAAAACCCACACCAGATCAAACTGAAGGGAATAAGGTAAGCGTCTTGTCTTCGGAGCAGCAGTCCGCGCCTTGGTCTTCCGCACCATAAAAGCCGCTCTCCCGAACTCAATTCGGGTTTTATGATCTGTTGTGCTACAGGATCCATCCAGAACCCCGATCACTGTTACTGTCGTCACTTGAGAATCTTGTGTGCAAAGTTCTTCTCCTGCTTCAATATCACTAAAAGTAGCTCTAATGTAACTGGAAGTCAAGTCTGACCGAAAAGCACAAAATTACTTGTCGAGAGGTAGCACTGACCGTATTCTTGTAATTCGACAAAGCCAACCGTACGAAAATATAACATGTCTGCGTAATAACTACACTTGTGTGGAGGTAGCCGTCATGACATCAACCGAAAGAAGAATTCATCGGGGATATCATCTCCCCTTTACCATTGCAGCCGCCTTGCTGCTGCTGCTGCTCTGTTCCACCGCGCTCGGCCAGGGGCAGGCCATATCCGAAGCGGGCTACCGGATGCCGCCGGCAGCAATTAGCGACCTGGTCGATGCCCCCAGCACACCGGTCGTGTATATCAGTCCCGATGGGGAATGGATGCTGCTATTGAAGTATCCGGCGCTCAAATCGCTGGAGGAAGTCTCGCAACCGGAGTTGCGCCTGGCCGGTCTGCGTATCAACCCCCGCACCAACGGTCCCAGCCGCGGTTACTACTTTAACGAATTGACTTTCAAGAAAATCTCCGATGGCAGTGAAGTCATTATCAGCGGTCTGCCCGACTATCCCAGCATCAGGAACGTCACCTGGTCACCAGACAGCAAGCGGATTGCCTTCACGGTGTCCCGTGGCGACCGTCTGGAACTGTGGACGGCCGACAATAAAAACGGCGCCGCCGCACCGGTATCATCCCTGCCGCTTAACGCTGCCTATGGCACTCCCTACAGTTGGCTTTCCGACAGCCGCACTATCATCACCCAGACAATCCCGGAAGGACGCGGCAAGGCTCCGGATGAACCGCTGGTGCCGGCAGGACCGGTGATTCAGGAGAATATCGGCGGCAAAGCGCCCGCACGAACTTACCAGGACCTGCTGAAAAACGCCCACGATGAAGCAATGTTCGAACACTACGCCACCGCCCAGGTAGTACGTTTGACGCTTGACGGCGAAAGCAGACCCATCGGCCCGGCCGGGATCATTAGTCAGGCTACTCCCTCTCCGGACGGGAAGTACATACTGGTGGAGACTATTCACCGGCCATTTTCATATACGGTGCCGGTTTATCGTTTCCCTCAGCGGATTGAAGTCTGGGACCTGGACGGTAATATAGTTTTTGAATTGGCCGACCTGCCGCTGGCCGAAAGTGTGCCGATGGCTTTTGGCTCAGTGCGCACCGGTCGCCGCGATGCCGGCTGGCGGGCCGATACCGACGCTATGTTGCATTGGGTAGAAGCGCTTGACGCCGGTGACGCCAGTGCCGAAGCAGAAGAGCGTGACCGTGTCTACATGCTGGCGGCTCCGTTCGACAGTGACCCGGTGCCGCTTATTACTCTCAGCCTGCGATACGATGATATCAGTTGGGGCAACGACAAGCTGGCAATTGTCACCGAATGGTGGTGGAAAACTCGCCGCATACAGGGCTGGCATGTCCAGCCGGGATCACTGAGCTTCGAGCCGGTGCTGCTGGTTGACCGCTCCTGGGAAGACCGCTACAACGATCCCGGTCAGCCGCTCATGCGCTTGACCGATCGCGGCACCAGTGTCCTGCTGACTGCAAACAAGGGTAGAACTCTGTTCCTTTCCGGCGATGGCGCCTCCGAAGAAGGCGACCGACCGTTTCTGGATGAGTTTGACCTGAAGACCAAAGAATACCAACGCCTGTTCCGTTCGGAAGAGCCGTATTACGAACAACCGATACGTCTGCTGGACATTAAGAAGCGCAAGCTGCTCACACGGCGGGAATCGATAACCGAACCGCCCAACTACTTTATTCGCGACCTGAAAAAAGATGATCTCCAACAGGTCACCACCTTCCAGCACCCGACACCGCAACTGATCGATGTGCACAAGGAACTTATTCGCTACGAGCGCGCTGACGGCGTACCGATGACGGCCACCCTCTACTTGCCCGCCGGGTACTCTCCCGATGACGGACCACTGCCGATGTTGATGTGGGCTTACCCACAGGAATACAAGAGCGCCGATGCCGCCGGGCAGGTGACCGACTCACCCTATCGTTTCATTCGTATCGGCTGGTACTCGCCCCTGTTATGGCTGGAACACGGCTATGCCATTCTTGATGATCCCACCATGCCGATCGTCGGCGAAGGCGACGTGGAACCAAACGACACTTATGTCGAGCAACTGGTGGCCAGCGCCCAGGCGGCGGTTGACGAGGTTGTCCGGCGCGGTGTCGGCGACCCTGATCGGCTGGCTATCGGCGGGCATTCGTATGGCGCTTTCATGGCGGCCAACCTGCTGGCGCATTGTGATCTTTACCGGGCGGGTATCGCTCGCAGCGGTGCTTACAATCGGACACTGACGCCGTTCGGCTTCCAGTCCGAGGAGCGCAGCTTGTGGGAGGCGCCGGAGGTTTATTTCGCCATGTCACCGTTCATGCACGCCGAGAAAGTCAATGAACCTATTCTGCTCATCCACGGCGAGGCCGACAACAACAGCGGTACCTATCCCCTGCAGAGCCGCCGTTACTACAGTGCGTTAAAGGGTCAGGGAGCGACGGCCCGGCTGGTGATGTTGCCGCACGAAAGTCACGGCTACCGCGCCCGCGAGTCAGTGATGCACGTCCTCTGGGAGATGACCACCTGGCTCGACCGCTACGTCAAGAACGCCCCGGATAAGGAGTAGGAACCGACAGAGAACCATAATCTGTCATTCCCGCGTCCTTTCTGTCATTCCCGCGCAAGCGGGAAGGTGGATTCAAATTTGAAGTGCAACATGTTATTCCAAAATATCTCTGCTGGTGTTAGAAAGTCCAGACATTTTCGTGGTGTGTTATTGTATGCCTGGATAAGTTCGAGGAAGCGATTGTCGGTAAGGGTGGCCAGGTCAGTTTTTCTGGGAAGGGTGCGGCGCATACGGCCGATGGCGTTTTCGACACCGCCTTTTTGCCACGGTGAGTAGGTGTCACAGAAGAATGTCTTGATGTCGAGTGCATGGAGTTGGTAGTGGCGTGCGAATTCGGTGCCATTGTCAAAGGTGACAGTCTGGCGCCACGGTGGTGGCAGAGGCGCCAGGATGTCGGCCATGGCCTTAGCGATGGGCTCGGCAGCTTTACCGGGTGGCCGGGCGGCGATGAGTAGCCGGGAGTGCCGCTCGTGCAAAGTGAGGATGGCCTGGCCATAGGTTCTGAACAGCATCAGGTCAGCCTCCCAGTGTCCCGGTGTTTGGCGATCATTGGCTGTTTCCGGTCGTTCGTCCAGGGAACGACGATGGGCGATGAACGAGGCCGGGCTGCCACCTCTGCGGCCACGCCAGCCGCGTTTGGACTTGCCATGTGGCAGATAATGACGCCAGGCATAGTTTTTGGTGCGGGCGATTTGCGCGTAGATGAAACGGTAGATGGTCTCGTGTGAGATAACGCGAAGTCCGGTGTCCCGGGCGAGCCGTCCGGCGACTTGCTCGGGAGACCAGCCTTGTGCCAGTCGTGACAGCACCGTCTCGCGCAAGGTGCGGTTTCGGTCCAGCTTGGAACCGGTCCAGCGGCGGGCGCGGCTTTGTCGATCCGCGTATCTGGGCTGGTAAATGCCGTTCTGACTGCCATTTCGCTTTATCTCTCGAGTAATCGTCGATGGCGCGCGATCCAGAGCTGCCGCGATTTGCCGGATCGAGCACCCAGCGGTACGTAAACGGGCAATCTCGCATCGCTCTTCAATGTTGATCTGAGCATATCTTTGTTCCATAACAACACCTTAATAAGGTGTTGCACTTCGTTTGTGAAGCTAGGGGATCCAGTAACCTATTGATATATATAGTTTCCTGCTTACGCAGGAATGACAGAAAAAGCAAGGTAGTAACATTCATGTCTTTCATTCGGTGTTTTTCAACAAGCTACTAAAGAAAAAAAGCGTGCCATTGAATAACGGGCACCGTACATTGTATTACTTATGAGCCGGTGACGCACCGGTTCCGGCTGTCCCAGTTCGGGAACAGTCCGGGTTGTGTCAGGCTAACCAGAATGAGGAGGTAATGCCAAATGGAGTCAGATTCGCATCCGAACCCCGATATCACACCGGCGGCCGATCTTACTGCTGCTCCCAGCAGTATCTGGGCTATAATCGCGGGTGTTTTCACATCGCCGACGGAGGCTTTTCGCCAGTATCAAATCAAACCAAAGCTGATAATTCCGATTATAATCATTTTCATCGTCACCGCCGTTTATGGTGGCCTGACCGCACAGTATGGTGCCATGACGCAGTATGAGATGATGAAAACCTCCACGGTAATTCCGCCTCAGGCTCTGGAGCAAATGAGACAGGATGCCATGAATACCGGCTTTCTGAAGGGTGCCCTGATCACCGCCGCGATGATCATTGTGGTAACTGTTCTGGAGGCGCTGGTAGTGATGTTCCTGGGCAGCGTCATCATGGGCGGCAAGGCTAAGTTCAAAGCCATCTGGGGAGTCGGATTACTGGGGGGACTAATCTTCCAGATAGGTAACCTGCTGAGACTTCCTCTGGTGTTTGCCAAAGGAACTATACAGGTATCTTACGGTTTAGCTGCTCTTTTTCCCGACAAGAACTTCACATCAATCGGTTATTCGCTGTTGTACTACCTGGACATATTCGCAGTCTGGGGTATTATAGTAACCGGTATTGGCTACGCCGCTGTTTTTGGTATCAGCCGTGGTAAGGGGATTTCAGTTGCCGCCATAGTATCACTGTTATTCATCATGTTGCTTCTTGGATTGACTGCGATTGGCATGTCTTTCGCGGGAGTGGAAATCACCCTCTTCTGATAAGCACCTGAAAGTAGACCTGACTCCAACCGGACATGTTGCCATGCCGAGGTCGTGTAGTCGAGCAGGATTGTAGGCGTCACACGGTTACCGCATGCGTCCTGAAAGGAATTACTATGTCTCTGTCCAGAAACATCTTGACACCTCAACACATGCACTATATATTGATCTATTGGATCTGACCCACGGTTGTGGGACATGATCCGAGATTGAATTGTCCAACAGAGGCGACCGGAAGTTCTGACCAAAGTGACGTCAATACTGATATAATCGGCGTTTATTACTGTCGTCTTCGGAAATGATGTCGGTTGCGTCGTAAGTTTATTCAGATGCGCTGCTGAAGAAGTTACTTGTTCGGCCTGTTCCTGTCGGTGAAGAACCGATAACGAATACTAACGGAGGCGGAGTTTGTGGACTGCATTGGCAGATATAGTCTACTATTATTCAATTTTATGTTTATGCCGGGGCGGGAACCGGGTCAGATACTGCGAACCTGTCGTATTGATTACAGAGACAACGGATTATTCTCCTTATTATATTTATAGCATGACAGCAACCTCTCGAAAAATAATTAGTACCCATATCGTTGTTTGAAAGGACTCACCATGAGATCATTCAAAGGTATCCCTCAACTGGCGGTGGTGACGTTGGTCGCACTGCTGACAGTTACTGTCTGGGGTGGCTCGGAGACCTCACAGCAGGTCGACACCGAAATCTGGAGCCAGTCATACTGGCAGGACCTGGCGTATCAGGGTTTGGTGGAAGTGGCGCCGGAGATTCCCGTCAAGGAAGCGGTATACACTTCCAGTGAGGTGCTCAGCCGTGGAGTGTTGATCGATGATTCCCCGGATGTTCCGGTGACTGACGACCCCAACAACACCCAGAGTGAAAACTCAATTTTTATCCATCCCTTTGACCTCAATACTGTCCTCAATTCCAACAACTCCACTCCCTGGCCGGTGAGTGGCATCTATGGTGCCAATGCTCTCTTCTCCACAGACGGTGGCGCCGTTTGGGGTGGCAGCCTGGCCGGAGCCGGAGGTTCCAACCGCGGTGATCCGGCAGCCGTTATCGGGCTCAACGGCTGGTACTATGTCGGCTACATTGCATCCAACAGCGGGCAGGGTGTGGCCTACTCGACGAACAACGGTGCCACCTTTACCCATGTTCAGGCGGCTCCGAATCCGGGCAGCCTGGCCGACAAGAATCATCTCTGGATTGATAACAGTTCTGCCAGTCCCTACGAAGGTAATCTGTACAGCGCCTGGACAGCCTTCGGCGGCGCCGACGACCGTGAGGTCGTGCTGGTACGGTCTACCGACAGCGGACTGACATGGTCTTTGCCATTGAATATCAGTTCGGCAGTGGCCGCCGGTAGTCATGACCAGGGTGTCAACATCAAGACGGGCACCAATGGTGAAGTCTACGCCGTCTGGTCGATCTATGACTCCTGGCCCTCGGATGAGACCGCGATCGGCATGGCAGTGTCCACCGATGGAGGTGCCACCTTTGCACCGGCCACTCGCATCATCCAGAACATCCGGGGCATTCGGATTACTACCACGTCCAAGAACATGCGCTGTAACTCGTTTCCGGCCATGGAGGTCGATATCAGCGGTGGACCCCACGACGGCAATCTCTACGTGGTGTGGACCAATATCGGTATTCCCGGTATCAACACCGGCCCCGACATGGATGTCTACATTGCTAAATCCACCGACGGCGGCGGTAGCTGGTCGACACCGTTGAAAGTCAATCAGGACCCCTCCGGGCTGGGCAAAGAGCATTTCTTCCCGTGGATTGCCTGTGACCCGGTGAACGGCATGTTGAGTGTTATTTTCTACGATGACCGCAATGTGGCCAGCACTGACTGCGAGGTCTTTGTGGCCGTTTCGGCCGACGCCGGCGACACTTGGATGGATTTCAAAGTGAGTGATGTTTCCTTTACACCATCGCCGATTCCCGGTCTGGCCGGGGGATATTTCGGCGACTATCTGGGTATTTCCGCCCGAAGCGGTATGATCTACCCGTGCTGGACCGATAATCGCCAGGGTTCCGGACGAGCCATGACCTATGTGTCGCCTATCGTTTTGGAGAAAGACAGTATTCCGCCCGATGCTGTCACCGATCTGGCCGTAGCCGGCGTTGGCTCCAACTGGGTAGAACTGACCTGGACTGCCAGCGGTGATGATACCGATTCCGGCAAGGCCGGCTCATACGACATACGCTACTCTACTTCGCCCATTGATTCCGGTAACTTTGAATCCGTCACAGAAGTCTCGCCGACTCCATCACCCCAAGACGCCGGAACTACCGAGCTGTTTAAGGTCACCGGGCTTGATTTCAGCACGACCTACTACTTTGCCCTGAAGGTCGGCGACGAGTGGGCCAACACCTCGGGCGTATCCAATTCTCCCGGAGAAACGACACTCGGTATTCCGGATATCTCCGTGGTGCCGGATACGCTGTTTGACAGTCTTTTCACCGGTGATCAGTCCACTCAAACCATCTACATAAAAAATGAGGCCGGCGGTCCTTCAACTGTCGATTTCTTTGTACCGCAATTTGGCGGCGAGGCATCCCTGCGAGTGACCGGTGGTGAAGGTGATCAACTCAGCCTGGAGCTGATACCGGTCAGTCAGACCTACCAGCCCCAATACCCGACAGAGCGTCTGAGCGGAAAAGATCACCTCCTGCCAGTTGGTCAGGGAAGCAGTCACAGCCTGTTGGACCTGAGGATGTCAAGCCTGGACACCGACTACATTATGTTCTATGACGACATGGAAAGCGGCATCAATGGCTGGACGGAAGAGCTCTACGGAGGTACTACCGACGATCTCTGGCACCAGACCAACACTGCCTACAACAGTGCGGTGACCAGTTGGTGGTGTGCCGACGAAACGGTGGGCACTTATGCTACCGGTAATTTGATCAGCACGGCAGTAGTCAGTCCTCTGATCGATCTTTCCATCGGTACCGCACCGATAACACTGGAGTTCTATGAAACCTACGACACTGAACCGGGGTGGGATTACTGTATGGTTGACGTCTCGACCGATGACGGCGGCAGTTGGGTCCCCCTGAGAGGAGCATATGGAATGGCTCCCTCCGGTTCCAGTGGCGGCTGGATTCTGACGGTCCTGGACCTTTCCGCCTACGAGGGACAGGTCATCCGCCTGCGCTTCTACTTTGACACCGGCGACGGAGGCGCCAACGATTATACCGGTTGGTTCTTCGATGACGTGCTGGTGACCACCGCGGCTTTCTCATTCCTTTCGATGGATCCGGCCGCGGGCAGTATAGCTGCCGGTGACAGCCTGGCGGTAGATGTCACGTTTGATGCCACCGGCATGTTCGGTGGTGATTACGACATGACAGTCGAGATCTACTCCAATGACCCCGACGAGCCGATTGTCAACCTGGCTGCCTTCATGAACGTTACCGGTGCTCCCGACATTGCTCTTTCCACCGACAGTCTGGACTACGACAGTGTTTTCGTGAACGCTGTCATCCCGCAGATCCTGGTCGTTTCCAACGGCGGAACGGACCTGTTGTCAGTAACCGGAATCTCGTCGGATCATGGGTTCTATACCGTCGATACCAGCACCTTCGACCTCGATCCCGGCCAGAGCCAGCCAGTGGTTGTAACTTTTGCACCCACGTCCGCTGGCGACTTCCCGGCCACGTTGACCATCGAGAATAACGACCTGACCGATTCAATAGTGACTGTAACGTTGCTGGGCAGAGCAGTATTACCTCCGGTTATCCTGGTTTCTCCCGACTCCATCAGCGACAGCCTGTATACCGGTGAAATTGCGCTTCACACGCTGACTATCGAAAACGACGGCGTCAGCGATCTGATATTCGATATTACCGTTGAGGGAGACTCCTCGCTTGCCATTAAAAGCGTCAACATCAATCCCGGCGACGTCCTCGAAACGGTCACAGGCGGTACCGGCGACCTGGCTTTTAGTTCGATCACACCTTATACCGACGGCTACCATGCCAGCCGCGAACCGCTCAGTCCGGGCGACATTGTGCCGGGTAATCTCATGCCGTACACTATTGACGTGCTGTTGCTGTACAGTGGCTCATATCCATCTGAAATTAAGGGACTCTTGGAGAGTTATCCCGACATTGACCTGGTCGGCACCTATGATGCCTCCTCGGGAGCTCCGGGCCTCGGTGATCTCTTGCCGTATCACAGCGTGATTGTCATGAACGGCGTAGCCTGGGGCGATCCTGTCGGAACCGGCAATGTACTGGCCGACTATATTGATGCCGGTGGCAGCGTGGTCGTGACTTTGGCGTCATTCGTGTCCGGTTTTGGTATAAGCGGCCGTTTTGTCAGTGGTGGTTATGCCCCGTTCAATATCGGTTTCGGTCCGGCCGGGTCGGCCAATCTGGGCAGTTTCAACGCCGCTCACCCCATTATGAAGAATGTAACGACCGCGTCCGGCGATATTCTGGGAGACATAACCATAGCTTCCGGTGCCCAACTGGTTGCGGAGTGGGATAACGGGCTTCCGATGGTAGCCACCCAGACTGGCGGTGTCGTGGCGGTCAATGTCTATGTGCCCGACGCCGGCTACTGGGCCGGTGACATTCCGTTGATTCTGCACAACGCCTTATTCTGGGGAGCTGTTAGCGGCGAATTCGTGCAGTTGGATTCCACATCCGGCGTCCTCCATAGCGGTCAATCCATGATTATTGAGGTAGCCCTGATTGCCATCGGTATGAACGGCGGTGACTACTATGCCGATATCCTGATTCACAACAACGATCCCGTTGATTCCCTGGTATCTGTCCCGGTCCATCTGCATGTGACGGGTGCCCCGGACCTGGCAGTCTCGGCCGATACACTCGATTTCGACAGCGTTTTTGTCAACGACTCGCTGACACAAGCCCTGATGGTGTCAAACGTCGGTACCGATTCCCTCGTAGTGACTGACATATCCTCCAGTCACGCCGACTACTCGGTCGATATTACAAGCTTTGTACTGTATCCCCTCGACAGCCAGGTGGTTCAGGTGAAGTTCAAACCGGGCACGACAACTCCCATACCCGGGATTCTGACGATTACATGTAACGACCCGGACGAGCCGACTTACGCCGTGACACTTCTGGGTGAGGGTGCCGAAGCTCCCACGATTGCCGTCAGCCCGGACTCATTGTCAGACAGCCTCCTGACCGGGGAAACATCGGTACACCTGCTGACCATAGCCAACACCAAGGGCGATGGAGCCGACCTGATTTGGCAGGCTTCGACCGAAGTGTTTGAAGAATCTCTCAAGAAATCCTTCCTGCTGACACCACCTGACCCGGGCGCGAAGGCGGCGGCTGATGATGAACCGACCTCCGACCGCAGCTCCGTTTCCTTCCGGACAACGTCTATTGAAGCGCAGTTAGCGGATCTGACCGATGTGTATATTCTTTTCGATCGATCGCACGGTCAGGGTTCGACCAGTGGCTGGTTGACCATCATTTCCGACCTTGAGGCCCGCGGCGCCACGGTTACGGAGAACTTTGATACGTTGACGCCGGGCTTACTTGACAATTACGATATTTATTGGACTGTCGATATTAACAGCCCCTTCTCGGGCGCCGAATTGACCGCCATGACTAACTGGGTTCTTGGCGGTGGCGGTGTCGTCCTGGAGGGTGACAACACCTCTACTGTACCCATTTACAACAGCCTCCTTTCAGCATTGGGCTCCGGTATTGAATACTCCGATGTTGATGGCGCCAGTGGCGGCACTTCTAACATTTTCCCGCACGAGACAACAACCGACGTGGACAGTGTTATCCTTTCGGCCAACGTGGCGCACTTGTCTGCCGTTGCCGCGCCCGCTCAGGTACTGATCGACGATACCATGGACGTAGCCAACAGCGCCTGTGAAATAGTGAGCTCTGGCCGCATTGTGGCCATGGCTGACGAGATATTCACAAACAGTCGCATGGGTTTGGCTAATAATCAGCTGTTTGCCAATCAGGTATTTGACTGGCTGGCGGCAGGTGTATCCTGGCTGAAAATAGATTCGACCTCCGGTTCGGTGGCGGGTGGCACTACGGTCGATATCCCGGTCACATTTGATGCCTTCCGCATGTTCGGAGGCGTGTACCAGGCCCTAATCGTCGTCACCAGTAACGATATATATAATTCGATTGTCTATGTACCGGCCTGGTTGCACGTGACCGGGGCTCCGGACATCGTTTTGTCAGATACCGCCATGGACTTCGACACCGTTTTTGTCGGCGGCTCCAGCACCGACACTCTGCTGGTGACCAACCAGGGGACTGATACTCTGATAGTCGGCAGCATCACTTCGAGCCATGCTGACTACGACGTTGATATGGTCACTTTCAATCTGGCCCCGGGCGAAAGTCAGCCGGTGATCGTCACGTTCCAACCGGCCACGCCGACTTTGATCACTGCCGATCTGACTGTCAACAGTAACGATCCCGACCAGCCGGTACTGACGGTGCAGTTATCCGGTGTCGGCATACTGCCGCCACAGATTGCAGTCGCCCCGGATTCGCTATCCGACAGTCTGTATACCGGCGATACGTCAAGCCACATCCTGACCATAGCCAATACCGCCACTGACGGGAGTGACTTGATCTGGGAGGCATCCACGGTTCCGTCTGACACTGTCGCCAGTAAACTTTACACTTTGACGGCGCCCAACCCGAACACCGAGACTCCGGACCTTGAGGCCGAAGACGGTATTGAAGCCGGTGAGCCCCGGACAACGCCTATTGAAGCCATGCTGGATGATCTGACCGATGTACAGATCCTCTGGGATCAATCGCATGGCCAGACCACTACTTCGTCATGGTCGACGCTTATCGCCGATCTGCAGTCACGTGGGGCCACCGTCACGGTAAATTTCGACCCCATCTCGGCTACGCTTCTGGCCGATTACGATGTATTCTGGACAGTGGACATTAACTCACCGTTTACCAACGGAGAGGTGAAAGCTATCGCTCCCTGGCTCAAGGCCGGTGGTGGTCTATTGCTGGAAGGAGACAACGCTTCCACGGTAGGTATATACAACGCGCTGTTAGAGGCTCTGGAAGCCGGTATACATTATATTGGTATCAGCGGTGCTCCCGGTATCAGCGGTGATATTCTGTCTCACGAGACGACTACCGATGTCGACAGCATCTACTTCAGCGGTAATGTCGCTTATCTTGACACGGTAGTGGCGCCGGCCGGTGTTCTGGTCAATGATGCAGGCGGCACGCCAGCCTGTGCCTACAGTGAGGTTGTCTCGGGTCACATTGTAGCCATGTCGGACGAGGTGTTTTTGAATAGCCATCTGGCCTACGCCGATAACCAGCTCTTCGGCAATCAGGTATTCGATTGGCTGGTAGGCGGTGTTGGCTGGCTCAGGCTGGATACAACAACCGGCGTTATTCCGGCCGGTGCGTCCACTGATGTCAACGTCACCTTTGACGCCACCGGCCTGCCGGGCGGTCTGTACACCGCCGATATAATCATCCGCAGCAATGATCCCGACGATTCGGCAGTTGCCGTGGCGGCCGGTCTGCATGTAACCGGAGCGCCCAATATCTTTGTTTCCGATACCATTGTTGGCTTTGGCAGCGTCTTTTTGGGCGGCACTGTTGCAGAGACTCTGATGGTTTCCAACAATGGGACGGATTCTCTTTTCGTCTACGATATCTCCTCTGACAATTCCGACTTCGCCGTAGATATCACGAGTTTTGCACTGAATCTCGGCGAGAGTCAACCGGTTGCGGTCACCTTCACTCCCAGCGCTATCGGCGGCATCGCCGGTAACCTTACCATTACCAGCAATGACATCGACGAACCGACGGTGGTAGTAGCGTTGATAGGGATGGGTGTCGAACCGCCCGATATAGCGGTTGCGCCGACCTCAATGTTCCAGCACCTGATCACCGGTGATACGGCCACGCAGCTACTGACAATTTCCAATGTTGGTGTCAGCAATCTGACTTTCACAGTGGCCGTCGAAAACGTGACCACACCCGCAATGGGCGGTATCGCTCTCTCGGGTACAGATCAGGTATCGCATCAACAACAGATCACTGTCTCTGACCCGGGGACAGACAACGAGTCTGCTGTTTACGAGCTACCTCCCTGGACAGCTAACGGCGTGGATGAGCAAACTTATATACGACTGCTTAACTCCTCTCGGGATAAGAGTAGCGACAGTGATATATCACTTCAAGTTTCCGGCTTTAACTCAACCGGAACCGAGTCTGCGATATCGACCGTGTCAGGTGGGATGATCGAGGACTTCGATACAACTGCCACTTGGCCGTGGGCGCCTTGGGTGGTAGTCTATTCCGGTGGATCGGTAACTGGCGGCTGTGCTCACGATGGTCCCCAGGGGATTGGGGACCCTAACTGGCACTACCGGACAGATGTCGTAATCGGGGCACCCGGAGAAAAGCTGGAGATGTGGACCAAAGTCGGTACCGGCCGCTGGTACATGGGCTTTGGTGCTTCAGCGGCAGGAGCCTGGTCACTGGTCGCGGCACCTAATACTGATAAACTCTATATTCAGTTTAATAACGGTTACTCCTTTCAGGATCTGGATTCAGTCTACCAGACATATGTGATCGGCCAGTGGTACAAACTTGAGATAGTTTTCGGAGAAGGTAATCAGGTCACCGGAAACCTGTACGATTCCGACGGCATCACCCTCCTGAACACGGTCTCGTCAACATTGTCAGGGTTCGCTCCGGCCGGCGTGGCGATCCGCAGTTTCTCCGGCTTCTGTGGGGACAGTTATTCCACAGGCGGATTGGGATGGGTGAGCGCTTCACCAACATCCGGCACCGTTGTACAGGACTCGTCCATGACTATCGCAATCAAGTTTGATGCCACTGATCTCTACGAATGCGACTACTTCGCCGATATTATCATTTCCAGTAACGACCCTGATGAACCGACTGTAACCGTTCCGGTTCATCTCCACGTGACCGGTGCGGCGCAGGCGCTGACAATAACTGATCCCGACACGATGTATGCGGCTCAGGCCTACACCGTGGATTCTCTCATTGGATCCATTTTCGTTGGTGATTTTCCGGATTCGCACATTGTGGGCGATATCGATCCGACCTCATTGATTATCAACGATTCCATCGCAGTCCTGACCACATCCGTAGTACCCCTGCCGGATGGATTTTACTGTGACGCGATGGAACTCACGTTCCTGATGAGGGACTTCATTTTGGATTACCCACTGCTGTGGGACACTACCCAGCAGGACTACACCGTTTCCGGCAAGTTTGATGACAGCACGTCATTTACGGCGACCGGAACGGTGATGATGATCGGTCATGTTTCCGGTGATGTCGATGGCAATGGCCGGGTAAGTATAGGAGACCTGACCTACCTGGTGGCCTACCTGTTCCAGGGAGGGGCACCGCCGCCGGTGATGGAAGCAGCCGATGCCGATGGATCGTGTGGCCTTCTCGATGTAGGCGATCTAACCTGGCTCGTACAGTATCTGTTCATGGGCGGACCGCAGCCTCTAGGCTGTCGGTAGAGCAGCGACAGATAGCCGCTGATAATTGTCGCGGCCGCCGGTGCTACTCCACTGGCGGCCGCGTTATTATTGCCTGCAATCTTCTTGCCCGGAATGCTGGTGTAGTAGCCTCCCGGCTTGGATAATTCAAAATAATGTTGCTTACCGAACAAACCCATTTTAACATCGCTTACACCAGCAGAATGTGATGGACATCCTCAATCGGGTTTCGTATAAAGCTCTGACACCGCTATTTGAGATAACCTGTCGGGTGGACTGAAGTTTTACCTGATGATATCATCTGAAAGGGAGAAGCACCCCATGCCATGCCTTGAAATCACCATGCCCCGAACCGACACCGATACCAGGCAGCAACTCGCTACTAAACTCACTGAAACCTTCGCACAAAACACCCGCTTCGAAGCGGAGATTTTCGGCGTGCGCTTCTGCGAGTACGACGTCGGCGAGGCCGCCAGTGGCGGCAAGCTCTGGGATGGACGGGAGGGGAGACCGTATCTTCATTTTGTGCTCTACTGTCCGCGAATCAGCCGGGTAGTGAAACAGAATGTCGTCAAAGCCCTGACCGCTGTTTTCACGGAGTGCCTGAGCAAACCGGACTGGCTGCCGATCATCCACATCTGCGAACATCCCTACGACAACCTGGGGGTAGCCGGTGAGCTGGCATCGGACGCCTTTGAAGAATGCGCCAATCGCAACTTCTACTATGAACTGACGGATGAATGACCACTGGGGTGATTCTTTGCATACCGAAGTCGGGTTAAAGACAAGTAACGGAGTACGGCATCGATGCCGCCAGGCTGGAACGCATTATGGATATAAGAGTAGGCACCTCGGGCTATAGCTTCGAGGACTGGCGAGGACCGTTTTACCCCGCCGATATTGAGAAAGGGAAGATGCTCGATCATTATGTGCGGCACTTCCCCACCGTTGAGATAAACTCGACCTACTACCGTATCCCGCACCCGGCCGTTATGGCCAACATTGTTCGCAAAGCGCCGCCGGGTTTTGACTTCATGATCAAGGTACCCCAGTCGATGACGCACCGCCGCATGGACATCGCCGACGATCTGGCTAAATTCACAGAAGCGCTCAAACCGATTGAGGAATCGGGCAAATTGTCCGGCCTGCTGGCCCAATTCCCCTTCTCGTTTAAGTTCAGTCCCGACAGTCTGGACTATCTTTCGATTTGCCGGGAAGCCCTGGCGCCGCGACCCCTGTTTGTCGAGTTTCGTCACGCCGGCTGGGAGAACCGGACCATGTATGACCGGCTGCGATCGGAGAATATCGGTTATGTCAGTGTCGACGAGCCGGCCTTGCCCGGTCTGATGAATCCCCACCTGGTGACAACCACCGACACCGCCTACATCCGTCTCCACGGCCGCAATTCTCAACAGTGGTGGGATGGCGGCAAGCTGCGCTACGATTACAGCTACTCCGAACAGGAGTTGCTGGTCTGGCTGGAGAAGATCTATAAGGCACGGGATAAGGTCAAACGACTCTATGCCTTCTTTAACAACTGCCATCTCGGACAAGCTGTGGCCAACGCCGTTGATTTTATGCGCCTGTTGAAATCGTGACTACTTTTTGTTGACTCGGACCACACCTGGTACTAACTGTATATTTTATAGCTATAAGCTTCCGGCGGTCCGGACCCGATGATTTGGTCAGGACCGCTATGGGTGTATATTGAACAGGCAGAGTATGGCACAGGTGAGATAACTGATGATTAACCGCAAAACACTCCCGAAAGTGCTGATACTACTGGCAGCCTTCGTGTTGTTCTCGGCCAACACCGTCTACTTCCTGGAAGCGGGGGAGGCCGAGGCCGGTTATCCGTTGCGAAAAAACTATCATTTCGATTTCGACCATGTTCGTAAAAAAACTCCCTATCTCAATCTCAAGGCAGCCCTGCTGATCAACTATGACAACGGTGAGGTTCTCTACTCCAAAAACAGCGACGTTGTCCGATCGATCGCTTCCATCAGCAAGTTAGTATCCGCCATGGTCGTGATAGATAAGGGTGTTGACCTGGACCAGGTGGTAACCATTACCAGGGAGGATGCTCGACGTTCCCGCCGTTCGCGTGTGCGGGTAGGCTACGAACTGACGGTGCGTGATCTGCTGCACGCCGCCCTGATGAATTCCGACAACCGAGCCACTAAAGCCCTGGCTCGAGTTACCTCTGGATCGATAAAACAGTTTGTCAAAGAAATGAACCGCAAGGTGCGCACTATGGGCCTGGAGCAGACGATCTTTTATGATCCCACCGGCCTGGATAGTCGCAATGTCTCAACTGCCCACGAAGTAGCCAAGATTTTGCACTACGCCGTTGACTATAAACTGATTGCCGACATTACTGCCAGGAAAAAATACCGAGCCGAAATCTGCAATCGCAAAAACACCTACCGGCAGTTTGCCAACACCAACCGAATGGTTCTGTCACCATACAAAGTGCTTACCGGGAAAACGGGCTACATAGTAGACTCCGACTACTGCCTGACGACACTGGTGCAAAACCGAAAGGGACAGAGGTTGACTCTGGTTGTGCTCGGTGTACCGGGCGACAAGCTGCGCTTCAGGGAAGCCCGCCGCCTGCTGAACTGG
This sequence comes from bacterium, assembly GCA_043811375.1. GTDB lineage: Bacteria > Zixibacteria > MSB-5A5 > GN15 > FEB-12 > JBDRNJ01. The sequence continues at coordinate 24,465 of JBDRNJ010000064.1, read as the reverse complement.
GGTTTCAGGAACGTGTCTTAGTCTGGTGGTGACTCTACTCACAATAATAAAAGTGACAACCAATGTGCCTTTGGCACCCGCTACGCGGTTGAGAATAGAAGTGGTTTGCCACCGGTATCGAAATCATTTGGCTTAAGGCTGCCTGCTTCTTATAATAGCAACATGATTGCAAACAATGCCGGTTGTATCAACTATTGCTGGTTAAAACCCTGTGGAGGCTGTCCTTAAAGTGCGATTCCGGACTGAACACATAATAGAATACGTCCTTGCGTGGCGCGAACCGACGTGGCAATCTTTTGCTGAGGAAACTGTATGACAACACATCCTCACGTACTGGTAATCGGCGCCGGCTATGTCGGTCTGGCCACGGCCGTTTTCCTTGCCGATAAAGGATGCCGCGTCAAGGTCGTTGACAAGAATTCAGCCACCGTGACATCTCTCAGTCATGGTCGTCTGCATTTCCACGAGCCGTTACTCCAGACGAAGCTGAAACAGGTTCTTAAAAGTGGTAAGCTGCTGGTTAGTCGTCCGACGAAAGAACACTACCGGCAGGCACAGTTTATTTTCATTGCGATTGATTCCGTTGATCCGACTTCGTGGAAAATGCGCCTGGCCAGCTTCAAACATATTGTTACCTGTATAGCCGAAACCCGGAGCCGGACGAAAGTGACCGTGGTTCTGAAATCAACCAACATCATCGGCTTTTCCGACCAGTTCCAGCGTCTCTTGACGGAGACCAAAGCAGCGGACCGGGTGCACCTGGTGGTCAATCCGGAGTTTCTGCGCGAAGGCTGCGCCTTTCAGGATACCTGCCGGCCATGGCGGGTAGTCATCGGTGCCGATATAAAAGCTGCGGCAGCTCCACTGCTGAGATTGTACAGATCAGTTTACAGGAAAACGATGCCGTTTATCGTCACCGATTGCAAATCGGCCGAACTGATAAAACTCGGCTCAAATGTTTACCTGGCCCACCGGCTGGCGTTCATTCACGAAATTGCCGAGTATACCCGCGCCGACGGTCTGGACATTCAAGCTATCAGGCGGGGGATAGGTCTCGATCCCCGTATCGGGCAGGATTATTTCGATCCGGGTTTGGGGTTTGGCGGCTCCTGCCTGCCCAAAGACTGTCACCTGCTGAACTCCGAACAGAGCAGCACTCGTTTCGACTTCCTGTCAGCCCGCACGGCGCTTGAGATCAACGAACGCCTGCTGGATACGTTGATTGATCGCTTGAAATCCAAACTGGGTAAGCTGAAAGGCAAAAAAATTGCCATACTGGGTGCCGCTTTTAAGCCCGAAGTGGACGACACGCGCGGCTCACAAGCGGTGAAACTGGCGCTCAAGCTCAGACGGCGCGGCGCCTGTGTCGCTTTCTTTGAACCGTATCTGAAAGGGCACGGGAAGCTGGTCGAGGGCAACTTCCCGATGGAAGACAGTGTTGAGGCGGTCGTCAAGGCGGCCTCGGCCGTGATTATCGGCACCGCTCACCGGCAGTTTAAGTCACTCAAGCCGGTGCAAGCGACGCGACTGGTGAGACGCAAACTTGTCTGTGATTATTACGGCATACTAAACCAACAGAAATGGCAACAGGCCGGATTTGAGTTTATCTGATATGGCCAGAACTATCTTACTCACGGGTTCTTCCGGCACCGTCGGCACGGCGCTGTCGCAGGAACTGATACGCCGTGGCGACTATGTCATCCCGCTGGATATCAAGCATTCCCTGTGGGATGAAAAGATCGAACGCCGCACCGTTTTCCACGATCTCCGCAAGACGCTTGATAAAATCAAATTTCGCCGACGTCCTGATACTATTGTTCACCTGGCTGCCAACGCCCGCGTGCATGACCTCGTTGTCCGACCCGATCTCGCTCGCGACAATTACCTGATGACCTACAACCTGCTGGAGTTCGCCCGCCGCAATAAGATCACCAGATTCCTGTTCTCTTCCTCCCGCGAGGTATACGGTGAATCGCGAGCAGGGGAGAAGCGGCGCGAGGATTCGGTCAGCCTGACAAAGATCAAATCACCCTACACCGCCTCGAAATTCGGCACCGAGGCGTTGCTGCACGCCTACCACGAATGTTACGGTATCAGGCCGGTAATTGTCCGGCTGTCAAACGTCTACGGCCGCTACGATGTTTCCGAGCGCGTCATCCCCCTCTTTATCTATTACGCCGTGCGCCACCGCGACATCACCGTCTTCGGCCGTGAGAAGAAACTCGACTTCACCTACATGGATGACTGCGTCGATGGCCTGGTGCGCATTGTCCGTCGCTTCGACCGGGTGACCGGGCTGACTTTCAACCTGTCTCGCGGTGTGGGGGAGAGGATTGTCGACCTGGCGAAAATGATCGTGGCGCAGGTCGGCTCCCGTTCCCGGATCAGCAGCAGCAGCAAACGGGTGGGGGAGATAACATCGTTTGTGGGTAATATCAACCTGGCCCGCAGGAAGTTGGGGTATTCACCCAAAGTATTGCTTAAAGACGGTCTTGCGATCAATATCGAGTGGTATTTACAGGCAATGAAATCCCGCCGCATTTATCAGACCCAGCGCCGCAATTTGAGCAAACGCGGCTGGGCGTGATGCAAGAACAAAGAGCAGATTGTCTCTCCGATCTGCTGTACTCTCGGACCGGGTGGCCCACCTTTAGGGCTTGTTGATAAACATAACAAACGTCATAGCGGGGAGCGAAGCGACGTGGCTATCTCGTTGACATTCAATATCCGAGATTGCCACGCTGTCGCTCGCAATGACGTGAATGGGGCTTTTTCAACAGTCCCTTAAGGTGGGTACACACGGCGCAAGAATAAGCCCGGCAGGGGTGGCGCACCTCTTGAGGTGCATTTACAGTTCCTACTTCTTGAACAAATTATACTTCAGGATACACCAGACTGCCCGAACACCGTCACGCCAGCCGATTTTCTTGCCCTCGGAATATGTCCGGCCATAATATGAAATACCGATCTCAAATATCCGCACCCGTTTGCGGGCAATTTTGGCCGTGATCTCCGGCTCAAAACCGAAACGAGGTTCGCAGATGTCGATTGATTGAATAATCTCCCGGCGAAAGACCTTGTAGCAGGTCTCCATGTCGGTCAGATTGAGGTTGGTCAGCATATTCGAAAGCAGTGTCAGGAAGCGGTTGCCGACATAATGCCAGAAATAGACCACCCGGTGGGGGGCGCCGCCCTGAAAACGCGAACCATAGACAACATCAGCTTTGTCGTTGATAATCGGATCGATCAGGGCCGGATACTCGTTAGGATCGTATTCCAGGTCGGCATCCTGGACCATGACTATGTCGCCGGTGGCAGCCTTGAAGCCGGCCTTGAGAGCGAAGCCCTTGCCGAAATTGCGCGGCTGGTAGATGACCCGATCGACTTCGGCTTCAAGTTTCTCTTCAAGTAACTTGCGGGTGCCATCGGTGGAGAAGTCATCGACAACGATTATCTCCTTGTCGGGTACCGGGGCTATCTTTACAGCCCGGAGAAGCTCCTCAAGAGTGGAGACCTCGTTGTAAACCGGTATTATGATTGAGAGCTTCATTGATTTGGTTAGTAATGTCCCATAAGAGATATTATGTTAACCACCGGCCAACCATTGCTTCTTTAGTATTCAATTATCTGTATCCTTCTTTTTGTAGAGAATCCTTCCACCGCATTTTCCACAAACTACAGACACTGATGAACCCCAATCAGCATTTTCCGAATCTACAGGTTCTATACAATGAGGGCACCATGTCTTTTCACCAACAATCAGAACATACTCTCTTGGCTCTTTCGCTGTTGCTAACAAAGAGCATAGAGCTTCATTCCGCCTTATGATCTCGCTCGACTTGCCCTCAGACACCGCACTACTGGATTGTTGTGGCATACCAACAATGGCAATTAACCCAAATATGCCAGTAAGAAAGCCAAGTATGGCCCATCGTGATGGGTGATAGTTTTTCGCATCTGCAACAACACTGCATAGAGCAGCACAGATACCACAGTAAATTAAGACAAGTATCCAGATCATATTCTGTCCTCTTGTTGCCCTTGTAGTTTTCTGCAAATTCCACTCATTCTCTCACTACTTCTTATCACTTCACAACTATATTGAGTATCCGGCCTTTAACGAATATCTTCCTGATGATCTGTTTGCCTTCGGTATGAGCCTTGATTCGGGAACTTTCAAAGGCGATTTTCTCTACGGTCTCTTGCGAGGCATCCACCGGCACTCGAATAGAGTCTCTCAGTTTACCGTTGACTTGTATGGGAATCTCTATTTTTAATCCAAAATCAACGGTCTGTGAAAACCTACTACTACCACTGCCTGATCTGTATACCTCTACCGGTAGATTCGGATCGTGTTTTGGCCAGCATGACTTAAAAACAGACTCCGTCTGACCGCAATTTTCCCACATTTCTTCGGCCATGTGGGGTACAATCGGAGCCGCCAACTGAATCGTCTTGAGCACTATATAGTCATTAAGTTGGTCGTTGTTGATCTGATCGCGTCGGTAGTCGCGCACCAGTTCCATCAGTGCCGCAATGGCCGTGTTAAACTGAAACCGTTCACAATCTTCGGAAACCCGCTTGATAGTCTGGTTCAGCTTGATATAGATTGCCTTTTCATAGTCACCCAAATCCTCGAGCTTAAAGTATTGCTTTAAGTCAAGATCGGTTTCGTGATCTTGCCTGGCTATCGGAAACAGTTTATTGATGGCGAATTTCTCAACACCAGTCACGGCCTCCTCGCTCCAGAGCACTTCTTTCTCCGACGGAGCGGTGAAAAACATCGCCAGCCGCGAAATATCGACACCGTGTTCCTCTATCAATGCAATCGGGGAGACGACGTTGCCTTTCGACTTGGACATTACTTCGCCGTTGGCATCCATCACCATGCCGTGGTTAAACAGGCGGTTGACAGGCTCGCTTTCGTTAGTCCAGCCAATCTTATTCAGAAACTTCTGGAAGAACCGAAAATATATCAGATGGCCGGTGGCGTGTGTGATACCACCAACATAGAGATCGATCGGCAGCCACGCCGCGGCTTTTTCCTTGTCAAACGGTTCAGTTTGATTTTGAGGATCCAGGTAGCGCAGGTAGTACCAGGAGGAACAGACAAAGGTATCCATCGTGTCCGGATCGCGCTTTGCCTCTCCCCCGCATTTGGGGCATTTCGTATTAACATACTCCGGGACATCAGCCAGCGGTGAACGACCTTTGGGCTGGTAATTTTTGACTTCCGGCAATAACACCGGCAAATCGCTTTCAGGAACAGCCTTTTCGCCGCATTTTGGGCAATGGATGATCGGTATCGGGCAACCCCAGTAACGTTGCCGTGATATCAACCAATCCTTCAACTTATAGTTCACCTTAATGCGACCAAACCCCTGCTGTTCGGCATGTTCCGTCACCGTAGCGATAGCTTTTTGCCCGGCCAGCCCATCGAATCGGCCGGAATTGACCATCGGGCCGTACTCGACGAAGGCGTCTTCCATCTCGTCAACCTTCTCGTCAACCTTCAGAATGGTATGCTCGTCGGGATGGATCACGATCTTGATCGGTATATCGTATTTCCTGGCGAATGCGAAATCGCGGGTGTCGTGTCCCGGGACCGCCATCACCGCCCCGGTGCCGTACCCGGCCAGTACGTAGTCGGCTACCCAGAGTTGAACTTTCTTGCCGTTGAACGGATTAACGGCAAACTTGCCGGTGAAAACGCCGTCTTTCTCTTCATTGGCGGCAGTGCGCTCGATATCGGTACGCAGCATGGCCTTTTTCTGATAGGCCGCGACTTTCTCAGCATACTCACCGCTCAGATTGAGCCGCTCGAGAATCTCTGCTTCCGGTGAGATGGCCATGAAAGTAACGCCGTAGATCGTGTCCGGGCGGGTGGTAAACACCGGCAGCCTCTCCCCCGTATCCTCGATCACAAAATCTATTTCGGCGCCGTATGAGCGTCCGATCCATTCGCGTTGCATCGTTTTGACGTTTTCCGGCCAGTCGGGCAGTTTGTCCAGGTCATCAATCAAGCGGTCGGCGTAATCGGTGATCTTGAAGTACCACTGGACCTGGTTTTTTTTCACTACCTCCGTATGGCATCTCTCGCACTTGCCGTCAACGACCTGTTCATTGGCCAGAACCGTCCGGTCCTCCGGACACCAATTGACGAAGCCGCGCTTCCGATACGCCAGACCCTCCTTGAACAATTGGATAAACATCCACTGCGTCCACCGGTAGTAGTCCGGCAGGCAGGAGTTGATCTCACGCGACCAGTCGTACGAAATGCCCGCATCCTGCAGTGTTTGGCGGGACACTTCGATATTGGCCAGTGTCCACTCATGGGGGTGGATACCGCGCTGGATAGCCGCCCGCTCTGCCGGCAGACCGAAAGCGTCCCAGCCGAACGGGTGCAGTACTTCTTTGCCCAGCATCATCTGGTGCCGGGCGACGGCATCACCGATAATGTAGTTGCGGAAGTGCCCCATGTGTATGTCGCCGGACGGATAGAGGAACATCTCCAGCATGTAAAACTTGTTCTTTCTATCCGGCTTGTCGGGGGCACAGAACAACCGGTCCTTTGCCCAGCGCTGTTGCCACTTGCTTTCGATGCGCTTGAAGTCATACTTCATATGTGTTTTCTCGGTCGTTGCCATCCGGTTATCTTTCTTGCTCCGAAAAGCTTGCAAGCTAAAACAAACCTTGCCGGTCCGCAAGGCTTAACGCAGACCCGGACGATGCCGGTATCAACCTCGTCTCTTTCCAAACAATCGTCGATAAAGCTCGGTGCCGGCGGAAAGTCGGTTGCTGAAATCGGCCTTCCATTTCTCAAAGCGGTAAAGCGGTCCGCCGGTCAGTTTACGCCTCACCGATGCCGTCGTGTCATAGCCGTAAACACAGAACCGGCCGGTCGACAGCGCCATGTCGCCCCGGTCGGGAAAGCTCATTGTCAAACCCCTGGTATAACCGATCTCCTGAGTGTCTTGCATTACTTCTTCATTATATCGACCAAAGGGATAGCTGATATAACGGATTTCGGCGCCCAGCAGGTCCTGCAGCATTTCTTTCGAGCGCTGAATCTCGCCCCGCCGAACCTTCGCATCGCAACGGCACAGATTGATGTGGCTGTGCCCGTGTGAGCCGAATTCGACTCCCTGGCGCGCCAGGACTTTGATGATGCCCACGTCCAGATGAGATTCGGTGCGAAACAGACAACTGTAATCCCAATTGTTGGGCCGGCCGATGTATCGCGTGGGCACAAACACTACCGGTTGCAGGTGAAACCTGTCAATCAACTTCGGCAGAATATCGGCCAGGTGCTGATAGCCGTCGTCGAAAGTAATCGCTATGCTGAAGGGGTCGGCGCCGGTAAGCGTGTTTTCCAGTGACTCAAAACGATAACCCCGCTCCTGCAATACCGACAACAGTCGACAGAGTCGCCGTGGTGAGTAGTTGGTAGACCCGTAGGAGAACTGTGGCGTTACCTTGTGAAATACCAGAATTTTCGGGAGCGTCGGCTCGGATGTCGAAGGCTGGTCGAATCGGTCGTCAGAGGACACCGTCAAGGTCCCCATCAGCCACCGGACCCAAAACGGCAATTGCCAGGCGCGAGCGGTCGAACAGCCGGTTGGCAAGATTGAGAATCTGGCCCGATGTCACAGCGTTTACTTCCCTGAGAATCTGCTGGTGTGATCTGAAGGGCAACCCCATCAACTCCAACCTGGCCAGACGGTTCATGCGCCCGGTCGTAGATTCCAGACCTATAGCCAGTTGTCCCTTCAACTGGCTTTTGATTTTATCCAGCCGGGACTGCGGCAGACGCCTCTTTTTCACCTTTTCGAACTCGCCCAGCACAATATCGAGCGCCTGACGGATCTGGTTGCGATCGGTAGCCATGTAAGCGCCGCAGACGCCGGCATCGCTGTAGAAATCGTGAAAACTGTAGATGGAATAAGCCAGGCCGCGCTGTTCGCGAACTTTCTGAAAGAGCACCGACGACATACCGGAGCCGAGATAAGAGTTGAGAGCCACAGCCGGGATTCTGTATTCGTTGGTGAAGTCCAGTCCGGGATACCCTAAGCACAGATGAGTCTGGGGATTGTCGGCCGCCTTGAGAGTAAGGCACTGTTCCTTCTCACGGCAGGCGTTTTCGGCAGGCTCAGCCCGCCCGGTTGGAAAATCGAAATTATCACGTACCAGCCGCAGCAGCTTTTGGTGTGAAACGCAGCCGGCCGCAGCAATGACTATGGTACCACTGCGGTAGTGACGCGACATAAAGTCAAGCACTCGGTGTCTCTTGAAATCGGTCACGGTCCGGGGAGTGCCGACTATGGGTCGCCCCAGCGGGTGGTTACCCCAGAAAGCGTCCGAGAAAATGTCATGGATGCGTTCGGCCGGATTGCCTTCGACTTCTCGAATCTCCTCACAGATCACCTTCTTCTCGCGTCTGAGGTTCAGCGGTGTGAAGGTGGCGTGACAGGTCATATCGGCCAGAACGTCAATCGCCGTTGCCAGGTTTTCGTCCAGAATCCTGGCGGTGTAGCAGGTATGCTCCCGTGAAGTGAAGGCATTGAGATTGCCGCCCAACGATTCCAGCGAGGCCGCTATCTGACGGGCGGTGCGCCGACGCGTCCCCTTGAACAACATGTGTTCAATGAAATGCGAAACCCCGTTATCAAACGGCCCTTCATAGCGCGAGCCGGTGTCAATCCAGATCCCCAGCGACACCGAACGGACTGAGGGCATATGCTCTGAGATCACTCTCAGTCCGTTTCTCAAAGTTGTTTTCCGATAAGCACCGCTATCGGATGTACTGCGACTTGCTGCCATCAGCAACTATCGTCTGGGGCGGGTCGGTCGCCGATTACGGCTGGGACCCCGATCACGATCCCGATCTCGTTCTTCATCGGAAGGTGCGCCCGGCAGGAGTGCTCGTCGGGACAAGCGGACCTTGCCGTCCCCATCGATACTTATGACCTTGACGGATACCCGGTCACCCATATTAAGCACGTCCTCTACCCGTTCTATACGATGATTGTCGATTTCCGAGATATGCAACAGGCCGTCGGTGCTGGGCAATATTTCCACAAAGGCGCCAAAACCCGTGATCCTGTTGACGGTGCCTTCGTATACTTGTCCAACCACGGCTTCCTCCACGATGGCCTCGACACGCTCTTTGGCCAATTGCCCGGCACGGGCATCCGTGGATGATATCAGAACGGTACCGTCGTCTTCGATGTCAATCTTGGCGCCGGTCGCTTCTGTGATGGAGCGAATCATCTTGCCGCCGGGGCCGATAACCTCGCCGATCTTGGAAGGATTGATCTTGATGGTAATGATTCTGGGCGCGAACTCGGAGAGTTGATCCCGGTGCTTGGAAATGGCAGCATTCATGTTTTCCAGAATCTTCAACCGCGCCTGACGGGCTTTGTCCAGCGCCTGTCTCATTATGTCGATATCCAGACCGGCAATTTTAATGTCCATCTGGATGGCTGTGATGCCTTCGGAGGTGCCGGTTACCTTGAAATCCATGTCGCCAAAGTGGTCTTCATCGCCGAGGATATCGGTCAGGATCACCACTTTGTCATCGGATTTGATCAAACCCATGGCAATGCCGGCCACGGCCGATTTGATAGGCACGCCGGCGTCCATCAACGCCAGTGAACCGCCGCAGACCGACGCCATCGACGAAGAACCGTTGGACTCCATAACATCGGAAACCACCCGGATAGTGTAGGGAAAACCGCCCTCGGTCGGAATGATCGGGAACAGGGCCCGCTCAGCCAGCGCTCCGTGTCCGATTTCCCGGCGATTGGTGCCGCGAATCGGTTTGGTTTCGCCGGTTGAGAACGGCGGGAAATTGTAGTGCAGCATATAGCTCTTGGTCGATTCGCCTTCCAACTCATCCAGCCGTTGTTCGTCGATCTTGGTCCCCAGGGTAATCGCCACCAGAGCCTGTGTCTGGCCACGAGTAAAGACCGCAGAACCATGAACGCGCGGCAGGAACCCCACCTCGCAGGTTATCTGGCGGATATCGTCCGGACCGCGTCCGTCAATCCGTCGCGTTTCGTTGAGAACCATATTACGCATCGTTTCAGAGTCGAGGTCGTGAATGACGGTCTTGATATCCCCTCCGCTTTCCGGATATTCCTCGGCCAGCTTCTCCAGGATTTCTTTGGTCATCTCTTTCTTGTGGCTGCGGCGTTCGTCTTTGTCCGCCAGGCGATTGAATTCATCAAGGCGATTGCCGACCATCTCTTTAATCTTGCCGGTCAACTCCTCATCGATTGCGCACGGCTCATATACGAAAGTCTCTTTGCCGCAAACCGCCTTGAGCTCATCGATCTTTCCGATGATGGTCTTGATCTGATCATGTCCGAAAGCCAGCGCGGCTATCAGATCATCCTCAGAAGCTTCGCGTCCCCCGCCTTCTACCATAGCAATGCTGTCCGCCGAGCCGGCTATGGCGATGTTGATATCACACTCTTCCATTTGATCGATTGTCGGATTCACAACCAACTGACCGTCAATCCTGCCCACTCGAACTCCGGCAATGGTTTTCTGGAAGGGCACGTCGGAGACGGCCAGGGCGGCGCCGGTGCCGATCAATGCCATCATGTCGGTGTCGGTCTGTCGATCGTGGGAGACGATGAAAGTAATGCACTGTGTCTCCCCTTTGAAGTCCTTCGGGAACAAGGGTCGGATGGGGCGGTCTATCATTCGTGCGGAGATAATTTCTTTCTCCGAGGGCCGACCTTCTCTCTTGAAAAAGCCACCCGGTATTTTCCCTGAGGCGTACGACTTCTCGCGGTACTCCACTGTTAAGGGAAAGAAATCGAAACCCCTCTTGGGTTCGGTGTTGGAACAGACGGTCGAGATTACCATCGAATCGGCATACCGTACGCTAACGGCGCCATTGGCCTGTTTGGCCAGATGACCGCATTCAATAATCATCTGCCGTCCGCCCAGTTCAAATTCTACTTTGTGAGACATACATAATTCCTACTGATGTTATCTTCTCAATCCAAGTTCGGCCAGCATCTGTCGGTAACTTTCGAGATCCCGGTCCTTAACGTAATCCAGCAACCGTCGGCGCTGGCCTACCATCTTGAGCAAACCCAGGCGAGTGTGGAAATCCTTCTTGTGGATTTTCATGTGCTCAGTTAGATCGTTGATACGTTTCGTAAGAAGCGCAATCTGCACTTCCGGCGAACCGGTATCCTTATCGTGAAGACGATTGGCAGCAACGATCTGAGTCTTCTGCTCCTTTGTCAGAGCCATCTGTTTTCTCCTTCTGAAGTATCTGTATTGCTTTTTGTTCGTCTTTTCTTATTTGTCGGACAAGCGCCTCCGGCGACTGGAACCGACGATTCTTTCTAATATAATGCAGAGGATAAACAGTAATAACCCGGTTGTAAATATCCTCGTCATAATTAAAAAGATGAACCTCCACCGAAACCCGCTTCTCGGGATTGAAGTGATTGTGGCCGATAAAGATCACACCCTGATGACAATCGCCTCTAATCTCTGCACAGCAGGTATAAACGCCGGCCGGCGGCAGCAGCTTGCGCTGATTGTAACCTACGTTGGCGGTGGGATAACCGAATTTCTTGCCCAGACCGATTCCTTTTTCTATCGGCCCGCATATAGCATACTCATGTCCCAGCAGGCGCACCGCCTCCCCGAATCGCTCCTGCAGCAGGCAACGCCGAATACGCGATGACGATACGGCCGAACCGGCTACCAGTACCGGTGGACAGACCTCGATATCGTATCCGAACTTCTGTCCCAACTCCCGCAACTGGGCGATCGAACCGCTGCGGTTTTTACCGATTGCATGATCATAGCCGACAATCAGTTTACCGGTCCCGATCCGATCCACCAGGATATCCTTCACGAAATCAGTCGGTTTAAGATTCATCAGTTGCTCGTTAAAATCGAGCACCAGAACGGTGCCGTCAAAATAGTCCGGTATGAACCTCTCTTTTTCCTCGATGGTGGTCAGCAACAGCGGGGCATCATCGGGAGTTACCAGAACTCGCGGATGAGGATGAAACGTGACCAGTACCGCCTCCGATCCGTTTTGTTCGCAGGCCAGACGCACCCGGCGGAATATCTCCTGGTGGCCGACGTGGATACCGTCGAAAGTACCCACCGTTACCACCCGCGACTGCTTATCACAGCGTACGAAATTACTGAGACCATGTACAAACCTGGTCGTCAATTTAACACCCGTAAGTAGCTGAACAGATTATCCTGTGAGCGATTCTTGAAGGCAGCCGTGGTCGCTTCGGCGGTACCGACAGCAAGTACGCGCCCGTCAGTATCTTTAAGCAGCAAACGATCACCGACCGTAAAGTCACCCTGCACCTGCAGGATGTCCGGGCCGGTGAGTGTCTTGCCGGACAGCACTCCGTTTCTGAACTCATCGGAAACGGTCACGGTGCTGTATTCAAGCACTGTCTCTATGTCAAGCAAATGTTGGTGCAGCGTACCATCCGCGTGGCAGCGTACCGTCTGCTCGGCAGTCAGCGCCTCGTCAATCATCATGTCTCCAACCGCCAGGCGACGCAGATGAGACAGATAGGCGCCACACCCGACCCGTTCGCCGATAGCGGCAGCCAGCGAACGAATATAGGTGCCCGAGGAACAGGTAATCTTCAGGCTCAGGCGGGGCTGCTTATAACCGAGCAGTTGAATCTCTCTGATATCTATTTCCCTTTCGGGAACCGTTACGGGCACACCGCGTCGGGCCAGATCGTAAAGCCGCCGACCGTCGACCTTGACCGCCGAATAGGCCGGAACCTTCTGGCTGATGCGGCCCTGAAAAGTATCCAGCAGTCGGCACCAGGCTGGCTCTGTCATATCCGGTACCGGCTGCGGAACCTGCGTCTTGTCGACACCTTCGCCATCGAGCGTAGACGATACCTGTCCCAGGCAAACCTCGGCCTGATAGGTCTTGTCAAACCCGGAAAGGAACCGAGCTATTTTGGTGGCTCGCCCCAGACACATTACCAGTAATCCTTCCGCCAGCGGATCAAGAGTGCCGGTATGTCCGATCTTTCTCTGGTGCAACGTCCGCCGGAGATGAGCTACGGCGTCATGGCTGGAGATACCCGGAGCTTTGTCGTACAGGAGTACTCCGTGATACTGGCTATCAGTCCCGGTCATGAAGAGCCTCTCGCAGCAGTTTTATCAATTCAGCCCTGGCCTCCGAAAGCGGCAGGGGTATTTCACAACCGGAAGCATTGGGATGACCACCACCTCCGAAACGCGCCGCCAGTACAGCCACGTTTAGGTCATTCCTGGAACGCAACGACACCCGGGTACTTGTGGAATTACCGCTCTTGAGCAGAGCTCCCACCTGTACACCTCGGCTGAAAAGAGTAAAGTCGATTATCCCTTCCGATTCCGACGGGTCGGCTCCGCATTCTTCAAGCATTCGGGATGTTAAAGTCAACAGGCAGATGCGACCGTCATCGTCAAACTCGATGGAATTGAGCACCTTGCCCATCAGTTTGACGGTGGAGGGGCGCAGGTTGTAATAAACACTATCACAGATTTTCTGCGGATCGGCTCCGAACCGCAGCAGTTCGCCGGTGATAGCCATTGTCCGCGCCGAGGTTGATGAATACCGGAACCGGCCGGTGTCGGTCAGAATGGCCGTGTAAAGTTGTTCGGCCACTTGCGGAGATATTTCAAACCCGATGAGTTGGAAATATTCGAATACCATCTCCCCTACCGAAGAGGCTCCGGTATCAATCCAGTTGACGGTGCCAAAAGCCTCGTTGTCCTGGTGGTGATCGATATTGATGATAGCGGCATTCGGTGCCAGCAGACTCCCGACGCGCCCGATTCGCGTCCGGTTGGGACATTCCAGAATCACAGCCGTATCCACTCTCTCACCGCTGTCCCACGACGCTACATCGGTAATGCTGTCGGCGCCCGGAAGGAAACGATACTTGGCCGGCACACTGGACTCACGGACGACCAAAACCTGTTTGCCCAGCGTTCGTAAATAGTCCGCGAAAGCCAACTGCGACCCCAGGGCGTCGCCGTCGGGATCGATATGCGAAGCTACCAAAACTCGCTGACAGCTCTTCAGCAAACGATCCATGACAGCCACCGGAGGATCGGTGTACACCTGTTTTGTACTACTTGTCGGCATCGTCTTTTATCTCATTGAGCAATTGCTCGATACGGATACCTTCCCGAATCGATGGGTCAAACTTGAAATTCAATTCCGGCACTCGCCGGAGATGCAGGCCGCGACCGATGAGATGTTGCAGATGCCGGCGCTCCCGGGCGAAGTAGTCAGCCACTGCCTGGCATTGCTCTTGTTCGCCCAGCACCGAGTAGAAAGCGGTCGCATGCTGCAGATCATCACTCACCCGAACATGCGTGAAAGTGACCAGACCGGGCAATTTATCACCCAGTTCATTCTGCACCAGGTTGGATATATCACGGAGCATCTGCTCACCAATTCGTGTCGATCGCTTGAACTGTTTCATGCTAATACGATTCCGATAGGAACTCGGCAACAACGATTTCCGGTTCAGTGTTAATGCGGTCCATCACTCGGTTTATCACCTGATGGGCGAAACTGCTGCTGTTGGCGGCTATGGCCACTCCCAACGTAGCCGTTCGAAGAACATCGTTGTCGTCCACTTCGGCGACGGAGACATTAAAATTGTTCCGCAAGCGGGTAATAAGGGATTTCAGCAGTCGTCGCTTTTCCTTCAGAGACCCCACGCCGGGCAACTCCAGACGACATCTCAGTGTCAGTGTGACCAAGGGATGCCCGCGCTACAGTGTACGCGCCTCCTCCAAAATCTCGATAGTCTCAATGACATCTCCCACCTTGATGTCATTATAGTTTTCTATGGCGATACCGCATTCAAAGCCCTCTTTGACCTCTTTCACATCATCCTTGAAACGTCTCAGAGACCCCAGATTGCCCGTATAGATAATGCGGCCATCCCGAATCAGCCGGGCCCGATGACTACGGTTGACCAGACCCTCACGCACATAGCTGCCGGCTATCGTCCCCTGTCGAGGGATACGGAACAGATTGCGTACCTCGGCAACGCCGATCACATTCTCTGTCACCGTCGGGGACAGCATTCCGGACAGCGCCTTCTTGATATCGCTTTCGGCCTCGTAGATGATATCGTAGGAGCGAATATCAACGTGTTCCTGTTTGGCTATTTCCCGGACGCGCGAATCCACACTGATGTTGAAACTGACGATGCAGGCTCCTGACGCCGCTGCCAGCAGCACGTCGGATTCGGTGACGGTACCCACACCTTTATGAATGATGTTGGTTTTGACCTCATCCGTTTCTATTTTACCCAGGATATCAGCCAACGCCTCGACTGAGCCGTCAACGTCACCCTTGATAATCAGGTTGAGGGATTTTATCTGACCTTCCTTGATACGAGCGAACAACTTGTCGAGAGAAACACCGCCGTGGATGCGACGAATATCCTGTTCCCTCTTGATCTGGCTTCTCTTGATGGCGATTTCCTTGGCTTCCTGGTCGTGCTGTACCACCATGAAGCTGTCACCGGCCTGCGGCACATTATTGAGACCACTGATCTGAGCGGGTGTGGCCGGGTCGACAGATTGCATCTGAATATCTCGATCGTTGATAATAGTCCGTATGTGGCCATATGAAGTACCGGCTACCACAGAATCACCTACTCGGGCGGTGCCTCTCTGGATCAGCACTGTTGCGACGGGTCCCCGCCCCCTCTCCAGACGAGCATCGATCACCACCCCCTGGCCGCGTATGGTCGGGTCGGCCTTGAGATCCATGATTTCAGCCTGCAGCAGAATCATCTCCAGTAACTTGTTGATTCCGGTGCCGGTCTTGGCCGAGGCCTCCACCATTATGTTCTTGCCGCCCCATTCCTCCGAGAGCAGGTTGTACCCCGACAACTGCGTGCGCACATTGTCGGGATTGGCATTAGGCTTATCGATCTTGCTGATGGCGACGATAATCGGCACGTTGGCCGCCCGGGCGTGGTCGATGGCTTCAATCGTCTGTGGTTGTACACCGTCATCAGCGGCAACCAGTAAAACGACGATGTCTGTGATCTGAGAACCACGAGCACGCATGGCCGTGAAAGCCTCATGACCGGGGGTGTCCAGAAACGTTATGCTACCGTTGCCGTGGATTACCTTGTAGGCTCCGATATGCTGCGTAATGGCGCCGGCTTCACTGGCGACCACATTAGTCTTGCGAATATAATCCAGCAGCGATGTCTTGCCGTGATCGACGTGTCCCATGATAGTAACCACCGGAGCTCGCTGGGAAAGGTGTTCCTCAGTCTCACCTTCCCGGGCGATCTCGCCCACGTCGGCTACCTGTTGGATGTCATATCCGAATTCGGCGGCTACCATCTCGATAGTGTCCATATCGAGACGCTGATTAATGGTAGCCATCATGCCCATCTCGAACAGCTTGGCGATCACTTCGGCCGGCTTGCGGTCCATTTGTCCGGCCAACTCCGCGACTGACATGAATTCGTTGATTTCAAGGACATTTTCGGCGCCGGCCTGGCCATCGGCAGATAGCCCCGATGAGTGCTTGTATTTTCTCTTGGTTTTACCCTTACTCAGATGAGCCATCACCGAGCGGAAACTTTTTGATACTTCGGTCCGGTCCACAGTCTGACGGTTCTTGCGCTTGCGGCGGATTTTCTTCTTTTGCTTCTTCTCTATTCGGCGCATGAGACCGGCCACTGCCGAACGGGAGTCATCTACCTTGATACCGCCAATCCGGGTGGTGCGGCGATCCACCGCCTCCTTGACCTGCTCCCGCTGAGCCATTTCCTTCTTGGCTTCTTTTTTCTTCTGGGCAAACTTCTCCGTGATCGCCTCAATCATTGGCGTGGTTGCAACCGACATATGCGACTTGGGCTGGAACTTAAGTTCGCGCAGAACGTTCACCATGGCGGCCGAGGAAATCTTAAAGTCCTTGGCTAATTCATATATCCGTTTTTTGGCCATTTGTCTCCCACTTCATTGCCGAGTGACCGAAATCCGGGCACTACTCGGCCTAACGTGCATTCTATTCCGTTTCCCGGACCTCTTCATCTTCAACATCCTTCAGGTCGGGCGCGGTTACCTCGCGCACGTCATCGGCTTCCGTAACATATTCCTCGTCGGTTTCGAAGACGTCATTAACGGTGAGCTTGTCTTCCGCTGCCGCACCCTTTTTAATATCCTTCTCGGCTTCATGCTCGCGTTTGAGATACTCCTCCTTGGCCTCCTGGGCTACTTTCCCGGCCAGCCGGATGAGGTTCTCGGCTGTTTTGGGACCTATGCCCTCTATTTTGGTCAATGTCTCCACCGTTGCCTGGGCCAGTCTTTGCACTGAACTGATGTCTATCTCGGCTAACCGTTCCTGGATCTTGGAGCCGATTCCCTCCAACTGGCTGACCGGTATCAGCATCTCCGCATCCCGACGTCGGGAATCGTTGTACTCGGTTTCCGATGTGATGCTTACCTTCCAACCGGTCAATTTCGATGCCAGCCGGGCATTTTGTCCGTTGCGACCGATCGCCAGCGACAATTTCTCATCTTCCACGGCTACTGTCATAGACTGCTCGGTTACGTTAAGATCAATATGAACGACTTTTGCGGGAGCCAGAGCCCGGGTAACGAACATCTCCGGGTTGCCCGAGTAAGGTACGATATCAATGCGCTCATTATTCAACTCACGGACAATTGACTGCACCCGCACTCCCTTGATCCCCACACAAGCTCCCACCGGATCGATGCGATCATCGGATGATGAAACGGCAATCTTGGCGCGCTCTCCGGGTTCGCGAGCAATCTCTTTGATCTCAATGATTTTCTCGTAAATCTCCGGTACTTCCAGCGCAAACAGAGCGCGTACGAACTCGTTGCTGACCCGGGAAAGGATAATCTGTGGACCGCGCATTGATTTCTGGACGTCAAGAATGAAAGCCCGAACGCGATCACCCTGGCGAAACTTCTCGCGTGGTATCTGCTCCCTGATGGGCAGAATACCCTCGCCGCGACCAAGATTGACAATGACATTGCCCTTGTCGATCTGCTGCACGACACCTGTCGCCAGCGTGCCCACCTTGTCGATGAACTCATCATAGATACGATCCCGCTCAGCTTCTCGTATCTTCTGAATCAGCATCTGTTTGGCTGATGCGATGGCATTACGACCGAACTCAATCTCATAGTCGATGTAAATGTCAAGGTCGTCGCCAATTTCCGCTTCAGGGGCTATCTCCCGGGCTTCCTGCAACGTAATCTCGATATTGGCATCGGCGATTTCGGCCACCACCTTTTTCTCTGCAATCATCAACAGTTCGTTGGCCTTGCGGTCGAACCTGAAGGAGATGTTTTCAGTGAAATCGTACTTCTTCTTGGCGGCTGCCAGCAGGCTCTGCTGCAGCGTCTCAAGTACGGTGTCGAAATCAATATTCTTCTCGCGCGCGATCAGAGTGATCGCTTCCGTCATGTCAAATGGCATGGGTCTCTTCCCACCTAAAATACGATAGTTGCTTTCTTTATTGCTGCCAGTTCCACTTCAAAAGTGTCCCGGTCGCTTCTAAATCGGACTCCCTTGTCAGTTGCCGCTACGATTTCTGCCGTGTCCGGTTCTGCCTGAGGGTCGGCATAATCGATCCTGACCGTCTCCCCCACACGGCACCTGAAATCGCAAGCCGTCTTCAGGGGACGATCCAGACCCGGCGATGACACCTCTAACGTGTAGCCGGATTCAAACAGCGAGGTGCCGTCGATGATATCGGCCACCAGCCGTGAGATGCGGGTGCACTCATCGATAGTCGTCCCGGCTTCCGAGTATATGAACAGTTTCAGGTTCCACCGGTTGCGGTACCGCGACAGAACCACTTCCACCAGTTCGCAGCTTTCTTGTCGCAACGGCTCCTCGACGAGGTCGGCGACTTTTTGTTTAGTATCCTCAAACATATTGCTCAATACACAAAGAGTGGGCCGATGCCCACCCGAACCTAAAAATATAGCTTCTCCACTCCGATGATGCAACTGAATTATGGCTCAATTGAGTCTTGCCGCCAGCTCCTCAACAGCAGCGATTATGTTCTCAACAGCAACCAAATCAACTTGTTGCTCACCTCGGGCTTTTAACTCTATCTTGCCCTGTTTTAACGACTTATCACCTATAGTGATACGGATCGGCAGACCAACCAGGTCGGCATCGTTGAACTTGACTCCAGCCCTCTCCGACCGGTCGTCATATAAAACGTCCATCCCGGCCGCTGTCAGAGCCCGGTACACCTTCTCAGCGGCCTCAACCTGGGCGTCGTTTTCCATATTGATCGGAATCAGTTCCACCAGGTAAGGGGCGATATTCTTCGGCCAGATGATCCCCTTGTCGTCATGGTAGCGCTCCAGTGCCGCCTGCGGCGTGCGCGTAATACCGATACCGTATGAACCCATCAGAATCGGCTGCTCGACGCCATCAGCGTCAAGGAACTTGGCTCCCATCGTCTCGGAATACTTGGTCCCCAGCATGAAGGTATTGCCGACCTCAATTCCCCGGCGCGAAATAAGCTGCCCGTCACACTTGGGGCAGCCGTCACCTTCGCGGGCCAATGATATGTTGACCGTCTCAGTGGCCTTAAAATCCCGTCCCGGGTTGACATCGATAATATGCTTTTCGTTGGCATTGGCGCCGACAATGAAATTCTTCATCCGGGCCACCAATGGATCGACAATGATCGGCATATCCTTGAGTCCGACCGGGCCGGCAAAACCGACCGGGGCCGAGGTAAATCGCTCTACCTGTTCGGCATCGGCCATCTCCAGTTCCGCTGCTTTGAGCACGTTAGCCAGCTTGGATGGGTTGAGGTCGCGATCGCCACGAACCAGCGCTGCCGCCGGTTTGCCGTCGGCCATACAGATCAGTGTTTTGACCAGCCGGGTGGCGTCGACCTTGAGAAAAGCCGTCACTTCCTCGATTGTCGCCGCACCGGGTGTGTCGACCGGCTTCGATGGTTTCATCTCAGTATCAGTAGTCAAATCAGTTAGATCGCTGAACTCGGCCTTTTCGACATTGGCGGCGTAGTCGCATTTTTCGCAGGAAATGATCGTTTCCTCTCCCCCTGCGGTATCCACCAACAGCATAAACTCGTGTGCCGCTTTGCCTCCCATAGAGGTGGCGTCGGACTCAACCTTGACCGTATCCAGCCCGGCCTGCTTGAAGATGCGGAAATAGGCATCAACCATCTTCTGATATGATTTATCAAACGATTCCTCATTGGCGTCGAAAGTATAAGCGTCCTTCATGATAAACTCACGGCCACGCATAAGGCCGAAACGGGGCCGGATCTCGTCGCGGAACTTTACCTGGATCTGGTACAGGTTGAGCGGCATCTGGCGGTAACTTCTTACTTCACCTGCCAGCAGGTAAGTCACTGTTTCTTCGTGGGTTCCGCACAGCACCATATCGTGCTGATGGCGGTCCTTGAGCCGCATCTGCTCTTTGCCGACCGTATCGTAACGCCCTGATTTCTGCCACAGTTCAGCCGGGCAGAGAACTGACATTGTGATTTCCAGCGCGCCCGAGCGGTTCATTTCCTCGCGGACGATATTGGCAAACCTCTCGATCACCCGCTGCATCAGCGGCAGGTAGAGATAAATACCGGAAGCCAGTTTGCGGATATAGCCTCCGCGCAGCAGCAGTTGGTGTGAGATCAGTTCGGCCTCGGCCTGGTTTTCTCTCAGTGTCGGAATATAGGTTTCACTCCAGCGCATTCTCTTATCCTTGTTGTTTCAATCGCTCGCATTCCCTCACGATGGCATTCACTATATCGGTTCGAATGCGAATCTGATAAGATATTGGGTGCGATACCAATAGCAACCAAAAAACGGCCACAAGTGGCTCTTGCCTACCGCCATTCGGCCACAAGTGGCTTTTACCTGACGCCGTATGGGGGCATAGCTGATTAACGGAGACAGTGGCATCACTCTGTGGGCGGCAGACGTCCCCGTCTGCCCCATCGGTGTGTGTAGCCGCGGCCGGGTGGCAACCACAAACTTGTTTGGGGTTGAGACTTATCTTGTGGGCGGCAGATGTCCACATCTGCCCTTCGAGCTACGCACGGTTAACATGATCCGCCGTCAAATATCTGTTGCCTTCGACCGCCCCGAAGCTTATTTATAGATCGGCCTGACGAATGGCTTTGCCTTTCCTACGAGTTATTGTAGGTCGGAACCCCTGCCTGTCCTGAGCTTGTCGAAGGGCGGTTCCGACATCTTTCGACTGCCCTTTTGGTGAAGCCACAAAACAGACTTGCCTGTAAATCGGGCTAATAAAACAGACTTGTCTGCCCCCGTGGTGTAACGGATAACGCACCGGCCTCCGGAGCCGGTAATTCAGGTTCGATTCCTGACGGGGGTATTTTGATGGGAATGGGGAGACAATAGATGGCGGGGAAACTGAAATTTGGTACTGAGATAGCACTGCATGGCTGACGACGACCAGAAACCTGAAAAAGAACAAACGCCTGTTCCAGATGACGAAAAGACGGAAGCACCCGACTGGTTGTTTGACAACATAGCCGAGGCTTCCAAACTCGCCCGTCGCATCTACTTCGCCTACATCTCACTGGCCCTATATACCGGCATCATGATCGTCAGCGTCAGCGACCGGCAGCTTTTGCTCAACGAAAACATCATGATGCCCAATCAGGGGATAGGTGTTCCTCTCACCGGTTTCTATATACTTGCCTCTCTGGTGGTCCCTTTTCTGTATATCTACTACCAGTTGTACGTTGGCAGGATAGGTGGACTGGTGGCTCAGCTTGAGGCAGAGTACCAGCCGGTGCCGAAGCGTCGCCTGTACCCCTGGATGATCAACATTGCCGCCGATCCGGAACCGGGATTCATCGGGCAACTCCAGCGAGGTGTGGTGGACATCACCGGATTCGGCCTCGTCGTGGCTGTCATAATTGCAGCTGCTGGCTCTATCATTCGCACTGAAATGTCGGGGCTTCAAGCTTATATGTTCGTCCTATACATAGGTGCGCTTGCTGGTCTTTTAATGTTCATCCTGCGGGAGCGCCGGAGATCGGGTGCAGCTGGCCTTTTCATTTTCTCAGGCCTGCCAAGGTCTCTGATGACAGCTGTTACTGTTGCGGGGATTGTCGCAGCATGTGTCGTCGCCAGCTGGCTCCTGTCATTTGGTCCATTCCGTCCCCACTACGACTTCAGTTTTCAGTCACTTGTCTCCAAACCGACACTGGAGACCAAGGGTGTGTATTGGCTCTACCTGCGCGAGGCTAGACTGCGACGTGCGCAGCTACTACATACTGACCTGCGCCATACAGATCTGACTGATGCCAATCTTTGGGAAGCCGAAGGTGACAGCGCCAACTTCACCGCCTGTAACTTCTTCCGGGCACATCTCGACGAGGGTGTCTTTCGCGGCGTGATGCTGGACAGCGCCATTCTCGATTCGGCAACGCTTAACTCCGGCGACTTCTCCTATGCGCGCGCGCGCTTCGTGAGAATGGTAGGAGCACAGGCGCTGGGCACCAATTTCACGTCAGCCGATTTCACCTCCAGTGATTTCTCTGGTTCCGATCTGACAGTAGCTGTGTTCCAAAACGCCACTCTGGACAATTGTGAAATGAGCCACTGCAATTTGTCCCGGGCGAACCTCCGAGCAGCCAGAATGAGTAACGTCCGGTTGGACAGCGCCATTCTGGATTCGGCCGATCTGACTGGTGTCATTGATCTCACTGCGGAGGCGCTTGCAGAAGCACTCTCATACAAGGGTGCTATTCTTGACAGCAGCCTGTCACAAGAACTGACAAAACTAGACAGCCTGCAGGCACCGCCATAAAAGAAGAGGACATAACCATGCCGATAGACGCCTACGCCGCCTTGGCCGCAGGGAAAGAGCTGGAGAAATTCCGGTACGATCCAAAAGAGCTGGGGCCACATGACATTGAAGTGAAAATCACCCACTGTGGTATCTGTCACAGCGACATCCACCTGATCGATGACGACTGGCAAATGAGTTCGTTTCCGCTGGTGCCGGGTCACGAGATAATCGGCACCGTAACGACTGCCGGGCCGGAGGTCACCGCCTTCGAGCCGGGGCAACGGGTGGGGATTGGCTGGCAGCGCAGTTCCTGTCTGGAGTGTGAATTGTGTCGGAGCGGTCAGGAGAACCTCTGCCCCGCCCAGAGGGCCACCTGCGTCGGGCATTACGGTGGTTTCGCCACGTCGATCCGCGCTGACAGTCGCTTTGCGTTTGCCATTCCCGAGGCGCTGGCTTCGGAGAACGCCGCTCCCCTGCTCTGTGGCGGCGCGACGGTCTATTCACCGTTGCGCAATCATGGTGTCAGAGCCACGATGAAAGTGGGCGTGATCGGCATTGGCGGGTTGGGACACCTGGCGCTGCAGTTTGCTCGGGCTATCGGTTGCGAGGTCACCGCCTTTTCGTCATCTCCCGACAAACAAAAGGCAGCCGAGAGTTTTGGTGCTCACCACTTTGTCGCCAGCAAAGAAAAAGGCGAGTTGGAGAAAATGATCGGTACTCAGGATTTCATTATCAATACAGTCTTTGCCGGACTCGACTGGGCGCGCTACCTGGATATCCTGCGACCCAACGGCACGCTGTGCTTTGTAGGTGCGCCGCCAACCCCCATTCGCTTGCCGGCTTTTCCGCTGCTGGTGGGGCAGAAGTCCGTTTGCGGCAGTGTCATCGGCAGCAGATCGGGCATTAGAGAAATGCTTGAACTGGCCGCCCGTCACGGCATCATGGCTAAAACCGAAGCCACTCCTATGGACCGGGTCAACGCCGCGTTAACCAAAGTCAGGGAAAACCAGGCTCGATACCGGATGGTGCTGACCAACTGACTCCGGCGGCTTTCTACTCTCCCACGCTGTACCATCGACGCATCGTGGGCGGCAGATGTCCCCGTCTGCCCCATTGTCGATTGATGCGGCGCACGAGGACGAACGCCGCGCACGGGACATAAGACTAACTTGTACGAGAAACGCGTCAGGCAGAGTCGCCTGACGCCACTCTCAAAATACGCCCCACACAGAATTAAAGGCGGCTTGCCGCTCAACTCCCCGACCGAATGACCGGGGAGTTGATTGCTTGGCTTATTTCAACAGCAACATCTTCCGCGATGTTACTGAGTTGCCGGTTTTCATGCTTGAGAAATAGACACCCGATGCTACCGGTTGGCCGGACTCGTCGCGACCGTCCCACTCCGTCTGGTACTGACCGGCCTGTTTCGACTGGTCGACTACCGTCCGGACTTTCTGCCCCAGTAGATTGAATATGGCGATCTCCACGTGGCTGCGCTCTGAGAGCGAGTAGTCGATGGTGGTCACCGGATTGAAAGGGTTGGGGTAATTCTGCGACAGGTGGAAACTCTGCGGTGTTTCGGACTCATCGTCTCCAACCGCCGTCGCCAGGGTCGG